>JAIUOS010000003.1 GCA_020161755.1 Actinomycetota bacterium
ATGTCCTGAAACCAACGACCGCGGCCGCGACCGGGACTTGCCTCCCGGCCGCCGCTTGACATAGGAGAAACTCATGGGCAAGCCTGACCGGGGCGCGGTTCCCTACTACGCCATCACTGTGCTGTTGTTCCCCCTCTCGCTGATCGGGTACGTGCTCTGGGTGGCCGCCGCACTCTCCCGGACGAAACGGTCGGGGGTGTCGATGACCGCGCAGGGCCCGCTGTCCACCCGCTGGGCGATGCACCGTTTCGGCGTCCGGTCCGACCCGGCCGCCGACCGCATCATGCCGATCCTGCCCGGCGTCCCGCGGCTGGCGAGCCGACTCGTCAGCACCCCCGCCGAGCTCGCACACCGACTCACCGGCTTCGTGCCGAAGACGTTCCGCTACCCCTTCGAGGGCGCGGTGCCGCCGCAGTCCGAGGCGGCCGCCCGGGTCACGTTCTTCGACCGGGTGGTGGACGAGGAACTGCCCGCCATCGACCAGCTCGTGATCCTCGGCGCCGGGTTCGACACCCGTCCGTACCGGCTGCCGGCGGACACCCCCGTCCGCTCGTTCGAGGTGGAGATGCCGGCCACGCTCGCGATCAAGCAGCAGGTGCTCACCGAGGCGGCGATCGACACCCGCGGCGTCACCTTCGTCCCGGCTGACTTCGGGAGGGACGACTGGCTGGCCCGGCTCGTCGACGCCGGGTTCGACAGCCACCGTCCCGCACTGTTCCTGTGGGAGGGCGTGATCATCTACCTCGAGCCGGACGCCGTCCGCGAGACGCTGCGGAAGGTGGCGTCCTGCGCGCCGGGCAGCCTGATCGCGTTCGACTACTACACGTCGATGAGCCTGGAGTCCGACGCGGCCTTCTGGCGGATGGCGCGATCGACGACAGCCCGGGCGGGCGAGCCGCTGCGGTTCGGCGTCGACGCCACCCCGCCGGTCACCGAGCGGCTGACCGAACTGCTCGCCGGGTGCGGTCTCGTCCAGCGGGAGAACCAGGTGCACGGCACCGAGTCCGCGACCGAACGGGCCTGGGGCGGCTTCGCGGTGGCCGCCGTCGCCTGAGGCGCGGACCAAAAGGGGACAGTCCCCTTTTGGTCCGGGGCTCACTCACCCTGTCATGCTTCCGGCCCGTGGGGGAGCCGGCAATCCCCGATGATGCGTAGCGATCGCTGTTGCGTCGGTTCAGCCCACTCGGACGCGCGCGTTGCGGAACATCCGCAGCCACGGGCTCTCGGCGCCGATCGGCCCGTCGGTCCAGGACAGCTGCGCGTTGCGGGACACCCGCTCGGGGTGCGGCATCATCGCCGTGAACCGCCCATCGGTGGTGGTCACCGCGGTCAGACCGTCGGGGGAACCGTTCGGGTTCGCCGGGTAGGTCGTGGTCGGGACGCCGTACGCGTCCACGAACCGCGCCGCCCGCTGCACAGACGCAAGGTCGCCGCGGGCGTCGAAGTTCGCCAGGCCCTCGCCGTGGGCGACCGCGATCGGCAGCAGGCTGCCCGCCATGCCGGTGAAGAAGATGGACGGCGAGTCGAGCACCTCCACCTGGCTGAGCCGCGCCTCGTACTGCTCGGACCGGTTGCGGGTGAACAGCGGCCACGCCTCGGCGCCCGGGATCAGGTCGGCCAGCGCGGCGAACATCTGGCAGCCGTTGCAGATGCCCAGGCCGAAGGTGTCGCTGCGGGCGAAGAAGGCGCCGAACGCCTCGGTCAGCCGCGGGTTGAACGCGACCGTGCGCGCCCAGCCCTCGCCGGCGCCCAGGGTGTCGCCGTAGGAGAACCCGCCGCAGGCCACCAGCCCGGCCACGTCGGCCAGGTCGAAGCGCCCGGCGAGCAGGTCGGTCATGTGCACGTCGTAGGCGTCGAAGCCCGCGCGGTCGAATGCGTAGGCGGTCTCGACGTGGCTGTTCACGCCCTGCTCGCGCAGGATCGCCACCTTCGGGCGCACCCCGGACGCGATGAACGGCGCCGCGATGTCCTCGCCCGGGTCGAACGTCGGCGCGACCACCAGCCCGGGGGCGTCGGCGGCGAAGGCGTCGTGCTCTTCGTCGGCGCACTCGGGGTTGTCGCGCAGCGCGGCGATCCGCCACGACACCTCGTCCCAGGCCTGGCCAAGGTCGCGCAGCGACTCGTCCAGCAGCGGCTCACCGGCCACGCTCACCCGGACGCGCCGGTCGTCGGCGGCCTGCCCGACGATGCGGCTGAGCCCGTCCAGCCCGTGTGCGGCCAGCACCGCGAACACCGGGTCGACGTCGTCGTCCGCCACGCCCAGCACCGCGCCCAGCTCCTCGCTGAACAGCGCGGGCACGGTGGGGACGTCGAGGTCGACACCGGTCGCGCCGGCGAACCCGAGCTCGCACGCCGCCGCCCACAGGCCGCCGTCCGAGCGGTCGTGGTAGGCGCTGACCAGCCCCTTCGCCCGCAGCTCGGTGAGCGCGGACGCGAGCGCGACAAGCCGCGACGGGTCGTCCAGGTCGGGCACGACGTCGCCGAACTGGTTGGTCACCTGCGCCAGCATCGAGCCGCCGAGCCGGTCCCTGCCGGCGCCGAGGTCGACCAGCACGAGGGTCGAGCCGGGGCGCAGCTGCGGCGTCCAGGTGCCGGTGACGTCCGGCAGGGACGCGAACGCCGACACCACCAGCGACACCGGCGACGTCACCTGCCGGGCCGCGCCGGAGGCGTCCGTCCAGCGGGTGCGCATGCTCAGGGAGTCCTTGCCGACCGGCACCGAGATGCCGAGCGCGGGGCACAGCTCCATCGCGACCGCGCGGACGGTGTCGTACAGCGCGGCGTCCTCGCCGTCCTCGCCGCAGGCGGCCATCCAGTTGCACGACAGCTTCACACCGGCGAGGTCGACCGGCGCGGCGAGCAGGTTGGTGAGTGCCTCGCCGACCGCCATCCGTCCGGACGCCGGGGCGTCGACCGCGGCCAGCGGCATCCGCTCACCGGAGGCCATCGCCTGCCCGGCCAGCCCGGTGTGGTCCGACAGCGTCACCGCCACGTCGGCCACCGGCACCTGCCACGGCCCGACCATCTGGTCGCGGTGGTTGAGGCCGCCGACGGTGCGGTCGGCGATCGTGACGAGGAACCGCTTTGACGCCACCGACGGGTGCCGCAGCACCGCGTACGCCGCGTCGCGGAGGTCGAGGCCGGCCAGTTCGACCGCCGGCGCGCGGTGGGTGACCCGGGCCACGTCGCGGGTCATGCGCGGCGGCTTGCCCAGGAGCACGTCCATCGGCATGTCGATCGGGCGGTCGTCGCCCGGCGCGTCCTGCGCGGCCGGGGCGAGCACCAGCTGGCCGTCGTCGCGGGCCACGCCCACCACCGAGAACGGGCAGCGTTCCCGCGCGCACAGGGCGGCGAACCGCTCCAGCGACTCCGGCGCGATCGCCAGGACGTAACGCTCCTGGCTCTCGTTGCACCAGATCTCCTTGGGTGCCAGCCCGGACTCCTCCTGCGGCACCGCGTCCATCACGAAGCGGGCGCCCAGGCCCGCGCCGTCGACGAGCTCGGGGAACGCGTTCGACAGCCCGCCCGCGCCCACGTCGTGGATCGACAGGATCGGGTTGTCCGCGCCCAGGTTCACGCAGTGGTTGATGACCTCCTGGCCGCGCCGCTGGATCTCGGGGTTGCCGCGCTGCACCGAGTCGAAGTCGAGTTCGGCGGCGTTGGCGCCGGCCGCCATCGAGGAGGCGGCCCCGCCGCCCATGCCGATGCGCATGCCCGGGCCGCCGATCTGGATCAGCAGGGTGCCGGCCGGGAAGGCCTGCTTGTGGGTCTGGGACGCGCTGATCCAGCCGAGGCCGCCCGCGCTCATGATCGGCTTGTGGTAGCCGCGGCGGACGCCGTCCACGGTCTGCTCGTAGACGCGGAAGAAGCCGCCCAGGCCGGGACGTCCGAACTCGTTGTTGAACGCGGCCGCGCCCAGCGGGCCGGCGGTCATGATCTCCAGCGGGGTGGCGAGGTGGGCGGGCGCGCCGTACGGGTCGCGCTCCCAGGGCTCGTCGGTGCCGGGCAGGTGCAGGTTGGAGACCGCGAAGCCGGTCAGGCCGGCCTTCGGCGCCGAGCCGCGTCCGGTGGCGCCCTCGTCGCGGATCTCGCCGCCGGAGCCGGTCGCCGCACCCGGGAACGGGCTGATCGCGGTCGGGTGGTTGTGGGTCTCCACCTTCATCAGCACGTGGACGTCCTCGTCGCGCGCGGTGTAGCGGCTCGGCCCGTCCGCGCCTTCGGGGGCCCAGCGGCTGACCCGGCCGCCGGCCATGATCGAGGCGTTGTCGGAGTAGGCGACCACGGTGCCCTGGCCGGCGACGGACTCGGTGTGCCGGATCATGCCGAACAGCGACTTCTCCTGCGCGACCCCGTCGACGATGAAGTCGGCGTTGAAGATCTTGTGCCGGCAGTGCTCGGAGTTGGCCTGGGCGAACATGGTCAGCTCGACGTCGGTGGGGTTGCGGCGCAGGTCGCCGAACGCGGTCACCAGGTAGTCGATCTCGTCGTCGGACAGGGCGAGTCCGAAGGTGGTGTTGGCCTCTTCGATGGCCGCGCGGCCGCGTCCGAGGACATCGACGTGGGCCATCGGCTCGGCCTCGCGCTCGGCGAACAGGGCGGCGGACGCAGCCACGTCGCCGAAGGCGGACTCGGTCATGCGGTCGTGCAGGAGGTCCGCGCACGCGTCCCATTCCTGCGGGGTGAGCGGGGCGTCCAGGGCGAGGGTGTACTCGACGACCCGTTCGACCCGGCGGACGGCGACCCCGCAGTTGTGCGCGATGTCGGTCGCCTTCGACGCCCACGGGCTCAGGGTGCCCAGCCGGGGCGCGACGGCCACCACCGTGGTGTGCGGGCCGGCGGCCGGCGGCACGGGCGGCGGGCCGTACGTCAGCAGCTGGTCCAGCACCGCCCGGGTGGCGTCGTCCAGCGCGGCGTCGCTCGCCACCCAGTGCACGTACCGGGCGGTCACCGCCGACACGGACGGGACGGACGCCTGGAGGCGGCGCAGCAGGGCCGCGGCGCGGAAGGGCGAGAGGGCGTTGCCGCCCCCGAAGACGGTCAGCACGAGCGCATGCGGCAGGGGCATGGAACCTCCGGGTCGGCTGGACGGGCGGCGGGTACAGGCTAACGGCAGCGGCCCGCGGCGGCGTGCCCGTCGAGCCTGCCGAGACACGGCCGGGCCGCCGGGGGAGGCGTCCCCCTAAGCTGGCGCCGTGCTCGACGCCCCGATCCATGCCGGCAAGGTCCGGCGGCTGTACGCCTGGCCCGGCGACCTGATCCTGATGGTCGCGACCGACGCGATCTCCGCCTACGACCACGTGCTGCCCACGCCGATCCCCGACAAGGGCGCGGTGCTGACCCAGCTCTCGCTGTGGTGGTTCGACCAGCTGGCCGACCTGACCCCCAACCACGTGGTCTCCACCGACGTGCCCGCCGAGGTCGCCGGACGGGCGGTCGTGGTCGAGAAGCTGGCCATGGTGCCGGTCGAGTGCGTGGCCCGTGGGTACCTCACCGGGTCGGGCTGGGCCGAGTACCAGGCGTCCCGGTCGGTGTGCGGGGTGCCGCTGCCGGAGGGGCTGCTGGACGGCTCGAAGCTGCCGGAGCCGATCTTCACGCCCGCGATCAAGGCGCCGATGGGCGAGCACGACGAGAACGTCGACTTCGCGACGATCGTCGACCTGCACGGCGCCGAGCTGGCCGGACGCCTGCGCGACGCGACGCTGGCGATCTACACCCGGGCGGCCGAGCTGGCCGCCGAGCGGGGCATCCTGCTGGCCGACACCAAGTTCGAGTTCGGCCTGCGTCCGGACGGCACCCTGGTGCTGGCCGACGAGGTGCTCACCCCCGACTCGTCCCGGTTCTGGGACGCGTCCGCGTGGCAGCCCGGACGCAGCCTGCCCAGCTTCGACAAGCAGTACGTCCGCGACTGGTTGGCGAAGGACTCCGGCTGGGACCGTGAGTCCGCGCCGCCCGAGCTCCCCGCCGACGTGGTCGCCGCCACCCGCGGCCGCTACCTCGAGGCCTACCGCCGACTGACCGGCCACGACTTCCCCGCCTGACACCGGGGACGGTTCTCCAAATCCGCCAGATTCCGGCGGGAATCGGGGACGGTTCTTCGATCCGCCAGATTTTGGCGGGAATCGGGGACGGTTCTTCGATCCCTCACCCAGGTTGGCCAACACTGGACCGAAAGGGGACAGTCCCCTTTCGGTCCGGTTCCTGGCAGGCTCGCGGCGAGGAGTGCTGTTCCCAGCCACCCGAGCCCTTCGCGAGGCGCTGGATCGGTTTCTCCGGCGAAGCCCGGAGTCTCTCTCATCCCGCAGCCGTGGTGGGCGGATGAAGAACTGTCCCCGTTTTCCGCCGGAATTTGGCGGATCGAAGAACCGTCCCCACTTGGCCGGTGGACGGTTCGTCGGCTCAGGCTTCGGCGCGGGCGACCAGGCTCGAGAGTGGGCTGTCCTCGCCGAGGTTGGCCAGCAGCGCCGCACCGAGCAGCGCGTTGCCCATCGGGTCGGCCAACTGCAGGTCGGGCCACTGCATGCGCAGGTAGCGGGTGAACCGTTCACGGATGTGGCGTGAGCGGAGCACCTGACCCAGCGCGCAGACCTGCGGCGGTTCGGAGCCCATCATCGAGACCCGGCGCAGCCCGGCGAGGACGGACTCGCTCAGCTCGGCCGCGGCGGCGTCCATGATGCCCCGGGCCACCGGATCGTCGTCGGCCAGTTCGTCGACCACCTTGGCGAAGTCGGCGATCCGGCTGACCCGGCGGTCGTCGGACTGGAGCTCCACGTACGCCGCGGACAGGTCGGGGAACAGCTCGCGCAGCCGCTTGGTCAGCGGCGTCATCCGGCCGCGGCCGTCGAAGCCGCGCATCGCGGCGTCCATGCCCGCCCGACCGATCCAGTAGGCGCTCCCCGCGTCACCGATCAGGTAGCCCCAGCCGTCGATCCGGGCGACGGAGCGGACGCCGACCGCGAGCGTGACCACCCCGGTGCCGGCGGCGATCACCGCGCCGGGCGCATCGCCGAGCGCGCCCAGGTAGCTGGTGGTGGAGTCGTGGGCGACCGCGACCTCGGTGATCCCGTACCGGGTGACCAGGCCGAGCAACTCGTGGGC
The DNA here is from genome assembly GCA_020161755.1 of Actinomycetota bacterium. Lineage (GTDB taxonomy): Bacteria > Actinomycetota > Actinomycetes > Propionibacteriales > Propionibacteriaceae > Propionicimonas. The sequence goes on from JAIUOS010000003.1 coordinate 7,096, forward strand.
CTCCGGTGTCACCAGGCCCGAACAGCCCACCCCGACGACGTTCGGCGAGAGCCGGTGCTCGCCGACGAAGGCGCCGACGGCGTCGGCGAGCTGCGGCATCAGCGGACGGTCGGTGAGCACCCCGGCGGTCGCGCCCTCGAGGCGCTCGAGGCCGTGCTCCCAGCGCAGCTTGATGCCGGTCTGGCCGGCATCGACAGCGAGGAGTCCACCCATGGGGCGAGCCTAACCGAGCCGGTCGCGCGCCGGGTCTGCAGCGCGAAAACGGGACGGGATCGCGCAGCCTCAGGCCAGCACCGCCGGGCACCAGCCGCGCAGGTCGTTGACGAACGCGATGCCCTCGGCCCGGTCGAGGTCGGCCGGCACCAGGCGCGCCTCCCGCAGCGCACCGGACGCGAGCAGTTCGGCCCGCAGCGTGCCCGGCAGCAGACCCGCGGACGCCGGCGGCGTCAGCCACTCCCCGGCCAGCTGGACGGCGAGGTTGCCGAACGTGCACTCGGTCAGCTCGCCCCTGGGGTTGGTGCAGATCACGTCGTCGACGTCCTGGCCCGCCGCCAGCCGCAGCCGGTCGTAGTGCGCGCGGTGCGTGGTCTTGTGGACGATCACCGGCCCGAGCGGCCCGTCGGCGTCCAGGGGGTCGGACGCCAGCCGCAGCCGCATCGTCCGCCCGCGTTCCGGCGCCGGCGAGACGTCCACCACCGGGGCGCCGCCGCCGGCCACCAGCCGCAGCCGGTGCGTCCCGCCCGGGTGCGCCTCCCGGACGCGGTCGAGCGCCGCCCGCACCCCTTCGGCGTCGAGGGCCAGCCCGTGCGCCGCGCAGGTGCGGGCCAGCCGCGCCAGGTGCGCGTGCTCGTGCAGCACCTCGCCGTCGGTGAGCAGCAAGGTCTCCAGCCCGCGCAACGGGACCCCGCCGAGGAACACCGACTTGGCGTCCCACTCGGCGAGTTCGGCGGCAGGCACCGAGTCCGCCACGATGCCGCTCCCGACCCCGCAGGCCAGCGCGTCCCCGGTCCTGGTCACCGTCCGGATCGGCACGTTGAACACCGCCTCGCCGCCCGGACGGATCACGCCCAGCGCCCCGCAGTACCAGCCGCGCGCGGGCTCCAGCCCGGCGATCACGCGCATCGCGGCCAGCTTGGGCGCCCCGGTCACCGAGCCGCACGGGAACAGCGCAGCGAACACGTCCGCCAGCGTCGCGCCCTCCCTGGTGCGCCCGGTCACGGTCGAGGTCAGCTGCCACACCGTCGGCAGCCGCAGCAGCTCGAACAGCGCCTCCACCCGCACGGTGCCGGGACGGCAGACCCGGCCCAGGTCGTTGCGCAGCAGGTCGACGATCATCAGGTTCTCGGCCCGCTCCTTGGGTGCGGCCAGCACCGACGGGTCGGCGTCGGACGGGGCGGTGCCCTTCATCGGCTGGGTCACCACCAGCTCTCCCCGACGGGCGAAGAACAGTTCGGGCGAGACGCTGGCGATCCCGGCGGCCTCGGAGAACACCGCGTAGCCGCCGGGCTGCGCGGCGGCCAGCGCACAGAAGTAGCCGAACAGGTCGAGCCCGGGCGCCTCGGCCCGCCAGCGGGTGGTGAGGTTCACCTGGTAGCAGTCGCCGGCCGCGACGTGGTCGAGCACCTCCTCGATGCCCTCTGCAGGGGAGCGCCCACCGGCCAGGCCGGGGTCGCGGCGCCAGTCGAGCGCCGGCAGCTCCGCGGGTTCGACCGGCCACGGCTCGGGCGGGTCGGGGTACACCTCGAAGTGGGCGCACGGGGTGTCGTCACGGGTCGCCACCTGCGCGGCGTCCCAGGCCCCGGACGCGGCGTAGGACAGCCCGCCCAGCACCCAGTGCCCGGCCAGCGCGGCGGCCTCGGCGGCGTCGACGACGTCCGGCACCTCGGCGGGGGTGTCGGCGCGCAGCACGGTCGGCTCGGAGTCGAACCGGCCACGCAGCCGGGCCTGCCGTCCCGGCGGGTCCGCCGGGATGTCGAACGCGGCCCGCGGCGCGGGGCTCAAGCCCACCCCACCCGGTTCAGCAGCCCGATCGCCTTCGTCATCAGCCGCGCGTAGCCCTCGTTGTCCAGGAACGGCGGCGGCGCGATCGGGTGCAGCCGTTGCTCGGCCACCGTCTGCGACTCGGTGAACTTCAGCAGCCCCTGGCTGCCGTGCCGCCGGCCGATGCCGGAGTCACCCAGGCCGCCCATCGGTGCCCCGTGCGACCCCCAGGCCGCCGCGTACCCCTCGTTCACGTTCACGCCGCCCACCCGCAGCCGCGCGGCGACCGCGGGGCCCCGGGTCGCCGACCAGACGCTCGCGCTCAGGCCGTAGCGGGAGTCGTTGGCACGCGCGATCGCCTCGTCCTCGGACGCGACCCGGTACAGCGACAGCACCGGGCCGAAGGTCTCCTCCCGGCACAGCACCATGTCCTGCGTGACGTCGGCCAGCACGGTCGGCTCGTAGCAGTACGGGCCCAGGTCCGGACGCGCGCGTCCCCCGGCCAGCACGGTCGCGCCCTTCGCGACCGCGTCCGCGACGTGCGCGCCGACGGACGCGAGCTGCTCGGCCGAGGCCAGCGAGCCGACGTCCAGGTCCCAGTCGTAGCCGACGCCCAGCCGCAGGCCCCACACGTGCCGCAGCAGGAGGTCGACGAAGTCGTCGTACACCTCGTCCACGATGTAGGCGCGCTCGATGCCCACGCACACCTGCCCGGTGTTGGCGAACGCGGCGCGGGCGGTCCCGGCCGCCGCCGCCCACAGGTCGGCGTCGTCGAGCACCAGCAACGGGTTCTTCCCACCCAGCTCGGCGGAGAAGCCGATCAGCCGTTCGGCGCACGCCTTCGCCAGCACCCGCCCGGTCCGGACCGAGCCGGTGAGCATCAGGTGGTCGACCTCCGCGACGAGGGCGGGGCCGAGCTCCGAGCCGGGGCCGGGCAGCACTCCGAACAGGTCCCGTGGCAGCCCGGCCTCCGTCAGCAGGTCGGCCAGCAGCAGCGCGGTGAACGGGGTGCGCGAGTCGGGTTTCAGCAGCACGGCGTTGCCGGCGAGCAGCGCCTGCGCGGTGTCGGAGGCGGGCAGGGTGAACGGGTAGTTCCACGGGGTGATGATGCCGACCACGCCCACCGGCAGCGCGCGTTCGGTCGTGCGGGTGAGGCCGGGGATCGCCCCGCCACGACGCCGCGGACGCAGCTGCGTGGGCGCCTGCCGGGCGAACACCCGCGCGGCGCGGGCGGCGTCCAGCACCTCCTCGAACGCGCTGATCCGGGCCTTGCCGGTCTCGGCCTGGATGGTGTCGAGGATCCGGTCGCGGTGGGCGAGGACCAGCCGTGCGAACCGGCTGAGGACGGCGGCGCGCCCGGCCACGGGGACCTGGGCCCACGACTGCTGCGCGCTGCGCGCCCTCGCCGCCGCGGACGCCACGTCGGAGGGGGTCGCCGCCGGCAGGACCCCGTACACGGTGTCGTCGAATGGACGACGGACGACCAGGTGCTCTCCTGCCACGGCCTCAGGCTAGTGCCGCTCCCCGGACGCGGCACCGCGCAACCCTGATTCCTCCCCGGGCAACCACGGGGGTGCCTGTTCGGCGCCCGAACCCGGTCCTAGGGTGAAGGCCATGAGCACCACGCCCGCTGACCAGGTCCCCACCAGCCCGCCCGAGCCGGAGGCGACCCTGCCCATGACCCCCGACGTCGAGCCCGCTGAGGCCGTCGAGGTCGAGCCCGCCGAACCCGAGGCCCCCCTCGAGCCCGCCGTGCTCGAGCCCGCCCCGAACCGGCTGGCCATCGAGGAGAGCGAGCCGGAGGCCCTGCCCACGCCCGACCTGGACGCCGTCGAGTCCTCGGCTCCGGTCCCGTCCGGCCCGGCCACCAGCTTTGACATGCCGGCCCCGGCCCAGCCCGGAGCGGCGACCAACCTCGACCTGCCCAGCATCGAACTGCCGCACCCGATCCCGGAGCCCACGCCCCCGCCGCAGCCCCCGGCACCGCCAGCCACGTCCGGCGGCGTGCCGTACACCGGAGGCGACTACGCGCAGAACCTCGCGCAGTCCTCCTACGGCCAACCGTCCCCGCAGCCGGCTCCCGTGCCGCCGCCCCCGCCCGCCGCGCCCTACGCCCCGACGCCGTACGGCACCCCGTCCGCCCAGGGCCAGCAGCCCCACTACGCCCAGCCGGGCTACCCGCAGCAGCTGGGCTACGGGCTGGTCCCGGTCCCCGGGCTGTCGCTCTCGGAGGAGAGCACCTGGTCGAGCGCCGCGCACTGGAGCTCCCTGCTGGCCGGCCTGATCAGCCTGCCGTTCCTCGGCCCGCTGCTGGTCATGCTGATCCAGGGCCCGAAGAGCGCTCGGGTGCGCGCGAACGCGGTGGAGTCGCTGAACTTCGACCTGACGATGGTCATCGCGATGATCGCCTGCTTCCTGCTCTCGTTCGTGGTGATCGGGGTGTTCCTGATCCCGGTCGTCGCGATCCTGTGGTTCATCCTGAAGATCGTCGCCGCGGTCCAGACCAGCCAGGGCAACGACTACCGCTACCCGTTCTCGATCCGCATGGTGAAGTGAACCGGATGCCGGCCCGGGTCCCCGGGCCGGTAGGGTTGCCCCGTGCAGATGCCGGGCGATGACTGGACCGACGACCCCGGCCCGAAGGACGCCTGTGGCGTGTTCGGCGTGTGGGCCCCCGGCGAGGAGGTCGCCAAACTCACCTACTTCGGCCTGTACGCGCTCCAGCACCGCGGCCAGGAGTCGGCGGGCATGGCGGTCAGCAACGGCGAGCGGATCATGGTCTTCAAGGACATGGGCCTGGTCTCGCAGGTGTTCGACGAACCGACCCTGAACTCCCTGAAGGGCTTCATGGCGGTCGGCCACTGCCGCTACTCCACCACCGGCGCCAGCACCTGGGACAACTCCCAGCCCACGTTCCGCGGCGCCCGCGACTTCGGCCTCGCACTGGCCCACAACGGCAACCTCACCAACACCGACGAACTCGAGGCCTGGCTCGGCCAGAGCGTCGCGGCGTCCGAGGTGCCCCACAAGAACCGCATGGACTCCACGTCCGACACCGCGCTGGTCACCGCGCTGATGACCGCGCACGCCGACGAGGGCCTGAAGCAGGCCGCGCTGACCGTGCTGCCGCGCCTCCAGGGCGCGTTCTGCCTGGTGTTCTCCAACGAGCACCAGCTGTTCGCCGCCCGCGACCCGCAGGGCATCCACCCGCTGGTGCTGGGACGGCTCGCCGGCGGATGGGTGGTGGCCAGCGAGACCGCGGCGCTCGACATCATCGGGGCGTCGCTGATCCGCGAGGTCGAGCCCGGCGAGCTGATCTGGATCGACGAGTCCGGCCTGAACAGCGCCCGGTTCGCCGAGGCCGACCCCAAGGGCTGCCTGTTCGAGTACGTCTACCTGGCCCGCCCCGACACGCTGATCTCCGGACGCCGGGTGCACGCCGCCCGGGTCGAGATCGGACGCACGCTGGCCATGGAGGCGCCGGTCGACGCCGACCTGGTGATCCCCACGCCGGAGTCGGGGACGCCGTCCGCGATCGGCTACGCGGAGGCGTCCGGCATCCCGTTCGGCCTGGGCCTGGTGAAGAACTCCTACGTCGGACGGACCTTCATCCAGCCGTCCCAGACGATCCGGCAGCTCGGCATCCGGCTGAAGCTGAACCCGATCCGCGACATCATCGAGGGCAAGCGCCTGGTGGTGGTCGACGACTCGATCGTCCGCGGCAACACCCAGCGCGCGCTGGTGAAGATGCTGCGCGAGGCCGGCGCCGCCGAGGTGCACGTGCGCATCTCGTCACCGCCCGTGCAGTGGCCGTGCTTCTACGGCATCGACTTCGCCACCCGCGCCGAGCTGATCGCCCCCGGGCTGAGCGTCGAGGAGATCTGCCGCTCGCTCGGTGCCGACTCGCTCGGCTACATCAGCCTGGAGGGCCTGACCGCCTCCACCGGGATCTCCGCGCGCCGGCTGTGCCGCGCGTGCTTCGACGGCACCTACCCGGTGCCGATCCCGGCCGACCGTGCCCGCCAGATGGGATTGGAGCAGAAAGTTGGCTGCTGAGCAGAGCGCCTACGCCGCCGCCGGGGTCGACATCGACGCCGGCGACCGTGCCGTCGAACTGATGAAGGCGTCCGTGGCGGCCAGCCACCGGCCCGAGGTGCTGGGCGGCCTGGGCGGCTTCGCCGGCTTCTTCGACGCCTCGGCGCTGGCGCGCTACCGGCGTCCGGTCCTGGCCACGTCCACCGACGGGGTCGGCACCAAGGTGGCCATCGCCCAGGCCATGGGACGCTACGACACCATCGGCTTCGACCTGATCGGCATGCTCGTCGACGACCTGGTGGTCACCGGCGCCGAGCCGCTGTTCGTCACCGACTACATCGCGTGCGGCAAGGTCTTCCCCGAGCGCATCGCGGCCATCGTCGGCGGCGTCGCCGCGGCCTGCACCGCGGCCGGTGCCGCGCTGCTGGGCGGCGAGACCGCCGAGCACCCGGGGCTGCTGGAACCCGACGAGTTCGACATGGCCGGCGCCACCACGGGCGTGGTGGAGTACGACCGGATCCTCGGTGCGGACCGGGTGCGGCCCGGCGACGTGGTGCTGGCGCTGGCGTCCTCGGGCCTGCACTCCAACGGGTACTCGCTGGTGCGGCACGTGATCGGCACGGCCGGCTGGGCGCTCGACCGCGACGTCCCGGAGTTCGGACGCACCCTGGGCGAGGAACTGCTCACCCCGACCCGGGTCTACGCCCGTGACCTGCTGGCGATCATCGACAGCGTCGAGGTGCACTCGATCAGCCACATCACCGGTGGCGGGTTGGCCAACAACCTCGTCCGGGTGCTGCCCGACGGCGTGGTCGCCGACCTGTCCCGGACCACCTGGACGCCGCCGCCGGTCTTCCGCGTGCTCCAGGAGCTGGGCGGGGTCTCCCAGCCCGATCTGGAGGCCACCCTGAACCAGGGTGTGGGGATGGCGCTGGTGCTCCCGGCGGCCTCGGTGGACATCGCGGCCACGCTCGCCGAACGCGCCGGGATCGCGTCCTGGGTCCTCGGCGAGGTCCGCTCCGAGCCCGGCGCCCCGGCCCGCGTGGACCTGCACGGGGACCACCCGGCCTGAGCCCGGGCGTCGTCTTTGCGGCCGTGCCCTGATTGGGTACCCTTGGCCTCACGAACATACTTTGATTGATTCTTGAAGCGGCTCGACCGCTGCGAAGGGGGCTGACCTCATGGGGCGCGGCCGTGCGAAGGCGAAGCAGACCAAGGTCGCTCGCGATCTGAAGTACCGTTCCTACTCGACCGATTTCGGGTCGCTGGAACGCGAGCTTCGAGGCGATCCCTACGAACCGGGTGCGGAGCCCGAGTTCGAGGAGTCGACGGAAGAGGACACCGAGGACGACCAGTACGGTGACCTCGCCGACCGCTACGGCGACGACGGCGACCGCGACGAGCCCGAGGACTACCGCCGCATCGGCTGAGCCGGGACCTTGGTCCCTCCCCGTGGGTCGAAGGACCGGGGAGCGGATGGTGTGATCCGGCGCCAATCACGCGCTGGCAAGTATGGATGTGTATGAACCCGCTGGGGGGCCGTAGGACCCTCTCCGCCGTGGGAAGGGCGCCGGTAGGCTGACGCCGACCCATCCCACCGACGAACACCCCACCATGACCACACTCACCCCTGGCGTGGCCGGCGCGCGAGTCCTTGCCCTCGGCATCGCCGGCAGCCGTTTCGACACCGCTGACCTGTCGGCGCTCCTGGACTTCGTCGAGGCCGCCCCGGCGGGCGTCGGCGCGCGCCCGACGGTCCTCATCCTGGCCACGGCCGCCGGGGAGGCCGAGCACCTCGTGCTCGCGCACCGGCTGCGCGGCCTCGCCGAGGGCTGCGACGTCGCCGTCGTGCCGCTGGACCTCGCGGCGACCGCCGTCGAACTCACCGCCCGGATGGTCGCGGGCAGCGCCGACCTGGTGGATCCCGACCTGCTCCCCGAGCTCGCGCTGGCGTTCGCCGGTGCGATCGACACCGCGGCCGTCCTCGGCGATGTCTCGCGGCTCCGCGAACCGACGCCCACGCTCGCCCAGCACGCCCGTGGCCTGCTGCCGGGGGCGTGCTTCCTGGTGTCGCCGGCCGCTCCCGTGCTGTCGGGACGGGCGCTCGTCCAGCCGGCGTGGGAGGCGCTGGTGGCCGGTTCGGGCCCGCTGCGCATCGCTTCGGCCTCCCCGGGCGACCGGTTGGCCGCGTTCGTCGCGGCCCTGCCCGAAGGCACGGTCGTGGTCGACCCGCCGCCCGGCGCGCACGCCCAGCGCTGGGGTGCACGGAACTGGGTGGAGCTGTCGTGGCTCGGCGAGGACCCGGACGCCATCCGCCGGACCCTGTGCCAGCGGGAGACGTCCCGCTGCGACAACTGTGGACGCCGTGCCCTCACCGAGGTGTGCCCGTTCTGTTCCGCGGTTACCTATGGACTGCCCAGGCGACAGGAGGCCCAGACGTCATGAACCCACGGCAGCGACGGGGGGTGCTGCTCATGGTGATCGCGCTGATCGGCGCGCTCGCCGTCTTCATCTCCGTGCTCACCTTCGTCTCGAGCGTGAACGCCAACGTCGGCGGCAAGGTGAACGTGGTGACCCTGACCCGGGACGTCAAGGCCTACCACCCGATCGAGCTCGACATGGTCCAGACCGTGCAGGTGCCCGAGAAGTGGGTCTCGCCGACCGATGCCCGCGACCCCTCCGAGGTGGTGGGGCTGGTGCCCGTGGCCGACCTGTCCTCGGGCAGCTACGTCGACCGCGCGATGGTGACCTCACGTCCGGGCATCGCCAACGGGTTCCGCGAGATCGCGATCATGGTGGACGCCGAGACCGGCGTCGGCGGCAAGATCGGCTCCGGGGACCGGGTCGACATCATCGCCACCTTCGCCGGCCAGGACGAGAAGGCGCCGGTCGCCTCGTTCGTGGTCACCGATGCCCTGATCATCGACGTCGGCGTGGCCGAGGACGTCGAGAAGGCCAACTCCAGCGGCGGCTTCTCCGAGGGCAAGGCGCTGCCGGTCACGTTCGCGCTCACCGTGCGGGACGCCCTCCGGCTGGCGAGTGCGGAGAGTTTCGCCGTGAAGGTGCGGCTGGCGCTGCGGGCGAAGAACGACTCGTCCGACATCCCCTCACCGGACCGCACCTATGAGGAGGGTTACCGCTGATGCCGACCATGGTCGCGCTGGTCACTGCCAGCCAGGAGCTGCGCAGCTCGTTCGGCACGGTGGTGGCGGAAGCGCCCGAGATCGAGCTGGTCGGTGTCGTCAGCTCCACCAACGAACTGAACTCGCTGGTGCAGGAGACCCCCGATCTCGACGTGGTCGTGGTGGACGCCGGCATGTTCGACCCGCCCGGCCTCGAGGTCGTCCGCGAACTCGGGCTGAACGCGCCGCTGGTCGCGGTGGTGGTCGTCGGCAATGCCACCACCACCCTGGCCGCCGTCGTCGCAGCGGGCGGACGCGCGATGCTGAACCGCCCGCTGTCGCTCCAGGAGGTGCAGTCCCAGCTGGAGACCGCCGCCGCCTGGAGCCGGTCGCTGCGGCAGCACGTGAGCGGAAACGTGCACGGTGGACGCAACGAGCGCGGCGGCATCGTCGCGCTCGCCGGCGCGAAGGGCGGGGTGGGTACCTCCGTGCTCGCGACCGTGCTGGCCACGCAGGCCGCCGCCCTGGGCGAGACCGTCTGCCTGGTCGACCTCGACCTGCGGGCCGGTGACCTGGCCTTCCTCTGCGGTGTCTCGCCGCGCCGCAACATCTCCGACCTCGCCGGGCTGGTCGGCGACCTCACCATCCGCGGCATCCGCGAGGTGACGGTGGAGGTGCCGGCCGGCTTCACGCTCCTCGCCGCCCCCGATCGGGTCGAGCAGGCCGACGACGCCTCCGCCCCGGCGGTGCGCCAGATGCTGAACGAACTGCGCCGCCACTTCTCGGTGATCGTCGTCGACGCGGGTTCGGCCCTGGACGACGCCCGGGCGGCCGCGCTCGAACTGGCCGACGAGGCGATCCTGGTCGCCGACTGCGAGTTGATCAGCATCCGCGCCGGACGCCGGACCCTGGACGCCTGGGACCGGTTGAGCGTCCGCGAGTCCGGTGGGGTGCGGTTGGTGGTGAACCGCACCGACCGGCGCCGCGAGGTGCAGCCCGACCTGGTGGCGAAGCTGGTGAAGGTGCCGCTCACCCGTGCCTTCCCCGACGTGGTCGACGAGGTCGAGGAGCCGGTGAACTCCGGGCAACTGACCTCGGCGCGGATGCCGCAATTGGAGCGGGTGGCCAGGCAGCTCCTCGGCGACCTGGGCATCGGCACTCCGGTGAACGGCGCCGCCCTGGAACCGGCCACCGCCGGCGTGCGGCACCGGCGCCCGTTCGGCCTGCGGGCGCGCACCGAGGCCGGTAGTGCCGCGGTCGAACTGCCGGTGTTCATCACGATCTTCCTGATCGCGTTCTTCGCCGCCGCCCAGGCACTGGCGGTCGGGTTGGGCTACATCGTCGCCGGCAATGCGGCGAACGAAGTGGCCCGGGCGGCGTCGGTCGGCGCCACCGACGCGCAGATCGCCGCCACCGCCGACCACGCGATGGGCGGGTTCAGGCTCGAGCCGCGTGCCCGCGTGAACCGAGCCGCCCACACCGTGACGGTCGAGGTCAGCGTCCCGCAGCTGTACGGCTGGCTGCCTGAGGGTCTCGACCACGCGTCCGCGTCCACGTCCTACATCCCGGAGGACTGACATGGGCCGCGACGAGAAGGGCTCGGTGCTGATCGAGGTGGTGGTGGCGGTGCCGCTGCTGGTGCTGTGCACGATGCTGATCGTCCAGGGTCTCGTGCTGACGTCCGGCCTCGGCTCGATCGAGGTCGCGGCGAAGGACGCGGCCCGCGCGGCCGCCGACAGCTGCTCGTCGGTCACGCCCGGCACCGCCGCGCGCCGGGCCGTTCCCGAGTTCGTCACCGTCCGCGAGGTCGACATCGAACGGCTCGGTGACACCTACCAGGCACGCGTGGTCGCCGGGCTGCGGTACGGGGTCGCGCACATGGCCAGCGGCGAGTTCGAAGTGAGCCGCACCGCACGGATGCCGAGGCTCGACTCATGCCGCTGAGGGATCGCGTCGTCCACTCCGAGGCGAGGGCGGACGCCGAGAAGGTCGACCTGGTCGGGGCCTACCTGACCCGGCTGATCGACGAGCTCGACCGGGAGGAGCTGCGCAACCTCAGCGACGCCCAGCGACGGGTGCGCCTCGAGCGGCGCCTCGGTGAGCTGATCAGCATCGAGGGCCCGGTGATGAGCGCCCGCGAGCGCGCCGACTTCATCAAGCGCGTGGTCGACGAGGCGCTCGGCCTCGGCGTCCTCGAACCGCTGCTCGCCGACCCGTCGGTGACCGAGATCATGGTCAACGGGCCCGCCACCGTCTACGTGGAACGGCGCGGCGTCGTCGAGCGCAGCCCGATCGCCTTCTCGTCCGAGGCGCAGCTGATGCAGACCATCGACCGCATCGTCTCCCGCGCCAATCGCCGGGTGGACGAGTCCAGCCCGATGGTGGACGTCCGGCTCGCCACCGGCGAGCGCGTGAACGTGATCATCCCGCCGCTGGCGGTGGACGGGGCGCTGGTGACGATCCGGCGCTTCCCGCGGTCGTTCCGGCTCTCCGAACTGGTCGAGCGGGAGACCCTCGACCAGCAGGCGATGCTGCTGCTGAGCGCGTGCGTGCGGGCGGAGTTCAACATCGTGATCTCCGGCGGCACCGGCACCGGCAAGACCACCTTCCTCAACGCGCTGTCGGCGATGATCCCGCCCGAGGACCGCATCATCACGATCGAGGACGTCGCGGAGCTCTCGCTGCAGCAGCCGCACGTCGGACGCCTGGAGGCGCGCCCGGCGAACGTCGAGGGCAAGGGCCAGATCACGATCCGCGACCTGGTGCGCAACAGCCTGCGGATGCGTCCCGACCGGATCGTGGTGGGCGAGGTCAGGGGCGGGGAGACCCTCGACATGCTCCAGGCCATGAACACCGGCCACGCCGGCTCGATGGCGACCGTGCACGCGAACTCGGCCGAGGACGCGCTGGTGCGGCTGGAGACCCTGGCCTCGATGAGCGAGCTCGACCTGCCGGTCGAGGTGCTCCGCGACCAGATCAACGGTGCGATCGACGTGATCGTCCACCTGAGCCGGTTCCCCGACGGCAGCCGCAAGGTGGTGGAGATCAGCGTCCTGACCTCGAAGCGCCGCGAGAACTACACCGTCGCGCCGATCCTGGAGTTCGTGCACGAGCCGCTCGTCCGCGGCCAGTCGGTGACCGGCCGGTTCGTGGCGCACGAACTGCCCGCCGACCTGGTGGAACGACTGGTCTCCAGCGGCGAGAACGTGCCCGCGGCGTTCACCGAAGGAGGCCGGCGATGGATGCCATGACCATCATCGTGCTGACGTTGGTGGCGCTGGCGCTCGCGCTGATCGCCGGCGCGGCCCTGTACGACGCGGGCAGTCGCAAACAGGAGATCGTGCTGGCCTCCAGCGGCGACCAGAACACCGGGGTGTTCACCCGCTGGCGGCGGCTCGCCAACACCTCCCTGCGTTCCACCCGGTGGGGGCTGCGGCTCGACCAGCGGCTGGCCGGCGCCAGCCTGGACCTCGGGCCCGCCGACTACGTGATGGTGGTCGGCGGAGTCGCGCTCCTGGTCGGCCTGACCGGACGCCCCCTGCTGGGCTATCTCGGCGCCGGCGTGATCATGTTCGGCATCGCCTTCCTCGCCGACCGGTGGCTGTCGCGGCAGCAGCGGCGGCGTGCCGAACGGTTCATCCTCCAGCTGCCCGAGCTCGCCCGGGTGCTCGGCAACGCCGCCAGCGCGGGCCTCGCGCTGCGCAGCGGCATCGACCTGGTGGCGCGGGAGATGGACGCGCCCGCATCGGAGGAGTTCGCCGAGGTCGGGCGCCGGCTCAGCCTCGGTACGCCGCTGGAGGACGCCCTGCGCGACCTCTCCCGTCGGCTGCCGTCCCCGGAGCTGGCGGTGCTGGTGAAGACGATCGTGGTGCAGAGCCGGGCCGGTGGTGCGCTGGTGACCGCTCTGACGAGCATCGCCAACACCCTGGACGACCGCCGCGAGCTGAACCGGGAACTGAAGACCACCGTGACCGGCGCGGTGTTCATCGGGTGGCTGGTGGTCGCGATCGCGATCGGCTCGGTGCTGGTGATGAACGTGATCTCGCCGGGGGCGCTGGACGCACTGGTGCAGACCCTCCCCGGCCAGATCGTGCTGGTCGTCGCGGGGTCGCTCTTCGTGGTCGGCCACCTCCTGATCGGCCGGATCACCAGGATCGAGGTGTGAGGTGCCGTTGATCCTCGCCCTCGCCACCACCGCGGTCTTCGCGCTGTGGGTGGCCGGCTGGCGGCTGAGCCGTTCCACCGGGCTGGAGGACGTGGAGGAGCAGCTGGTGCCGCCGGTGGCGGGCGAGGCGCGCGGGCCCGGCCCGGTGGTGCGGATCAGCGAGTTCCTCGGCATCCGGTTCCAGCGCTACCTGTTCTCGCTGTACGGCCCGTACCGGATCCAGCAGCTCGACCTGCTGCTCGACCGGGCCGGCCGCCCGGAGGGAATGAGCGCCCGCGACTTCATCCGCCGCCAGGCCGGCATGATCGCGATCGGCGTGTTCACCGGTGGCCTGCTCCTGATCGCCGGGATGTGGATCTTCGCCGTGCTGGTCGTGGCCGCGTTCTCGGCGATGCTGCCGCTGTGGTTGCGCGGCCTGGCGCGGCGCCGGCAGGCGTCCATCTCCCGCGACCTGCCCGACTTCCTCGACGTCCTCGCGGTCACGGTCTCGGCCGGGTTGTCGTTGCAGAGCGCGATGGAACGGGTCGCCGAGGCCGACGACCGGCCGCTGAGCACCGAGATCCGGCGCGTCCTGGAGGATCTACGGCTGGGGGTCAGCCGGCGCGAGGCGCTCACCGCGCTGCGCGACCGCAACGACAGTCCCTCGGTCGGGTCGTGGGTGACCGCGATGCTGCACGCCGAGGAGCTCGGCTCGCCCCTGTCCGGCGCCCTGAACGAGATCGCCGCGGACATTCGCCGGGAGGCCGCGCAGCTGGCCCGCCGGCAGGCCGCCAAGACCTCTCCGAAGGTGAGCCTCGTGGTCAGCATGGTGATCCTGCCCGGGGCGATGCTGTTGATCCTGGCCTCGATCGTGCTCACGAACTCCGACCTGCTGGGGTCGTTGACGAAATGAAACCCGACCAGATCCACGAACTGGCCATGGCGGTCAAGGTGCTGTGCGACGTCCGCCTGGCCTGCAGCGCCCTGATGGTGGTCGCGGTGCCGGCGATGGGCCTGGGCCCGGAGGTGCTGGCGGTCATCGGCGCGAGCCTGGCCATGTCGTACGTGTTGCTGCGCCACTGGGACCCGCTGGGGGCCCGCCTCGTGCAGGGCTGGGTGTTCCCGTCGCTGGAGTCGCTGGTGGCCATGCTGCTGTTCGTCGAGTTCGGCAACAGTGGTCTGGGCGGGGCCTATCTCGGCGCCACCCTGGCGCTGCTGGCGTGCGCGGGCGGGGTCCGGGCGATGCTGCTGTCGTTCGGCGCCTTCATCCCGATCGTGGTGCTGGCGGTGTGGGGGGTGTTCCCCACCCTCGGCGGGGCCAGCGTCCGGGAGTGGATCTGGCTGCTCAGCCTGGTGATCCTCCAGGTCGCCTGCGGGCTGGGCGGGTTCTACCTCCGCACGATGCTGTTCTCCCGGGTCGACCTCGTCGAGCAGCGGCGGGCCGTCGAGCTCGTGGAGGCGTCCAGCCGGGAACGGCTGCGGCTCGCGCACGAGTTGCACGACGGCGTCAGCAAGTCACTGCACGGCTGCCACATGATCGCGGAGTCGCTGAGCCGCCAGCTGGCGCGGGAGGACCACCCGCAGACGCCGAAGGCGCGCGAGCTCACCCACTCCCTCGACGTCGCCCGGCAGGAGTCGCGCGACCTGCTGTACGAGCTCCGGCAGGTGCCGGCCGACGACCTGGTCCCGCCGCTGCGTTCGGTCCTGGGACGGTGGGCCGAGCACAACCCCGGGGTCGAGGTGCACGACGAGCTGGGCACCGCGCCGGTCGTGGTGACCGTCCGGGTGCGGCACGAGGTGGCGCGGGCGGTGGGGGAACTGCTGGAGAACGTCCGGCGGCACAGCGGCAGCACCGACGTGCGGGTCACGCTGGCCCCGGTGGCTGACGGACACGCGCTGCTGACGGTCGCCGACACCGGCGTCGGCATGGCCGTGGCCGACCCCGAACGGCTCAAGCGGGAGGGGCACTTCGGGCTGGCCGGGGTGCAGGAGCGGGCCGAACTCGTCGGCGGCTCCTGCCGCACGGTGTCGGGCCCGGGCGGCACCCGGGTGCAGATCGGGTTCCCGGTCGTGGACGACGAGGAGAGGGGCGCGGCATGAGGGTCCTGGTGGTGGACGACAACCCGATCGTCCGGGTCGGCCTGCGGACGATGCTCACCGATCTGCCACAGGTGCGGGAGGTCGTCGAGGCGGTGAACGGGCGACAGGCCCTGGAGCGCCTCGCCGGGCCGGACCGGTTCGACGTGGTGTTCCTCGACGTGCGGATGCCCGTGTTGGACGGTCTCGGAGCCCTCGAGGGCATCACCGACACCCCGGTCGTGATGTTGACCAGTTCCGACGAGCCCGACACCGTGCGCAGGGCGCTCGCACTGGGCGCGCGCGGCTATCTGGTGCACGGCGAGTTCGGCGAGGCGGAACTGGTCGCGGCGCTGGCCACCTGCAGCCAGGGTGGCATGGTGCTCAGCCCGCCCGCCGTCGAGGCGATGTTCGCGCCGGCGCCGTCCACCGACCCCGTGGATGACACCGTCGAGAAGGCCGAGCGGCTGGGCCTGACCGCCCGTGAGGCCGAGCTGGTGTCCGCGCTGGCGGACGGCCTGAGCAACGCCCAGATCGCCAAGCGGCTGTACCTGTCGGAGAAGACGGTGAAGAACCACCTCAACCGCATCTACGCCAAGATGGCCGTCACCAGCCGGGCCGAGGCCATCGTGGCCTGGCTGAGCCACTGAGGTGGGACCTGTGGCCGGACGAGATTGGGTCCCCGGGTGGGCCTTACGGCTCTGGGAGCCGACGACGCCGCTCCGTAGTGTTTCTGGTGTCAAGCCACCCCCCGCAAGGGACAACAGGAAGCAGGAGCATCATGAACAAGGCACTGGAACTGTACGTGAAGGCCACCACCGGCCTGGAGCACCTGCGTCGCTCGGAGCGCGGCCAGGGCACGATCGAGTACGTCGGGATCCTGTTCATCGTCGCGGCGATCTGCGCCGCCGTGCTGACCTTCGTGAAGGGCGCGGACGGTACCCCGATCGGCCAGGCAGTGATCGACGCCGTGGTGAAGGCGATCACGGACCTGGTCGGCTGACCACCCCCATCCGGCCGGGTGCCCGCTCTCAACGGCGGGCACCCGGCTTCGTGGCATTCTCGGGGGACAGGCAACGAGGAGGCGGAATGACCAAGGTGATCCCGGTCCTGGCGGCGCTGCTGCTCGCGCTCGTCGGGTGCACGCCGACCCAGCCGACCACGCCGAGCCCGACCGCGCCGGCGACGACGGCCGGCACGTCCGCCACACCGACGGCGACCCCGGTGGCACCCGGACAGCGCTACGAGCTCCCCGCCGACACCGACGTCGCGCAGTGGGGTGAGCCGCTCGCGAGCCTGACCGGCAAGAAGCTCTCCGACCCTCGGCTGATCACCAGCCGCCAGGGCTGGCGGGTCGACCTGATGGGTGTGTACCGGCTGGCTCCCGACCGGGTGCTGGCCGAGTTCCGGTTGAACGCCGACAACGCCGTCCGTCCCGACCTGAAGGTCTGGAACGACCCCGACTACGACTGGTGGTTCCACCCGAACGACCCGAAGAACGCCGGCTACACCGGCACCGTCTGGGAGTTCTCCGACGTCCAGCTGAAAGTGGACGGCGACGACACCAGCTACCGGGCGGTGCGCACCGCGTCCCACTACTGCCTGTGCACGATGAGCACCGAGAACGTGAAGGGCTTCGGCGACTACCCGGCCTACGTCGTGCTGACCACCCCCACCGACGCGTCGACGGTGAACCTGTCGCTGCGCGACGTCGGCACGTTCTCCGACGTCGCGGTGAGCGCCGGCATGCCGGAGCGTTCGGTGGTGCCGCTGGGCTTCGGCTACCAGTTGCGTCTCGGAGCGGTGACCCGGCCGGTGGCGGGGACGGTCCGCGTCCGGTTCTCCCTCGAACTGCCGGCGGCCGGGATCGCGGGCACGACGTTCCGTCCGCGCTACATGTACCAGGTGGGCGGGGCGGCGCCCTGGAAGGAGCTCGTCGACTCCTCCAGCAGCTACCAGAACCTGATCGCGCTGGATCCCGGCGGGGTCGACGGCGGCTGGCCGAAGACGAGCAGCCAGGGCAAGTGCGAGAGCTGCACGGTCACGCAGGGGTACCTGTCGAAGCCGGGCACGGCGATGGACCTCGAGATCGACCTGCCCGACCCGGGCAGTGCGACGGTGATGGTCGCACCGACCGTCGGCTGGCCGTTCTCCGCGGTGCCCAGCGACGGCACGGCGAGTGCGAACAGCGGCCTGGTGCACTACCGCCCGCAGTCGAGGACGACCGGTGCCGACATCTCCGACGGCGACTTCAACCTCGACACGGCCGTGCTGTTCAAGGTCGACAAGGCGACGCTGACCGCCCGGGCCAGCGCCACCCTCGACAAGGTGGCCAAGGCGCTGCAGGGCCAGTCGGGACGGGCGGTGGTGATCGTCGGCCACACCGACAGCACCGGCAGCAACGCGCACAACCTGGACCTGTCGCGGCGCCGTGCGGCCGCGGTGGAGGCCGCGCTGGAGAAGCGCCTGGGCGCTGGCTGGACGTTCACGACCGACGGAAAGGGCGAGGGTGACCCGCGGGTGCGCGAGAGCGGCCTGTCCGGGGCCCAGCTGGAACGGGCCCGCGCGCTGAACCGGCGGGTGGAGGTGAGCGTGAAATGACCCCGGCCGGCCGGGGCCGCCGACGCGACCAGCGCGGACAGGCCTCGATGGTGCTCGTCCTCGCCGTCCCGGCGTTGCTCGTGATCGCGCTGATCCTGGTCAGCGTCCTCGGTGACGCGGTGATGAAGCGGACCGAGACGAGCACCGCGGCGGACGCGGCCGCCCTGGCCGCGGCGGAGGAGTGGCGCAGCTACGTCGCCGACGAGCTGGGCGCGGCCGACGACCTGCTGCCCGCCGAGGCGCTCGACCGGCTGAGGGTGCTGCTCACCACCGATGCCGCCCTGCTCGACCGGGGTCGCGTGGCGAGCCGCGCGCGCGAACTCGCCGCGGGCAACGACGCCACCGTGACCAGCCTCACCGTGCGGCGGACCGTGCGTGGGCTGGAGTTCGCGGTGAGCACCCGCAACGTCGACGTGGTCAACGAGAGTTCGGCCAGGGCGGAGGCGCAGGCGACCGCCGCCGTCGAGCTCACCGCCGGCGCGTGCTGGCGGGGCGCGGTGCTCGGGCTGGTCTACGAGGGCCGCTGCCTGGACTGGGAGGGCCTCTCGGACGAGCTGGTCCCCGCACCCCCCAGGGAGCCGGCTCCCGAGCCGGACCCCGACGAGCCGACCCCCTCGCCGACGCCCACCCCCAGGGTGGCACTGACCCCGTTCCGGGCGGACACCCGGCTGGTCGCGTGAGCCGGCCCATCGCCGGACCCGGGCCGGGCGTGCTCCTCCACAACGGCTCCCCGGTGGCCCCGCTGCTGGTGGCCGACACGGCTGCGGCCCGTGCCCGCGGGCTGCTGGGCACCGACGGGATCGACGGCGCGCTCTGGCTGGAGCCGTGCCCCAGCGTGCACATGATGGGCATGCGCTACCCGATCGACGCCGCCACGCTCGCTGCGGACGGCACCGTCCTCGACGTCCGGACGCTGCGTCCCTGGGTCGGGATGACGCCGGTCCGGCGTGGCGCGAAGGTCACCGTCGAGGCATCGGCGGGCTTCCTCGCCTCCCACGGGATCGGTGTCGGCGACCGGCTGGCGATCGGCGAGGCGGAGTGACCCCACAGGTGTTCGTCGGCCTCGTGCTGGCGGTGTCGGTCGCGGTCGGCCTGTGCGTCACCGCGTGGCTGCGGCGGGGCCGGCACCGGCGGCCCGACGAGCAGGACCTGCCGCGGCGGTCCTTCCTCTGGGTCGCGTTGCTCACGCCGGTGGCGGCGACCGTGGCCGCGATCGGGCTGGTGAGCCGCTGGCCGATCGGGGTGGCTGCCGGACCTGTGCTGTTCGTCCTGGGCTGGGTGCTCGCGGCCGGTGTGGACGCCGACGTGGGCCGCCTGCCGAACCGGCTCACCGTGCCGCTGGCGGGAACGGCCCTCGTCTGGGGGGTGGCGCTGGCGGCCGTCCGCGGTGACGTCGGGGCCGGGGTGCGGACGGTCCTGGGGGCGGTCGCGCTCGGTGGCGCCTACCTGGCGTTGATGGCGTTGTCCGGACTGGTCACCGGCCACGGCGGCGGCCTGGGTGCCGGCGACGCGAAGCTGGCGCTCAGCATCGGTGCCGTCCTGGGCTGGTTCAGCTGGGGGAGCATCCTGGGCGGGTTCCTGCTCGCCTTCGTCCTGGGCGCGGCCCAGGCACTGGTCCTGGTGGTGGCCCGGCGCGCCCGCCGGAGCGACGCGTTCAGCTTCGGCCCGGCCATGGCGTTCGGCGCTGCCCTCGCCCTCGTCGTGGCGTGAGCAGATCCGGGACCTAGGGCCCAGTGCAGCCGGGACCATGCGCTCTGGGCGAGGGCCCTGCGGCGCACCCAGGATTGACCTCATGATCGTTGAGGTTGACCACACCCCCGCCACGAGGACGCGTTCGCAACGCGGCGTGGCCACGGTCGAGTTCGCGGGGATCATCTTCGTCGTGATGGTGATCATGTCCGGCGTGGTCAGCCGCATGGACGCCACCCCCTATCCCTCCGCGTTCTGGTGGGGCGTCTGCAAGGCCTACAGCACCGCTCCCGGCGTCACCGGCATCCAGTGCGGCACCCCACCCTCGGGTGATCCGGCCAACCCCGACAACCCGGCCGCCGAGGACCGGGCCGACGACCTGAACATCGCCTGCGTCGCCAGCCAGACCAACCGCACCGACGGCATCAACGTGGTCGTCTACGGCATCCGGGTCGGCGAGGGCGGCACCGACGAGATCAGGATCAACGCCGACGGCACCGCGACCGTCACCCTCAGCCAGACCACCGAGGCGGGCGTCGAGGCGGCCATCGCCAACGGCTCCCTCAAGGGCAGCGTGTACGCGGTCGGGAACGGCGAACTGAAGTACACCTACAACTTCCCCGACGCCGCGTCGGCCAAGAAGTTCCTCGACGAGCGCCGCAACGTCCTCAACCGGGTCACCGACACGGTGATCCCCGGCGCCCAGACCCTCAACGAGCTCTCCACCCGCCTGGGCAACTGGATGGGCGAGAACATTGGCGACAAGATGCCGTGGGTCAGCGACGCAGACCGGGCCGCGAACGACCAGGAGCGCGCCAACAACACCGCGGACGCGATCAGCATCGCCGTCGGCGCGAAGGCCAACGCCTCCGGCAAGGTCGGCACGGGCGACATCAAGGGCCAGGCCGAGATCGAGCTGAGCGCCAAGGGCGAGGCGCTGGTCAACTTCGACTCCAGCAAGGGGTCCTCGTTCACCGGCACCGTCGAGGGCAAGCTGAGCGCCGGCGTGAGCGCGAAGTTCGGCGATCCGAAGAACGGTGTCGGCGCACTGTTCGGGGTGAGCGCCCAAGGCGGCGCGAAGGGCGGCTACAAGGTGGTCTTCGACTCCGACGGCAACCCCACCCAGCTGGTCCTGACGCGGGAGCTGACCGGCCAGGCCGTCGGTGACGCGACCCTCCAGGCCGGCACCGCGAAGCTGCCCGGCGCGAAGGGCGGTGTCGGCGGGATCTGGGCGACGACCTGGACCCTCGACCTCTCCGATCCGGCGAACCGTGCTGCCTTCGACGCCACGTTCACCGTCGGCTCGGTCAGCGCCGGCGACTACACCGGTGCGGTTGCGCTGCCGAACCTGTCCATGACGCCGGAACAGATCTCGAAGTGGCTCACCCTGGCCGACCGGATCGACGCCGACAGCTACGAGGCGAACTACAAGTATGTCCTCGCCAGCGGCTCCGTCAGTCCCAGCGACAAGGACTACGAGCTCAAGGAGGGGGTGTTCGGGGCCGGCCTGACCATCACCGAGACCAGCCGTATGCTGAACAGCGCCACGGGACGCGACCACCGCACCGGCGGGCCCGAGGTGCCGCTGGCCACCTGCGAGTGATCGTGGCAGCAACACGTGTTCCTCGATCGCGGGAAAGGACATCGACGATGCGGGGTTTCCTGACCGCCCTTGTGGTGGGCACGCTCGCGGCAGCGCTGGGCGGGTGCACCGGTGGGACGCCGGCATCGTCCGGCCCGGCGACCACTGCCGGCACCCCGGCCGCGAGCGCGAGCGCCGCGGTGCCCGACGGCTACACGCGGCGCACCGGCGACCACTTCCGGGTGGACGTCCCGTCCGGCTGGAGCGACATCGCCGCCGACGCCCGTTCCTACCCGGAGGCCGCCCTGGAGGTGGGTGTCCCGTTCACCGGCCAGCCGACGCTGCAACCCCGGCTCGTGGTCTGGGTCGACCGGTCGGACAACCTGGGCACCGCCACGTCCCAGGCGCAGCTCACCGAGACCAGGATCCGCTCCGAGATCGCCGGGGTGAAGGTCGGGGACATCACCGAGGCGAGCGTGGCCGGTGCGGTCAGCGCGGTGTGGTTCGAGTACAGCTACCACATGGACGAGGCCACCTCGAAGCAGGACACCATCCTCGAGGCCGCCGACTACCGCATCCGTGACCTCACCGTGCAGGTCGACGGCAAGCCGCAGTTCGGCTTCCGCTACAGCGCGGAGGCGAACGCGTTCGACGAGAGCGTCTGGGCGACGATGCTGTCGAGCATCGTCGTGAGTTCCGACGGCTGAGGATGGGCGGGGTGCGCAGGATCTCCTGGGGCAGTGCGGTGATCGGCGGGCTGCTCGGGCTGGCGCTGGTGCTGCTGTTCGTCTACGTCGTCGCGGAGCCGATGCTGGCCGGGCTGTCCCGGCTGGGCAGCATCATCAGCGTGGGCACGATGGTCCTCGTGCTCGCGCTGCTGCGGGTGGTGGCGGGCATGTGGACCGCCCAGCTGGTGCGGCGCCGCTACGAGGTGCTGCACCGCACCGAATTCCTGCCGACGGCGCTCGTGGCCGCGGTCATCGGGTGGGCGCTCTACAGTGCCCTCGTGCTCGTCGCCGCCGGGCCGATGGGCACCGCCGTCGATGTCGGACGGCTGTTCCTCGACGTCCTGCAGTGGCTGTTCGAGTACGGCATCGGCGCCTTCCTGGTCTCGCCCCGCCTGCCGGCGGCGCGTCCCGGTCCGGCGGCGAACGTCCAGCGCCGGCGGCGCTGAGGGCTCAGCCCGCCCAGCGGGCGGCGAACCAGTACAGGAACAGGCCGATCCCCACGCTGAGGGCGATGCCGAACAGGTTCGTGACGACACGGCCGGTCAGCGGACCCGGGACGACCTCGGCCGAGCCTGCGGGGTCGGCCGGGTCGAACCAGACCGGCAGGGTTCCGCCCGGCTCGGGGCAGGCGTCGACGGGCTCGGAATTCCGGAAGCGTCGGTTGTTCCCGCTGCCGTCGGCGAACTCGACCAGGGGCGTCCGGGTGGTCGCCATGCCTTCGCCCGCGGACTCGTAGCCGAGTTCGACCTGGAGCACCCGGCCGGTCGTGGTGGCGCCGCCGCGGCGGCGACGAGCGCCGGCGAGCAGTCGCGCCAGGTTCACCACGCAGAGCAGGCCGCAGCCGAACAGCGCGACCAGACCGATGACCAGCCAGACCGGCACGGGGCCTCCTCCGCTCGCAGGGCGTCCGTCGTCCTCGACTCTAGCGAGCAGCCCTCGCCGGGTCGGGGACGGACAGCGCGGCCAGCGTCACGAACACCAGACCGGTGACACCGATCGCCAGCAGCGGGGACGCCATCGGCGCCACCGTGAGCGAGACGATCGAACCGGCGACGGTGGCCACGTCCTCCCCGACGCGCTGGAGCAGTGCCTGCGCACCCCACCCCAGGACGCCGCCGAACAGCAGCGCCCAGCCGAGCAGGCACGCGCCGAGCGTGATCAGGCCGGTGCGGACGCCGGGCCACGTCCAGACGGCGAGCACGGCCAGCGCCAGCGCCAGCCACGGCAGCCAGCCGGAGAGCGCGTCGAGTACCCGATACCCGGTCTGGAGCCCAGGCAGCAGGGCCGGGTCGACCGTGACCAGGGTGATGCCGCCACTCACCTGCGGCAGCCGGTCCAGGAACGGGACGCCGGCGGCGGTCAGTCGTTCCTTGAGCGCGTCCGCGAACGGGGCGAACCGCAGCTGCACCTGGCCGTCGACCACCTGGAGGCGTCCGGGGTCGTCGGTGAGCAGCGAGACGAGTTCGTCGTGCGCGAGGCGCAGTCCGGCCGTGGTCGCGTCCGCGAACAGGTCACTGCCCGCCGCCTCGGTGACCACGCGTCCGACCAGCGCGGTGAGCAGGCGGTTCTCGCCGAAGCCCAGCTGCTGCACCACCGCGTCGGTCAGGCGTCGGGTGAGCACCTCCTGCACGGGCTGGCTGCTCACGACGGGGGAGTAGGTGGCGACGAACGCATCGGTGTCGCCGACCAGTTCGTGCGCGCGGTCGGCCACCACGCCCAGGCAGGCGGCCAGCCCGGCGAGCAGGGCCAGGAGGACGGCGACCGCCGTCCGGGCCGCGTTCAGCCCTCGCCCACCACTTCGGCCAGCTCCAGCCACTGCCCCTCCAGCTCCTCCTGGCGCGCCAGCTCGGAGTCGAGGTGTTCGCCCAGTGCGACCAGTCTCTCGTAATCGGCGGCGTGGGTGGCCAGCTGTGCGTGAAGTTCCTCGATGCGGGCGCCGGTCTTCTCCAGCTGCGACTCCACCCGGGCGAGGTCCTTGCGGGCCTGGCGCTGGCGGGCGGCGTCGGAGGCGGAGGGACGGGGGCCTTCGGGACGCGTCCGGCCTCGTTCGTCGCCCGGGCGCTCCTCAGTGACCTTCCTGGCGCGACGGCGTTCCAGGTACTCCTCGACGCCGCCGGGCAGCAGTACGCAGCTGCCGTCGCCGAGCAGCGCGTACTGCACGTCACAGGTGCGCTCGAGGAAGTAGCGGTCGTGAGAGACCACCAGCAGCGTGCCGGGCCAGCTGTCGAGGTAGTCCTCGATCACGGTGAGGGTGTCGATGTCGAGGTCGTTGGTGGGCTCGTCCAGCAGCAGCACGTTCGGCTCGCTCAGCAGCAGCCGCAGGAACTGGAGCCGGCGCCGCTCGCCGCCGGACAGCTCCCCGATCCGGGTCACCAGCCGCTGGCCGGAGAAGCCGAAGTCCTCCAACAGGCTGGACGCGGACGCGTCGCGTCCGGTCGCCAGGCGCACCTGGTTCTGGAGCCGCTGCACCGACTCCAGCACGCGCTCGGTGTCGTCCAGCTCGGTGACCGCCTGTTCCTCGGCGCGCTGGCGCGCCCCGCGTCGAGACTCGCGCTCGTCCTGACGCTCCGCGCCCGGACGACCACTCGTCTGGGAGAGGTGGCCGACGCGCAGGGTGCGTCCCTGCTTGACCTTGCCCTGCTGCGGCGCCACCTCGCCGGTCAGCAGCCGGAGCAGGGTGGTCTTGCCCGAACCGTTCACGCCGACGATGCCGATGCGGTCGCCCGGCCCGATCGAGAGGTCGAGGTGGTCGACGAGCACCCGTCCGTCCGGGATGGCGTAGCTCACGCCGTGCAGGTCGAACACGTCCTTGCCCAGCCGGGCGGTGGCGAACTCGCGCAGCGCCATCGTGTCGCGGGCGGGCGGCTCGTCCCGGATCAGCACGTTGGCGGCGTCGATCCGGAACTTCGGCTTGCTGGTGCGCGCGGGCGGGCCGCGGCGCAGCCAGGCGAGCTCCTTGCGCAGCAGGTTCTGCCGGCGGGACTCGTTCGCGGCGGCCTGCCGGACGCGCTCGGCGCGGGCCAGCACGTACGCCGCGTAGCCGCCGTCGTAGGCGTCGACGACCGCGTCGTGCACCTCCCACACCCGGTTGCAGACCGCGTCGAGGAACCAGCGGTCGTGGCTGACCACGAGCATCGCGGTGCCGGCGGCCTGGAGCAGGTTGAGGTGCGCGGCCAGCCAGGCGACCGCCTCCACGTCGAGGTGGTTGGTGGGCTCGTCGAGCACCAGCAGGTCGTGGCCGGCCAGCAGCACCCGGGCCAGGCTCACCCGGCGCCGCTCGCCGCCACTGAGTTCGGCGACCGGCCGGGCCAGGTCGATGGTGCCGAGCAGGTGCGTGACCACCGCGCGCTTGGCGGCGTCCGCGGCCCACACGTGGTCGGCACGTCCGCCGACCACGACGTCACGGACGCTGGCGTTCTCGGCGAAGTCCTCCACCTGGCCCAGGTGGCCGATGGACGCCGACCGGTTGCAAACGACCTGCCCGGTGTCGGGCTCGCGCTCACCGACCAGCAGCTGGAGCAGCGTCGACTTGCCGTCGCCGTTGCGTCCGACGACGCCGACCACGTCACCGGTGTCGAGGCCGAGGCTCACCCCGTCCAGCAGGATGCGCGTGCCGAAGGCGAGTGAGACCCGCTCGGCGTTGACCAGGTTCGCCAAGGGAGGGGGCGCTCAGCGTCCGCGCATCGCCCGGTTGACGCCCTTCGAGCTGGGCAGCGGGCCGCGCGGCATCGGCACCTTGGGCCGGACCGCGTCCAGCGCCTTCAGCCGGGCCTTCAGGTCGGTGACCTGGCTGGGCTCCAGCTTCTTGGGGAGCTTCTTGATGGTGTCGGCGAGCTTCGCCAGCGGCACCTGGCCCTCGCCGTCCCCCATCACGATGGTGGTGACGACCACGCCGTAGGCGACCTGCTCGTGCTTCTTGGTCTCGGCGGCCAGCAGCGTCTTCACCCGGCTCGGGACGCCCTCGCCGATCAGCACGACGCCGCCCGGCCCGACCGCGCGGTGGATCACGTCCAGCTGGCGGGTGGCGGTGATCACCGGGCTGTAGAACCACTTCTTCTTGTCCAGCATCGACAACGCGACCTCGGCCGAGCCGGGCTGGCCGGCGTAGCGGACGAAGGTGGCCTTCTTGGCGCGGTCGAGCAGCACCCACAGCCCGGCGGTGATGCCGCTCATGACGCCGAGCAGCAGCCACGTCCACAGCGGCGGGAACAGCAGGCCGATGACCAGGCCGAGGACGACCAGGCCGAAGAAGACCACGCCGAGGTACAGGTTGAGCTTCGGGTCGGCCTCGGCGGTGACCTTGTAGGTCTGCCAAATCTGCTTGTACCACGGCCAGTCGCGCGGGTTCGTGGAGGACTTCTTCGCCAGCTTGGCCGCCTTGACTTCAGCCTTCTGCTGGGCGGCCAGCTCCTTGGCCTTCTCGCTCGCCATCATGCACTCCGGGTCTCGTCGGGCGACTGCTGATCGCGGGCCGCCATGGCCTGCCGGTACAACCGGCCGGCTCGGTAGGAAGAACGTACCAATGGTCCGCTCAACACACCGACAAAGCCAATTCCGGTGGCCTCCTCGGCGAGCTCGTCGAACTCGGCCGGGGTGACCCAGCGGTCGATCGGGTGGTGGCGGACGGACGGGCGCAGGTACTGCGTGATCGTCAGCAGCTCGGTGCCGGCGGCGTGCAGGTCGCGCATCGCCTCGCTGATCTCCTCGCGGGTCTCGCCCATGCCGAGGATCAGGTTCGACTTGGTGACCAGGCCCTCCGCGCGCGCCCAGGTGAGCACCTGCAGCGACTTGTCGTAGCGGAAGCCGGGACGGATCTGCTTGAAGATGCGCGGCACGGTCTCGACGTTGTGGGCGAAGACCTCCGGGCGGGTGTCGAAGATCTGCTGGAGCAGCTCGCGGCGTCCGGAGAAGTCGGGGGCGAGCATCTCCACGCCCACCCCGGGGTTCATCGCGTGGATCTGCCGGATGGTCTCGGCGTACAACCAGGCGCCCTCGTCGGCGAGGTCGTCGCGGCAGACACCGGTGACGGTGGCGTAGCGCAGGCCCATCGTGCGCACGGACTCGGCGACCCGGACCGGCTCGGCGGTGTCGTACCCGGACGGCTTGCACGACTCGATCTGGCAGAAGTCGCAGCGTCGGGTGCAGGAGTCGCCGCCGATCAGGAAGGTGGCCTCGCGGTCCTGCCAGCACTCGAAGATGTTCGGGCAGCCGGCCTCCTGGCACACGGTGTGCAGGCCCTCGTCCTTCACCAGCTGCTGGAGCTCGCGGTAGTCCGGGCCCATGGTGGCGGTGGTCTTGATCCACGACGGCTTGCGCTCGATCGGGGTCTGGGAGTTGCGGACCTCGAGGCGGAGCAGGCGTCGCGGCTGGGTGTCGGTCACCCGGTCATCCTAACCGCCCTTGCCGCGCCGGACTCCGCCGCGTCCGGCCCGAACGCTCGCGGACGGAAACGCCCCCGTCCGCTTCGCCCTCCTCGCCACCGAATTGTCCCTTCGCCACCGGAATTCCGGTGGCGAAGGGACAATTCGGTGGCGAAGTTGGTCGGGTCAGCCGGTGAGGCCGTAGGTGATCGTGGGTGGCGCGGCCGTGTCGACCGGTTCGGCCACCGGCAGCACCACCGGGTGCAGGTCGGGCGACTGCTCGAACGGACGGAAGGCCAGCAGCTCGCTCAGGTGGGGTTCCAGGTCGCGTCCGACCTCGACCAGGGACGGGGCGGAGCCGAGCTCGGCCGCCAGCGAGGTGACGCCGGCGTCGGTGATGCCGCAGGGCACGATGCGCCCGAAGTCGGCGAGGTCGCTGGCCACGTTCAGGGCGAAGCCGTGCATCGTGGTCTGGCGGGACACCCGGATGCCGATCGCCGCGATCTTTCGCTCGGGCCGGTCGCCGTCGGCGGCCAGCCACACGCCGGTGCGGCCGGGAACCCGTCCGGTCGCGACGCCGTAGCCGGCCAGCAGCCGGATCAGCGCCTCCTCGACGCGACGCACGTAGTCGACGACGCCGATCCCGCGCGGCAGGAACACGATCGGGTAGCCGACCAGCTGGCCGGGCCCGTGGTAGGTGATCTTGCCGCCGCGGTCGACGTCCACCACCGGGGTGCCGTCGGACGGACGCTCGTGGGGCTCGGTGCGACGACCGGCGGTGTAGACCGGCGGGTGCTCGACGTACAGCACCTGCGGGCCCAGCTCACCGGAGGCCACCTTCGCGTGCACCTCGCGCTGCAGCGCCCACGCCTCGTGGTAGTCGGCCAGCACCCCCTCGGAGAGCCCGAGGTAGCGGTACTCGACCGGCCGGGCGTCGGCGACCTGGTCGCGTGGGCCGTCCGTCACCGTCACAGGTCGAACTCGCCCTCCTCGAGCCGCGCCTTCACGAAGCTGAGGAAGCGGGCCGCGTCCGCGCCGTCCACCAGCCGGTGGTCGTAGCTCATCGACAGGTACATCATGTCGCGCACCGCGATGATCTCGCCCAGGTTGGGGTCCTTGACGACCATCGGACGCTTCACCAGCGCGCCGGTGCCCAGGATCGCCACCTGCGGCTGGTTGATGATCGGGGTGTCGAACAGGGTGCCTGCCGAGCCGTAGTTGGTGATCGTGAAGGTGCCGCCGGACAGCTCGTCCGGGGTGACCTTGTTCGAGCGGCTCCGGGACGCGAGGTCGCCGATCTTCTTGGCCAGCCCGGTCACCGACAGGTCGCCGGCGTCCTTGATCACCGGGACCATCAGGCCCTTGTCGGTGTCGACGGCGACACCGAGGTGCTCGGCGTCGGCGTAGGTGATCGTGCCCGCCTCGGTGTCGATGGTCGCGTTGACCTTCGGGAACTGCTTGAGCCCCTCGACGGCCGCCTTGGCGATGAACGGCAGGTAGCTCAGCCCGACGCCCTCGCGGGCCTTGAAAGCGTCCTTCTGCGCGGCGCGCAGCTTGGAGATGGCGGTCAGGTCGACCTCGACGGTCGCGGTCAGCTGGGCGGACACCTGGAGCGACTCCACCATGCGCTTGGCGATGGTGGCCCGGATGCGGGTCATCTTCTCGGTGGTGCCGCGCTTGGTGCCATCGGCGGACGGGGCTGCCGCCGCGGACGCGACCGGAGCCGCTGCCGGGGCGGCGGCGGCAGGAGCGGCGGCGGGACGCGCGGCCTCCTCGGCAGCTTTGCGGGCAGCCTCCTCGGCCGCCTTCTTCGCCGCGTCGGCGGCCGCGAGGACGTCCTGCTTGCGGATGCGGCCACCGACGCCGGTGCCGGTCACGCTGCCCAGGTCGACACCGGACGCCTCGGCCATCTTGCGCACGAGCGGGGTGACGTAGCCGGCGTCCGGGGAGTCCTCGGCGGCCCGGCGGGCCGGGGCCGGAGCCGCGGCGGTGGGAGCCGGAGCGGCAGCGGGAGCCGGGGCGGGAGCGGGAGCAGGCGCAGCAACCGGTTCCGGAGCAGGCGCAGCAACGGGGGCAGGAACCGGAGCAGCAACGGGTGCCGGAGCAGCGGGTGCAGCGGCTGCCGGGGCAGGCGCAGGGGCAGGCGCAGCGGGTGCCGCCGCGGCCGAACCGATGACGGCCAGCACGGCGCCCACCTGGGCCACGCCGTCCTCGGGCACCCGGATCTCCAGGACGGTGCCGGCGGCGGGCGAGGGGATCTCGGTGTCGACCTTGTCGGTGGACACCTCGACCAGCGCCTCGTCCGCTTCGACGGTGTCGCCGACCTGCTTCAGCCACCGGGAGACGGTGCCCTCGGTGACCGACTCACCCAGCTGCGGCAGCACGACCTCGGTACCGGCCTGCGCTGCGGCCGGGGCGGCCTGCGGTGCGGCGTCGGCGGGAGCGGGCTGCTCGACCGGCGCGGGAGCGGCTTCGGGAGCGGGCTGCTCGACCGGTGCCGGAGCGGCCTCGGCAGCCGGCTCGGGCTGGGGCTCCGCCGGCGCCTCACCGCCGGCCTCGCTCGCCTCGCCGATGGTGGCGAGCACCGCACCGACCGCCGCGACGCCGTCCTCGGGGACCAGGATCTCCAGCACCACGCCGGCCACGGGGGCGGGAATCTCGGTGTCGACCTTGTCCGTCGACACCTCCACCAGGGGCTCGTCCACCTCGACCCGGTCACCCACGCGCTTGAGCCAGCGGGAGATCGTGCCTTCAGTGACGCTTTCCCCGAGGGCCGGCAGGGGAACGGGAGTAGACATGCGAGTGCTCCTTAGCAGGTTCTGGTCAGTGCAGGTTTTCAGACTAGCCCGGATTGCGCCAGCCATAATGGGCGCCGTGGGCTGGTTCTCGAGAAAGCGCGACAAGGGTGGAACCGCTGGTCGCGACGCGGTCATGGAGTCTGCGACGATCGCGCACCTCGAGGAGTTCATCGCCACCCGTCGCGGTGTGGAGGCCTTCATCGAACAACCCACCACGATGACCAGGGCCACCCTGTTGCTGATCGCCCACGACGGGGAGTGGACGCGGCGCACCGTCGCCGGCGTCGACTGGGCCCGCGGCTTCGCCGGCAAGCGCGGCCTGCCCGCCTACGACGCAGGCGTGGTCGGCTTCCCGCAGCGCATGCGCGACTACAACGCGCGGCGCCGCTCCGGCCACTGAACCGCCGCCCCGACGTTCAGGCCGACGGACGGTCGGTCGCGGCCAGGAAGGCCTCGACGAGTGCCGCGCCCAGCGCCGCTCCCGGGCCGGGGCAGGTGCCCTTGAACAGGGACGCCGCGGCGCCCCCGCAGGCGTAGAGGCCGGGCAGTGGCGTCCCGTCGGCGCGCAGCACCCGGGACCGGTCGTCGATCACCAGGCCACCCTTCGTGCCCGAGTCGCCGGGGTAGACCTTGACCGCCCAGAACGCGGGCTTGTCGACCTTGCCCAGGCTCCCGCCGCGACGCCTGCCGCGATCACCGGGGGCGGCGGTCGCCGCCTCGCCCCGGGAGAAGTCGAGGTCCTTGCCCTTGCTCGCGAAGCCGTTGAACCGCACCACCGATCCCAGCAGCCCGGCCCGGTCGATGCCGAGGGCCTGCGCGAGGTCGTTCAGCGTCCCCGCCCGCACGATCTCGCCGGCGTCCAGCGCCTTCTTCGGCGTGCTGCCCGCGGTCCAGGGGCCCAGCGGGGTGGACTGGCGGTGCCGGTTGTCCATCACCAAGAAGGACGGCACCGCGCGCATGCCCCGGCTGCGCTCGTAGAGGGCGCGTCCGGCGGCGTTGGCCGGCAGGGACTCGTCGAAGAAGCGGTCACCGGCGGAGTCGACGATCAGCGAGTGCGGCGCGCGGCGGGCGTCGTCCAGCGCCCAGGCGCGGCCCTCGGCCAGCATCACCGGTTTCCACCACGCCTCGTCGAGGCAGGCGGTCGCGGCGCCCGCGGAGACCGCGAGGGTCAGCAGGTCGCCCACGTTCCGCGCCCCGGAGGTGGACCAGGCGGCATCGGTGGGCAGCGGCAGGTACTCCTCACGCAGGTCCTGGTTGCGTTCGAAACCGCCGCTGGCCAGCAGCACGCGGGGCGCGTCCACCGTCACGTCGGCGTCGTCCCGGCGCACCACGACGCCGGTGATGCCGTCCGGGCCGCCCTGCAGCGCGACCACCGGGGAGTCCAGCCACACGTCCACGCCGTTCGCGGTGGCCCGGTGCAGCAGGTGCCCGGCCAGCGCCTCGCCGGCGGTCCTGGTGACGCGACCGCCGGGCAGCACGCGCGACAGGAACCCGCGTCCCCCCTCGACCGCCGGACGCAGCGCGTCGTCCCACTCGCCCAGCACACCGCGGTCGAACGGCTGGGTGGCCAGTACCCGTCCGCCCGTCCGTCCGCCGGGAAGGTCGGGACGATCGTCGCCGAGCCCCTTCTCCACCGCGAGCGGGATGTTCGAGGAGATCAGCCAGCGGGCCAGCTTGCCGGCGGTGCGCACATAGGCGGCGCGACGCTCGGCGGAGGAGGCCGTGGTGGTCGAGCCGAGGAGCGCGTCGAGGTACTCCGCGGCGTCCTCGACCGAGTCCTGCGGGGCCGACCGGGGCGCCTGCGCGTCGGGGAGCCACATCATGCCGTCGGACAGCGCGGTGCTGCCGCCGGCGAGGCTGTCGGCGTCCACCACCAGCACGCGATCGCCCAGGCGTCGCGCGGCGACGGCGGCGAGGAGCCCGGCGACGCCGGCCCCCACCACCACGAGGTCGTAGCTGTCGGCCATGGTCAGTTGGCCAGGGCGTGCGCGAGCGCGATCAGGGTGCGCACGGCGGAGCCGGTGCCGCCGGCGGGCGTGTAGTCGTACGGGGCACCGGAGTTGAAGGAGGGCCCGGCGATGTCGAGGTGCGCCCAGGGGGTCTCCTCGGGGACGAACTCGGACAGGAACGCGGCCGCGGTGAGGGCGCCGCCGTACTTGTCACCGGTCGACTTCAGGTCGGCGACCTTCGACTCCAGTTTGGGACGGGCGTCCTCGGGGATCGGCAGCTGCCAGAACTGCTCGCCGGCGGCCTCGGCCGCGTCCAGCACCAGGTCGGCGGTCTGGTCGTCGCGGGCCATCAGGCCAGCCACGCGCTCGCCGAGCGCGACCATGCAGGCGCCGGTCAGCGTCGCCACGTCGAGGACGAGGTTCGGCTTCTCCTCCGCCGACTTCACCAGCGCGTCCGCCATCACCAGGCGGCCCTCGGCGTCGGAGTTGCCGTTCTCGACGGTCTTGCCGCCGTACATCGTCAGCACGTCCGAGGGACGGTAGGCGCTGCCCGAGGGCAGGTTCTCGGCCATCGCGGCCCAGCCGGTGACCCGGATCCGCAGGCCGAGCTCGGCGATCGCGGTGACCGCGGCGATCACGGCGGCCGCGCCGGCCATGTCGGTCTTCATCGTGTACATGCCGTCGGGGGTCTTGAGGTTCAGGCCGCCGGCGTCGAACGTGATGCCCTTGCCGATGATCGCGAGGTGGAAGCGGGCGCCGCGCGGGGCGTACGCGAGCTTGACCAGCCGCGGCTTGCGCGTCGAGCCGCCACCGACGGCGAGAATGCCGCCGAAGCCCTCGCGCTCCAGCGCCTTCTCGTCCCACACCTCGACGTCCACGCGGGCGGCGCGGGCGGTGGCCCTGGCGGCGTCGGCGAAGGTCTCGGGGAAGAGGAGGTTCGCGGGGGTGTTGACCCACTCGCGGGCCTGGTTGACCGCCTTCGCGGTGGTCACGGCGAGGTCGAGCGCCTGCTTGGCGTCCGGACGGCGGTTGGCGCTGACCAGCACGAACTGGCCGATGCCGGGGACGTCGGCGGCCGCCCGGTAGGAGTAGGCGCCCAGTAGCGCACCCTCGGCGGCCCCCTTGATCACCTGCGGCTCGACGGTCTCCAGGCTGATCGCGACGGTCTGCCGGGACGGGGCGGAGAGCCCGGCGACCAGGCGGACGGCGGAGCCGACCGCGCGCCGCACCTGCTCGGGCGTCACGTCGATCGGGCCGAGGCCGACCACCACGATGCGTGCGCCACCCGGCCCGGCCACGACCACGGCC
The DNA here is from genome assembly GCA_020161755.1 of Actinomycetota bacterium. Lineage (GTDB taxonomy): Bacteria > Actinomycetota > Actinomycetes > Propionibacteriales > Propionibacteriaceae > Propionicimonas. Next base: position 40,468 of record JAIUOS010000003.1, read on the forward strand.
CGGCCGTTCTTCGACGAACCGCCGAGGCGTCCGGCCACGGTGGCGAGGTCGGTGCCGAACGCCTTGTTGATCGCCTTGGCCACCTCGTCGGGAAGGCCCACCAGGACGTCGCCCTCGGAGGTCTCGGCCAGACCGACAACGAGCGCGTCCGGGTCCCTGGGAACGCTCGTCGCGAGGGAGATGGTGGGCACGTCGGTGATCGGCACGGCAGATCCTCTCTGATGGCACTCCGAGGTCGGTTGCGACCTAAGGCTAGCCCCGAGTTATCCACAGATGTCGCGGGGGGTCTCGCTGTTCGGCACCGAGGTGGAGCAGCCTTGCCGCTGTGCGCACCGCCCGGCCATTCCCGTTGCCCCAGCGGCCCGTCCCGCTCGCCGAATTGCTGGCCCAACCGGGCGTCACCCGGGCCGTGATCCGCAGCCGGCTGGCGTCCGGGAGCCTGCTCCGGCTGCGCGACGGGGTGTACCTGGCGGCGTCCGCCTGGCCGGCGGATCCGGTGGCGCAGCACGTGGTGCGCGCGCGGGCGGAGCAGGCCGCGAACCCGTCCGCGGTGATCAGCCACCACAGCGCCGCGCTGGTGTGGAAGCTGCCGTCTCCGCCGCTGGCCGCCTGGCTCGACCTGCCGCCCACGCTGACCTGTCACCGTGCGGGCGGCGAGCGGTCGCGGCGATCGACGAACGGGCGGGTGCTGGTGGCCGGCCTGGCCGCGCACCAGATCACGCGCGACCCCGAGGGCTGGCCGGTGACGAGCATCGCCCGAACCGCTGTCGACCTCGCCCTGGACCTGTCGCTCCGCGACGGGCTGGTGGTCGTCGACGCGGCCGCCCGCCTCCTGTGCGGGGAGCTCGTGGCTGCCCCCCGCCGTTCTGACTACGCGAACCCGGTCCTGGCCGCTTCGGCCAGGGCGTTGCTGCTCGACGCCTGCGAGGGCCGTCGTCGCACGGCCGTCGCGCGCGAGGTCATTCGGCTGGCCGATCCGCGGCGGGAGAGCCCCATCGAATCCCTGAGCGCCGCCGCCTTCCATCTCGCCGGGCTCCCCATGCCGCAGTTCCAGGTGCCCATCCGCACGCGCTTCGGCACGCTGTACCCCGACTGCCTCTGGGTCGAGGAGAACCTCATCGGCGAGGCCGACGGTGGGGGCAAGGGTGAGGGCCGCGGCGCGTACGAGCAGGAGCGGGAGCGTGAGCAGGTCCTGCGCGACCTCGGCTACCGGGTCGTGCGCTGGCTGGGCAAGGAAATCACCTATCGGCCCGAGGTGGTCGTGGCGCGCGTCGCTCGCGAACTCGGGCTGTAGCGCCCCGATGGTCGTTATCGGCCGGTACGTCCGGGGCCGATCGCGCTTGTGGCGCCCTGATGGCTGTTCTGAGGCGCGGATCGGGGCTGATAACGACCATCAGAACGCCACAACCAGCGCGGACGCCGGGAGAAGCCCGAATAACGACCATCGGGACGCCGCACGCATCGAGCCGGCCTTCGGAGGGCCAGTTCCCTGCCACCGGGCGGCTGCGCGCCCCGCGCCGGTGGGGCAGACTGCGGAGGTGACCTCCTTCACCTTCGCCACCGCCGCCCGGATCAGCTTCGGTCCGGGCCGCCGCTCCGAACTCGCCGGCGCCGTGGCCGCGCTGGGCTCGCGTCCGTTCGTCTGCACGGGATCGGACCCGAGTCGCCACGCCGAACTGCTCAACACGCTCCCGGACGCCGCCACCTTCGCGGTGCGTGGCGAGCCGACGCTCGAGGTCGTCCGCGCGGGTGCCGAGGCGGCCCGTGCCCACGGCGCGGACGTGGTCGTCGGGCTCGGCGGGGGAGCGGTGCTGGACGCGGCCAAGATCGTGGCCGCGCTGGTGACCAACGGCGGCGACCCGCTCGACTACGCGGAGGTGATCGGGGCCGGCAAGCCACTCTCCGTCCCCTGCCTGCCGCTGGTGGCGGTACCGACCACGGCCGGCACCGGCTCCGAGGTCACCGCCAACGGCGTGGTCACCTCCACCGAGCACCGGGTCAAGGTGAGCCTGCGGTCGCCCTCCATGCTCGCGCGGGTCGCGATCGTCGACCCGGAACTCACCCTCGAGTGCCCGCCGGAGGTCACCGCCCACGCCGGCCTGGACGCCCTCGTCCAGTGCATCGAACCGTTCGTCTCGCCGTTCGCCAACCCGCTCACCGACGGCTTCTGCCGCGAGGGCATCGCCCGGGCCGGACGCGGGCTGCGGCGCGCCTACGCCGACGGCACCGGCCTGGACGCCCGCACCGACGTCGCCCTCTGCTCGTTGCTGTCCGGGCTCGCGCTGGCCAACGGCAAGCTCGGAGCCGCCCACGGGCTGGCCGGCCCGCTCGGCGGCTACCTCGGCGCGCCCCACGGCGCCATCACCGCGGCCGTGATGGTCGAGGTGTGCGAGTTCAACATCGCCCACGGCGACGAGACCACCAAGGCACGGTACGCCGAGGTCGCCCACCTGCTCACCGACCGCCGCGACCCGGTCGCCCTGCTGGACTGGTGGAACGAGACCACCGCCGAACTGGGCGTCGGCACCCTGGCCGAGCTGGGGCTCACCGAGGACGGCATCCCCGTCGTCGCCGCCGCGGCCGCGGCCGCGTCCAGCACGAAGGGGAACCCGGTCGCGGTGACCGCCGACGACCTCGCCGGCATCCTGCACCGCTCGCTGTAGCCGCCCGGGCGGTTCGGGCTCGCGGGGCCGGGGCACTCCTCGTCTAGGCTGGCCGCGAACCACGGCGAAACAGGAGGGGCCACAGATGTCCGAACCGATCACCTCGCCGCTGCACGACCGGCACGTCGCCCTGGGGGCGAAGTTCTCCGAGTTCGGCGGCTGGCTGATGCCCCTCCAGTACTCCGGGGTGGTCGCCGAGCACCGCGCCGTCCGCACCGCCGTGGGGGTGTTCGACGTCAGCCACCTCGGCAAGCTGCGCGTCAGTGGCCCGGGCGCGGCCGAATTCGTGAACTCCTGCCTGAGCAACGACCTGGGCCGGATCGCGCCCGGACAGGCCCAGTACAACCTGCTGTGCAACGACGAGGGCGGCGTGGTGGACGACCTGATCGCCTACCTGATCAGCCCCGACGAGGTGTTCCTGATCCCCAACGCGGCCAACACCACCACCGTGGGCGCCCTGCTGGCGGACGCCGCCCCGGCCGGCATCGAGGTGCGCAACGAGCACCGCGACCACGCCGTGATCGCCGTCCAGGGCACGAGTTCGGACGAGACCCTGGCTGCGCTCGGGCTGCCGGTCGGCCAGGACTACATGAGCTTCGCCACCGCCAACTGGGGTGGGGTCGACCTGATCGTGTGCCGCACCGGCTACACCGGCGAGCGTGGCTACGAGCTGGTGGTGCCGGCCGCGTCCGCCGGTGCGGTGTGGGACGCGGTGATGGCGTCCGGCGTCGAGTACGACATCCTGCCGTGCGGCCTCGGAGCCCGGGACACGCTGCGCACCGAGATGGGCTACCCGCTGCACGGCCACGACCTCAGCCCGGAGATCTCGCCGGTGATGGCCAACCTGAACTGGGCGGTCGGCTGGGACAAGCCCGCCTTCTGGGGTGCCGACGCGCTACGCCGCCAGCGGGCGGAGAAGGCCGGCCCGATCCTGCGCGGCCTGAAGGCCGCCGGACGCGGCATCCCACGTCCGCACATGCGGGTGCAGGCGGACGGCGCCGACGTCGGCGAGGTCACCTCGGGCACCTTCTCCCCGACCCTGTCCACCGGCATCGCGCTGGCCCTCCTCGACCGCTCGGTGCCGATCGGCAGCACGGTCGACGTGGTCGTCCGCGACCGCCAGGAGCCGTTCGAGGTGGTCAAGCCGCCGTTCGTGGAGCCCGGCGTCCGCGAGGGCTGAAACGAAAGGGGACTGTCCCCTTTTCGTTTCGCCCGGGGGTCAGGCGGTCAGGACCCGCGTCACCAGCGGGACGCCCGGCCGGTAGGCCAGGTGGACGTGGCTGGGCGCGTCCAGCAGCACGAGGTCGGCGCGGGCGCCCACCCGCAGGTGGCCCACGTCGTCGCGGCGCAGCGACCGGGCGCCGCCCTCGGTGGCCGCGCGCAGCGCCTCGGTCGGGGTGAGCCCCATCTCCCGCACCGCGAGCGCGATGCAGAACGGCATCGACGAGGTGTAGGACGTGCCCGGGTTGCAGTCCGTGGCGATCGCGATGCGGACGCCGGCGTCGAGCAGGTGGCGGGCGTCGGGGTACGGGTGCCGGGTCGAGAACTCCACCCCGGGCAGCAGCCCGGCGACCACCCCGGTGTCGGCGAGCGCGGCGACGTCCGCGTTGCTGAGGTACGTGCAGTGGTCGGCCGCGGCCGCGCCGAGCTCACACGCGAGCTGGACGCCGGGCCCGTACCCCAGCTGGTTGGCGTGGATCCGTGGCAGCAGCCCGGCCGCCATGCCCGCCTCGAGCACCGCCCGGGACTGGTCGGCGTCGAACGCGCCGGTCTCGCAGAACACGTCCACCCACTTCGCCAGTGGCGCGCACCGGGCCAGCATCTCGCCGGTGACCAGGTCGACGTAGGCGTCGGCGTCCCAGCCCTGCGGCACCACGTGGGCGCCGAGGAAGGTGGTCTCCGGCGTGAGCCGGCCGGCCACCCTGAGCAGCGCCTCCTCGGTGGCGGTGTCCAGGCCGTAGCCGCTCTTGACCTCGACGGTGGTGGTGCCCTGCGCGCGCAGCTCGGCCAGCCGCTTCCGACCGAGGGCTTCGAGGGCGTCGGCGCCGGCCTCGCGGGTGGCGGCCACGGTCGTGCGGATGCCCCCGGCCGCGTACCGCTCACCGGCCATCCGGGCGGCGAACTCGGCCGCGCGGTCGCCGGCGAAGACCAGGTGGGTGTGGGAGTCGACGAACCCGGGGATGACGGTGCCGCCCCCGGCGTCCACCCGCTCGTCGGTGGCCGGGACGTCGGCGGACGGCCCGACCCACGCCACCCGGCCGTCCTCGACGACCAGCGCGGCGTCGTGGCGGATCGGCTGCTCGGCCTCCCAGGTGACCAGCTCGCCGATGTCGGTGATCGCGGTGCTCACGCCCGGCTCCAGACCTCGTCGATGACGGCCGCGAGGTCGGCCGCGACCTGCGCGGGATCGAGGCCGGCCGGCGGTTCGACGTCGGCGGCGGAGGCTGCCCACAGCGGCTCGGTCATGCCGGAAGTCTGCACCGATTCGCGCAGGCCCACGGTGTCGGTGACGGCGAAGCCGAGCGAGGCGTGGCCGTCGGTGGTCGCCGCCCGCCAGAGCTGGTCGGCGGTCCAGCCGTCCCGGCGTCCGGACGCGAGGCGCTCGTGCATCGCGAGGCCGCGCGCCTCGGCGAACGGGTCGATGACGGTGTGGGAGTCCGACCCCAGCGTGAGCCGGGCGCCGGCCTCGCGCAGCGCGACGGACGGGCCGATGCCGTCGGCCAGTTCGGCCTCGGTGGTGGGGCAGAAGCAGACATAACCGCCGGACGCCCCGAGGGTGGCAATGTCGTCGGCGGTCAGGTGGGTGGCGTGGACGGCCGTCGTCCGCGGTCCCCAGACACCGGCCTCGGCGAGCAGCTGGACGGGCGTGCGTCCGGTCGCGGCGAGGCAGGCCTCGTTCTCGGCCGGCTGCTCGGACACGTGCACGTGCAGGGGCGCGTCCGGCAGCGTAGCGGCGGCGTCCGCCAGGTGGTCGGGAGCGACGGCGCGCACGGAGTGGATCGCGGTGCCGATCACCACCCCCTCGACGCCCGCGTAGCGGGACGCCAGGCTGGACACCCGGTGCTGCCAGGCCGGGAGCGGCAGCACGAACCGCTCCTGGGTCGGGTGCAGCGCCTCGCCGGAGAACCCCGCGCGCTCGTACAGCGTGCTCAGCAGGCAGATCCGCAGGCCGACGGCCCGGGCAGCCTCGACCACGGCGTCGGCCAGGTCGGGGGAGTGCAGGTAGTGGAACTCGCCGACGCTTCCCAAGCCGGCCAGCCGCATTTCGGCGAAGGTCGCCTTCGCGAGCCGGTGGTAGAGGTCGGCGTCCAGCGCGCCGGCGACGGCGTACATCCCGTCCCGCCAGCCCCAGAAGTCGCCGCCGCCCAGGGCACGGCCCCGCAGAGCGCGGTGGAACGCGTGGGAGTGGCAGTTGGCGAACGCGGGAACGCGTGACGTTGTGCCCCGTGTTCGGGGCACAACGTCACCCGTTGTGCCCGGTGTCATGCCAACTCCTCGATCACCTTGGACAGCGCAACCGTGCCGGCCTCGATGTCCTCGGGCTCGGCCGACTCCTGCGGCGCGTGGGACACCCCGGTCGGGTTGCGCACGAACAGCATCGCGGTCGGCACCCGGGCGGCGAGGATGCCGGCGTCGTGCCCTGCGCCGGTGGCCAGCACCGGTGCGTCCAGCAGGGCCGCCAGCCGGTGGCGCAGGGCCGGGTCGAACGTCACCGCGTCCGACTCCGACTCGGCGGTGAACCCGACCGTCGTGCCGTCGGACGCCGCCGCGGCCTCGGCCCGGGCCCGGATGCCGGCGACCATCGTGGTCAGCGCGACGTGGTCGAAGGCGCGGGCGTCCAGCCAGGCGGTCACCCGCGACGGGATCGAGTTGGTGCTGCCCGGCTCCACCCGCACCCGGCCCAGCGTCGCCCGCTGGTCGGTGGCGGTGGCGAGGTCCCGAGCGGCCAGCACGGTAGCGGCGTAGGCCAGCATCGGGTCGTGGCGGTCGGCCATCGCGGTGGCGCCGGCGTGGTTGCCCTCGCCACAGAAGTCGAAGCGGTAGCGACCGTGCGGCCAGATCGCCGAGGCGACGCCGACCGGTGCGTCGTGGGGGGCCAACCAGCGGCCCTGCTCGACGTGTAGTTCAACGTATGACGAGACGTCGGCGAGCCACGCCGACGGGCCGGCCGCGCGCGGGTCGCGGCCCTGGGCCTGCATCACCTCGGCCAGGGTGGTACCGCTGTCGTCGCGCAGCGCAAGGGCAATCGCGGGATCGATCGCACCAGTGGCGAGCCGCGAGCCCAGGCACGCGATGCCGAACCGTCCGCCCTCCTCGTCGGTGAAGTTCACCACCCCGAGCGGACGCGACGGCGTCCACCCCGACGCCTTCAGCCCGGCGACCGCGGCCAGCGCGGACGCCACCCCCAGCGGCCCGTCCAGCGGTCCGCCCTCGGGGACGGAGTCGAGGTGCGAGCCGACCAGCAGCGCGTCGGGGCCGGTGCCCCACCAGGCGATCTGGTTGCCGTTGCCGTCCTCGGTCACCTCCAGGCCGAGCGCGGCGGCCTGCCCGGCGAACCACTCGCGCAGCGCCATGGTGGCCGGGTCCCAGGCCAGCCGGGTGTACCCGCCGCCGGGCGTGCGTCCGATCGTCTCGAGGTCGGCCAGCAGGTCGGTGGTGCTCATGGCATCGGGATCCGGACGCCACGCTCGCGGGCCACCTCGCGCGCCCGTTCGTAGCCGGCGTCGACGTGGCGCATCACCCCGGTGCCCGGGTCGTTGGTGAGCACGCGCTCGATCTTCTGCGCGGCCAGCTCGGTGCCGTCCGCCACGACCACCTGGCCGGCGTGGATCGACCGTCCGATGCCGACCCCGCCGCCGTGGTGGATCGAGACCCAGGTGGCGCCGGATGCGGTGTTCAGCAGCGCGTTGAGCAGCGGCCAGTCGGCGATCGCGTCTGAGCCGTCGGCCATCGCCTCGGTCTCGCGGTAGGGCGAGGCGACCGAGCCCGAGTCGAGGTGGTCGCGCCCGATCACGACCGGGGCGGACAGTTCGCCGGAGGCGACCATCTCGTTGAACTTCAGCCCGGCGCGGTGGCGTTCGCCGTAGCCGAGCCAGCAGATCCGGGCGGGCAGGCCCTCGAAGTGCACCTGCTCACCGGCCCTGGTGATCCAGCGGCGCAGGTGCTCGTCGTCTCCGAAGAGTTCGAGGATCGCCCGATCGGTGGCCGCGATGTCGGCCGGGTCGCCGGAGAGCGCCGCCCACCGGAACGGGCCCTTGCCCTCGCAGAACAGCGGTCGGATGTAGGCCGGCACGAACCCGGGGAACGCGAACGCCCGGTCGTAGCCGCCCAGTTCGGCCTCCGCGCGCAGCGAGTTGCCGTAGTCGAACACCTCCGCGCCGCGGTCGAGGAAGCCGACCATCGCCTCCACGTGCTTCGCCATGGACGCCCGCGCCCGCTCGGTGAAGCCGTCCGGGTCGGACGCGGCCAACGTGTGCCACTCGTCGACGGAGACCCCGATCGGCAGGTAGCTCAGCGGGTCGTGCGCGCTGGTCTGGTCGGTGACCACGTCCACGGCGACGCCCTCGGCGAGCAGCCGCGGGAACACCTCGGCGGCGTTCCCGACCAGCCCGACCGAGAGCGGACGCCGCTCGGCCTTCGCGGCCAGCACGCGGGCCACCGCCTCGCTGTAGTCCTCGGTGTACTCGTCGAGGTAGCCGTGCTCGACGCGGCGGGCCAGCCGGGCGGCGTCCACGTCCACGATCAGCACCACGCCCTCGTTCATGGTCACCGCCAGCGGTTGGGCGCCGCCCATGCCGCCGCAGCCGCCGGTGAGCGTGAGGGTGCCGGCGAGGGTGCCGCCGAAGCGCTTGCGGGCCACGGCGCCGAAGGTCTCGTAGGTGCCCTGGAGGATGCCCTGGGTACCGATGTAGATCCACGACCCGGCGGTCATCTGCCCGTACATGGTCAGCCCGAGCGACTCCAGGCGGCGGAACTCCGGCCAGGTCGCCCAGTCGCCGACCAGGTTTGAGTTCGCGATCAGCACCCGCGGCGCCCACTCGTGCGTCCGGAACACGCCCACCGGCCTGCCCGACTGCACGAGCAGGGTCTCGTCGTCGGCCAGGTCGCGCAGGGTCGCGGTGATCGCCTCGAACGCCTCCCAGGAGCGCGCCGCGCGTCCGGTGCCGCCGTAGACCACCAGGTCGTCGGGACGCTCGGCCACCTCGGGGTCGAGGTTGTTCATCAGCATCCGCAGCGGCGCCTCGGTCTGCCAGGACCTCGCGCTGATCTGGGTGCCGCGCGGCGCGCGGACGGGTTCGTGGTTCATGCCTTCTCCTTCGCAGCAGCCACCAGCGCACCGCTGGTGACCAGGTCGTACGTGGCCTCGATCTCGGGGGCGAGGAAGCGGTCGCCTCCCGGCCCGGGGACGCTGTCCCGCAGCAGGGCGATCGCGGCGCCGGTCGCCGGCCCCGGACGCAGCGGCGCGCGCAGGTCGATGGCCCGGGCGGCGGTCAGTACCTCGATGGCCAGGACGCGGGCGAGCCCGTCCACCGCGGTGCGCAGCTTGCGGGCCGCCGACCAGCCCATCGAGACGTGGTCCTCCTGGAGCGCGCTGGACGGGATCGAGTCGACGCTCGCCGGGACCGCCAGGCGCTTGAGGGTGGAGACGATGCCGGCCTGCGTGTACTGGGCGATCATCAGGCCCGAGTCGATGCCGGGGTCGTCGGCCAGGAAGGGCGGCAGGCCGCGGTTGCGGTTCACGTCCAGGAACCGGTCGGTGCGGCGCTCGCTGATCCCGGCCACGTCGGCCACCCCGATGGCGAGGAAGTCGAGCACGTGCGCGACCGGTGCGCCGTGGAAGTTGCCGTGCGACTCGACCCGTCCGTCGTCGAGCACCGACGGGTTGTCGATCGCGGACGCCAGCTCGAGCTCGGCGATCACGGCCGCGTAGTCGACGGCGTCCCGGGCGCTGCCGTGCACCTGCGGCGTGCACCGCAGCGAGTACGCGTCCTGCACGACACCGTCGCCGTGACGGTGGCTGGCGACGATCGGCGAGCCGGCCAGGAACCGGCGCAGGTTGCCCGCGCTCGTGCCCTGCCCGACCTGCGGACGCAGCGCCATCAGCTCGGCGGAGAACACCCGGTCGGTGCCGAGCTGGCCCTCGATGCTCATGGCCGCCGCCAGGTCGGCGACGTCGAGCAGGTTGGCCAGGTCGGCCAGCGCGAGCACCAGCATGCCGAGCATCCCGTCGGTGCCGTTGATCAGCGCCAGGCCCTCCTTCTCGGCCAGCTCGATCGGCGCCAGCCCCTGGTCGGCGAGCGCCTCCGCGGCCGGCCGGACGGTGCCGCCGTCCCACACCTCGCCCTCGCCGAGCAGCACCAGCGCGCAGTGGGCGAGCGGAGCGAGGTCGCCCGAGCAGCCGAGGCTGCCGTACTCGTGCACCACGGGCACCAGCGGCGAGTTCAGCAGCGCCGCGTACGCCTGCGCGGTCTCCAGCCGGACGCCGCTGTGCCCGCTGGCCAGCGTCTTCAGCCGCAGCAGCATCAGCGCCCGCACGACCTCGGGCTCCACGGACGGGCCGTTGCCCGCGGCGTGCGAGCGGATCAGGCTGCGCTGGAGCCGGGTGCGTTCGGACGCGGGGATGCGGCGGGTGGCCAGCGCCCCGAACCCGGTGGACACGCCGTACACGCCGTCGTCGGTGGCGGCCAGGGCGTCGATGAACCGCCGGGACACGGTGATCGCGTCCGCGGCCTCGGGGGCCAGGCGGACGCGGGCGCCGCCGCGGGCGACCGCCACCACGTCGGCGAGCTGCAATGGGTCGGCGCCCAGGGAGATCTCGAGCATGGCGCCATTCAAGTCCCGCCGGGGCGCGGAGTGAACGGCCTACGAGGGACTATCGTCTCGGATACGAGACTGAGCGTTGCGAGGAGGGTGTGATGGGCCGACCCGTGCCGGCCGCGACCGCGGCGCTCCAGGTGCTGCGGTACTTGTCCGGGCGCACCAGCCCGGTGCCCGCGGTGCGGATCGCCGCCGAAGTCGGGCTGCCGCGGTCCACGACGTACCACCTGCTGCACGCGATGGCCGCGCAGTCGTTCGTGGTGCACTACCCCGAGGACCAGACCTGGGGCGTCGGCGTCGCGGCCTGGGAGGTCGGGCAGGGCTACACCCGGCAGGAACCGCTGAGCAGGTTGGCGCGCATCCCATTGGCCCGGCTCGTCGACTCCCTCGGCCTGTCCGCACACCTCGCCGTGCTGCTCGGCAGCGACGTCGTCTACCTGGTCGAGGAGCGGGCCGCCGGCCGTGCCCGGCTGGTCAGCGACGTGGGCGTCCGGTTGCCCGCGCACCTGACCGCGTCCGGCCGCGCGATCCTGGCGGGGCTCTCCCCGGCCCAGCTGCGGGCGCTCTACCCCTCGAAGGAGAGCCTGGTGACCCGGACGGGCGCTGGCCCGGCCTCGCGTGCGGAGTTGCGGGCGATCCTGGCCGCGACCCGGCGACGCGGGTACGCCGAGGAGGACTCCGAGATCACCGAGGGTTTCGCTTCCATCGCAGTGCCACTGGACTCGGCGTCAAACCTCGCCGCGATCGCGGTCACCTGGCGCTCGCCGCTCCCGCTCGACCTCGCCACGGTGCTCGACCAGCTGCGGGCCACCGCCGCCACCATCGAGGCTAGGCTGCGCTGATGAAGACGTTCACCCTGCCGAACACCGACATCACCGTTCCCGCCGTCGTCACCGGCGTGATGCGGATCCAGGACAAGACGGACGCCGAGGTCCGCGCCCTCTACGACGCGTCGCTGGCCGCCGGCATCAACTTCTTCGACCACGCAGACATCTACGGCACGCCGCCGCACGGCTGCGAGCGCCGGTTCGCCGAGGCGCTGCGGCTGAGCCCGTCCGAGCGTGCGGGGATCACGCTCCAGACCAAGGCCGGCATCGTGCCCGAGGGCCCGTACTTCGACTTCTCCTACGCGCACCTGATCGAGACCGTCAACGGCTCGCTCGACGCGCTCGGCACCGACTACATCGACATCCTGCTGCTGCACCGCCCCGACGCCCTGGTCGAGCCCGAGGAGGTCGCCAGGGCGTTCGACGAGCTGGCCGCCGCCGGCAAGGTGCGCGCCTTCGGCGTCTCCAACCACACCCCGGCACAGATCGAGCTCCTGAGAAGGTACGTGAGCCAGCCGCTGGTCGCTAACCAGCTCCAGCTCTCGATCACGCACGCGCCGATCGTGGCCCAGGGCGTGGCGATGAACATGGCGGGGCTCGAGCAGTCGCTCAGCCGCGACCTCGGCGTGCTCGACTACTGCCGCCTGCACGACATCACCGTCCAGGCCTGGTCGCCGTTCCAGGCCGGGTTCTTCACCGGGGTGTTCCTCGGCAACCCCGACCACCCGGAGCTGAACGCCGTGATCGACCGTCTGGCCGCCCGCTACGACGTGCCGGCCGAGGCCATCGCCACCGCCTGGATCACCCGCCACCCCGCGCAGATGCAGGTGGTGCTCGGCACCACCACGCCCGACCGGCTGCGCGCCGCCGCCCTCGGCGCGGACGTGGAGCTGACCCGTCCCGAGTGGTACGAGCTGTACCGCGCGGCCGGCCACCTGGTGCCCTGAGGACGCGGCCCCGCCGCTAGGCAAGATGCGCAAGAGAACGTTTACCGAATCGCTTGCGGGAAACGTTTACTCACCCTATGGTGGCCGAATGGACCGACGAACGTTCCTTGTTTCGGGCGCCGTGGTGACCGTGGGTGTCGCCACCGGATTCAACGCCTCTGCTGCCCAGGCCGGCACGCACGGCCACCATCCAGGAAACCGCATCCCCCGGCAGGCTTTGGGGGCAGGTTTCAACCGTCTCGTCTTCTCCGACGACTTCGATTCCCTCCGCACCATCGACCTGGCCGGAACCGGCCGTCCGGGCAAGCTCTGGTACCGCGACCTCCCGTGGAACCTCGAGACGGTGCCGGCCAGTTCCTTCACCGAGCACCGCTCGGTGCTGACCATCGACCAGGGGGTGGAGAACTTCAACTGGGGTCTCAGTACCGCCTCGTCGATCACGAAGCGGGGCACGGCCTTCGTCCACGGCTACTACGAGGCGCGGATCCGCTTCGACCCGGCCGACGCCCTGACCACCAAGGGCTGGCCGTCCTTCTGGCTGTACGACGCGGCCTACTCGATCTACTTCGACCAGCCGGACATGGTTCCGACCCGGTTCGGCGAGATCGACATCTTCGAGGCGTGGCACGCCGAGAACGACACCTACCTGAACGAGTTCATCGGCTCCATCAAGGAGTGGCACAAGGACGTCGGCGCGTACAGCAGCTCGAATGGCTGGTACGACACCACCGCCGACTGGAAGCAGTGGCACAAGGTCGGACTGTTGTGGGAGAAGAACCACGCTGCGTGGTACCTCGACGACCAGCCGATCATCGACGTCACCTGGAACACCACCGGGCAGTCCACGCCGCCGGCGTCGGGCCCTGGCGAGGTTCCCGACGGCGTCTTCAGCATCCTCGACAACCCCCGCAAGGGAATGGTGCTCATCCTCGGTACCGGCAACGGCTTCCCGATGGACGTGGACTGGGTGCGGGTGTGGGGTGGGCGTCGCTCGAAGGTGATCACCCTGCGACCCTGAGGGCGGCCCCGCCGGCAAGAAGGGGGCGGGCAGGGCTCACCTGCCCGCCCCTGTTTGCCGTCCCGGATGCCGGTGGGTCACCTGCCCCGGGGGGTGGGCAAGTGACAACGCGGCCCGGCATCCGGGACGGCGTCCGCCCGGTTGGCTGCACTCTCCCTGATCGGGGGAGAGGGTTCAACGACGGGCGGAAGTCGTTGGCACGGCGATGAGGTCCGACCCACCCGGACCGGGCTCGTTGCGCAGTCGCAGCGAGACCCGTCCGGGCAGGTCCGAACCGGTTTCCACGTGGAGGACACCGTCAGTGAGCGCCGCGTCCGCCTCAGTGGTGCGAAGGCTGCCACCCACGAGCGCCGCAGCGTCAAGGTGGAGCTTCGTACCCTGGGGGGCGAGGACGAACGCGTGCGCCCACTCGCCGGTGCGGGTCCAGCGCACCCACGGCGCGTCGCTCGGCGTCGCGATGGACGCCGGGAGCGGACGCGAGCCGAAGATGGCCTCCGCGTGGATCTGGTTGAAACGGCCCAGCTCGCGCAGGGTCCGTTCCTGGGCCGGCGGCACCTCGCCGGACGCGGTCGGGCCGATGTTGAGCAGCAGGTTGCCGCCCCGGGAGACCACGTCGAGGAAGTGCCGGACGGCCTCGCTACCGCTGAGGTAGTGCGACTCGTCCTCGAGCCGGTTGTACCCGTAGGAGAAGCCGACGCCGCGGCTGTTCTCCCAGGTCGCCGCCAGCTCGGCGGCGAGCCCGTGCAGGTACTCGCTGGTGCGGAAGTCCCAGTGGGTCGTGCCGAACCGGTCGTTGACGACACCGTCGGGCGCGGCCGCGTAGAAGTGGTCCAGCAGCGAGACCAGGCTCTTCGGCCCGGGCGCCTTGCCGGCGTCCGGCCAGTCGATGTCGCCCCACAGCACCTCGGGGTGGTAGCGGTCGATCAGGTCGACCACCTGGTCGTAGGCGTAATCGGCGTAGCCCGCGTCGAGCGGCCGGAACCGGTCGGTGATGTCGCCGGTGATCGGCGGCAGGTCGCTGGCGTGCCAGTCCAGGCCGCCGGAGTAGTACACGCCGAACCGGATCCCGCGGGCGAGCGCGGCGTCGCGGAGTTCGCCGACGAGGTCGCGGTGGGGGCCGCGGTGCACGGTGTTGCGGGTGCCGGTGCCCGGCGCGTCCCACAGCGCGATGCCGTCGTGGTGCTTGGTGGTCGGCACCACGTACCGGGCGCCGGTCTGGCGGACCAGGTCCATCAAGGTGCCGGCGTCGAACCGCTCGGCGCGCCACAGGTCGAGGAACTGTTCGTAGTCGAGGCTGCCGTAGGTCTGGAGCTGGTGCTCCCGGGCGGGGCTGCCCTCGATCAGGATCGTGTTGTAGTACCACTCCGCGTACGGGTTGTGCGCGTACCACCACTCGGGGTCGAAGGCACCGAGCGGGCCGATCGGTTCGGCGTAGGCGGGGACGGAGTAGGCGCCCCAGTGGATGAAGATGCCGAGCTTGGCGTCGCTGAACCACTGCGGGGTCGCGTGCTCGAAGCGCCGGTACTCCGGCGGACGGTTGGCTGAGGTGCTCATCCCTTCACCGCCCCCTGGAGCAGTGCGTCCTCGAGGCGGCGTTGCAGGACGGCGTAGATCAGCAGGGTGGGCAGCATGGCCAGGAAGCAGGCGGCCATCAGGATCCCGTAGTCGGTCTGGGTCAGCGAGGTGAGCACCGGGATCGCGACCTGGATGGTGCGGACGCGGGCGTCGGAGCCCAGCAGGAGCATCGAGAAGATGTACTCGTTCCAGAACGCGAGGAAGTTGAGGATCGTCACGGTGGCGACGCCGGGCGTCACGACCGGCAGGAAGATGTGCCGCAGGATCTGCCAGCGGCGGGCGCCGTCCAGCAGCGCGCTCTCCTCCAGCTCGACCGGCACGGTCCGCATGAACTGGGTCAGCAGCAGGACGGTCAGGGGGAGCGCGGTGGCCGGGAAGTAGAGGATCAGGAAGGTGCGGGTGTGGAACAGGCCCAGCGCGATCGCCAGCAGCACGGTCGGGACGAGGGCGGCGAAGCCGGGGACCAGCATGCCGGAGCTGAAGATCCGCTCGGTCACCACGCCGGCCTTCGTGCGCATCCTGGCCAGGCCGTAAGCGGCGGGCACGGCCAGCAGCAGGGTGAGCAGCAGCGACCCGCCGACGACGATGAACGAGTTGATCATCGCCGACCCCATCTCGGTGCGGTCCCAGGCCTCGAAGAAGTTCTCCAGGTCGAGGGACGCGGGCAGCGCGAGCGGGTGGGTGAAGATCTCCAGGTTGCTCTTGAACGAGGAGGCGAGCACGAACCACAGGGGCAGCACCAGCAGCGCGGCGTAGGTCCACGCCAGCGCGTAGGTGTACCACGGGAGCCGGAGTCGGCGGGCGGGGGAGATCGCTGACATCAGTAATCCTGGCGGAAGAGGCGGAGGATGACGGCCATACCGGCGAGCCCGACGGCGATCAGGACGACGCCGACAGCCTGGCTGTAGCCGATCTGGTAGGACAGGAAGGCCTTGTAGTAGAGGAGGAACGACCAGGTCGTGGTGGCCCGGTCCGGACCGCCGTTGGTGAGCAGCAGGATGGTCGCCGCCGAACCGAACAGCGTCCACAGGAACTGGAGCATCGCCATCACCCCGAAGTAGCTCTTCGAGATCGGGTAGGCGATGAGCCACATCCGTTGCCAGTGGCCGGCCCCGTCGAGCTCGGCCGCAGCGAAGGTCTCCGGGTCGATCGCGCCGAGCCTGGCGCTGAACAGGACGGCGTTGAAGCCGATGCCCTGCCACAGGTCGACGAGGATCACCCACGCCAGGGCGGTCTGCGGGTTGGCGAGCCACGCGGTGGTCCAGTCGCCCAGCCCGACGCTGGTGAGAAGTCCGTTCAGGATCCCGGTGGGGGCCAGGATCGCGATGAAGAACATGGACTTCACGGGGAGGGAGATCAGCGCCGGGATGAACAGGATCACCTTCAGCAGTCCGCCGAACCGCGGCTTCAGGGAGACGAAGTAGCCGAGCATGAACGACAGCACCGTGAGCACCGGGACGAGGACCAGCACCTGGATGGCGGTGACCTGGCCGGCGCCCCAGAAGGTCGGGTCGGAGAAGACCTTGGCGTAGTTCTTCCAGCCGACCAGCTTGGGCCTGGACAAGATCCCCTGCCAGTCGGTGAAGGAGACGTAGAAGACCGCGATCAGCGGTCCGATCGTGAAGAAGAAGAAGGAGACGAGGGCCGGCACGGTCATCGTGGCGAAGCCGAGGTCCCGGCGGACGAGCCGGCGGCGGTTGTGCGCCGCACGGCCGTCCGCCTGCTCGTCCGCCGCGAGTCGACTACCGGCAACTGCTCCGGGTAGGAGGCTCACGGTGGATCCGCTCCGTCACTCGTAGGCCGCGTCGAGCGCCGCGCACACCTGCTGGGCGGTCTTGCCGGCCGTGTAGGCGCCGCTCGCCGCGTCGGTGAACGCCTGCTGCTTGTCGGCGGGGACGAGGCTGTCCATCAGCGGGGCCAGCTGGCCACTGTCACGGACGCCCAGCGCGCTGTTGAGCACCGGGTTGTCGTAGCTCGGCGCGGTGGCCGGCGAGAAGGCGAGCACCTGGGCGGCGGCGGCCATCTTGTCGGCCACGTCCTGCTCGTACCACATCTTCACGAACTTGCCGATCCACTCGGACTTCTTCACCCCGTTGGGGCTGAGCAGCCAGCCGTTGGAGCCGTAGGTGGCGTAGTAGAGCGGCTTGTTGGTCGAGTCGGCCGGCAGCGGCATGCCGCTGGCGACGGTGTTCGCCTGCATCTTGGCCGGCACCTCGCTGAAGACCCAGCTGCCGGCGTGCATTCCCGCAGCGGCACCGGTGAAGAACGCGGTGTTCATCTGGTCGTAGCCGTAGCCGGCGGCGTCCTTCTGGAACACGCCCGCATCGCGCAGCCGGACGAAGTACTCGATGCCCTTCATGGACGGCTCGGAGGCGCAGTAGCCGCCGTTGCGGTACAGCTCCTTGGTCTGGTCGGCGGTGGAGTACGCCTGGAACACCATCATCGCGTACTTGGCGCCCGACCAGTCCTTGCCGCCGGCCGCGATCAGCGAGACCTTCGCCGCCTTGGCCGCGGCGACCGCGCCGGTCAGTTCGGCCTCGTTCGTGGGCGGTGCGGACAGCCCGGCCTTGCTCAGCGCGTCGGTGTTCCAGATCATCGGCCAGATGTTGCCGATCATCGGGACGCCGTAGGTGACGCCGTCGGAATTGGTCCAGTCGGCGATCGCGTCGGGGAGGACGGTGTCCTTCAGGCCCCACTGCTCGAGGTACGGGGTGGCGTCCACGGCGGCGCCCTTGGACACCCAGGTGGAGACCTTGCCCTGCGCGTTGAAGTTCACCAGGTCGGCCTCGGTGCCGGCGGCGACCGACGCCTCGTAGGCGTCCATGGCGCCGTCGCCGCTCGCTTCCGTGACGGTGACCTTGATGCCGGTCTCGGCCTCGAACTTCGAGATCACGTCGGCCTGGATGGTGCCCAGGGGCGTGCCCTTGACCATGGTCGAGTAGAGGGTGATCTCGGTGGGCTTCTCCGCACTGGAGGCGGCCGTGGACGGGGCGGTCTGGGTGCCGCTGGCGCACCCGGTGAGGATGGTGGCGACGGCCACGCCCACCGCCACGCTCGACAAGAGTGTCTTGCTCACTGCATCTCCTTTGATCAAGGCTCGTGTGCTTTCGAGAGTAGAGCGCTGAGTAAACGTTGTCTAGAGGATGAGTAAACGTTATCTCACCGTTACCCGGCGTTTCCCCGACGTCGCGCGGACTCCTTGCGCCGTGCGGTGAGTAAACGTTATCTTGACTTCTGGCCACCTGCACCGGGCAGGGCGGTTCGAGACCGGGAGGAGAGGGCATGGGATCGATCGACCACGGGTCGCTGGCAGCAGCGCACCAGGCGGCGCTGGACCACGGCGACCCCCCGGTCGAACTGCTAACCGTCGGCCGGTTCTCCGCGCAGTACGCCGACGCCCGCCCGTGGGCCATCGGGCCGTTCCGCCTCGACCCGTCCCTGACGTTCCGCCCGGAGGCAGACTGGGCCGACCCGACCGGCATCGGCTGGTCGAGCACCTCGCTCTTCAATCCCACCCCCATCCTTGCCGGGGACGGCCTGCACGTCTTCTACCGGGCCGCCCCGCGCAAGGAGTCCCTCGGCAGCCGGATCGGGCACGCCGTGCGCACCGCCGACGGCTGGCGGGACGATCCCGCCAACCCGGTGGTGTGGCCGACGCTGCCCAACGAGGTGCTCGGCGTCGAGGACCCGAAGGTCTACCGGGCGCCGGACGGCAGCTACCGGCTGTTCTACAACGCCATCTGGGACGCCGCGGACGCCGGCCCCGGCGAGGCGGAGCTGCTCGCGTCCACGCCGATGCCGGGCATCGGCTGCGACATCATGGTCGCCACCAGCGACGACCTCGTGCACTGGCGCAAGCTCGGCCCGGCGGTGCCCCGCGAGGTGTCCCGCGGCTGGGCGAAGGGTGCGGTCATCCCGCGGACGCCGGCCGGCGACGCCGTCGCCATCGGCGGGGAGTTCCTGATGTACCTCTCCGAGGGCTGCGGCGGCCGGTTGGTGGTCGGACGGTCCCCGGACCTGAGCACCTGGACGTTCGCCCCGGTGCCCTACCTCGACCTGGCCCCGCTCGGCGGCAGCCTGTGCGAGGTCGCCTGCGCGAGCGTGGGCCACCACACCGGCGACGACCTGGTGCTGGACTTCTTCTACGAGGAGGTGGACGGTCGGCTGGCCGCGGGCCAGGCGCTCTACGACCGCTCCGACCCGTTCACCCAGCGCGAGCTCAGCCGGGGCGGGTCGCTGGCCTGGGGCGGCCTGGTCGCCTACTCCGGCGGCCTCTACTTCACGCAGGGCTGGGACGCCCCCGAGGGCGTCCGTGAGCTCTCCTGGTACCGCGCGGAGACCCCCGCGGGTGCACCCGCGTCCGCCGCAGACCCCGTGTTAGGCTCCGTCTCGCCGGGAGGACCACGCTGATGTCGGCTATGACCATTCGAGATGTCGCCCGGGAAGCGGGCGTCTCGATCGCCACCGCCTCCCGCGTCATCAACGGCATCTCCACGGTCGACCCGCAACTCGTCGAGCGCGTCCGCGACTCCGCGAAGCGCCTGGGCTACGTCCCCAACAACGTCGGACGCTCGCTGCGGCTCAAGCGCAGCACCTCCTGGGCGATGATCGTGCAGGGGCTGAACGCGTTCATCGCCTCGGTCGTCGAGGCCGTCGAGGAGGCGGCCGAGCGTGACGGGATCAGCGTCTACCTCGGCATCACCGGTTTCGACGACGAGCGTGAGCGGCGCTACGTCCAGACGTCGCTGAGCCAGCAGGTCGGCGGGCTGATCGTGGGTCGCGCCTCCAGCTCCGAGGCCTACACCGGCCTGGACATCCCGATCGTGTTCGTCGACCGCGGCTTCCCCGACCTCCCTCACGACTCGGTGACGATCGACAACCACCTCGCCGGGCGGCTGGTCGCCGAGCACCTCGCCGACCAGGGCTTCCGCCGGATCGCCTACATCGCCAGCGACGAGCAGGACTCGCCGGTGGCGATGCGCGCGGACGGGCTCACCGCCGCCCTCGCCGAGCGTGGCATCGACGTCCCCGCCGAGTACCGGCGCACCACCCAGTTCTCCCTGCCCGGCGGACGTGAGCAGATGGCGGCGCTGCTCCAGCTGCCCGAGCCGCCGGACGCGGTCTTCTGCACCAACGGCCCGACCACCCAGGGTGCGCACCTGGAGCTCCAGGCGGCCGGCAACCGGACGGTCGCGCTGGTCGGCACCGACGACGAGGAGTGGACCGCGCTCGCGACCCCCCCGGTCACCGTGGTGCAACAGCCGGTCGCCGAGATCGGGGCCACCGCCGCCCGCCTGCTCGCCGACCGCGCGGCCGGGTCGAAGGAACCGCCGCAGCACGTGGTGCTCCAGCCCACGCTGATCGTCCGCGAATCCAGCCTGCGCCGCTGAGCGGCACCCTGGAGAAGGGCCAACGAAAGTGAACACTCTCGACCTCGCTGGGCGCGCCTGGACCGTGCGCGCCGACGTGACCACCGACGCCTGGGCGGAGGTCCCCGAGGCGGTCCGTCCGGCCGTGGCCGCGGGGGTGCCCGCGTCCGTGCCCGGCTGCGTGCACACCGACCTGATGGCGGCCGGCCTGCTGGCCGACCCCTACCTCGGTGCGGCCGAGGCCGACCAGGTGTGGGTGGGCCGCCAGACGTGGGTCTACCGCTGCACCTTCGACCTGCCCGGCGACGCCGCAGAGCTCACCGCCGCGCACTGCGACCTGGTCTGCGAGGGCCTGGACACCGTCGCCGCTGTCTCGTGCAACGACGTCCTGCTGGGGCGGACCGCAAACATGCACCGTCGCTACACGTTCGCGGCCAGGGAGGCGCTGCGCGCCGGCGGCAACGTGGTCGAGGTGCGGTTCGGTCCGGCCCTGGAGCACGCCGCCGCGATGCAGGAGCTGGTCGGCGCGCGGCACCACGTCGAGGCCGACCCGTACAACCTGATCCGCAAGATGGCCTGCAACTTCGGCTGGGACTGGGGTCCGCGGCTGGTCACGTGCGGGATCTGGAAGCCGATCTCCCTGGTCAGCTGGGACGCCGTCCGCATCGCCGAGGTGACCGTGCTGGCCACCGTCGACCCGGCCGGCGCCGACCCGGCGTCCCACCGGTGGGCCGGACGGCTGGCGGTCGCGGTCCGGCTGGACGGGGACGTCGCCGGGGCCCGCGTCCGGGTCGGCGTCGCGGACGCGGAGCTCGAGGCCGAGGTGGCGGCGGAGCCGGGCTGGACCCGGCTCGAGCTCGAAGCGGCCTCGGTGCGGCCGTGGTGGCCGCACCCGCTCGGCAAACCGGTCCGCTACGACGTGGCGATCAGCGTCCTGACGCCGGCGGGGGAGGCCGACCGCCGGGACGTCCGCACCGGGTTCCGTTCCACCGCACTTGACACCACCCCGGACGCCGACGGCGCCGGCTCGACCTTCGGGCTGCGGATCAACGGCGTGCCGGTGTTCGTCCGGGGCGCCAACTGGATCCCCGACGACTGCTTCGTCACCCGGGTGACCCCCGAGCGGTACCGCGAACGGATCCGCCAGGCCCGCGACGCCAACATCGACCTGCTGCGGGTGTGGGGTGGCGGAATCTACGAGACCGACGAGTTCTACGCCGCGTGCGACGAGCTCGGCATGCTGGTGTGGCAGGACTTCTGCCTGGCCTGCTCCCCCTACCCCGAGGAGGAGCCGTTCTGGAGCGAACTCGAGGCCGAGGCCCGCGACAACGTCACCCGGCTCAGCCCGCACCCGTCGCTGGTGGTCTGGAACGGCAACAACGAGGCCACCTGGGGTCACGAGGAATGGGGCTGGCAGGACCTGGTCGGCGGTGACCTCAGCTGGGGCGGCGGCTACTACGACGAGCTCTTCCCGCGGATCATGGCCGAGCTGGACCCGTCGCGTCCGTACTGGGCGGGCAGCCCGTCCTCCGGTGTGCCCGGCGTCCCCGCCAACAGCCCCGACCACGGGTGCATGCACATCTGGGACGTGTGGAACGACCGCGACTACACCGGCTACGACGACTACTCGCCACGCTTCGTGTCCGAGTTCGGCTACCAGGGCCCGGCGACCTGGACGACCTGGGCCCGCACCCTGGCCCCCGACCAGCTCGCCGCGGGGTCCGCGCACCTGGCGCTGCGCCAGCGGGCCGCGAACGGTGACGCGAAGCTGAACGGCGGGCTCGCCGGCCACCTCCCGGTGCCCGGCCGGGGCTTCGCCGAGTTCGACGACTGGCTGTTCACCACCCAGCTCCAGCAGGCCCGCGCGATCCGGTACGGCATCGAGCGCTGGCGGTCGCTGCGCGGGCACTGCCGCGGCTCGATCGTGTGGCAGCTCAACGACTGCTGGCCGTCCATCTCCTGGTCGGCGCTGGATTCCGGCACCGATGCGGCCGGCCGCCCGGTGGCCCGCCGCAAACCGCTGTGGTACGCGATCCGCAGCGCCTACGACGACCACCTGGTCACGATCCGGACCGAGGGCGACCCCCCGCGCGCGGTGCTGGTCAACGACGCGGACGCCGCCTGGGCGGCCGTGGGGCAGGTCGAGCTGCGCGACCTCTCCGGCCACCAGCTGTGGACGGTCCCGGTCGAGGCCGAGGTGCCGCCCCGGTCCACGGTGTCGGTACCGCTGCCGGCGCTCCCGTCCGAGGTCGCCGGGACGGCCCTGGTGGCTACGCTGCGTGGCGCCGAGCGCTGCGTCCGGCTGCTCGCCGAGGACGTGGCGGCCGGGTTGCCCCAGCCACGCCTCCGGGCGAGCGTCAGCACCACCGGCAACGGTGCGGAGGTGACGCTGACGGCGTCCACGTTCGTGCGCAGCCTGTGCCTGTTCGCCGACCGGGTCGCCGAGGGTGCGCAGGTCGACACCATGCTCGTCGACCTGTTCCCCGGCGAACGCCACACGTTCGTGGTGACCGGCAACCTCGACGACGTCGACCTCGGGGCCCTCACCCGCGCGCCGGCCCTGCGCTCGTCCTTCGGCACCGTCCGCCCGACCACCGGGGAGTCCTGATGCCCTCGATCGACCTGCCCCTGGCAGACCTGCGCAGCTACCGCTCCAGCGCCCCGGAGCCGGCCGACTTCGACGCGGCGTGGCAGCGGACGCTGGCCGACGCCCGGACGGTGCCGATGCAGGCGCAGGTCACGGAGGTGCGCACCGGGCTGCGCCTGCTGCGCAGCTTCGACGTGGTGTTCCCCGGCTTCGGCGGCGACCCGATCAGGGCCTGGCTGACCGTGCCCGCCGACGCCGCCGGCCCGCTGCCGGCGATGGTGGTCTACAACGGCTACGGGGGCGGGCGGGGCCTGCCGGTCGACCACCTGTCGTGGGCGAGCGCCGGGTTCGCCGAGCTGTTCATGGACACCCGCGGCCAGGGCTCCTCCTGGGGCAGTGGCGGCGACACCCCGGACCCCCACGACGCGGGCGTCGCCGGCCCGGGCTACCTCACCCGCGGCGTGGAGAGCTTCGAGACCTGGTACTACCGGCGGCTGGTCACCGACGCGGTGCGCGCGGTCGACGCGGTCCGGTCGATCCCGCTGGTCGACCCCGCGCGGGTGCTGGTCACCGGCGGCAGCCAGGGCGGGGCGCTGGCCATCGCCACCGCCGGACTGGCGGACGGACTGCTGGCCGCCCTGCCGGACGTGCCGTTCCTGTGCGACATCGAACGCTGCGTGGGCCTGGTCGACACCGACCCGTACCGCGAGGTGTCCCGTTACCTGGCCGTGCACCGGGTCGACCCGCAGGCCGTCTTCGGCACCCTCGCCTACGCCGACGGCGTGCACCACGCCGCCCGGGCGTCCGTGCCGGCTCTGTTCTCGGTGGGGCTGTGGGACGACGTCTGCCCGCCGTCGTCGGCTTTCGCCGTGCACCACGCGTGGGGCGCGGACAGTGAAATCGAGATCTACCCGTTCAACGGCCACGAGGGTGGCGGTGGACACCAGTTCGCCCGGCAGCTCGAGTGGCTGCGGCAGCGCGATCTGCTGCCGTCGTCCTGAACCCGGGTGCCTCAGGCGTCGAGGCTCATCGGCCCGTAGACCAGCCGGTCGCCCTCGTACAGGGAGACGTGGTGGACGCCGGCGCCCACCAGCTCCTCGTAGTTCTCGGTGAGCCAGGCCTCCGCCCGGGTCTGCTCGTCGAACTCGACCAGCAGGCCGATCTCCTCGGCGACCGCGTCGTCGGGTTCGGGCGTGCCGGCCCAGTAGTAGCCCATGGTCAGATCGTGTCGCCGGGCTTCACCCGCGGCGCGGGCAGCCGCAGCCGGCGCAGGTTGATCGCCCGGTTGATCATGTAGCCCAACAGGCCCTTCAGCGGCTCCTTGGGCAGGCGCTCGGCGGCCAGCCGCTTGTACTTGCGCCACATCATGAACAGGTCGGCGGCGATCAGGATGAACAGCGAATAGGTGAACCAGGTCACGGCCAGGGCCGCGTCCGTGCTCAGCGAACTGATCACCAGAGAGACGGCCAGCGTCACCATCAGGATCGGCATCGACCACTGCGAGATGCTCTTGCGGGAGTCGACGAAGTCGCGCATCAGCACCTTGCCGGGCGCCGACTCGGTGCGGGCGAACTGCTCGTCGCGCAGCGCGTTCTTCGCCGAGCGCTCCTTGACCCGCATCTCCTTGGCCGACAGCGTCGGGTTCAGCCGCTCCCTGCGGGCGGCCTCGGCCTCGCGGCGGGACGGGGTGGGCGCATCCTTGCGCGCCGGCTTCGCCGGGTTCTCGGTGCTCGCCGGGGTCGGCTCGGGCTCGGCCGCGTCAGACGCGGACCGTTCGTACGGGCGGAACAATCCCACTTCGATCCTCGCTTGGTGCGAATATGACTGCCACATCCTAAGTCACGAACGAGCCGGGCAGCGGAGGGGAGGCGGACGTGGTCGAACCCGTCGGACGGCTGGACGCCGAACTCGCCTACCAGCGTGCGCTGAGCGCCCTGCACGATGCCCGGGCGGACCTCGCCGACGTGGCCGCGGCCCGGCGGCGGCTCGCCTACGACCGGGCCCGGCTGGACCCGGCCGAGGCGCAGTCCCGGGACCGGCAGCTCACCGATCGGTTCACCGCGGTGTCGGAGCGAGCCGAGCAACTGCGGGAGGCGGCCGCCGCGCTGCGCGAGCAGTTGCGCCGGTTCAGTGTCGACGGCGCGTCCGAACCCGCCGAGATCCGCGACGACAGCCTCGGCGAGGGGTTCGAGCAGCCGCCGCACTTCGGGGACGGCCGGTGAGCCCGCTGCGGGTCGCGGTGGTGACCGGGCGGATCGGTGATCTCGCCCCGCCGGCGGCCGGGGCCGCCCTCGGGCGTGGGTTCGCCGAGACCGCGCAGGTGGCCGTGGTGCCGGTCGCGGCCGGCGGTCCCGACCTCGCGGCGGCGGTCGCCGCGCTGTGGGACGCCGAGGTCGTCGTCGACGGGCCGGCCTGGCTCGTCCGTCGGCCCGGACGCGTCCTGCTCGGCGTCCAGCAGCCCGCCGCGCCCGACTGGGCGCCGCGGGCGTCCACCACCGACGTGGGGGAGTGGGTGGCGGCGAGTGTGCGTCCGGGTGAGGACGTCGTACTCGACCTGACCGGTGTCACCGCCCACGACGGCGGCGCGGGCCTGCTCGCGGCGGCGGGTGCGAGCCTGGGCGACCGGGACCTGATCGGGCTGGTCGACCCCGACGAGGCCGAGTTGCCGGCCACCGGGATCGGTGGCGGTCTGGCCCGGCGCGCGTTCGCCGCGCGCCTGGACGTGGCCGAACTGCTGGCCGCCGACGCGGAACGGTCCGCGTGGGCCCGGGAACTGGGCGACGGGCTGGACACCGCACCGGGCGGCGGCGCGGCCGGCGGCAGCGGCCTGGCGATCCTCGCGTCCGGTGGTCGACTCGTGTCGCCTACGCAGTTTTGCCACTCCGAAGCGGGCCTCGCGAGGACCCTCCGGGCAGCCGACCTGGTGGTCACGGGCTGCACCGAGCTGTCCGCGCTCGACCGGGGAGGGCCGGTCGTCACGGCGGTCGCACGGTGGTCCGAGGAGGCCGAGCGTCCCTGCCTGCTGGTGACCACGGGGGCCGGGCTGGCCCGCCGCGAGCTGCGCACCCTCGGCATCGAGGCCGCGCACCTGTTGCCCTCACCGACGGTCACCACCGACGCCCTGGCGGGCATCGCGCGCCGCATCGCGGGCGGCTGGGTAACAGGTTCAGGCGGCGCTCGCCTAGACTGACCGGGTGCGGAATATCCGCCCGACAGGGGCGGTTGCACCCCACGAACGCTCAGTCCGGAAGGATCCCAGGTAGATATGACTGTTGACTCCCAGATCACCACCGAAGGCATCGTCCTCACCGAGGTGGCCGCGCAGAAGGTCAAGGACCTGATCGCCAACGAGGACGTTGACACCCTCGCCCTGCGCATCTCGGTCGCCCCGGGCGGCTGCTCCGGTCTGCGCTACCAGCTCCAGCTCGACGACCGCACCCTCGACGGCGACGTCGCGGCCGACTTCTACGGCGTCTCCGTCGTCACCGACCGCATGTCCGCCCCCTACCTCACCGGTGCCACGATCGACTTCGTCGACACCATCGAGCAGCAGGGATTCACCATCGACAACCCGAACGCCACGGGTTCCTGCGCCTGCGGCGACAGCTTCCACTGAGCAGTACCGGCGGCTAGGGTTTCGCCCATCGAAGTGTAGGTATCGAACCGGAAGGGCGCCTCGTGGGTCGACTGCTACACCCGAAGAAGCTCCTGCTCGTCGCGGCGGCCGGAATCGGCGCGTTCTCCCTCGCGGGGTGCAGTGCCGAGACCGTCGCGCAGTGGGGCCGCTTCGGGCTTCCCGAGGCCGCGACCGACCGCGCGCCGATGATCGGCGGCCTGTGGACGGGCGCCTGGATCGCGGCGCTGGTCGTCGGCGTCTTCGTCTGGGGCCTGATGGCCTGGGTGGCGATCCGCTACCGCAAGAAGAGCGCCGATCACCTGCCCGAGCAGAAGCAGTACAACCTGCCGCTGGAACTGCTCTACACGCTGGTGCCGTTCCTGATCATCGGCGTCCTGTTCTTCTACACGATCCAGACGCAGAACGGGGTGCAGGCCAAGGCGCCGCAGGAGTCCGTCCACACCGTCAACGTCATCGGCCAGAAGTGGTCGTGGACCTTCAACTACATGGAGGCCGACAACCCGGCGGTGGGCGCGGTCGTCCACAAGGTCGGCACGATCGACAAGATCCCCGACCTGTACCTGCCCGTGAACAAGCCGGTGCGGTTCAACCTGTACTCCGCCGACGTCATCCACTCGTTCTGGGTCCCGGCGTTCTACTACAAGCTGGACGTGATCCCCGGCCGCACCAACAGCTTCGACGTGACGCCCGACAAGCTCGGGACCTACTCGGGCAAGTGCGCGGAGCTCTGCGGCACCTACCACGCGGCGATGCTGTTCACGGTGCACGTGGTCACCGAGGAGGAGTACAACGCCTACCTGAACACGCTGAAGGCGGCGGGCGACACCGGTGAGATCAAGGCACCGACGTACCCGAACACCGTGCCCAGCGTCCCGGCGGCGGAGGGAGAGCAGAAATGACCGCGGTCGCGAGGGTCGGCCTGGACGAGGCTCAGGCGCGGCCGCTGGTTGAGCGTCGGCGCTGGGGCGCTATGGCGATGAAGCTGCTCACCACCACCGATCACAAGGTGATCGGCAACATGTACTTCGTCACCGCGCTGCTGTACTTCGCGTTCGCCGGGCTGCTGGCGCTGGCGATCCGTGCCGAACTGGCCTACCCGGGGCTGCAGTTCATGCACTACGAGACGTTCAACCAGTTCTTCACCATGCACGGCACGCTGATGCTGCTGATGTTCGCGACCCCGATGTTCGTGGCGTTCGCGAACGCGATCATGCCGCTCCAGATCGGCGCCCCCGACGTGGCGTTCCCCCGGTTGAACGCGTTCAGCTACTGGCTGTACCTGTTCGGCTCGATCACCGCCTGCGCCGGCTTCCTCACCCCAGGCGGCGCGGCGTCCTTCGGCTGGTTCGCCTACGTGCCGCTGTCGGACGCGGTGAACTCGCCCGGTATCGGCGGTGACCTGTGGATCATGGGCCTGTACGTGATGGGCCTGTCGACGATCCTCGGTGCGGTCAACTTCACTGCCACGATCGTCACGCTCCGCGCGCCCGGCATGACGATGTTCCGGATGCCCATCTTCACCTGGAACATCCTGGTCACCTCGATCATGATCCTGATCTGCTTCCCGGTGCTGGCTGCCGGCCTGCTCGTGCTGGAGGCCGACCGTCGGCTGGGGACGCACATCCTCGACCCCGCCACCGGCGGCGCGATCCTGTGGCAACACCTGTTCTGGTTCTTCGGGCATCCCGAGGTCTACATCATCGCGTTGCCGTTCTTCGGCATCATCACCGAGATCCTGCCGGTGTTCAGCCGCAAGCCGATCTTCGGCTACGTCGGCCTGGTCGCCGCCACCCTCTCGATCGGCGCCCTGTCGATCGCGGTGTGGGCGCACCACATGTTCGTCACCGGTGCGGTCAACCTGCCGTTCTTCTCTTTCATGACGTTCCTGATCGCCGTCCCGACGGGCGTGAAGTTCTTCAACTGGATCGGCACGATGTGGGGCGGGGCGATCAGCTTCGACACACCCATGGTCTGGGCGCTCGGCTTCCTCACCACCTTCCTGTTCGGTGGCCTCACCGGCATCATGCTGGCCTCGCCGCCGCTGGACTTCCCGGTGTCCGACACCTACTTCGTGGTCGCGCACTTCCACTACGTCCTGTTCGGCACGGTGGTGTTCGCCATGTTCGGCGGCTTCTACTACTGGTGGCCGAAGCTCACCGGACGGATGCTCGACGAGCGTCTCGGCAAGCTGCACTTCTGGCTGCTGTTCATCGGCTTCCACACCACGTTCCTGGTGCAGCACTGGCTGGGCGTGGAGGGCATGCAGCGGCGCATCGCCGACTACCTGCCGGGCGAGGGCTTCACGTTCCTGAACCAGGTGTCGACGGTCGGCGCGTTCCTGCTGGGCGTCTCGATGCTGCCGTTCCTGTGGAACGTCTGGATCAGCCGCAAGGCGCCGCTGGTCAAGGTCAACGATCCGTGGGGCTGGGGTCGGTCGCTGGAGTGGGCCACCTCGTGCCCGCCGCCGCGGTTCAACTTCGAAAGGGTGCCCCGGATCCGTTCGATCTCGCCGGCGTTCGACGTCATGCACCCGGCGAACCCGGAGCCGATCAACCCGGCCCGCGAAGTCATCGAGTCGGCGACCACGGGTGAGGTGGGCAAGTGAAGTCCGAACGGTTCATCTTCATCGTCGTCGCGATCTTCTTCCTGGCGGTCGCCCCGATCTACTGGTTCGTCAGCCACGAGATCATCGGCACGGTGGCGCTGCTGCTGACGCTGGCGTTCTTCGGCATGCTGGCGGTCTTCTTCACCATCCAGTCGAACAAGATCGACCCGCGTCCCGAGGACCGCAAGGACGGCGAGATCATCGAGGGCGCCGGCGAGGTCGGCTTCTTCCCCTCGAGCAGCATCTGGCCGTTCTGGGCCGCCCTGACCGTGATGGTGATGGCGCTGGGCCCGGTGTTCGGCTGGTGGATCACCCTGCTGGGCGTCGGCCTGGGCATCTGGTCGGTGACCGGGTGGTGCTACCAGTACTACCGCCGCGAGTACGTGCACTGAGTCTTTCCGCCGCGCTGAGTCTTCCGCCGCACCGCGTCCGGCGCCGTTAGGCTGTCCCCGCCCCGACCCGGGGCCGGGGGGAGGAAGACATGTCCACGCCGACGCTGGCCGAACGGTTCCGGTACTGGTTCGACAACTGGATGTCGCGCGGCACGATCGCGCTGATGGGGCTGCTGGCGCTGGCGACCGTGGCCCTGGTGGTCGTGGTGACGCTTCTCGTCTGGGTGTTCCGCGCCTTCCCCGACGATGCCGCCGAGGGCGATTTCGTCGACATCCTGTGGGGTTCGCTGATGCGCACCCTCGACCCCGGCACGATGGGCGGGGACTCGGGCTGGGGCTTCCGGCTGCTGATGCTGGTGATCACCATCGGCGGCCTGATCATCGTGGCGAGCCTGATCGGCATCGTCTCCAGCGCGTTCGACAGCAAGGTCGACGAGCTGCGCAAGGGCCGCTCCACGGTTCTGGAGGATGACCACACCCTGATCCTCGGCTGGAACGCCAAGATCCACTCGATCGTGCACGAGCTCGCCATCGCCAACGAGTCCCGCGGCCGCGCGAGCATCGTGGTTCTCGCTGACCGGGACAAGGTCGAGATGGAGGACGAGATCCGGGCCACGGCCGGCGCGCTCGGCAAGACCGCGGTGATCTGCCGCACCGGCGATCCCAAGAACCTCACCGACCTGGCGATGGTGCGTCCGTCGGGCGCCCGGAGCATCATCCTGCTCGCACCGGACGGCTCCGCCGACCCCGACGCCGAGGTGATCAAGACCGCGCTGGCGCTGACCAACAACCCCGCCCGTAAGGCCGAGCCGCACCACATCGTCGGGGAGCTCAGCGACCCGGACAACTTCGAGGTCGCCCGGCTGGTCGGCAAGGACGAGGCCCATTGGGTGCTCGGCCCCGACCTGATCGGACGCATCACCGTGCAGAGCTGCCGGCAGTCCGGCCTCTCGGTGGTGTACGGGGAACTGCTCGACTTCGACGGCGACGAGATCTACTTCACCGAGCAGCCGTCGCTGGTCGGACGCACGTACTTCGACGCGCAACTGGCTTTCGCCGACGCGACCGCGATCGGGCTGGTGAAGTCCGGGGCGGTACTCATCAACCCACCCGCAGACACCTCGATCGCCGACGGCGACCAGGTGATCGTGATCGCGGCCGACGACAGCGAGATCACGCTCGGTGAGCCCGGCGTCCCGTCGACCGTGGCGATCTCCGACACCGTTCCGGCACCGTTGGGGCCCGAGCAGACCCTGGTGCTGGGCGTGAACGCCGGCCTCGCCGCGATGCTGCGCGAGCTGGACGAGTACGTCGCGCCGGGCTCGCTGGTGCGCATCGTCTCCGGTGGCGAGCCGCCCGAGCTGCCGGCGTTCGCGAACCTGACCGTCACCCACGTCCACGGCGACCCGACCAAGCGGGCGGTCCTGGACGGACTGGGCGTGGCCGGGTTCGACCACATCATCGTGCTGGCGGACAAGGACGAGCCCGACCTGCAGCGGGCTGACAGCCGCACCCTGGTGACGCTGCTCCAGCTCCGCGACCTGTCCGAGACCGGCGGCTTCGACCTGAACATCGTCAGCGAGATGCTCGACGACACCAACCGGGAGCTGGCGGAGGTCACCGAGGCCGACGACTTCATCGTCAGCGACAAGCTGATCGCGCTGCTGCTCTCCCAGGTCTCGGAGAACCGGAAGCTCACCGAGGTGTTCGACACGCTGTTCTCGAGCGCGGGCAGTGAGGTCTACCTCAACCCGGCGGCCGACTACATCACGCCGGGCGCCACCGTCGACTTCTTCGCTGTGCTGGAGGCCGCGCGCCGCCGGGGCGAGACCGCGATCGGCTACCGGGTGGCCGCGCAGGCGCACGTCGCGGCGGCCGGCTACGGGGTGCGCCTCAACCCGACGAAGACGGACCCGATCACCTTCGTCCGCGGCGACCGGGTGATCGTGCTCGCCGAGGGCAAGGACTGACGCCACCGGGATCTCAGGGCGCGGGGTCGTCGCTGTCTGGCGGCGGGGGTTGGTGTTTGTGGTCGGTGTCCCATTGGATCTGGTCGCCGTGCTGGAATCGTTCGTGTCGGAACATGGGGGTGGTGCCGTGTGGTCCGACGCGGTAGCGATAACCGGCGGGGCTGGTCCACCAGAAGATGCCGGGTCGGGGTTGTTCCAACTGCCAGTTGCCGTGGGTCTTGCCGCGGTGCGGCCGGGTGGACAGTGGTCCGAGGTTGTTGGCGCGGGTTTGGTTCTTCACACCGGGCCGCCACGGGCGGGTGTGGTCGAGTTGTGCGGTGCGGGGGCTGCGGGACGACCACGGGAACACCTCGACGGTGTCGCGGAGCAGGATTTGGCGGCGGATCCGGTCGGGGATCTCGTAGCTGTCCACGCTGATCTGGGCGTAGGGGCGGATGACCGGGGCCAGGGTGATGCGGTCGTGGCCGAGCAGGACACTGAGCAGGGTGGCGGACAGCGGCCCCACACCCTCGACCCGGCACGTGCCCCGTCCGGTGAGCAGGGTTTCCTCGGCGACGTGCACGTACACGGTGGCGGCGGGCACCAGCCGGGGGTCGGTCGCACGGATCGTGCCGATGACGCCGGCGGCTTCTTGGAGCATGAGTTGGGCGCGGGCGGGGGTGGCGAGGATCCCGACCGCTTTCGCGCGGAGGATGTCTTTGGGGTCGGTGTCGCCGTGGGCGGCGAGGAGGTCGGCGATCCGGTCGACCTGGGCGTCGAAGTAGATCGCGTCCCGGGTGTCCACCCGGCACGACAGGTACGCGACCAGCGGGTCGTCGGTCGGGAGCTTGCGCACGAACCGGGCGGCACGGGCCTGCGCGGCTTTGGCTTCGACCTGGGGTGCGGCGATCTCGACGATCAGGCCGCGGGCCAGCTTGAGCAGCCGGCCCCACGCCAGGCCGGGCAGTTTCGGGGCGAGCAGCGCGTCGAGGTGGTGGGCCTGGTCGAGGGTGAGGTCAAAGGTGTCGATCTCCTGCACCAGCTGACGGGCCCGGAACACCGGCAACAGCCCCTGCTTCACCTGGAACCAGACCAGCGGGAACCGGCCGGCCAGGTTCACGATGTCACGGATCAACCAGGTCGCGGCCGACACCGAGACCCCCTGCAACGCCGCCACTTCCAGCGGCAGGAACTCATCCACCAGCGCAGTGCCATCGCCGCCGATCCGCACCGCCCGCTTCCCGACCACATCGATCCGGGCATCCGCGGCCCATTCGTGCTCGGCGGCCAGGTCGGCGATCGCGACCGCTTCGGCGATCTCGGCCTCGACCCGGGCCTGCACAGCAGCGCGGAGCCGTTCCGCCGCACCCGCCCGCACCGTTCCGCTCATGTGTTCGATTATACGCGCGCAATCCGGCATCCACAAGGCATTACAGCCCCAATTCGAACACTCGTCCGCTCCCGGACCGAAACGGGGACGGTTCCGAGAATCGCAACCCGCACCCCGCCAGACAACGAATCTCGGAACCGTCCCCCTTTCCGTTCATCCCGGGGGAGTGGGGGCGTCGAGGGCTACCCGCACGAGATCGGTGAGAAGCGGACGATGGACGAGGACACAGGCTTCGAGTTCGTCCGCCCCAAAGGGCTCAAGAACACCGTCATGCATCGCACGATTGAGCCGGCCGGACGCCTCTGACGACCGCGAGCGCGACATGCTCGACGTCGCGGAGCTCGAGGTGACGACCGAGCGGTTCGGCATACCGGGTCCGCAACTCAGCAGAGCCGACGTCGTCGACCAGGGTGAGTCCGTACGCGTCCAGGAAGCCGGGGAGCTCGCGGGGTGACAGGCCGAAGATCCAGGGCTCTGACGCGTCCATCAGTGGCCGCTGCCCCTCGTCCCATGCCGAGCCGTCGATGACTCCGCGCCGCACGTAGGTGAACACCACGGCGCTGCCCGGGGCGGAGGCTCCGATGCACGCCAGCGTCGCGCGGACGGCGGCCTCCGGCAGGTACTGCGTGACGCCCTCCCAGACGAAGAGGACGGGCCGCGTGCGGTCCAGGCCTGCGTCGTCGAGCACCGTTCCGAGCGGTTCCGACGTGAAGTCCGTCGCGATGAGCTCCAGCCCCACAGCGAGCACCGGGACGCCACCCAGCCGCTCCACCTTGACCTGCTGGGTCGCCTGCAGGTCGAGCTCGAGGACGGAGGCGGCCGCCAGCACCGGCAGACGATACGCGCGGGTGTCGAAGCCCGCCCCGAGGATCACCACCTGGCTCGTCCCGCCTTCGACCATCCCGGTCACCACGTCGTCGATGTAGCGGGTGCGCAGGACCTGCGCTCCGTAGGTGCCCGACCCGAGCTCGGTGAGGTACAACTCGCGCAGCGGTCCGGCGGCCAAGGTAACCGTCATCGGGTCGAGCAGGTTCGCCACGACCGGATCGGTGAACAACCGTGTGGACGGTGGCTCCTGCTGCTCGATGAGCCGGCAGAGCGCCGCGCCCCACGCCGTCCTGCTGGGACGTGCCTTGTGGTGGGGCTTCTGGCCCACCCGTGCGCCTGCCACCTTCCCATTCAAGCACCGGGGAGGTTGTGGCCCGGCGAAATGCCCGCTCTTGCTGGTCCCGGCAGAAGATTGCAGGCTGTAAGCCCTCAACGCGGGAGGTTTCCATGGGCAAGCTGATCTACGCGGCGAACACTTCGCTCGACGGTTTCCTCGAGGACGAGACCGGCTCGTTCGACTGGTCTGTGCCGGACGAGGAGGTGCACGCGTTCTGGAACGAGCACGAGCGCCACATCGGCACGTCGCTCTACGGGCGCCGCATGTACGAGACCATGCGGGTGTGGGAACTCGACGACTGGCTGGCGGACGAGCCACCGGTGGTCCGTGACTACGCCGGCATCTGGCGTGACGCCGACAAGATCGTCTACTCGTCGTCCCTCACCGAGGTCTCGACGGCGCGTACCAGGATCGAGCGCACGTTCGATCCGGACGCGGTGCGACGGCTCACGGAGGCCTCTGAGGCGGACCTGAGCATCGGAGGCGCGACGATCGCCGCCGAGGCCTTCCGGCACGGGCTCGTCGACGAGTGCGTGCTGCTGCTGTGCCCGGTCGTCGTGGGCGGCGGCAAGCCCGCGCTGCCCCGCGGCGTGCGCCTCGACCTCGAACTCCTGGACCACCGACGGTTCGACAACGGCGTGATCTACGTCCGCCACGCCGTCCGTCGGGTGTGAAGAGGGTCGACCGTCGCCCCAGGGCTAGCGCCGCGCCAGCGCGGCGAGGATGCGGTCGCCGCTGCCGCCCAGGCCCAGGACCTCGGCGAGGGCGGCGAACTCCTCGGGGTCGGGGGGAACGGACGGGAGGGTGAGATCCAGGTCGGGCAGCGGCACGTCCCGCCGCACCGCCACCACCTCGCGCGCCGGGCCGAGGTACTCGACGGCCGCGCCGAGCTTCGCCGTGAGCGTCGGGGACAGCCGACCCTCGGTCGCCGCCGCCATGATCCCGTCGAGGTCGCCGTACTTCGTGACCAGGGACGCCGCGGTCTTCTCACCGACCCCGGCCACGCCGGGGAGCCCGTCGGACGGGTCGCCGCGCAGCACCGCGAAGTCGACGTAGCCGGCGCCGTCGATGCCGTACTTGGCCCGCAGCCAGGCCGCGTCCACACGGTCGTGCTTCGCCACACCGCGTCCGCAGTACAGCACGCGCACCGCACGCTCATCGTCGACGAGCTGGAACAGGTCGCGGTCACCGGTCACCACGTCGGTCGGCACCGTCGACCGCGTGGCCAGCGTGCCGATCACGTCATCGGCCTCGCAGTCGGCGGCGCCCACCACCGGCAGGCCCAGCACCCGCAGCACCTCCCGGACCAGCGGCACCTGCGGCACCAGTTCGTCCGGCACCTGCTCCACCGTGCCGTACGCCACCCGGTGCGCCTTGTAGGACGGCACCAGCGCGACCCGCCACGCCGGACGCCAGGCGTCGTCCCAGCAGCAGGCCACCTGCGTCGGGGAGTAGTCGGTGATGAAGCGGGCCAGGAAGTCGAGCAGCCCGCGCACCGCGTTCACCGGACGCCCGTCCGGCGCCTGGAGGGAGGTCGGCATCCCGTGGAACGCACGGAAGTACAGCGACGCGGTGTCGAACAGCATCAGCCGGGGCTGTGTGGGCGAGGAGGGAGCCATCGCCCCATGCTGCCATCCCGGACGGACACACAGGCAGTGCCCACTACGCTTCACCCGTGATCGAGTGGCTGGCCGCCAGGCCCTGGGGCCTGCGGGTGGCGCTCGCCGTCGTGTCCGGCATCCTCACCGCCCTCGGCTACCAGCCGTACGGCTGGTGGCCGCTGACCCCGCTCGGCGTCGCCGGGCTGACGATCGCCGTGCTCGCCGCGCGACGCGTCCGTGGGGCGACCGGTCTCGGTCTCGCCTGGGGCATCGGCTTCCTGCTGCTCGGCATCGGCTGGATGAAGGTGATCTTCGTCGAGGCGATGGTCGGCCTGGTGCTGGTCGAGGCGGTCTTCTACGCCGTGCTCGGCGCGCTGATCAAGGTCGCCGCGCGCACCCGCTGGTGGCCGCTGCTGGCCGCCGCCTCCTGGACCGCCATCGAGTTCACCTACGCCCGCTTCCCGTTCAACGGCTTCGGCTGGATGCGCCTCGGCTTCGCGATGGTCGCGTCCCCGCTGGCCTGGGTACTGCCCCTGGTCGGGGTCGCCGGCCTCGGCTTCGTGACCGCCCTGGTCGCCCAGGGTGCGGTCTGGCTGGCCGCCGCCCCGTCCCGGGCGCGCACGCTGGTCGCCGCCGCGACGGCCGCCGGCATCGCACTGCTGGCCGGCGGGGGAGCGCTGGTCCCGGTCGGCACCCAGACCGGGTCGGTCAACGTCGGCTGGGTGCAGGGCGGCGCCCCCGGCGGGGGCGTGTACGGCCTGGGCGAGCCCCGCACGATCACCCGCAACCACGTCGCCGAGGCCGGCCGGTTGGCCGACAAGGTCGCCGCCGGCGAGGTCGCCACGCCCGACTTCGTGGTGTTCCCGGAGAACACCACCGACATGGACCCGCACACCGACGCCCAGACCGGCCTGCTGATGCGCTCGGCGCTCGCGCGGCTCGGCGTCCCGATCCTGTTCGGCGTGATCCTGGACGGCCCCGGCGCCGACGAGCGGCAGACCGCGTCCCTGTGGTGGGACCCGGCCAGTGGCGAGGTCTCCCGCTACGTCAAGCGCGGCATCGTGCCGTTCGGCGAGTGGGTGCCGCTGCGCTCGCTGCTGTTGCCGCTGATCCCCGAACTGATCTACGTGGGCGCGCAGTCGATCCCCGGCGACGAGCCGGGCGCGATGCCGGTGACACTGCCGGACGGACGCACGCTGACCCTCGGCATCATGGTCTGCTACGACCTCGTCTACGACGACTTCGCCTACGACACCGTCCGTTACGGCGCCCAGGTGTCGCTCGTGCAGTCCAGCAACGCCATGTACCAGGGCACCGGCCAGATCGAGCAGCAGTTCGGGATCACCCGCGCCCGCGCGATGGAACTGCGTCGCGAGATGCTCGTCGTCACCACCAGCGGGGTCTCCGGACTGATCGAACCGGACGGGTCGGTGTCGTTCACCGCGCCCGAGCACGACGGCGCGTCCGGCGTCGTCACGCTGCCGGAGCGCTCCGGCGCCACGCCCGCCACCTGGCTGGCTTCGCCCCTCGAACTCGCGATCACCGTGCTCGCCGGGCTCGGGCTCGTCGCGTCGCTGGCATGGGGCAGAATGAACAGGTCCGCCTCGGCAACTGGAGCTAAGAATGACTGACTCGACAGCGTCGCTCGAACGCGTGCTCGTCATCATCCCCACGTACAACGAGTCGGAGAACATCACTCCGATCACGGCAAGGATCCGGAAGGCGGTACCGTCCGCGCACATCCTGGTCGCGGACGACAACTCCCCGGACGGCACCGGCGCGATCGCGGACGACCTCGCGAAGGCCGACGACCACATCCACGTCCTGCACCGCAAGGGCAAGGAGGGCCTCGGCGCGGCCTACATCGCCGGCTTCCGGTGGGGACTGGCCGAGGGCTTCGACGTCCTCGTCGAGCACGACGCGGACGGCTCGCACCAGCCCGAGCACCTGCCCGCCATGCTCCAGCGGCTGCGCACCGCGGACGCCGTGAAGGGCTCCCGCTACGTGAAGGGCGGCGCCACCAAGGGCTGGCCGCTGCAGCGCGAGCTGCTGTCCCGCGGCGGCAACCTGTGGACGCGGATGATGCTCGGCCTGAAGGTCAAGGACGCCACCGGCGGCTTCACCGCGTGGCGCGCGAACACGCTGCGCAACATCGACCTCGACGGGGTCGAGGCGGCCGGCTACGGCTTCCAGGTCGACCTGGTCTGGCGTGCGCTCCGCAACGGGTTCACCGTCGCCGAGGTGCCGATCACCTTCATCGAGCGCGAGTACGGCGATTCGAAGATGAGCTCCGCGATCGTCGCGGAGGCCATGCTGCTCACCACCCGCTGGGGCGTGAAGTACCGCCTGGGGCAGGCCGAGCAGGCCATCGGTTCCGTCAGTCGCCGCCTCGGACGGCGGAAAGCGGGAAGCGGACAGTCGTGACCGGGGCGACCCCCGGACGGCAGCGGCGCTGGCTGTTGCCGGTGCTGGTGACCCTGTTCATCGCGATCTCGGTGCTGGAGGTCTGGCTGCTCACCGCGGTGGGCTCCCGGATCGGCGTGCTGCCGACGCTGGGCATCCTGATCGCCGAGGCGTTCCTCGGCGCCTGGTTGATGCGACGCGAGGGCAGCAAGGCGTGGACGGCGCTCGTGGACGCCTACAGCACCGGACGGATGCCCACCGGCCAACTGGCCGACGCCGCCCTGGTGCTGGTGGGCGGCATCATGCTGATCCTGCCGGGCTTCTTCACCGACCTGATCGGCCTGGTCTGCCTGCTGCCGTGGACGCGGCCCGCCGCTCGCCGGCTGATCGGCTTCCTGCTGGCCCGCCACGTCGCCCGAACCGGCCTCGACCTGGGCAGCCTGCGCACCGGCTTCGCCCCCGGCACGGTGATCCCCGGCGAGACCGTCGAGGACGCCCCCGGCACCGCCGCGCCGAAGCCGGCGTCCGACGACCGGGTGATCCAGGGAGAGATCGAGGAGTGAGCGCCCGCGCGAGGGTCCACTACGCCTGGGTGGTCGCCGCGGTCGCGTTCGTCGCGCTGGTCGGGGCCGCCGCGTTCCGGGCCGCGCCCGGCCCGCTCATGGTGCCGCTCCACGAGGAGCTGGGCTGGTCGCTGACGACGATGTCGGCGGCGGTCAGCGTGAACCTCGTCCTGTACGGGCTGACCGCGCCGTTCGCCGCGGCCCTGATGGAACGCTTCGGGCTGCGCCGGGTGACGACCGTCGCGCTGGTCCTCATCGCCTCTGGCGCCGGCCTGTCGGTGTTCGCACAGGCTGCCTGGCAGCTCACGCTCACCTGGGGCGTGCTGATCGGGCTGGGCACCGGTTCGATGGCGCTGGTGTTCGCCGCGACCGTCGCCAACGCCTGGTTCGTGAAGCGGCGCGGGCTGGTGCTCGGCATCCTCACCGCCGGCGGCGCGGCCGGGCAACTGGTGTTCCTGCCACTGGTCGCCTACCTGTCCGAGCACACCGGCTGGCAGGTCGCCTCGCTCCTGGTGGCCGCGGCGGCGCTGGCGGTGCTGCCGATGGTGCTGGTGTTCCTGCGTGACCGGCCCTCCGACCTGGGGCTCCCGCCGTACGGCGCCACCGAGATCGTGCCGCGCCCCGCCCCGAGCGGCAACGCGGTGGCCGTCGCCCTCGGCGCGCTGGCGACGGCCGTCCGGACCCGGGCCTTCTGGGCGCTGGCCGCGGCGTTCGCGATCTGCGGGGCGACCACCAACGGGCTGGTCGGCATCCACTTCATCCCGTCCGCGCATGACCACGGCATGGCCACCACCACCGCGGCCGGCCTGCTGGCCGTCGTCGGCATCTTCGACATCGCGGGCACCGTCGCGTCCGGCTGGCTCACCGACCGGGTCGACCCGCGGCTGCTGCTGCTGGCCTACTACGGGCTGCGCGGCGTCGGGCTGCTGGTGCTGCCGTGGCTGCTGTCGGCGACCGTCCAGCCCAGCATGGTGCTGTTCATCGTGGTCTACGGCCTGGACTGGGTGGCGACCGTGCCGCCGACCGTCACGCTGTGCCGCCGCATCTTCGGCGCCGACGGGACGGTGGTCTTCGGCTGGGTGTTCGCCTCCCACCAGCTCGGGGCGGCCGGCGCGGCCCTGGCCGCCGGGGCCGTCCGGGAGTCCCTCGGCTCCTACACCTACGCGTGGCTGGGCGGGGCGGCGTTGTGCGCGATCGCTGCGGTGCTGTCGATCGGCCTGGGACGCCGGCCCGAACCCGCGCAGGTGCGTCCGCCCGACCACGACCTCGATGCCGAGGCCGCGCTCGACCTCACGCCCTGAGAATCAGGGGTGGGTGCGCTTGACCTCGGCCGCCCACTCGGCGTCGAACGCCAGGTCGAGCTTCTCCAGGCGCGCGATGTCGGCAGCGACCTCGTCGCACAACCTGCGCACGTCGGGCCGGCCCTTGGCCAGCTCGTTCAGCTCACGCCAGATGGCGGAGAGTTCCTCGATCAGGATCTTGTTGGCGTCGATGGCGCGGATCCGCACCGAGGACACCTGTTCCCGAAGCTCTTCGACACGGCTCGCTTCATCCATGCCCTCATGCTAGGACTCAGTGGCCCTCGCCGCGGATCTCGTCGAGACGTTCGGCCAGCAGGTCCTCGAGCTCCTCGATCGAACGACGCTCCCGCAGCATGTCCCAGTGGGTGCGCGGGGCCTTGGTCTCCTTCACCTCGGGCTCGGCACCGTCCGAGCGGCGCGCGGTCTCGCCGCAGCGCGGGCACTCCCACGTCGTCGGCAGCTCGGCCTCCTCGGAGAACACCACCGTGAAGTGGTGGTCCTTCGGGCAGTCGAACCCGATCTCCTGGCGCGGAGCCAGCTCGACACCACTGGCGTCGGCATGGCTCTTCGAACCCAGTCCGGAACCCCTCAGTGCACGATCAGCCATCCCATTTACCTCCGCTCCAAAGCTAGCCAGCCGCGCAAGGCGCGGCGGTCACAGCACTTTGGGTAACACGTTCCCGGCGTCGATGATTCCCTTGCGCATGTCGACCCGGGCCAGCAGCGCCCCGCCGACAAGGAAGAACACCACCAGCCCGACGAGGGCCAGCCGGTAGGACTGGGTGAACTGGAACACCAGCCCGAACGCGAGCGTGCCCAGCCAGCTCGTGCCCCGTTCCATGGCCTGGTAGAAGCTGAAGTACTCCGACTCGCGGCCCTTCGGGATCAGCTGGCTGTACATCGAGCGGGACAGCGCCTGCGTGCCGCCCATCACCAGCCCGATCGCCGCGCCGAGGCCGAACAGCGCCCCGACCACCCCGGACGGGATGGCGTACGCGACCAGGACGACGACCAGCCAGATCCCGATGCCGATCATCACCGTCTTCTTCGCCCCGATCCGCCCGGCCAGCCGCCCGAAGCCCAGCGCGCCGATGATCGCCACGAACTGGGTGAGCAGGAACGTCGCCAGCACCAGGCTCTCCTCGATGCCCAACTCGCGCTGCGCGTAGACGCTGGCCGACACGATCACCGTCTGGATGCCGTCGTTGTAGAACAGGAACGCCAGCAGGAACGCCAGCGTCTGCGGGTAGTGCCGCATCTCGGCGAACGTTGTCGCGAGCTGCCGGAACGGGTTGCGTCCGGCCACCTCGGCGGGCACCTCCCGGGGGACGTTGCGCAGGCCCAGCACCGGGATCAGCGTGAACCCCGCCCACCACAACCCGGCCGACAGCAGGCTGATCCGCACCGCCATGCCCCGGTCGATCCCGAGCATCGGGTACAGGCTGAGCAGGCCGAAGTTGAGCGCGAGCAGCAGGCCGCCGCCGACGTAGCCCCAGGCCCAGCCGCGGCTGGAGACCCGGTCCCGCTCGTCCGGCCCGGCGATGCGCACCAGCAACGAGTCGTAGACCACGACCGAGGCGCCGAACGCGATCAGGCTGATCACCATCAGCCACGCGCCCAACTGCCAGTTCGAGCCCATCAGGAAGAACATCAGCGACCCGGCCAGCGCGCCGATCCACGCGGTCACCCCCAGCCAGCGGTGCGGGTGCGCGGAGCGGTCGGCCGCGGCGCCCACGAACAGCAGGACGACCGCCGAGACCAGCGTGCTGATCGTGGCCAGCAGGGACGGCAGCGCACCGGGCAGCACCGGGAACAGCCCGAGCAGCAGGACGGTGCGCGTGCACTCGCCCGTGCCGTCCGGGCAGGCGGCCCGGCTGGCCAGGCTGACCAGGTACGGGCTGATCAGGACGGTGGCGGTGGTGGTGTAGAACGCCGAGTTGGCCCAGTCGTACCAGTACCAGGCGCGCTGCTCACGGGTGCTTCTCATCGTTCGTCCTCCCAGAGTCCGCGGTTCAGCAGTACCCGCCTCAACGTCGTCAGGTCGTCGCTGACCAGGCCGTCCACACCGAGATCGATCAGCCGGTTCATCTCGGCCTCGTCGTTCACCGTCCACACGTGTACCACCCGGCCGGTGTCGTGGGCCAGCCTCACCACGTCCGGACGGACGAGGCGCAGGGGAGTCCGGGGGTCCCGGACGGGGATCTGCAGCGCGATGCCGGGGTCGCGCGCCAGCCGGCGCAGCCCGAACCCGTGGGTGGCCAGCGCCACCGCGCGCGGGGACGCCGAGGTGGCCACGCCGGGAGCGAGCCGGCGGAACTCCGCCAGCCGGGCGTCCGAGAACGACCCCACGCACAGCCGTTCGGCGACCCCCGGACGGTCGGCCAGGCGCGCCAGCGGAGCCACCGCCGCCGGGTCCTTGATGTCCACGTTGAAGCAGGCCGAGCCGAACTCGTCCAGCAGGTCGGCGAGCCGGGGCAGCGGGTCGATCCCGCCGACCCGGACGCGAGCCAGGTCGGCCCAGCGCCGGTCACCGATCCGGCCGCTGCCGTCGCTGACCCGGTCGAGGGCTTCGTCATGGAAGGCGACCAGCTCGCCGTCCGCGGTCGCCCAGACGTCGGTCTCCAGGTAGTGGAAGCCCAGCGCGACCGCCCGTCCGAACGCGTACGCGGTGTTCTCCCTGGGCGCGTCGGCGGGCTCGACCCAGCCGCCGCGATGGGCGATCGCGGCGAAGCGTCCGCTCAGGTAGGGGTGGGCCGGCCGCTGCACGCCTGCACTCTAGGGCCCCGGTCAACCACGGCCCGGGAGTCGCCGATCCGCCGCGCGGGCGTGTTAGATGAGGCCGTGACAACGATCCTCTCCATCCAGTCCTCGGTCGCGTACGGCCACGTCGGCAACAGCGCGGCGACCTTCCCGCTGATGCGCATCGGGGTCGAGGTGTGGCCGGTGATCACCGTCCACTTCTCCAACCACACCGGGTACGGCGCGTGGCGCGGGCCGTTGCTGGCCGCGAGCGACATCGCGGAAGTGGTGCACGGCATCGACGAGCGTGGCGTGCTGGGCCGGGTGGACGCCGTCCTTTCGGGGTACCAGGGGGCCGAGGAGGTGGGGGCGGAGGTGCTGCGGGCGGTCGAGCTGGTGCGCCAGCGCAACCCGAAGGCGGTCTACTGCTGCGACCCGGTGATCGGCGACATCGGGCGCGGCATCTACGTGCGTCCCGGCATCCCGGAGTTCATGCGCGAGCAGGTGGTGCCGGCCGCCCAGATCGTCACCCCCAACCACTTCGAGCTCGACTACCTGACC
Organism: Actinomycetota bacterium; assembly: GCA_020161755.1. Lineage (GTDB taxonomy): Bacteria > Actinomycetota > Actinomycetes > Propionibacteriales > Propionibacteriaceae > Propionicimonas. Next base: position 83,578 of record JAIUOS010000003.1, read on the forward strand.
GGACGCACCACCACCACGGTCACCGAGGTCCTCGACGCGGCGGACGCGCTGCGCGCCACCGGCCCGGACGTCGTGCTGGTCACCTCCACGGTGCTGGAGGGCGACCACCCCGAGGAGATCCGGATGCTGGCCGTCACCGACAGCGGCGCCTGGCAGGTCACCACGCCGGGGCTCGAGCGCAACTTCACCGGGTCCGGCGACCTGACCGCGGCCCTGTTCCTCGCCCACTACCTGGAGGGCGACGACGTGGGCAAGGCGATGGGACGCACGGCCGACTCGGTCTACTCCCTGCTCAAGGCCACCACCGACGCCGGGTCGACCGAGCTGCTGCTCGTGGCCGCCCAGCACCAGCTGGTGAGCCCCACCTACCACTTCGACGTGCAGCGGCTGCGGTAGCCGGTGTCCATCACGGGCGAGGTCGTCGCGGCGGTGCTGCTGCTGGCCGTCCTCGCCTTCGCCGTGATCCGTCCGGCCGGCCTGCCGGAGGCCGTGGTGGCCGTGCCGGCCGCGGTGATCGTGGTGGCCAGCGGCGGGATCGGCCTGGACGAGGCCGTCGCGGAGAGCTCCCAGCTGCTGCCGGTGGTCGGCTTCCTCGCCGCGGTGCTGGTGCTCAGCGAGCTCTGTGCGCGCGACGGGCTGTTCGAGTGGGCCGGGCAGTTCATGGCCCGACGCAGCCATGGCGAGCCGCACCGGCTGCTGGTGCTGGTGTTCGCGGTGGCCGCGACCACGACGGCCGTCCTGAGCCTGGACGCGACGGTTGTGCTGCTCACCCCGGTGGTGTTCGCCACCGCCGCGCGGGTCGGCGTCCGGCCGCGTCCGCACGTGTACGCCTGCACGCACCTCGCCAACGCCGGGTCGCTGCTGCTGCCGGTCTCGAACCTGACCAACCTGCTGGCGATGACCGCGCTCGGCATCGGGTTCGCCCAATTCGGCCTGGTGATGGCGCTGCCGTGGCTGGTGGTGCTCGTGGTGGAGTACCTCGCGTTCCGCTGGTACTTCGCGGGTGACCTGAGCGTGGGCTCCGGCGCGGGCGAGGCCGACGGGGACGCGGTGCCGCTGCCGGTGTTCAGCGCGTCCGTACTCGCGCTGACCCTGGTGGGGTTCGTGGCCGCGTCGTTCGTGCACGTCGAGGTCGCCTGGGTGGCCGCCGCGGGGGCCCTGGTGCTGGCCGTCCGCGCACTCCGGCAGCGGCGGATCACGCCGGCCGAGGTGGGCACAGCGATCAACCTGCCGTTCCTCGCGTTCGTGATCTCGCTGGGCATCGTGGTCCGGGCGGTCGTCGACAACGGCCTGGCCGACGCGATGACGCACGTGGTGCCCTCCGGCGACTCGCTGGTTGCGCTGCTGGCCTGGGCGGGCATCGCCGCTGTGCTCGCCAACGTGGTGAACAACCTGCCGGCGGTGCTGATCCTGCTGCCGCTGGCCGTCGGCGGGGGAGTGGGGCCGGCCCTGGCGGTGCTGATCGGGGTCAACGTCGGCCCCAACCTCACCTACGTGGGGTCGCTGGCCACCCTGCTGTGGCGCCGGATCGTGCACGCGCACGACCACGAAGCTCCGCTGGGCGAGTTCACCTGGCTCGGCCTGTTGTCCACGCCGCTGGCGATCGTCGCGGCCGTCCTGGCGCTGTGGGCGTCGCTGTCACTGTTCGGAGGTGCACTGTGAAGGTTCTGGTCTGGGTCGCCGAAGCCACCTGGCCCGCGTGCGTGGACGCGGTCAACGAGCTGTTCGCCGATGCCGAGGTGACGCTGCTCGTCGCCCTGCCCGGCGACCTGGCCGCGCGGGCGTCCGGCGCCCGTTCGGGCTTGTGGGGACGGGGGAGCGGGCGCGACCCGTCCGCGCTGATGGGGGAGCTCGCCACGGAGGCCGGAGCCGCGCTGCTGGCTGCGGCGACAGCCCGGCTGGGCCGTCCGGCGGCCACCGAGCTGCGCGAGGGTCGGGTCGAGCGCGAGGTCAGCGCGGCGGCCGCGGAGGCCGACCTGCTCGTCCTGGCCAGGGACGGCGACCTGTCCCGACTGGGACCGCACAGCCTCGACAAGCACACCCGCTTCGTGGTCGACCACGCCCCCTGCCGCGTGCTGCTGGTCTGGCCCGGACGCGCGCCCGCCCTGGCGTCCATCCCCCCTCCGCCCCCGAGGTGACCCGTGACCCCACCTGCCGAGTTGTCAGAATCTCAGGTCGCTCGAGCGACCTGAGATTCTGACAACTCGGAGGCCGGGGCAGGTCAGGTCAGGGGTGCGCGGGCGGGATGATGTAGTTCCAGAGCTCGACGGTCTGCACCACCCAGTAGGCGACGAACATCGTGAGCAGCACGGCCTCGATCCAGAAGACGACCGGGAACGGCGTCCCGCCGCTGCTCACCACCGCGTTCTGGTTACCGGTGGCCAGGAAGATCGCCACGCCGCCGACCACGGCCACGAGCATCGCGGTGGCGATCGTCCGGTAGACCCCGCGGTACCAGGCGGCCGGGACGTTCGCGGGGTCGACGGTGCCCACCGTCCGGCGGCCGTTGATCCACACCACCACGACGAGCAGCAGGAAGAAGCTGATCGCGGACGTGTAGTGGGCGAACTGGATGAACGTCGTGCGGGCGGTCAGGTAGGCGATGCCGAAGGCCACCAGGATCAGCGCGGGCGGGATCAGTCCGCGACGGCTGGACAGCGTCCACGGCGTCGGGGTGCGGGCCGCGACGGTCATCCGGACCCAGGCGACGACCAGCGCGACCAGGCCGACGATCAGGTAGCTGCGGATGTTGATGTCGACCGCCGGGTAGAGCGAGGGCGGCACGCAGTCGTGGGCCGGGTCGGGGCACTCGGTGGAGAACACCGGGGTCGGCACGAACGCCACCACCGGGATCAGCGCGCCGGCCACGTCCAGCAGGGTGTTCTCCAGGCCGAGGCGTCCCTTCACCGCGATCAGCGCCAGCCCGACCGCCAGCAGCGTGGCGACGAAGATCGTGGACAGCGGTGAGTAGAAGGTGGCGCTGATCGACGCCGGGATGCCGCCGCCGGGCCGGATGATCAGGAACACCAGCCCGAACGCGAGCAACAGGCCGGCGCCCACCATTCCTGCGCGCAACGACCGGTAGGTGTCCAGCGAAGCCTGCGTCTCCATCGTCCGACCTCCTCGCTCCATTGGAGCGCGCGGACGCCGGTCGCGGACCACTCACGGACTACGCATTCCTACGTGGGACAGGAAGCGGACATGGACGACGTCGGCGTTGGCGAGCACCTCGGTGTCCGGTGGGGTGGCGACGCCGTTGGGCCGGCGCGCGGGGCGGGTGATGGTCAGGGTGGCGAAGCAGGCCGAGTCGTTGACCGTCCAATGGACGGTGACCCTGCTCGACGACCGGGCAATCGGCGCGAGGTCGCTGAGGCAGGCGCGGACAGCCCGTAGCTGGGCGGTCGGCGTCCGCGGGCCGCCGTCCGACAACGACACGTAGGCGCCCCGCTCGCGCATCGAACGGATCGGGACGGCCAGCTGCGGGTTCACGAGCAGGGAGGCGGTGAGGTGGTCACGGGTGGCGGCCTCGGCGAGCGCGCACCGGCGGGCGAGGTCGGCGTCCATGCCAGCCGTCGTCGCGAGCTCCTCGAGCAGTGGTATCACCTCGGACGGCATCCCCGCGAGCCAGCGCTCGCTCTCGTCCCGCTCGGCACGCCCGGTGATCACAGCCTCCTCGAGGGCGACCGCCCGTCGGCTCGCCTCCTGGTAGCGGCGGAAGAGTTGCTCGAAACGGGTGATGCCCAGCCAGGCCAGCGCGGCGTAGATCGGCGGCTGGATCCAGTACGCGATGCCGGCCACGAGGTCCTGTGGGCGCATCGTGGCCCCCAGGACCAGGTTCACCAGCAGGGCGGCCAACGCGAAGGCAAGTCCCAGCCGCTCCCGCCGGACCCGGGCGACAGCGATGTACACGACGGCCGACCCCACCGCGAACCAATTGCGGCTCTCCCGATCGGCCGTCTCCGGCACCCACGCGGCCAGGCATGCTTCCGCCACCAGCCAGCTCGCCAGCGCGAACGCGGCGGTGCGCGGACACACCGAGGTGACCACGGTGAGGGTGATCACGATGGCGAAGCCCGCCAGCACCCAGACGTCGGCGTCAGGACCGAGCGCCAGCCAGGCCCGAGCGGCGCTGAGCGCACTCACGCCTGCGGCCGCGACCACCAGCCAGCCCAATGGAAACTCGGGCGCGACGTCCGGTTCGATCGCCGGCTCCCACGACAGACGCACCTGCGTCCCGGCGCCCGGTTCGGAGAGCACCTGGGCCCGGCCCCCGACCGCCCCGAGCTGCGCAACGATCGACGTGGGGATGCCCATCCGGCCGGTCGGGGGAGCGGTGGCGTCGAAGCCGGAGCCGGCATCGGTCACCGTCACGTGGCAGCGGACCGGGCCGACCTCCCCGCTCACCGTGACCAGCGTGGCGCCGGAGTGGCGGGCGGCGTTCCGGATCGCCTCTCCGACCGCACTCTCCAGTGCCTGGTTGACCGTCGCGGGCGGCGGACCCTCGCTGAGCACGTCCCAGCGAAGGCGCACCCCCTGGCCCGCGGCCACGTCGAACGCCGCCCGACGAAGGTCGGACGCCTCCACCCCCGGTCGGCTGAGCCCGGTGTCGAGCAGTTCCCTGGCGAGCTCGCCGGCCGCTGAGGAGCGTTGCGATCCCAGCCGGAACACGACCAGGAGGTGGTCGTGCACCCAGGCGGTCCACTGGTCGTGGGCCGCCTGCACCGCCGTCGCCCGTGTGCGTTCGACCGATGCAGCGGCGGCGCGTTCGTTGGCCTCCCGGGTGGCGACCGTCAGCCGCACCACCTGGCTCTTGATGAATCCGGCGGACGCGACACCGAGAGCGACGATCAGAAGCAGCGAGTCCGACCTTGGTGAGGGTGGGGTCAGGCGCCACTGGCTGGCGAGGATCAGCACGCAGAAGCCGGCGAACCACGGCCCGCGCAGGCTGATGGCCCCTGCGATCATGCCGACGAACCCGAGGTGCAGGATCCAGGGCACGCCCGAGCGCACCACGACATCGCCGGGGAACACGGCGGCGAGGACCGACGCCGCGAGCGCGGTGAGGGCGACGCCGCGGACGCACGCGACGCGCCAGGCCGGGTGCAGGGCGGCGACCGCGAACCCGGCGCCGACGATTGCCACGCAGAACGCCAGGGCGGTCAGCGGATGGGTCCGCAGGTCGACTCCGGAGAGGTCGCGGACGGTGAGGATACCGGCGTTCACCGTCATCGCCAGCAGGATGCCGGCGACGATCCCGAGGAACCCCGGCGGGTGGTCGTCGTCCCAGATCATGCCTGGCCGGGGGCGGGCAGGTGGCCGTCCTCGACGGCGCGGATGTAGTAGTCGGTGCGTGAGGCCAGGCCGCGTCCGATCTGGCCGTATTTCGACCGGACGCGCAGCAGGTACATGCGGGCGGTGTCCTGGGTGATGCCCATGATCCGGGCGACCGACTTCAGCGGCATTCCCGTCGCGTACAACTGGAGCGCCTCCAGCTCGCGCGGCGACAGCAGCGGAGCGTCCGCCCATGCCTCCGACTCCAGCGCGGCCGCCCACTCCGCGCTCAGGTAGGGCTCGCCGCGTGCGACCTGGCGGATGGCAGCGGCCAAGTCGCTGATCGGCTGGTTCTTCAGCACCACCCCCGACGCGCCGGCGAGCAGGCCGCGGGCGACCGGACGCTTCTGGTGCTCCTGGGTGTACAGCAGCACCGGGTAGCCGGCGGCGACGAGGCGGCGCACGTTGTCCGGCGGGCTCGACCCGTCGCCGAGGGACAGGTCGAGTAGGACGACATCGCAGTGCTGCCGGCGGCCGAGGAAGTCCGGCACCGTGGCGGCGGGGACGAAATCGAGGCAGACCCCCAGCGCGTCGCGCAGTACTGCCTCGAGCCCCATCAGGAGCGCCGGGTGGTCGTCGATCGCGCCGACGACGGTGCACGTGTCCGTCTCACCCATCGTGATCCCTTTCCTCGCGCTCATCTCACCACAACCGGCGCCTCCGCGGACGCCGTATGCGGGATTTGTCCCCATAAACGATGACACCGCTCCGGATCCGCTCGAAAAGGTGTCAACAGCAAGATTGTCGCCGGTTCTGGGGACACACAAATCCGGACTTGACGTCGCCCATTCCGCTCCGCTCGCGACGGCATCATTCCTAGCCAACTGCAGTTCTGGAAACCGCGGGATTCGACACTTGGCGCACCGCCGTTCCTTCGAGTTTCGTGGACCACGGATTGTCGCGAGATGTGGCTATACGTTTCCCTCGTCGGCCATTCCCGGCCGCACACATCTATCCAAGGAGAATCGACCATGAAGCTCAAGGCAATCGTGAACCTGGCGATCGGCGTTGCACTGGCTGCCGGGGTCGGCACGCTGGCCGCACCGCCGGCGCAGGCGGTAGCGCGCGACGGCGTCTGTGAGGCGGGGGAGTTCTGCTACTACTACAACACCGGGCCGGCTGGATCGGTGTCCGATTTCACCACCTCGGTGTCGGATTACGGCACCAACACCGCGACCTGCTACGTCTTCAAGGGCGCCGGTGCGGGCCAGGGCCAGTGCATCAAGAACAACGCGGCCGCCGTGAAGAACCTCAGCGGCCAGACTGTCCGGATCTACTACAACAGCGGCTACAACGCCAGCTACGCCTCGCTCGACATCGCCCCCGGCGAGACCCGGAACCTGCAGGGCACGGCGTTGTACAACAACAATGCCTCCCATCAGTTCCTGGGCTCGACCCCGCCGGCGGTCGCCGATGCCGTCACCCGGGCAAAGTCCTGGACCGCAGTCAAGGTGCCTTACAGCATGACGAGCTGGTACGCGAACCAGTACGGCAGCTACCGGCAGGACTGCTCCGGATACGTCTCGATGATCTGGAACCTGGGCTACAGCACGACCACGGATCAGATGCCCAAGATCGCGCATCCCATCGCCAAGTCCGACCTGCGTGCGGGCGACGTCCTGCTCAACACCGCTGCCGGTGCTAGCGGCCACGTGCTGATGTTCGACTCGTGGGCGGACGCTGCGCACACCAAGTACAACGCGTACGAGCAGCACAAGCCGTCCACCATCTACCGGGTCGTTCCTTACCCCTACTACTCGGGCTACGGGACGTTCACGCCGTACCGCAAGAACTGACCTGAATGCCGGTGGTGCGAGTCCCGCACCACCGGCATCGTCGTGTCTCAGTCGCGAAAGACGTCGATCCGGGCGCCGAGGGCGTTCAGCCGGTTGGGCAGGTCCTCGTAGCCGCGGTTGATCACGTAGACGTCCCGCAGCACGCTGGTGCCGCGCGCGGCGAGGGCCGCGAGCAGCAGGCAGACCGCCGGACGCAGCGCCTGCGGGCAGATCAGCTCCTGGCCACGCCAGCGGGTGGGCCCGGTGACCACGATCCGGTGCGGATCGAGCAGCTGGACGTCCGCGCCGAGCTTGTTCAACTCGACCAGGTGGATGGCCCGGTTCTCGTACACCCAGTCGTGGATCATCGTCCGGCCCTCGGCCACCGCGGCGATCACGGCGAAAAACGGGAGGTTGTCGATGTTCAGGCCGGGGAACGGCATCGGGTGGATCTTGTCGGCCGCGGCGTGCAGCACCGACGGCTGCACGGTGATGTCCACCAGCCGGGTCTGCCCGTTGCAGGACCGGTACTCCGGGCTGAGCGAGTACTGGAGTCCCATCTCGGACAGGATCGCCAGCTCGATGTCGAGGAACTCGATCGGCGCCCGCTGGACGGTCAGCTCCGAGCTGGTCACGATCGCGGCGGTGATCAGGCTCATCGCCTCGATCGGGTCCTCCGAGGGGGAGAACTCGACGTCGGCCTCGATCCGCTCCAACCCGTGGACGGTGAGCGTCGTGGTGCCGATGCCCTCGATCTGCACGCCCAGCTGCTCCAGGAAGAAGCAGACGTCCTGCACCATGTAGTTGCTGGACGCGTTGCGGATCTCGGTGCGCCCGGGGAACTGCGCGGCGGCCATCAGCACGTTCTCGGTGACCGTGTCGCCACGCTCGGTGAGGGTGATCCGGCGATCCGCCTCGGCGGTGGGGTGCACCTCGGCATGGTAGAGACCCTGCGTGGTGCGGACGGTGAGCCCGAAGTGACGCAGCGCCTGCAGGTGCGGGGTGACGGTGCGGGCGCCGAGGTTGCAGCCGCCGGCGTACGGCAGGTCGAAGGCGTCCTCCGAGTGCAGCAGCGGGCCGAGGAACATGATGATCGAACGGGTGCGGCGGGCCGCGTCCACGTCCATCTCCGGCAGGTCGAGCCGCGCCGGACGGATCAGTTCGAGCTCGGTCTTGTCCTGCGACCAGGTGGCGCGCACGCCCACGCTGGTCAGCACCTCGAGGATCCGGTTGACCTCCTCGATCTGCGCGATGCCGCGCAGCACCGTCCGGCCGTGGTTGATCAGGGACGCGCACAGCAGCGCCACCGCGGCGTTCTTCGACGACCGCACCGCGATCGACCCGTGCAGCTGCACCGGGCCGTGGATGCGCAGGTGCGTCGGCCCGCCGGGGCCGGCGGTGATCAGCGGGGAGTCCAGCGCGCCGGCGATCCGGTTGATCATCTCCAGGCTCAGGTTCTGCCCGCCGGACTCGATCCGGTGCACCGCGCTCTGCGAGGTGCCCAGGACGTCCGCGAGCTCCTGCTGGGTGAGGCCCCGCTGCTTGCGCGCATCGCGGATCAGGGTGCCGATGCTGCTCGGAAGTAGGTCTGCCACCCGTGCACCTTATCTCACATGGGATATGAGCTCGAACCGGCGTCGGCGTCGGTTAAGGTGACCACCATGACCCAACACTTCGATGTCGTCGTTCTCGGAGCCGGTCCAGGGGGGTACGTCGCGGCGATTCGCGCGGCCCAGCTGGGCAAGAGTGTCGCTGTCATCGAGAAGCAGTGGTGGGGCGGTGTGTGCCTCAACGTCGGGTGCATCCCGACCAAGGCCCTGCTGCGCAACGCCGAGCTCGCGCACATCTTCCACGCCGAGGCCTCGACGTTCGGCATCGAGGGGGAGGTGCGGTTCAACTTCAAGACCGCGTTCGACCGCAGCCGCTCGGTCTCCGACCGCATGGTGAAGGGCGTCCACTTCCTGATGCGCAAGAACAAGATCACCGAGCTCAACGGCTGGGGCACGTTCGTGGACGCGAAGACGATCTCGCTCGAGACCGACAACGGCACCGAGATGATCACCTTCGACAACTGCATCATCGCGGTGGGCGCCACCACCAAGATGCTGCCGGGCACGTCGCGTTCCGAGCGGGTGTTCACCTACGAGGAGCAGATCCTCTCCGACCAGCTGCCGAGCTCGATCGTGATCTGCGGCGCGGGCGCCATCGGCACGGAGTTCGCCTACGTCCTGGCCAACTACGGCGTGGACGTGACCATCGTGGAGTACTTCGACCGGATGGTCCCGAACGAGGATCCCGAGGTCGCCGCCGAGTTGGCGAAGGCGTACAAGAAGCTCGGCGTGAAGGTGCTCACCTCCACCAAGGTCGACGGCATCGAGGAGCACTCCGACGGCGTCCGGGTGCGGGTCAGCCCGGCCGGTGGGGGAGAGGGGCAGGTGCTCGAGGCCGAGCGCGTCCTCCAGTCGCTCGGGTTCGCGCCCCGCACCACCGGCTACGGCCTGGAGAACACCGGCGTCGCGCTGACCGACCGCGGCGCGATCGCGATCGACGACTACATGCGCACCAACGTGCCCGGCATCTACGCGATCGGCGACGTCACCATGAAGCTGATGCTCGCCCACACCGCCGAGGCGCAGGGTGTGGTGGCCGCCGAGACCATCGCCGGGGCCGAGACCATGCCGATCAACTACGACATGGTCCCGCGCGCCACGTACTGCCAGCCGCAGATCGGCTCGTTCGGGTACACCGAGGCGCAGGCGAAGGAGAAGGGCCACGAGGTCAAGGTGGCCAAGTTCCCGTTCAGCGCCAACGGCAAGGCCCACGGGCTGGGCGACGCCACCGGCTTCGTCAAGGTCGTGGCGGACGCGCAGTACAACGAGATCCTCGGCGCCCACATGATCGGCCCGGACGTGTCCGAGCTGCTGCCCGAGCTCACGCTCGCCCAGCAGTGGGACCTGACCGCCGATGAGGTCGGACGCAACATCCACGCCCACCCGAGCCTGTCGGAGGCCCTCAAGGAGGCCGTCGAGGGTATCGCCGGCCACATGATCAACCTCTGACAACCTTCACCGCACTGGGCGAGGAGGCCGCCCGCCTGGTCAGCGCCACCGCGTCGGTCTGGCTGCGCCTGCTGGCGAGGCTGGTCGCGCTGTGCCTGCTGGGCTGGGTCGCCTACCACGGCTCGGTGTTCCTGGCCGTCGAGGTCAGCCGGTTCTCTGCGTGGCTGCTGATCCCGGTCCTCGCGCTCGGGGTCGTGGCCCGGCTGGCCACGGTGGTGCTGGCCCTGCGGGCGGTCGCCACCGAACTCGGCGCACCGGACCTGCTGCGACGGGTGGCGCCGGCCGAGGCCGTCGACGACGACCGGGACGCGGGGCTCGCCCGGCTGATGACGCTCACCCTGCTGCCGTTCCTCGGCATCTACGCCGCCTTCGGGTACGTGAACGTCTTCGCCCGGGACGTGGTGATCCTGGCCACCTACTCCTACGGGCCCTTCGGCGACACGCTGCTCAGCCGGCTCAACCCGCTGGAGTCGGGCACCACCGCGGCGATCACCGTCGCGCTGGCGATCGGGCTCTTCGTCTCACGCCGCCTGCTGGACCGGTGGCACGAGCGCACGGGACGGGCCTGGATCGGGCTGCTGGCGGTGCTGGTGGAGGCCAGCGGTCTGTTCGTGGTGCTGCTCAGCGGCTTCCGGCTGTGGGAGCAGGCCCAACTGTGGCTGGGGGAGCGGCGGCTCGCGCAGTGGGTGCCCCGCATCGACCTCCCCGACCTGCTGGACCAGGCGTGGGCGTTCGTCGCCGGCACGGTCTGGCCGGTGTTCTGGGACCTGGTCAGCCAGCCGATCGCCTGGCTCGCGCTGGCCGCGCTGGTGTTCGGGTCCCGGATCCTGTCGCTGGACCAGCTGTGGCACACCGGCGGACGCACCCGTCGGGTCGTGCTCCAGGCCCAGGAGGTGGTGCTGGGCGACGTCAACGACAAATACCTGCCGGCGTGGGTGGCGCTGCGACTGGTGCTGCGGGCGGGCGTCCCGTTCCTGGGAGCCTTCGTGCTGTTGTTCAGCACGCTCCGGTTGGCCGGTGAGTGGACGACACGCGCCATCGTGGCGGCCATCGGCGGGGCCCCGGCGGGCACCTGGATCCGGCTCGACCCGTTCCTCGACCTGGTGCCCGACGTGGTCGTGTTCAGCCTCCAACTCGCGCTGCTGGGTGCCGCGTACGTCCGGATCCTCACGCTGCGCGCCCAGCCCGCGCCGGCGGGCCCGCCCGCCCCTCGGCGACGGATGGCCGACGTCGGGGTGGTCGGGGCGCTGCTGGTGGCGATCACCGCGCTGGTCCTGCTCAACCCGGGCGAGCGGACGGCGGTGCGCACCTCCGCGGTCGGCCAGTCCGCCCCGCTGCTCGGCGGCCGGGTGGTCGTGGACGGCGTGCGCCTCGGCTCGAGCCTCGCCCTCACCCCCGGATCCTCGACCGCGACCACGCCGCTGGTGTTCGTGGTGGTCGAGGCCACCGCCGTGCGTCCGGGCGCCGCGCCGATCCTTGTGGGCGCCGACCTGGTCAACGGCGCGCACACCTACCACGCGGGCGGCTGGGCCAGCTCGACGCTCACCGCCGAGCCGGGGTTCACCCAGACCGGACAGCTGGTGTTCGAGGTGCAACCGGCGGACATCGGCCCGGGCCTGGAGCTTCACCTCAGCGGCCTGGGCTTCCTCACCTCCTACGACGAGGTGGTTCGGGTGCCCCTCGGCCTCGCGACGGACGCACCCGTCACCACGGCGCTGCCCGTCGACCCGACCACGCGGAAGGCCGTGGCATGACCTCACGCCGGATCCTGGTGATCGCGCTCGCCGTCGCGGTGCTGTTCTCCCTCGGCTGGGTGTGGCGCTCGGCGGCGGAGGAGGCGCCGGGCTACCGGCGCGTCCCGGAGGGCTCGACCGCGCTCGTCGGGGACATCGCCGTCAGGCTGTTGTCGTTGCGGCTGACCACCTCGGTGACCGGACGCTTCGACGACCACCTCGCGCCGGTCGCCGGGGCCGTGCTGGTGCTCGCGCGGGTGGACTACGACGCCACCGCGCACACCGGTGAGCTGTACTGCCAGCTGCGGCTCGTCGCCGGCGACGCGTCCTGGGACGCCGAGTTCGCCTATTCGCCACCCGAGCCGGACGCCTCGAGCTGCGAGGCCGGGTCGCGGGGCACGGTGACGGTGCTGTTCGAGGTGCCCGAGTCGTTCGTCGGCCGGCTCGAGGGCGTTGCGGTCGCTGTCGGCGCCGACGGTGGGTCCACGCTGCTCGAGGGACGGCCCACCTAGCTCAGCCCTCGCGGTCCGGCAGCCGGGTCAGCGGGAGCGGCACCACGGTGGCCGGGGCGTGGGAGTCGACGTTCCACTCCGCCTGGCCACCGCCGAGCCCGAGGATCGCATTGTCGGTGTACTCCATCGGCACCAGGCCCAGGTCGATGGTGTCCCCGGGCTCGAAGGTGTCCGGCAGTTCGAAGGTCACGGCCACCGCCAGGTCGGTGCCGCCGGGCGGCACGTAAAGACGCGCCAGGGAATCACCCACGGTCACGTATTGCGGATTCACCACCAGCCTTGAGCGTGGGTCGCGCAAGGCGAAGTTCCCGTAATCACCGGTGAGCGGGGTCAGCGCCTCGTCGTGGGGATTACGGACGGCGCCACTGGTCACGACCTCCCAGGTCTGCTTTCCCACGAAATCGGTGACCCGCTGCGCGGTCGCGCTACGGAATGCGAACACGAGGTTGCGGCAGTCGACCTCGGTGCCGGGCTGCGCGGTCTTCAGCGCGTCCGTGCGCCGCTCGAACGCACCCGTGGCTACCAGGATCCCGGCGGCGACGACCACGGCCAGCACGGGCCACAGGCGTGCCAGGCGGCGGGGGAGAGGGGTACCGGGCACGGGGCCAATCTACCGGCCTGCCCCGGAGTCCTCCGAACGGGTGACAAATGTCCTCCGCACGGGTGACAAATTCACCGCCAAGTACCCCTAAAGGGGGACTACGAAAGCAGAAATTGAGCCTCCGATCAGGCAATTTGCGGCTTTTCAATCCTGCCGTCGAAGGATTACCATCAACCCTGTGAGGAAATGGAACTCCGAGCGGGGCGCGACCGCAGTCGAATACGGACTCTTCGTCGCGTTCGTCGCGGCGGTCATCATCGTGAGCGTCTCGGCCCTGGGCGCGGGTACCACCGGGCTCTTCACGCCGGTCACCACGTTCTTCTCGACCTTCATGCCGTAACACCCGCAGGAACCGCCTCACCGGACCCGTCCCCACCTGTCCGATAAGGTACATTATGACACTTTCATGAGCCGGATCCCCCCAGGAACCGTCCCCCGCACGTCCCGCAGCACCCCCGAATCCCCCCGTGGTTCCCCCGAACCAGAACTGATCGGACGCACGACATGAGCAGCATCACCCAACGGATGGTCGCCCGGTTCGACCGTTGGCTCGATCGCGTGGTTCTCGCCGATGATCGCTACATCTGCGCAGCCTGCGACGACCGGTTCCACAGCCGCATCCAGGGCGTGGAGCACATGCTCCACTGCCATCCGGAATACACCGGCGTCGTCGTCTACGAGAGCGCCGTTCCGGCAGCCCGTCCGGCCGCCGCCGCGACGCCCACCCGTCCGGCCTGGGCCCCGATCCCGTCCCCACTGAAGCCGGTCCCGGTCCACGCCCGCTCGTTCTGAGGCCGTGAGTTCTCCGACCCCGCTCGCCGCCGCCGTGCTCGTCGCGGCCGGCGTCCCACACCGCCTGCACCACCACCCGCCCGCCCGGACCGAGGCCGAACTCCACCTCACCGGTCTGGACGTCGACACCTCCGCCAAGACCCTGGCCTTCTCGCTGCCCGAGGGACGCTTCGTGCTCGCTGCGATCCCCGGACGCGGCCGCCTGCGCTACGGCAACCTCGCGCGCGCCCTCGGCGTGCCCCGCTCGGCCCTGCGTCCCATGCAGCCCGAGGAACTGCGCGAGCTGGGCATGGAACCGGGCGGTGTCACACCCATCTGCGTCGACCCGCGGGTCACCCGGGTCCTGGACCGCAGCCTGCTCGCCCACGACGTCCTCTACTGCGGTAGCGGCTCCCCCGAGATCTCCGTGGAGGTGTCCGCCGCCGACCTCGCGTCCCTGTCGCCGGCGACGACCGTGCTGGGTGACCTGTGCGGCGATTCTGAGTAAAGCCGTTCGCCTTAATCAGCTGGCCTGAAGGCAACAGGCTTCACCCAACCCGGACGCGCCGCGCACAGTTCCCCCCGCGGGACGCCGAGTGGTGCACGATTAGCCTTGACCGGCACGGGCGCAGCGCCGCGCCCCGACCAGTGAAGGAGCAACTCAGTGATCAACCCTGTCACCGAGCTGCGCGCCTTCTTCGAGGCTGCCCTGGTCAACCCCGTCGAGAACGAGCCCACCGAGAGCGCCGAGGCGCTGGTCCAGCGGCGCTGGAGCTCGTCGGTGGCGCTGGCCGTCGGGTCGTTCATGCTGGCCTGGAGCCTCCGGGTGCCCTCCGGTGACCCGACCTACTACGCGGCCGTCGTCGCGGTCACCGCCACCTGGATCGTCGGCGGGCTGGTGTCCGGACGGGTCTACCTCGGCCCACGCCGCGGCATTGTGCAGGCGATCGTCGTCGGCGCCCTGCTGCTCGCGGTGTTCCTCGGCCTCGCTGCACTCCTCTCCCCCGTCCCGGTCCTCCACGACTCGCTGCTGCTGCTCCTCGGCCACTTCCGCTGGGGCATCCTGCCGATCACCGCCGCCCTGGCCCTTCTCAACAGCGTCGGCGAGGAGCTGTTCTTCCGCGGCTCGCTGTTCGCTGCCGTCGGCGGACGCCAGGCGCTGCTCGTGACCACCCTGGTCTACGCCGTGGCCACGATCCCGACCGGTATCCCGATGCTCGTGCTGGCCGCGGGCCTGCTCGGCTTCGTCACCGGACTCCAGCGACGCGCGACCGGCGGCGTGCTCGCGCCGATGATCACCCACGTGATCTGGACGCTGGGCATGATCTTCCTGCTCCCCCTCGTGCTCGGCGCCTGACCCTCTTGTCAATCTGAAGGCATCAGACTTAATATGTTCAAATGAAGCCTGAAACCTTCAGCTTTGTGGTGGTGGCCGACCAGGTGGGCAGCCGCTCGTCCGCCGACCGGGTGCCGCTCGCGCTGGACGCACTGTCCGGGCTCGGCCTGGTGCTGCCGTTCGAGCGCACCGCCGGCGACGAGGTCCAGGGGCTGGCCGACGACCCGGCGAGCGTCGTGGCGGCCGTGGCCCGGCTCACCCGGCTCGAGGACTGGCGCATCGGCATCGGTGCCGGGGCCGTCGACGCCCCCCTGCCCGAGACCACGCGCGCGGCCCGGGGCGGTGCCTACCTCGCGGCCCGGACGGCCATCGCGGAGGCCCGTCACTCCCCCACTTCGCTCGCCCTCAGCCTCGGCGCCGGTGTCGGGGGCGAGCGGTACGGTGAACTCGAAGAGCTGGCCAGGGACGCGGAGTCCGCGCTCTGGCTGCTGCGATCGGTGCTCGCGCGCCGCAGCCGGGAAGGGTGGGAGTTGATGGACCTCCTCGATCGCGGCCTGTCCAACACCCGGGCGGCCGCAGACCTGGGCATCAGCCCGTCCGCGGTCAGCCAGCGCCTCAACCGCGCCGCCCGGCAGGAGGAGCTGCGCGGCACCGAACTCGCCACCCGCCTGCTGGCCCGGCTGCGTACGGCCGTCGCCGACGCCGGGGACGTCGCATGAACCCGGTGCTCGCCGACGTCCTGCGGATCGCCGTGGTGGCGGTGCTCGGGCTGGTCGCCACCTTCGTCGGCAGTCCGGTCGTGCGCCTGGTCTTCCGGATCGCGGACTCGCCACGTCCGTCGAAGGCCGCGGCGGCCGACGGCGAACCGCCCCAGTCCCCCGGCATCCGCGCCGCGTCCGCCCAGTTGCGGGGCGGCCACTGGATCGGACTGCTCGAACGGCTCTCGATCTTCGTCAGCATCCTGGCCGGGTTCGGCGAGGGCATCGCGGTGGTCCTCGCCATCAAGGGCCTCGCCCGCTACCCCGACCTCAAGGCGACCACCAGCGGCGCGGCCGAGCGCTTCATCATCGGCACGTTCGCCAGCGTGCTCTTCGCCGCCGCCTGCTCGGGCCTGGCGTGGTGGCTGATCAGGCTCTGGTGAGCCGCCAGACCCCGACCGCCGGACCGTCACCGGAAACCAGCAGCCGATCACCGTCCAGCCGGAGTTCGGGCGTCCCGGCCGCGCTGCCGCCGTACAGCAGTTCGGGCCGCTCCCCCGCCCCCACGAGCCGGCCCGGCAGCGCCGCGCCCTCCCACGGGGCGCGTGCCAGTACCACCAGCACCCGCTCGTCCGCCGTCTCGCGCAGGTACGCGATCGCGTCCGCGGCGACCACCGCCCAGCGCAGGCCGCCGTCCGTCAGCGCCGCGCTCCCCCGTCGCAGCGCGATCAGGCTGCGGTAGCGCTCGAAGGTGGCGGCGTCCCAACGGTCACCGCCGCCGGCCGCGATCTGGTCCCACGGCATCGAGCTCCGCGAGTGCTCGCCGTTCGTGCCCAGCGCACCGCCCTCGTCGCCGGCGAACACCGCCGGGATCCCCGGGTAGGTGAACAGCCAGGCGGCACCCACCTCGACCAGTCGCGGGTCGCCGGTGATGGTCGCGATCCGGGCCGTGTCGTGGGAGCCGAGCATGTTCCACTGGCGGGAGTGCAGGCTCCAGGGCACCGAGCCGTCGAAGTCGCGCATCGTCGCCACCACCGCCGGAGCGGGGCGCCGCGGAATGGGCAGTGGCAGGTCGGCGAACCGCAGGTCGGTGTCGGGCCTGGTGAGCCATGACCACAGGGGCTTGATGAAGCCCTGGTAGTTCATCACCGACTGCCAGCCGTCGCCGAGCTGGTCGTTGTACAGGTCGTAGAAGTGTTCGCCGACGAGCAGGCCGTCCACCGCGTCGACGGTCGCCCGGGCCGCCCGGGCCACCTCCGCGTAGTAGTCGTCCGCGGCATAGCGTCCGGTCATGTGCGCGACGTCGATCCGCCAGCCGTCCATCCCGAACGGTTCGCGCAGGTAGCGCCCCATCACCGAGTCCGGGCCGGTCACCATGCGGGCCTGCAGCTCGGCCGAACCCCAGTTGAGCTTGGGCAGCGACGCGACGCCCAGCCAGGACACGTAGTCGAAGGGCAGGCCGTCGACGACGGTCTCCACCGCCGCGCCCCACTGGTCGGCCTGCGACCGCTGCCAGCGGGCGAAGTCGATCGGGGCGTCCTGCGCCCAGTAGTAGAAGCCGCCCTCGACCGAGTCCCGGTCGGCGAGCGCGGCCCGGAACCACTCGTGCCGGTCGCCGGTGTGGTTGGTGGTGAGGTCGCCGATCAGGTGCATGCCACGCTCGTGGACGGCCTGTGCCAGGCGGGCCAGCGCCTCGTCCCCACCCAGGGCCGGGTCGACGTGCCCGAAGGTGGACGCGTCGTAGCGGTGGGCGCTGCGCGACGGGAAGAACGGCGTCAGGTAGAGCAGGTTCACCCCGAGCGACTGGAGGTGGTCGAGCTTGGCGGCGATCCCGTCGAGGTCGCCCCCGAAGAACTGCCGGACGGCGGCGTCGCCCTCGGGGGCCGGTTCGTCGTCCCAGCCGGCCGGCACGGCCCACTCCGGGGCCGGCCGGGTGTCAGCGCCGGCCGAGCGGGCGAACCGGTCGGGGAAGATCTGGTAGCCGATGGCGTCGCGCGCCCACTCCGGCGCGCCGGCGAACACCGTCATCCGGAAGTCGCCGACGTCGGAGACGTCCCGGTCGAACAGCCCGCGGTTGGTGAGCCACAGGTAGTCCCGGCCCCGGCGCAGGAGCCAGCGGTAGCTCACCACCGGGTTGTCCACCGGCATGTCCACCGCGTACCAGCGCTCGCCGTCGTCCTCCCGCACCAGACGTGCCGGGAGCTTCAGCGGGTCGCCGTCGCGGGAGACCCGCAGCAGCACCCCGGTCTCGCCGAAGGTGCGCGGCACCCGCAGCCGCACGGTCACGACCTCACCGAGGGTGAACTCGCGGTCGCTGACGTACAGGCCCGAACCGTCGTGGTGCGGCAGGTCGAGCAGGTGCGGCGCCACCACCGGCCTCAGCCCTTCACGGCGCCGCCGGTGAGACCGGAGACGATGTATCGCTGGAGGAAGAGGAAGAGCAGGAGCACGGGCAGCGCGGCCACGGCGGCGCCCGCCGAGAACAGCGTGAGTTCCGGTGCCCGGCTGTCGCCCACCAGCAGGTACAGGCCCATGGGCAGGGTCCAGCTT
The DNA here is from genome assembly GCA_020161755.1 of Actinomycetota bacterium. Classification (GTDB taxonomy): domain Bacteria; phylum Actinomycetota; class Actinomycetes; order Propionibacteriales; family Propionibacteriaceae; genus Propionicimonas. Next base: position 101,944 of record JAIUOS010000003.1, read on the forward strand.
GTCTGCGCCCCGCTGCCGAGCACGACGCTGGCCAGGATGTACTCGCCGAAGGTGCCGATGAAGCTCAGCAGCGCGGTCACCGCGAGGATCGGGATGACCAGCGGCACGATGATCGTCCAGTAGGTCTGGGCGTGGCTCGCGCCGTCGATCTTCGCGGCCTCGTCCAGCGACTGCGGGATCGAGTTGAAGAAGCCGTACATCAGGAAGGTGTTGGCCCCCAGTGCTCCACCGAGGTACACCGCGACCAGCGCCACCGCCGAACCGGTGCCCAGGATCGGCACCACCTCGCCCAGCGCGGTCATCAGGATCAGAATGGCGACGAAGGCCAGCATCTGCGGGAACATCTGGATGACGAGCAGCGCGTTCAGGCCGAACCGGCGACCGGTGAAGCGGAACCGCGAGAACGCGTAGGCGGCCGCCGCCCCCATCAGGACGGTGCCCACCGCGGTGACCGTCGAGATCCCCAGCGAGTTCACCAGCCACTGCCAGAAGTACTGGACCTTCGCGCACTTGTTGGCGTCGGCCGCGAGGTCGGGGTTGCACCCGAGCATCGCGTAGTTCTCCCACGTGAAGGTCGCGAACAGCTTGTTCGCGTCCGCCATGGTGTTCTTCGTCGACACCGAGGCCGAGATCACGTAGACGATCGGGAACGCAGCGAACACCACGGCCACCAGGCCCACGACGTGGCGCAGGCCGACCGCACCGAACCAGCGCCCGAAGCTCATACGGTTCTGCTTCTGCGCCGGGACGCTTGTCGGGCCGGACAGGGTCTGCGTGGACATCTAGACCATCTCCTCGAGCTTGCGGGTCTGCCGGAAGCCCAGGATGGCGATCACGGCGACGATGATGAAGATGATGATCGACAGTGCTGCGGCCAGGCCGAGGTCGGCCCTCGCCGCACCACCACCGACCCCCGAGATCCGGTAGACCATGGAGATCAGGATGTCGGTGGCGCCGACCGGTTCGGTGGCCCCGAAGGACGGTCCGCCCTTCGTCAGCATGTAGATCAGGGTGAAGTTGTTGAAGTTGAAGGCGAAGGACGCCACCAGCACCGGAGCCGTCGCGATCAGCAGCAGCGGCCCGGTCACGTGCAACCACATCTTGGCGGGGCTGGCACCGTCCACCCGGGCGGCCTCCTTCAGGTCGCTCGGCAGCGACTGCAACGCGCCGGTCGAGATCAGGAACATGTAGGGGAAGCCGAGCCACAGCTGCACCAGGAGCAGGGCGCCCCGGGCCAGCCAGTAGCCGCTCTCGGTCTGTGTCTGCAACCAGTCGATGTGCAACCCGCCGAGCACCTCGTTGACGAAGCCGTCGACGTTCAGCATGTTGCGCCACACCAGGGCACCCAGGAACGAGGGGAAGGCGTACGGCAGCAGCAGCAGCGTCCTGTACAGCTTGCGGCCCTTCACGCGTTCGTCGTTCAGGACGATCGCCAGGAAGGTGCCGAAGATGAAGGTGAGGAACACCGAGAGGAAGGCGAAGGCGAACGTCCATACGGTCACGGACAGGAAGTACTGCCCGTACTCGGAGTCGGAGAAGAAGGCGCTGGTGAAGTTGTCCAGACCGACGTACACCTGCCAGCCGGTGCGGAAGCGGTGGGAGCCGGCGCTCTCGCCGTCGGCGAGGAAGAAGCCCTGGTCGGTCGCGTGGTAGACGGCGGACGTGCTCGAGTCGGTGATGGTCTGTGCGACCGGGTCCCAGACCAGCGAGGACGCGGCGTCGCACGCCATCACGCCGGCGGCCTGGATCACCCGTCCCGGCTGGTCGGCGATCGGCGCCTTCAGGCCCTGCAGCTTCTGCCCGATCTCGGCCGTGGGCACGACCTCGTAGCCGGGGACGGCGGCGATCCGGCCACCGGCGGCGACCTGCGCACCCGGGACCGCGGTCATCGCGTGCGTCTCGTTGCCGACCCACACGGTGGCGTCGGGCTTGGCGATCGCGATGAAGATCTCACCGTCCTGGCGGACGGCGGCCATCGGGTAGTAGGCGCCGCCGGGGACGCACTTGGTGTCCTGGAGCAGGGCGAAGGACGCGGCTTCCTGCGCGGAGCCGAGCCGGTGTCCGTCCCCGTAGTTGGTGAAGGCGATGTAGCCGTTGAAGAAGACCGCGAAGACCTGGAACACCAGCAGGAAGATCACGCCCGGGAGCATGTACTTCGCCGGCAGGGTGTGGCGGTTGGTGAAGTAGGTGTAGTTGAGCGCCAGGAGGATGACCACCATCCCGGCGAGGATCCACCACGACTCGTTCGCGAAGGCCGCGTAGACGATGTAGATACCGAAGGCGTTGACCAGGCACATCAGCAGGAGCTTCACCACGAAGCCGACGCTGAACGTCTTCGAGTTCCACGCCTTCGCCGAAGGCGCGGGTCCAGGGGGTTGGGTCAGCTCTGACGCGGCCACCGAATCGTTTCCTCTCACGCAGTTGGGGTAGCGACCGGCGTTGCGGGAGCCGTGGGGGCTCCCGCAACGCCGCTCGGACGATCCGGGTCGGACCTACTTCTTGAGGTCCTTCTCGATGGCGGCGATCATGTCATCCCACGCCTTGGCCGGGTCGGTGGCCTTGCCGGAGATGATCTCGACCTGGGTCTTGCCCCAGTAGGTCCACACCGCGTTCATCTCGGGGATGGACGGCATCGGCACGGCCTGCGCCGCCACGGCCGCGAAGCCCTTGGTGATGGGGTCGTCGGCGAGGGCCTTCTCGGCGGCCGAGGTGAGCGCCGGGGTGCGGTTGCCGACCTTGTAGAGCTGGGTCTGGACCTCGTCGGTCGCGATGTAGTTCAGCAGGAAGTCGGCCGCCACGATCGGGTTCGCGCTCTTGGCGGAGATGTAGAAGCCCTGGACGCCCGAGAACGGGGCCGCGGTCTCGCCGCCGGCCGACGGGATCGGGTCGACCGAGATGTCGAGGCCGGCCTTCTTGATGTCGGCGATGCTCCACGGGCCGGTGATGTAGAACGGGGTCTGGCCGTTCAGGAAGGCGGACTTGGCCTTGTCACCGTCCATGGAGACGCTGATGTTCCTGGCCTTGCCCTGCGCGCCCAGCCACTCGGCGAACTTGTGGCCGGGGTCGCCGCCCATCGCGATGTCGCTGGTGTAGGAGCCGGACGCGTCCTGGGCGAACACCTTCGCGCCGAACGAGGTCTGCATCGGGTACATGTGGTAGGCGTCGCCGTTCTCGCTGACCTGGAGCGCCACCGGCACCTTCGAGTCCTTGGACGCGGCGATCATGTCGTCCCACGTGGCCGGGGCCGAGGAGGCGAGCTTGGTGTTGCGGATCAGTGCGATGTTCTCGATCGCGTACGGCACGCCGTAGGTCTGGCCGCCATAGGTGAACGCGTCGACCGCGACCTTGGCGAACGCGGAGGCCTTGTCGCCGAGCGGGACGGGGCTCACCGAGCCGTTCTGGAGCAGGCCGCCCAGCCAGTCGTGGGCGCCCAGCAGGATGTCGGGGGCGGTGCCGGCGTCGGAGGCGGCGGTGAACTCGTCGCGCATCTTGCCCGCGTCCTTGGTGACGAGGGTGACCTTGGCGTGGGTGGCCTCGGTGAACTGCTTCGCGGCGGCGTCGACGGCCTTGAAGCGGTCCTGGTCCACCCACATCGTCAGGGTGATACCGGTGTAGTCGGCGGCGGTGCTCGTCGCGGCGGCGGTGCTCGTCGCGCCACTGGTCGGTGCTGCCGGGGTGGATGTACATGCACTGAGCGCCACGACCGCGGCGGCGACTCCCAGACTGACGATGCTCCTGCGCATCATGCTCCTCTTCGTTGAATGGGCTGCGTCATTGGCCTCCAGGGCCGATCGCTGAGCCAGACCTTAGTACACCGTTGCAGGATTCGCGCAAGTTCTTGCGCGATTCGTTATCTGTTTGCGATCATCGGGATACGCAAGAGCTGCCCGGATCGGGTAGCTTCATCCCGCGACGCCGACGTCGATAGGAGGGGACATGGCCAAGAAGGGCGCTGACAGCGCGGGGAAACCGCGCCTGTTGGACATCGCCGAGCTCTCCGGCGTCAGCACGGCAACGGTCTCCCGCGTGCTCAACGGCAAGCCCGGCGTGGGCGAGGAGGTGCGCAACTCCGTGTTGGCTGCTCTCGACATGCTCGGCTACGCGCGCCCGGCCGCGCTGCGGCGCAAGACCAGCGGCCTGGTCGGCATCGTCGTCCCCGAGCTGAACAACCCGATCTTCCCGGCGTTCGTGCAGGGGCTGGAGTCCCGGCTCGCCCAGCACGGCTACACGCCGCTGCTGTGCAGCCAGTCCCCCGGCGGCAGCACCGAGGACGAGGCCATCGAACTGCTGATGGGCCAGGGCGTGTCGGGGATCATCTTCGTCTCCGGCCTGCACGCCGACTCCTCGGCGGACCTGAGCCGGTACACCGACCTGCGCAGCCGGGGCATCCCGCTGGCGTTCATCAACGGCTGGGCGGACGGTGTCGACGGCGCCTTCGTGGCCACCGACGACGCGGCGGGCATGGACGGTGCCGTCCGGCACCTGGCCTCGCTCGGGCACACGGCCATCGGCCTGGTCGTCGGTCCGGACCGGTTCGTGCCCGCGCAACGCAAGGTCGCCTCGTTCCGCAGCGCGCTGGCTGAGCACCTGGGCATCACGGACGCCGAGCCGCACATCTTCCGCACGCTGTACACCCTCGAAGGCGGGCACGCCGCTGCCGAACGGATGCTCGACACCGGGCACACCGCGCTGATCTGCGGTTCGGACCTGATGGCTCTCGGCGCGATCCGTGGCGTCCGCGGGAGGGGCCTGCGGGTGCCGGCCGACGTCTCGGTGATCGGCTACGACGACTCCCCGCTGATCGCTTTCGTCGACCCGCCGCTGACCACGGTGCACCAGCCCGTCGGTGCCCTGTGCCAGGCGGTCACCACCGCGCTGCTCGGCGAGATCGACGGCAGCCCTGCGCCGCGTACCGAACTCGTCTTCCGGCCCGAGCTCATCGTGCGGGCATCCACGGGGGCTGCCCCGCGCTGAGACCGGCGCAATGGGCGACGGGCGATGCGCAACAGTGCCACCCGCGCCGGACCGGTCGCTGCCCGGCCTGCGACGAATACTGGCGGGGTGACCCGCACCGAGAGCGCCCTCGCCGGTGTGGCCGCCGCCGGGCTCGGGATCGCGGCCGGGCAACTCCTGGGCACTCTGGTCGACCCGGCGTCGGCGCCGCTGGTGGCCGTCGGGTCGGCCCTGATCGACCTCGCTCCGACGCCGGTGAAGGAATGGGCGGTGTCCACGGTCGGCACTGCGGACAAACCGCTCCTCATCGCCGGGATCGCCGTGGTCGCCGGTCTGGTCGCCGCACTGGCCGGGATCGCCGCGCGAAAGCGGCGCTGGGTCGGCGACCTGGCCTGCGCCGTGTTCGGCCTGGCGGGTGTCGTGGCCGCCCTGACCCGCGCGTCCGCCGGACCGCTGGACGCCGTGCCGAGCCTGCTCGCCGCCGCCGTCGCCGCGGTGGTGCTGCGCCTGCTCCTCGGCCGGCTCGAGCGCCGCGATCAGACTGCCGAACGCCCGCAGGCGCGCACGAAGGCGGGCCTCGACCGCCGCGTCCTGCTGGCCGGCGGCGCCGGCGTGCTGGCGACCGCCGCCACCGCGACCCTTCCCGGGGTGTCCCGCCCGCAGCCGACGGAATCGGCCGTCACCCTGCCGGCGCCCGCGGAGACCGCGTCCGCCCTCCCCACCGGGCTCGACGCAACCGTCGCCGGCATCAGTCCCCTGCGCACCCCGGTCGCCGACTTCTACCGCATCGACACCGCCCTGTTCGTGCCCCAGCTCGGCACCGCCGACTGGACGCTGTCGGTGAACGGGCTGGTCGCGCGGCCGTTCGAACTCTCCTGGACCGAACTGCTCGCCCTGCCGATGATCGAACGCGACATCACCCTCACCTGCGTCTCCAACGAGATCGGCGGACCCTACTGCGGCAGCACGCGCTGGCAGGGTGTGCGCGTCGCCGACCTGCTCGAGCGGGCGCAGCCTGCCGCCGGCGCCGACATGGTGCTCAGCACGTCCTCCGACGGGTTCACCGCGAGCACCCCGCTCGCGGTCCTCCTCGACGGCCGGGACGCGATGGTCGCGGTCGCGATGGACGGCCGGCCGCTGCCCCGCGAGCACGGCTTCCCCGCCCGGCTGCTGACCCCCGGGCTGTACGGCTACGTGGGCGCCACCAAGTGGCTGACGTCGCTGCGGGTGACCACCTTCGCGGCCGACCAGGCCTACTGGACCGTGCGGGGCTGGGGCGAGCGCGGACCGGTCAAGACCGCCACCCGCATCGACACCCCCAGCGGTCGGGCGGCGGCCGGCGACACCGTCGTGGCGGGCGTTGCGTGGGCCACGCACCGCGGCATCAGCGCGGTCGAGGTGCAGGTGGACGGCGGCGACTGGCAGCAGGCCACCCTCGGGCCCGACGTCGGCCTTGACTACTGGCGACAGTGGTACCTGCCGTGGACCGCGACCCCCGGCTCGCACCGCCTGGCGGCCCGCGCCCGCGACGGCGACGGCGTCGTCCAGACCGCCCAGGTGCAGGGCGTGCTACCCGACGGCCCGACCGGATACCACGTCGTGACCGTCCAGGTGGGCTGACCGCTCTGCGGCAACCGGCCCGTGCAGCCTCCGTTCATACGGCACGATGAGCACATGGCGCCGCTCGCACTGGGCCTGGACATCGGCTCGACCACGGTCAAGGCCGTCGTGCTGCGCGGGCGCACGGTGGTCTTCAGCGACTACCGGCGGCACAACGCCGACGTGCGCGGCGAGCTCCGCAACCTGCTCCGCACCATCGAGGGCCAGTTCCCGGACGTGGCCTTCGAAGCGGCCGTGACCGGGTCCGGCGGCCTCCAGGTCGCGCAGCTGATGGGCCTGGGGTTCGTGCAGGAGGTGATCGCCAGCACCGAGGCCGTGCAGCAGCTCCTCCCGGAGGCCGACGTGGTGATCGAGCTCGGCGGCGAGGACGCCAAGATCACGTATCTGCGGCCGGTCCCCGAGCAGCGCATGAACGGCACCTGCGCGGGCGGCACCGGGGCGTTCATCGACCAGATGGCCAGCCTGCTCCAGACCGACGCCTCCGGCCTGGACGACCTCGCCGCCCGGTACCAGAACCTCTACCCGATCGCGTCCCGGTGCGGGGTGTTCGCGAAGTCCGACCTCCAGCCGCTGCTCAACCAGGGCGCCGCCCACACCGACCTGGCCGCGTCGGTGTTCCAGGCGGTCGCGCTGCAGACGATCTCCGGGCTGGCCGCCGGCAACCCGATCCGCGGCAACCTGGTGTTCCTCGGCGGACCGCTGCACTTCCTGCCGCAGCTCCGCGAGGCCTACCGGCGCGCGCTGGACGGCCACGTGGACAGCTACACCACCCCGGCCGACGCGCAGCTGTTCGTGGCGATGGGCGCCGCCCTGCTCGCCGAAGGCGCCCCGCGGACGGCCGCGCAGATGCTGGCCGGGCTGGGCACACCGGTCGGGTTGTCGCTGGCGCGCACCACGCTGCGTCCACTGTTCGCCAGCACCGACGAGGCGCAGGAGTTCCAGGCCCGCCACGCGGCGGCCAGCGTGCCGCGGGCCGACCTCGCCGGTGCCCGCGGCGCCTGCTTCCTCGGCATCGACGCCGGCTCCACCACGATCAAGGCCGTGCTGATCGACGCCGACGAGAACCTGCGCTTCTCCCACTACGCATCCAACCGGGGCGACCCGGTCACCGCGGCGGTGGAGATCGTCCACGAGGTGCGCGCCGGCCTGCCCGAGGGAGCCTGGCTCGGGCGCTCGTGCGTCACCGGCTACGGCGAGGGCCTGATCCGGGCGGCGCTGAGGGTGGACGACGGCGAGGTCGAGACGATGGCCCACTACCGGGCGGCCGAGCACGTGTGCCCCGGGGTCAACTCGGTCATCGACATCGGCGGCCAGGACATGAAGTACCTGAAGATCCGCAACGGCGCGGTCGACTCGATCGCGGTCAACGAGGCCTGTTCCTCGGGCTGCGGCTCGTTCCTGCAGACGTTCGCCGAGACGATGGGCACCGACGTCGGCAGCTTCGCGCGGGCCGCGGTGGCCGCCGAGCGCCCGGTCGACCTCGGCAGCCGGTGCACGGTCTTCATGAACTCCTCGGTGAAGCAGGCCCAGAAGGAGGGCGCCGAGGTCGGCGACATCTCCGCCGGTTTGTCCTACTCCGTAGTACGAAACGCGCTCTACAAGGTGATCAAGCTCAAGGACGCCAGCCAGCTCGGCGAGAAGGTCGTGGTGCAGGGCGGCACCTTCCTCAACGACGCGGTGCTGCGGGCGTTCGAGCTGCTCACCAAGACCACCGTGGTGCGTCCGGACATCGCCGGCCTGATGGGGGCGTTCGGGGCGGCGCTCACCGCGAAGGGTTACTACTCCCCCGGCGCGCACTCCGAGATCATGAGCCTGGCCGAGCTCGACGAGTTCAGCATCGACTCCGCGCTCGACACCTGCCGGCTGTGCCAGAACCACTGCCAGCTCACCATCTCCACCTTCGGCGACGGCACCCGGCACGTCTCCGGCAACCGGTGCGAACGCGGCGCGAGCACGGAGAAGGCGCCGCGCAAGTCCGAGCTGCCGAACCTCTACGACTACAAGTACCGCCGCATCTTCGGCTACCGGCGGCTCACCGAGGCCGCGACCACCCGTGGGGACATCGGCATCCCGCGGGTGCTGAACATGTACGAGAACTACCCGTTCTGGTTCACCGCGCTGTCCTCGCTCGGCTTCCGGGTGATCCTGTCGGGCCGATCCAGCCACGACTCCCTCGCCCAGGGCGCGGAGTCGATCCCGTCCGAGAACGTCTGCTACCCGGCGAAGCTCGCGCACGGCCACCTGGAGGACCTGCTCGACCGGGGGGTGCGGACGATCTTCTACCCGTGCGTCCCGTTCGAGCAGCAGCAGTTCACCGAGGCCGACAACCACTTCAACTGCCCGATCGTCGCGTTCTACCCGCAGGTCCTGGAGAAGAACGTGCCGCGGCTGCGCGAGGCCGGCATCCGCTACCTCGACCCCTTCCTCAACCTCAACGAGCCCGAGCACCTCGCCCAGCGGCTGGTGGAAGTGTTCGAGGACTACGACGTCACGCTGGCCGAGGCCCAGGCGGCGGTCACCGCGGCGTACGCCGAGGACGCGAAGGTGAAGGCCGACATCAAGGCCGAGGGACGCCGGGCGCTGGCCTGGCTGGCCGCCCACGACGCCCGCGGCATCGTGCTGGCCGGACGCCCGTACCACGTCGACCCGGAGATCAACCACGGCATCCCCGAGCTCATCACCGGCCTCGGCATGGCGGTGCTCACCGAGGACGCCGTCATCGACCTGCCGCAACTGAAGCGTCCGCTACGCGTGCGCGACCAGTGGGCGTACCACACCCGCCTGTACGAGGCGGCGACCACCAGCGCCGGCAACCCGCGGCTCGAACTGGTGCAGCTCAACTCCTTCGGGTGCGGCGTGGACGCCATCACCACCGACCAGGTGCAGGAGATCCTCGAGGCCGCCGACAACGTCTACACCGTGCTCAAGATCGACGAGGTGTCCAACCTCGGCGCGGCCCGGATCCGGCTGCGCTCGCTGAAGGCCGCCACCGAGGGACGGCGTCCGCGCGCCGACCTGCACAGTGCGGAGGTCGTCACCTATGCCGGCGACGCCGAGCGTGCGCCGCGTCCGGTGTTCACGAAAGCCGCGCGGCGCACCCACACCATATACGCGCCGCAGATGGCGCCGATCCACTTCCGGCTGGTGGTGGCGGTGCTGCGCCGGCTCGGCTACCGGGTCGAACTGCTTGAGCACACCAGCCCCGACGACGTCGAGGTCGGCCTGAAGTACGTGAACAACGACGCCTGCTACCCGGCGATCATGGTGGTCGGGCAGCTCGTCAACAAGTTCCTCACCGGCGGCGCCGACCCCGACAACGCCAGCGTCGCGATCACCCAGACCGGCGGCATGTGCCGCGCGACGAACTACGCGGGGATGCTGCGCAAGGGCCTCGCCGACGCCGGATTCCCGCAGGTGCCGGTGGTGGCGGTCAGCGCGCAGGGGTTCGAGGAGAACCCCGGGTTCAAGGTGAGCCCCGCGCTCGTGCACCGCGGCGTCCAGGCGCTGGTGCTGGGCGACCTGCTGCAGAACATGCTGTTGCGGCTGCGTCCCTACGAGGCGACGCCGGGCAGCGCGCAGGAGCTGTACCGCCGCTGGGACGCGGTCTGCCAGGAGTTCTTCACCTCCGGCGGCCACTCCCCCAGCCTCGGCCGGCGGGTCGGCTACGGGTGGATCATCGACCACATGGTCGCCGAGTTCGACGCCCTGCCGTTGCGCGACATCCCGCGCAAGCCGCGGGTCGGCCTGGTCGGCGAGATCCTGGTCAAGTTCCACCCGGACGCCAACAACCACGCCGTCCAGGTGATCGAGGACGAGGGCTGCGAGGCGGTGCTCCCCGGCCTGCTGGAGTTCTTCGGCCAGGCGCTCTACACCGGCGACTGGAAGTGGCAGCACCTGGGGATCGGCGAGAAGTCGCGGCACGCGAAGAAGATCGGGCTGTGGCTGGTCGAGCAGTACCAGGAGCCGGCGAACCGGGCCCTGGCGCGGTGCGGCGGCAAGTTCACCGTGCAGGCACCGCTGGACACGATGGCGCAACGCGCACAGAACGTGGTCTCGCTGGGCACCACCGCCGGCGAGGGCTGGCTGCTGACCGCCGAGATGATGGAGCTGATCGAGTCCGGGACGCCGAACATCATCTGCGTCCAGCCGTTCGCCTGCCTGCCGAACCACGTGGTCGGCAAGGGCATGTTCCGCGAGCTGCGCCGGCTCTACCCGCACGCCAACATCGCCTCGATCGACTACGACCCGGGCGCCAGCGAGGTGAACCAGCTGAACCGCATCAAGCTGGTGCTGGCCAGCGCCCACAAGGCCGCGCGCGGCGAGTCGCCGCCGGTGCGCGACCTGGCCACGGTGGTGCCGCTGGAGATCACTCCTCGAACGGTGTCGGGTCTCCCGCCCCGTACCGGGTGATCTCGACCTCGTCCTCGGACAGGTCGACGATCGTGGTGGGCTCCAGCCCGCAGTCGCCCGAGTCCAGGACGGCGTCCAGCAGCGTGCCGAGTTCGTCGTTGACCTGCCAGCCGTCGGTCATCGGGTCGTCGGTGCCCGGCAGGATCAGGGTGGAGGACATCAGCGGTTCGCCCAGGGTGCGCAGGAGGGCCAGCGCGGTCGTGTGCTGGGGCACCCGGACGCCGACGGTCTTCTTCTTGGGCTGCAGCATCACCTTCGGCGCCTCGCGGGTGGCCTTGAGGATGAACGTGTAGGCGCCCGGCGTGGCCGCCTTGACCGCCCGGAACACGTCGTTGTCCATCTGCACGTACTGGCCGAGCTGGGCGAACTCGCTGCACACGAGCGTGAAGTGGTGCTTGTCGTCGAGGTGGCGCAGGGTGCGGATGCGCTCGAGGCCGTCCCGGTTGCCGAGCCGGCACCCCAGCGCGTACCCGGAGTCGGTCGGGTACGCCACCAGGCCGCCGTCGCGCACGATGTCGGCCACCTGCGCGAGGGCGCGGGGCTGCGGGTTGTCGGGATGGACGTCGAAGTAGCGGGCCACGCCTGAGAGTAGCGCGCCGGGCGGATAGGGTGCGGAGCATGCCGCTGTTGTCCGTGCCCCTCGACGACCTCCGTTCCCGTACCAGCCTGAAGTGGCGCACCTACGACCCGGACGTGCTGCCAATGTGGGTGGCCGAGATGGACGTGGCGATCCACCCCGCGGTCGCGGAGACCGTGACGGCGGCGATCGCGCGCAACGACACCGGCTACCCCTGGGGCACCGGCTACCCGGAGGCGTTCGCCGCGATGGCGTCCGCGCGCTGGGGATGGCAGATCGGCGTCCCGGGCCAGGCGCGCCGGGCCGGCGACGTGATGAACTCGATGCTGGCGGTGCTCGAGACCTGCACCGCGCCCGGCGACGCGGTCGTGATCAACCCGCCGGTGTACCCACCGTTCCGCCAGGTCATCACCGGCTACCGGCGGCACATCACCGAAGCCCCCCTCACCGCGGACGGACGGCTCGACCTGGCCACGCTGGAGGCAGCCTTCGTCGGGCCCGACCGACCGACGGCGTACCTGCTGTGCTCCCCGCACAACCCGACGGGGGTGGTCCACACCGCCGAGGAGTTGGCCGGGGTGATGGAGCTGGCCAACCGGTACGGCGTCCGGGTGATCGTGGACGAGATCCACGAGTGCCTGGTCGACCCGGGCACCACCTTCGTGCCGCTGCTCACCGTGCCGGGTGGGGAGCAGGCGGTGTCGGTCACCAGCGCGGGCAAGACCTGGAACCTCGCGGCGTTCAAGGCCGGGATCATCGTCGCCGGTACCGCGGCCACCCACCTGCTGCACGACCTGCCACCGCTCGCGCAGCAGTCGACCGGCCACCTGGCCAACCTCGCGCACACGGCCGCGCTGACCCACGCGCAGGACTGGGTGGACGAGCTGATGGTCGAGATCGCCGCGAACAAGCGGCTGCTCGCCGCCGAACTGGCCGCGAAGGTGCCCGACGTCTGCTACACCCCGGCCGAGGGCACCTACCTCGCCTGGGTCGACTGCTCGGCGCTCGGGCTGAGGGATCCGGCGCGGCACTTCCTCGAGAACGGCCGGGTGGCCTTCTCCCCCGGCGTGAACTTCGCCCGCAGCCACCACCAGTGGGTGCGCGTCAACCTCGCCTGCTCCCCCGACCTGGTGGTCGAGGGAGTCGACCGGATGGCCGCGAGCCTCGCCTGACACGCGACGACCGTCGTCTCGGCGCGGGCCGGTGCCTGCTCCCGCACAAACGCCCCCGAAGTTGACAAACGCCCCCGAAACTTCGGGGGCGTTTGTGAGCTTCGGGGGCGTTTGCGGACGGAGGCCGGCGCAGGCGGGGGTCCGCCGGCGTCAGCGCCAGCCCAGCGCCGGCGCCACGTGGGTGAGCACCGACTCGATGACGTGGGCGTTGTAGTCCACGCCGAGCTGGTTCGGCACGGTCAACAGCAGGGTGTCGGCCGCCTCGACCGCGGAGTCCTCGCGCAACTGCTCGATCAGCTCGTCCGGCTCGGCGGCGAAGCTGCGGCCGAAGATCGCCCGGGTGTCGCTGTCGATCCAGCCGACCTGGTCGGAGGAGGAGTCGCCGCCGAAGTACATCGCGTCGCGTTCGTCCACGATCGGGAAGATGCTGCGGCTGACCGAGACCCGCGCCTCCCGCTGGTGGCCGGCGGCCGTCCAGGCTTCGCGGAACAGCCGGATCTGCTCGGCCTGCTGGGCGTGGAACGGCTCGTCCGACTCGTGGGTCTTCAGCGTCGAACTCATCAGGTGCATCCCCTGCTCGGCCGCCCAGACGGCGGTCGCGTTCGACGAGGCGCCCCACCAGATCCGGTCCCGCAGGCCCGGCGAGTGCGGCTCGATCCGCAGCAGCCCCGGCGGGTTCGGGAACATCGGACGCGGGTTAGGCTGCGCGAACCCTTCACCGGCCAGCACCTGGAGGAACACCTCCGCGTGGCCGCGCGCCATGTCGGCGTCGGTCTCACCGTCAGCCGGGACGTAGCCGAAGTAGCGGTAGCCGTCGATCACCTGCTCGGGCGATCCCCGGCTGATGCCGAGCTGGAGTCTCCCGGACGAGATCAGGTCGGCCGCACCGGCGTCCTCGGCCATGTAGAGCGGGTTCTCGTACCGCATGTCGATCACGGCGGTGCCGATCTCGATGCGTTCGGTGCGAGCGCCGACGGCGGCCAGCAGCGGGAACGGCGAACCCAGCTGCCGGGCGAAGTGGTGTACGCGGAAGTAGGCGCCGTCCGCGCCGAGTTCCTCGGCGGCGACGGCGAGATCGATGGACTGGAGCAGGGTGTCGGCGGCGGTACGGGTCTGGGAGCCGGGCGAACCCGACCAGTGCCCGAACGACAGGAATCCAATTCGCTTCACATCAGAATTACAACGCACGACGGGGCGAATTCCATGCACCGCGCGCCGGGGGATTTCGCGCGGACTAGCGGTTCGACACCAGGTCGGCCTCCGCTGAGCCGTGCGCGGCGAGCCGTCCGATGCCGATCAGGCTGAGGAACACGGTGTCCGCACCGCTGGTGGTCGTGACCCGGACGCGGCCCGCGACCAGCTGCACCTCCCCGGTCACGTCCCCGCTGGCGGACAGCACCCGCCGGGCCGCAGCGATCGCCGCCCCCGCGTCCGGCGTCCGCCCGGCCAGCCGTGCGGCCGCGGTCTCGTCGGCCGCCGCCCTGGCCGCCGCCGAGGCCACGAGTTCGGCTCGTCGGGCCGCCACGGCCTGGGCCCCGCCGTCCACCACGAGACCGGCCACCAGCAGCAGCGCGAGCACCACGACCGCCACGAAGGTCGACATCGACAGCCCCCGCTGGTCACGCATCGCCACCCCCGATCGCAGGCCCACCATTCTGCCCCTGTCGGCGGCGTTCCACGCCGGTTGTGCACAGGCTGGGTGGGTGGTAGGAGTCGGTAGGCTGAGGCCCGTTCACGTCCTGCCCCGCTCACGATGGGAAGCCAACGAATGGTTCAGAAAGTCGCTCTGCTCACCGCCGGGGGTTTCGCACCCTGCCTTTCCTCCGCCATCGGCGGTCTGATCGAGCGGTACACCGAGGTGGCGCCGGAGATCGAGATCATCGCCTACAAGAACGGCTACCAGGGCCTGCTGAGCGGTGACTTCCTCACGGTGACGCCGGAGGTGCGTGCCAAGGCGGCGCTGCTGCACTCCTACGGCGGCTCGCCGATCGGCAACTCCCGGGTGAAGCTCACCAACGCCAAGGACCTGGTGAAGCGCGGCCTGGTGGCCGAGGGCCAGGACCCGCTCAAGGTCGCCGCCGACCGGCTGGTCGCCGACGGGGTCGACGTCCTGCACACCATCGGTGGCGACGACACCAACACCACCGCCGCCGACCTCGCCGCGTACCTGGCCGCGAACAACTACGACCTGACCGTCGTGGGCCTGCCGAAGACCATCGACAACGACGTGGTGCCGATCCGGCAGAGCCTCGGTGCCGACACCGCCGCCGAGATGGGCGCCCGGTTCTCCAAGAACGTCCTGGCCGAGCACAACGCCGGGACGCGGATCCTGCTGATCCACGAGGTCATGGGACGCAACTGCGGCTGGCTGACCGCCGCGACCGCCCGCAAGTACCACGAGTGGGTCGAGAGCGTGGAGTGGCTGCCGGAGATCGGCCTGAGCAAGCAGGCGTGGGACGTCCACGCGATCTTCGTGCCGGAGGCCGTCATCGACATCGAGGAGGAGGCCGAGCGCCTCATCAAGGTGATGGACGAGGTCGGCTGCGTGAACATCTTCCTCTCCGAGGGCGCCGGCATCGCCGACATCGTCGCCGAGATGGAGAAGGCCGGCCAGGAGGTCGCCCGTGACGCCTTCGGCCACATCCGGCTGGAGCGCATCAACCCGGGCCAGTGGTTCGGCAAGCAGTTCTCGAAGATGCTCCACGCCGAGAAGGTGCTGGTGCAGAAGTCGGGCTACTACTCCCGCTCGGCCGCGGCCAACGCGTTCGACCTGGCCCTGATCCACTCGATGACCGACCTGGCCGTCGACTCCGCGCTCGCCGGGAACCCCGGCGTGATCGGCCACGACGAGGAGAACGGCGACGTGCTCAGCGTCATCGCCTTCGACCGCATCAAGGGCGGCAAGCCGTTCGACATCTCCCAGCAGTGGTACCGGGACCTGCTCGCCGAGATCGGCCAGCCCGCCCCGATCGCCGCGGAGCCCGCCGAGCACTAGAGGTACGCGACCAGCCGGTCGAGCGCCTCGTCGAGCTCGGCCGTCTGGCCGCAGAAGCTGAGCCGCATCATCTCGCCGCCGTCGATCGGGTCGAAGTCGATGCCCGGCGCCAGCGCGACCCCGGTCGCGTCCAGCACGTCCGCGCACCACTGGCGGCTGTCCGCGGTGAGGTGGCTGACGTCGCACCAGGCGTAGAAGGCGCCGTCGGGCGGGGCGAAGCTGGTGATCCCGAGTTCGGGGAGGCGTCGCAGCAGCAGTTCGCGGTTGCGCGCGTACCGCGCGACGTGGTCGTAGAGCTCGGCGCGCGCGTCCGGGCCGAACGCGGCCAGCGCGGCGGCCTGCGAGACGGCCGGCGCGCAGATCGCCAGGTTCGACTGCAACAGTTCGGCCGGACGCCGCAGCGCCTCAGGGAGCAGCAGCCAGCCCAGCCGCCAGCCGGTCATCGAGTGGTACTTGCTCACCGAACCGACCACGACCGCGTCCGCCCCGGCCTCGCGTGCGCTCGCGCACCGGCGTCCGTAGGAGATGCCGTGGTAGATCTCGTCGCTGATCAGCAGGCAACCGTGCGCGCGGCACCACCGGGCCAGCGCGGCCAGCTCGTCGGGATCGATGATCGTGCCGGTCGGGTTGGACGGCGACGCCACCACCAGTCCCGCGGGCACCTCGGGCAGCGCGTCCATCATGGCGACGGTCGGCTGGTAGCGGGTGTCGGGGCCGACCTCGAGGTCGAGCACCCGGCAGCCCAGGGTGTGCAGGGTGTTGCGGTACGCCGGGTACCCCGGACGCGTCATCGCGACCGTGTCGCCGGCCTCGAACGCGGCCAGGATCGCCAACTGGAAGCCGGCGGACGACCCGGTGGTGACCAGCACCTCGCCGGGGTCGACGTCGACGTCGTAGCGCCGCGCGTACTCGGCGGCGATCGCCGCACGCAGCTCGGGGATGCCACTCGACACGGTGTAGCCGAGCACCTCCGCCCCGATCGCGGCCGTGGCGGCCTCCCGGACGACCTGCGGCGCGGGCGTGGCCGGCTGGCCGACGCACAGCAGGATCGCGTCGCCGTGGCTGCGCTGGCGCAGGCTGGCGGCCTTGGCCACCTCCATGACGTGGAACGGTTCCACCTGTCCGCGCCGGGACGGGTAGGTCACGTGCGACGCCCGAACAGGCCGGAGAGCAGCGAGGTCAGGACGGCCCCGATGCCGAGCCCGGTGGCGGCGCCGATGACGTAGCCCGTGCCCAGGCCGATGCCGAGCGTCCGCTTGGCGACGTCGCTGGACACGTACAGCTCACCGGGGCGGCTCCCGATCGGCATGCTCGGCCCGGGCGGCTCGATCGCCGGGATCGCGACCGGTTCGGGCACCGGGGCGACCGACGTGGCCAGCCAGGCCGCGATGTACAGGATCAGGGTGGCGAAGAGGTTCAGGAAGATCATCAGCACGATCGTCGAGCCGAAGACCGCGGCGCCGAGGTTGTTCGAGAACGACCGCCACAACAGCCCGGCGAACGCCTGGAGCACCAGCAGGCTCGCCGAGCCGAGCCCGGCCCCGACCCAGGCCAGGTGGCTCGGCACGTAGGTGGGGCTGAACCAGGCGAACAGCAGCCGGAACCCCACCGCGCCGATCGCCAACGCGACCAGGAAACCGACCAGCCGGATCAACAGGGTCCAGCCGAGGCTCTGCCCCACTCCCAGCCAGGACCCCACCGTGTCGCCCAGGGTGGTGGCCACCAGCGACGAGGCGAAGGTCAGCGCGACCCCGACGAGGATGCCGAGCAGGCCGCCGAAGTTGGCCAGGACGTCGAGCGGCATCGGTGCCTGCTTGCCGGGGTTGTCGGCGTCCTCGCGCATCAGCTGCCGCACCGCGCGCTTGAGGTTGCCGACCCACCCCGAGGACACCCAGATGATGATCAGGACGCCGAAGCCCAGGACCGAGGCCCAGTTGTTGAGCGCGTTGGCGATGACCTCGTAGAGGCTCTTGCTCATGGTGGAGTCGTCCGGCAGCTGGGCCTTGATGTAGGCCTCGATCTGGGCGAGCGAACCGGGCTGCATCACGGTGAGGAACAGGCCCAGGCCCGCGAACGCCAGCATCAGGATCGGCACCAGTGACAGCACCGAGAAGTAGGTGATGGCCGCGGCCAGCTGCGCGCCGCCGCGCAGGTTGAACCGTTCGACCGCACGCAGCAGGTGCGCGACGAACGGCCGCTTGGAGAACGTCGCCCACCACTGAAGCATCGAACCGCCCTTCCTACTCCTCGTACGACGCCACCGGCGGGCAGGTGCAGACCAGGTTCCGGTCGCCGAAGGCCTGGTCGATCCGGGCCACCGCCGGCCAGTACTTGTCCCGTGCCCCCGAACCGATCGGCCCCGTCCGCACACCGGCCGGGAACGCCGCCACCTCGCGACTGTAGGGGTGTACCCATTCGCCGGTCACGATGCGCGCGATCGGGTGCGGCGCGTGGTGCAGCGGGTTGTCCTCGGCCGGCCACTCCCCTGCCGCGACCCGGTCCATCTCGCCGCGGATCGCGATCATCGCGTCGCAGAACCGGTCGAGCTCGGCCTTCGACTCCGACTCGGTGGGCTCGATCATCAGCGTCCCGGAGACCGGGAAGCTCATCGTCGGGGCGTGGAACCCGTAGTCGACGAGGCGCTTGGCGACGTCGTCCACGCTGATCCCGGTCTGCCGGGTCAGCTCGCGCAGGTCGACGATGCACTCGTGGGCGACCAGCCCGTTGGCGCCGGTGTACAGCACCGGGAACGCGCCGTCGAGCCGGCGGGCCACGTAGTTGGCGGCGAGGATGGCCGACTGGGACGCGAGCCGCAGCCCGTCCGCCCCCATCAGCGCGATGAACGCCCAGCTGATCGGCAGCACCCCGGCCGAGCCGAACGGCGCCGAGCTGACCGGCCCGTAGCTGCTCGCCGGACCGGCGGACGCCACCAGCGGGTGGTTGGGCAGGTACGGCGCGAGGTGCGCGCGCACGGCCACTGGACCCACCCCCGGACCGCCGCCGCCGTGCGGAATTGCGAACGTCTTGTGGAGGTTGAGGTGGCTGACGTCGGCGCCGAACCGTCCCGCACGGGCCAGCCCGAGCATCGCGTTGAGGTTCGCGCCGTCGACGTAGACCTGTCCGCCGGCGTCGTGCACCAGCGCGCAGATCTCGGTGATCGTCTCCTCGAACACCCCGTGGGTGGACGGGTAGGTGACCATGACGGCGGCCAGTTCGTCCGCGTGCTGGCTGACCTTCGCGCGCAGGTCGTCGAGGTCCACCGAACCGTCGGACGCGGTCGCGACCACCACGACCCGCATACCGGCCATCACCGCGGACGCCGCGTTGGTGCCGTGCGCGGACGCCGGGATCAGGCACACGGTGCGCTCCGCATCCCCACCGGCCAGGTGGTAGGACCGGATCGCCATCAGCCCGGCGAACTCGCCCTGGCTGCCCGCGTTGGGCTGCAGGCTGACCCGGTCGTAGCCGGTGATCTCGGCCAGCCAGTCGCACAGCTGGCCGACCAGCTCGGCGTAGCCGGACGCGTCGGCCTCCGGTACGAACGGGTGCAGGCCGGCGAAGCCCGGGTAGCTGATCGGCTCCATCGCGGCAGCCGGGTTCAGCTTCAGCGTGCACGAACCGAGCGGGATCATGCCGCGGTCGAGCGCGAAGTCGCGGTCCGACAGCGCGCGCAGGTACCGCATGAGTTCGGTCTCGCTGCGGTAGGCGGAGAACACCGGGTGGGTGAGGTAGTCGCCGTCGCGGGTGTGATCGCCGAGACCGCCGGTGACCGCGTCGGTCAGGGTCACGCCGAACGCGGCGCAGACCGCCGCCAGCACGTCCTCGCCCGCGTCCTCGCCGACGCTGATGCCGACGTGGTCGGCGTCGACCAGTCGCAGGTGCACGTCGGACGCCCGGGCGGCGGCGACCACCTCGGCCGCGCGGCCCGGCACGGCGACGGTGAGGGTGTCGAAGAACGACTCCCCCGCCAGTTCGAAGCCGCCCGCGCGCACGGCAGCGGCCAGACGCCGGGTGCGCTCGTGGATCGTGCGCGCGATGCCGGCCAGCCCCTCGGGGCCGTGGTGGACGGCGTAGCAGCTGGCCGCCACCGCCAGCAGCACCTGCGCGGTGCAGATGTTGGACGTCGCCTTCTCCCGGCGGATGTGCTGCTCGCGGGTCTGCAGGGCGAGCCGGAACGCGGCGACGCCGTCGGCGTCCTTGCTGACCCCGACGATCCGTCCGGGGAACTGCCGCTCCAGGCCGGACCGCACCGCGATGTAGCCGGCGTGCGGGCCGCCGTAGAACAGCGGGACGCCCAGGCGCTGCGCGGACCCGACGGCGATGTCGGCGCCCCAGGACGCCGCCGAACCGATCAGGGTGAGCGCGAGCAGGTCGCAGGCCACGACGAACTGGGCACCGTTGTCATGGGCCAGCGCGGCCAACTCGGTGAGCTCGGCGGCGGCGGGCAGCCGTCCGTCCGCGCCGGGCACCTGCGCCACGACGGCGAACGCCTGGTTCGCGCGCACCGCGTCGGCGAGGGACGACTCCGCCACCACGATCTCGATGCCGGTGGCCAGGCAACGCGTCCGCAGCACGGCGAGGCTCTGCGGCAGCAGGTTCGGGTCGACGACCACCACGCCGCCCTTGCGGGAGACCCGGTGCGCGACGGCGACCGCCTCGGCCACCGCGGTGCCCTCGTCGAGCAGGCTGGCGCCCGCGACCGGCAGCCCGGTCAGGTCGGCGACGACCGTCTGGAAGTTCGCAAGCGCCTCGAGCCGGCCCTGGCTGATCTCGGGCTGGTAGGGCGTGTAGGCGGTGTACCAGGCCGGGTTCTCCAGCACCATCCGGCGTACCACCGGTGGCGTGATCGTGCCGGAGTAGCCGAGCCCGATCATCGCGGTGCCGGGCACGTTGCGGGCGGCGAGGCCGGCCAGCCGGCGCTGCACGTCGAACTCGCTGAGCGCGGGCGGCAGCTGCAGGGGTTCGTCGAGCCGGATCGCGGCGGGCACGATCGCGTCGGTCAGCTCATCCAGGCTCGCGAAACCGAGGAGGGAGAGCATCTGCTGCTGGTCGGGCGTTGACGCGCCGAGATGGCGCTGCGTGAAGTCGTCCATGGCGGGACAAATCTATCCCGCGCGGAGGCCCTGCTCAGCCGGCGGCGCGGGAACGGCGGCGGCGGGACAGCTCGTCGTCGTGGTGGACGGTGTCCTCGGCGCGTTCGGCCGGCAGCGCCTGGATGGTGCCCTCGATGTCGCGCCACACCCCGCCGAGCGCGATGCCGAACATGCCCTGGCCGCCGCGCAACAGGTCGACGACCTGGTCGTCGGAGGTGCACTCGTAGACCGAGACCCCGTCGCTCATCAGCGTGACCTCGGTGAGGTCCTCCACGCCGCGCGCCCGGAGGTGGTCGATCGCGGTGCGGATCTGCTGCAGCGAGATGCCGGCGTCGATGAGCCGCTTGATGACCTTCAGGATCAGCAGGTCGCGGAAGCTGTAGAGCCGCTGGGTGCCCGAGCCGCCGGCGGCACGGATCTCCGGCACCACGAGACCGGTGCGTGCCCAGTAGTCGAGCTGGCGGTAGGTGATGTCGGCGGCGCGGCAGGCCACCGGCCCACGGAAGCCCAGGTCGTCGGGCAGCGGCGAGAAGTCGCCGTCGAACAGCAGGTCCTGGGCCGGGGGCACCTGGAGTTGCGCGTCCATCACTGCCTCGTTTCGGGTTCGGGAATCACCTCGTTGGAATTACGACGGTAATCTTCCGCGTTCACGGGGGTCAACGACACGCCGGTGACGTTTCGTGGCGACGCCGTACTCTGAACCCCTACCTCAGGGTTGGTTCTCGTCGCCGGTGAAGTCCTCGGGCGTGACGCTGTCGAGGAACTCCCGGAAGCGCTCGACCTCCTCCTCCGCCTGCTCGGGAGCACCGATCTCGCTGTCGCCGGGGAGGACGCCGGCCTCGTCCAGCACCGCGTCCACGCACTCGATCGGGCAGCCCAGTCGCAACGCGAGCGCGATCGCGTCGCTGGCCCGGGCCGGGATGCCGTGGCCACCGCAGACCAGCTCGGCGAAGTACTGGCCGTCGTCGTAGGCCGTGATCCGCACCGACTCGACCGGCTCGCTGGCCGCCTCGGCCAGCTTCCAGGCCAGGTCGTGGATGTTCGGACGGTCGGGGTCGGGGTCCTCCGTGGCGCTGAAGATGGCGGACGCGCCCCCGTGGCTCATCCAGATCGGGAGCAGCCGCTCCTGGCCGCCGTTCTCGGCGAGCACGACCAGCGGCGGGGCGTCACCGGTGGACACCCGGATCTCGATGACCCTGACCTCGCGCACCCCTCCACCCTCTCACTGCGGAAGCTGGGAACGCATCACCGCGGCGTGGGCGTGCAGTACCAGCTGCATCACCTCGGCCGGCAGGGTGCGGCTGGCGGGGTTGCGGCGCAGATGCGGGGCGATCGCCTGCTCGATCAGGCCCACCTCCCGCTCGGCGGACTGCTTGACCACCCGCAGGTGTCGTGCGTCCATGCCGAAGGCGGCGAGCTTGCGCGACACCACCGCCACGGTGAGCGCGTCGCGCCCGTAGTAGATGGTGCCGCGGCGCGGCACGACCAGCTGGTGCTTCTCCAGTTCGGCGAGCGCCGGCTCGCTGAGGCCGCTGAGTTCGAGGAGCTCGCGCCGGGTGATCCGGATCGCCCGCTTGGGCGGACGCGCGGGCGGCAGGCCCGCGGCCGGCTCACCGGCGTCCATCGTGGCGCTGCCCGCCGCACCGAGCGGCGGCGGTTCCTGCCCGCGGTCCATCGCGTCGAGGTGCTCGCGGATGACCTTCAGCGGCAGGTAGTGGTTCTTCTGGACGTCGAGGATGTAGCGCAACCGCTCGATGTCGGACTCGGCGTAGCGGCGGTAGCCGGACGGCGCCCGCTCCGGAGAGATCAGGCCCTCGGATTCCAGGAACCGGATCTTCGAGATCGAGACGTCGTCGAAGTCCGGTTTGAGGATGGCCAGTACCTGGCCGATGCTCCTCAGGCCGAGCGCCATCAGTCCTGCCCGGCGAAGAACACCATGCGGAACTTGCCGATCTGCACCTCGTCCCCGCGGCGGAGCGCGACCTCTCCGTCGATCAGGGTCTTGTTGACGTAGGTGCCGTTCAGGCTGTTCTCGTCGCTGATCCACACCTGGCCGTCGCGGCGCGCGAACCGGGCGTGGTGGCGGGACACGGTGATGTCGTCGAGGAAGATGTCGCAGCGCGGGTGCCGGCCGGCGGTGATCACGTCGGCATCGATCAGGTAGCGGGCACCCGCCTGGGTGCCGCGCAGGACCAGCAGCAGCGCCGAGCCGACCGGCAGCGCGTCGATCGCGGCCGCGTCGTCGGCGTCGAGCTCGTCGAGCTGGAACTCCTCGATGACCGGCGGGATCACCCGCGTGGTGTCACCGGACAGCTTGGCGAGGCTCGCACCGCAGTGCGGGCAGAAGTTCACGGACTCGGTGAGCTCGTGACCGCAGGCGGGGCAATTCATCATGGTCGGCCACCTTCCGTGCCTTGACTGGACGAGTCCTCCCCGGACTCGAGGCTCAAGGACAGGTTGACCTTCAGCCTAGCCCGCGACGAGCTCGCTGTACGCGTCCGCATCGAGAAGATCTTCGACTTCCCCCGCCTCCGACAGCTCGAGCTCGAAGATCCAACCGTCACCGTAAGGGTCAGAGTTGATGGTCTCCGGGGAGTCGTTGAGCAATTCGTTGACCACGGTGACCACACCGCTGGCCGGCGAGTAGACGTCGGAGACGCTCTTGGTCGACTCGACCTCAGCGCACGCGTCGTCGAGGGCGACTTCCTCGCCCACCTGCGGCAATGAGACGTACACCACGTCACCGAGTGCCTCGGCCGCATAGTCGGTGATGCCGACCCGGACGGTGTTGCCGGCACCCTGGCGCACCCACTCGTGCTTGCTGGTGTATCGAAGGTCATCGGGGAACACGCACGAACTCCTTCTGGCAGCCGGGCTGCCCGTTCCGTTGAGCAAACACTATCGTTGCGAAGCCAGCGGGAACCGACGGATCACGTCGATCCCCTGCCCGATGTAGAGCAGGCCGGACCACCAGTACAGGGCGGCGCCCCAGATCACGAACGCCCAGCCGACCACCCGCGCCACGGTGTGCCACAGCTCGTCGCCGACACCGAGCAACACCAGCGGGAAGGCGTAGAGCAGGGCGAAGGTGGCTGCCTTGCCGAGGAAGTGCACCGGCAGGCTGGTGAACCCCCGCCGGCGCAGGGACGGCCAGATCGCGGTGAACATCAGCACATCGCGCGCGGCGAGCAGGACGACCAGCCACCACGGCACGATGCCGCGCATGGCGAAGCCGACCAGCGTGGCCACGATGTAGAGCCGGTCGGCGAGCGGGTCGAGCACCTGCCCGAGCCGGGACCGCTGGTGCCAGCTGCGGGCCAGCTTGCCGTCCAGCCAGTCGGTGGCGCCGCCGACCGCGAGGACCACCACGGCCCACACGTCGTACTGCTTGTCGAGCAGCAGCCACAGGAACAGCGGGACCCCCAGCAGGCGGATGCCGCTGAGGATGTTCGGCACGGTGAGCACGCGCTCGGTGTCGTACGGTTCCCCAGGCATGGGTGTCAGCTTAGGCTCTCGGCTCACAGCTGGTTCCACGCCGCGGCGAGGAGCTCCCGCGTCTGGCCGATCAGCTGCGGGAGTGCCCGGGTCTGGGCGACGACGGGGAGGAAGTTGCTGTCGCCCAGCCAGCGCGGCACGACGTGCTGGTGCAGGTGCGCGGCGATGCCGGCGCCCGCGACCTCGCCCTGGTTGAGCCCGAGGTTGAAACCGGCGGGGTGCGACACCGCACGCAGCACGGTCATCGCCTGCGCGGCCATGCCGGCGAGTTCGACGGTCTCCCCGGTCGTCAGGTCGGTGTAGTCGCTGACGTGGCGGTAGGGGCACAGCAACAGGTGGCCGGGCGAGTACGGGTACAGGTTCAGCACGGCGTACACGTGCTCCCCACGGTGCACGATCAGGCCTTCCGCGTCGTCCAGCCCGGGCGCTCGGCAGAACGGGCAACTGCCGGACGCGGCGTCGGTCGGCTTGTTCTCGCCCTGGATGTAGACCATCCGGTGCGGCGTCCACAGCCGCTGGAAGGCGTCGGGGACGCCGGGCAGCGACCCGGCGTCCTCGATCGGAACCTCGTGGCTCACCGGCGCGGCGGCCTGGTGGCGGCGACGATCTCCTCGATCGCTTCCGCGATCGGCACCCCGTTCTTCTGGGTGCCGTCGCGGTAGCGGAACGAGACCGCGCCCGCGGTCGCGTCCTGCTCGCCGGCGATCAGCATGAACGGCACCTTCTGGGTCTGGGCGTTGCGGATCTTCTTGCCGAAGCGGTCGTCGGACCGGTCGACCTCCACCCGCACGTCGGCGGCCAGCAGCTGTGCGGCGACGTCGGCCAGGTACGGCTCGAACTCCTCGGCGACCGGGATGCACTGCACCTGCACCGGCGACAGCCAGGCCGGGAACGCGCCCGCGTAGTGCTCGGTGAGCACGCCGATGAACCGCTCGATCGACCCGAACTTCGCCGAGTGGATCATCACCGGCTCGGCCGGGTGGCCGTCGGGGCCGGCGTAGGTGAGGCCGAAGCGGGCCGGCTGGTTGAAGTCGTACTGGATGGTCGACATCTGCCAGGTGCGGCCGATCGCATCCTTCGCCTGCACCGAGATCTTCGGCCCGTAGTAGGCCGCGCCGCCCGGATCGGGCACCAGGGTGAGGCCCGATTCGCGTCCGACCTTCTCCAGGACCGCGGTGGCCACCTCCCACTGCTCGTCGGAGCCGATGAACTTGGTCGACTTCGCACCCTCGGTGTCGCGGGTGGACAGCTCCAGGTAGTAGTCGGTGAGGCCGAAGTCCTCCAGCAGGTTGGTGACGAAGGTGAGCAGGTGCTTGACCTCGTCCGCGGCCTGGGAGGCCATCACGTAGGAGTGCGAGTCGTCCTGGGTGATCGAGCGGACGCGGGTCAGCCCCTGGAGCACGCCGGACTTCTCGTTGCGGTACACGGTGCCGAACTCGAACAGCCGCAGCGGCAACTCGCGGTAGGACCGTCCGCGCGACGCAAAGATCAGGTTGTGCATCGGGCAGTTCATGGCCTTGAGGCGGTAGGCCTGGCCCTCGTCGTCCATCGGGGGGAACATGCCCTCGGCGTAGTACGGCAGGTGCCCGGAGGTGTGGAACAGTCCCTCCTTGGAGATGTGCGGGGTGCCGACGTAGGAGAAGCCGTTGCGGATGTGCGCGGCGCGGACGTAGTCCTCCATCACCCGCTTGATCACCCCGCCCTTCGGATGGAACACCGGCAGGCCGGCGCCCAGCTCCTCGGGGAAGCTGAACAGGTCGAGCTCGACCCCCAGCTTGCGGTGGTCGCGACGAGCGGCCTCGGCGAGCCGGTGCTGGTGGGCGAGCAGGTCGTCCTTGCTGGCCCAGGCGGTGCCGTAGACGCGCTGGAGCTGCGCGTTGCGCTGGTCGCCGCGCCAGTAGGCGGCCGAGCTGCGGGTGATCGCCCAGCCGTTGCCGAGGTAGCCGGTGTTCGGCACGTGCGGGCCGCGGCACAGGTCCTTCCACGCCACGGTGCCGTCGGGACGGACGTTGTCGTAGATGGTGAGCTCGCCGGCACCGACCTCCACCGAGGCGTCCTCGGTGGCGGCCGCGTTGCCCTTCAGCCCGATCAGTTCGAGCTTGTAGTGCTCGGACGCGAGTTCGGCGGCGGCGTCGGCGTCGGTGACCACCCGGCGGACGAAGCGCTGCCGCTGCTTGACGATGCCGACCATCTCCTTCTCGACGGCCTTCAGGTCCTCGGGGGTCAGCGGGTGCGCCACGTCGAAGTCGTAGTAGAACCCGTCGGTGATCGGCGGCCCGATGCCGAGCTTCGCGTCGGCGTGCAGCCGCTGCATGGCCTGGGCGGCGACGTGCGCGCAGGAGTGCCGCAGGATCGCCAGGCCCTCGTCGCTGGTGGCGGCGACGGGCTCGACCTCGTCGCCGTCGTGCAGCTCTGCGGCCAGGTCGACGACCGCGCCGTTCACCCGGGCGGCCACCACCGACCGGTCGGAGCCGAACAGGTCGAGCCCGGTCGTGCCGGTCTCGACCACCCGGGGTTCGCGCGACTCAGAACGCACCACGGTGAGGGAGACAGACACAGGGATTCCTTTCGACGTCGCCGGCGTCGTGCCGGCCCGGTCCATTCTGCCCCAACGCCACCGTCGGGTCTTCACCTCAGCGTTCGCGCGTGACCACCACGTCGGTCGGTGCCGATTCGTGGACGAGGTCGCGGTAGCCGTCCTTCTCGCCGCGGACCCGCACGGTGATGGTGTGCCCGACATCGGCCCCGCTGAGCGTGTAGGTCTCGCCCTCGGCCCTGGTGATCAGCAGCCCGGAGCGGTACCAGCGGTAGCTGAGCTCGACCCCGTCCGGCCCCCACTCCCCCGGCTTCGCGGTCAGCGTCCGGCCCTGGACCGCGGCACCGGTGATGGTCGGCACCGACCCGTCGAGGTCGCCCGGCTCGACCACGCTCGTCCAGCCCGAGTACTGGCGGACGGTCGTGTAGCCGGCCTTGGTACCGCTGACGCGCACCCGCAGGCGGTGGCCCTCGTCGGCCGCGACCAGGCGGTAGCGCGCCTTGGTGGCGCCCTCGATCTTCGTGTCCTCGTCCTTGCCCGAGCGGTACCACTGGTAGGTCAGCGCGACCGTGCCCGGCCCCCACTCCCGTGGCAGTGCGGTCAGCACGTGCCCGACCTGGGCGGTCCCGGAGTAGAGCGGGACCGGGGTGGGGTCGAGGGTGCCGGCGGCGACGGCGCGGGTGGGCTCGGACTCCCGCGAGGCGTCCGCGAAGTTCGTCGCCCTTCCGGTGACGCGGACGGTGATGGCGTGGGCACGGTCGTCGCCGCCCAGCCGGTAGGTCCGCTCGGTGGCCTTCGCGATCGCCGTGCCGTCGCGCAGCCACTGCCACGACAGCCGCACATCGCCCGGACCCCACGGATCGACGTCGCCGGTGAGGGTGTTGCCGACCGTCGCGGTGCCGCTGATCGTCGGGGTCCGCGGTGACAGCCGTCCGGGCGCCACCGGGCCCACCGCCTCGGTCTCCTGGCGCGTCCGCCCGTAGCCCGGCGCGGTCCCGGTGATACGAACGCTGATCAGGTGCCCGATGTCGTCGGCCGTGGCCCGGTAGCTGGTGCCGGTCGCACCGCTGATCGGGGCGCCGTCACGGCGCCACTGGTAGACGAGGCGTACCTTCCCCGGGCCCCACTCGGGCTCGTCGAAGGACAGCACCGACCGGTACCGCGGCGTGCCCTCGATGAGCGGGACGGCACCCGGCTGGAGGGTGCCCGGGCCGGTGCTCGGCGTCGTGGTCGACGTCGGGGTGGTCGACGGCGTGGTCGACGGCGTAGCGCTGATCGAAGGGGTGGACGAGGGCTGCGGCGCGGACGGCGTCCCGCCGGCGACGGCGCTGCAACCGACCAGTGCGACCAGGGCCATCAAGCCCCAGAGCCCGCGGCAACGGGCCACCTCTCCAGCCGGCGTTCGCATCGCTCTCCTCGTGCTCGACACCACGCTAGTCTCCCGAGCGCCCCGTTGTGCGGCGGCGCACCCGAGAGCCTGCGCAGCGAACCGGATCTGCGCCAGTATGGAACCGGCCACGGACGAGGGCCGGCGTGGGTGAGGAGAAGAATCGTGTCGAAACCGGTGGGTGAGGCCGAGACCGGACGGCGAAGCTGGTGGTTCCACCGCCCGTCGCTGAACTGGGCCGAGCTGATCGGCATCGGGGTCGCGCTGGCGCTGGCCGGCGGCGGCCTCGGGGCGCTCGCCGCCATCAAGCTCTCCCCCGCCCCCGGTTCGTGCGACACCACCCGGGTCGCCACCGCCGCGCTGCCGTCCGTGGTCACGGTGTTCGTGCAGGGCCGGGCCGGGTCGGGCTCGGGCAGCGGCGCGATCATCCGGGCTGACGGAGTGATCCTCACCAACGACCACGTGATCGCCGCGGCGGCCACCTCGGGCACGATCGAGGTGCTGCTCGACAACGGCGAGCGGCAGCCCGCGCGCCTGGTCGGCACCGACCCGCTCACCGACCTGGCCGTGCTCAAGATCGACCGGAACAAGCTGCCGACGCTGCTGCTGGCGCCGCGCGAGCCGCTCACCGTCGGCCAGCCGGTGGTGGCGCTGGGAGCGCCGCTCGGGCTGTCCGGGACGGTGACCAGCGGCATCGTGAGCGCGCTCGGACGCAACGTGCCGGCCCCGAAGGCGGGTGGCGGAACGACCGTGCTGATGGGGTCGATCCAGACCGACGCGTCCATCAACCCGGGCAACTCCGGCGGCCCGCTGGTGACCTGCGAGGGCCGCCTGGTCGGAGTGAACACCGCGATCTCGACCGTGCCCAACGCGGACGGCACGGCGGGCGGCGGCAGCGTCGGCATCGGCTTCGCAGTGCCTGCGAGCACCGCCCAGCGGATCGTCGACCAGTTGCTGGCCGACGGCCGGGCAACCCACCCCTGGATCGGCGCGCAGACCGCCGAGATCACCCCGGACACCGCCGACCGCTTCGGCACGAAGGCCGGTCTGTTCGTACAGGCCGTGACCGCCGGCGGGCCGGCGGCGACCGCCGGGTTGGCCGAGGGCGACGTGATCACCTCGATCGCCGGCGGGTCGGCGACGAACGTGTCGCTGGCGTGGCTGCTGGTCAGCGCCAAGGTCGGCGACCAGGTGCCGGTGGAGTACGTGCGCGACGGCGCGTCCCACCAGGCGACGATCACGCTCGCCGAGCAACCCTGACGTGACGGTCGCCGCGCCGTCGGGCGGGCGGACCCGGATCCCCGGCGAGGTCTGGGTCCTCGTCGCCGCTGCGTTCGTGATCGCGCTCGGCTTCGGGCTGATCACGCCGGTGCTGCCGTCCTTCGCGCAGAGCTTCGGCGTGGGGGCGTTGGCGTCCAGCGTGGTGGTCAGCGTGTTCGCGTTCTTCCGGCTCGTGTTCGCGCCGGGTGGCGGCTGGCTGATCGCGCGGCTCGGCGAACGGCCGGTGTACCTGGCCGGCCTGGTGATCGTCGCGGTGTCGACGGGGGCGACAGCCTTCGCCCAGGACTACGTCCAGCTGCTGGTGTTCCGCGGACTGGGCGGCATCGGGTCGACGATGTTCACGGTCTCGGCCGTCGCGCTGCTGGTCCGGCTGGCGCCGCCCGGCATCCGTGCGCGCGTGTCGTCGGCGTACGCGACCGCCTTCCTGCTCGGCGGGGTGGGCGGCCCGGTCGTGGGCGGGCTGCTCGGCGGACTGGGCCTGCGGGTCCCGTTCCTCGTGTACGCGGCCACCCTGCTGGTCGCGGCCGGGATCGTCGCGGTGTTCCTGCGGCACGCGACCCTGCGTCCGGCACCGGGGACGCCGGTGCTGCCGACGTTGACCGCCCGGGAAGCGTGGGGTGACAGCGCCTACCGCGCAGCCATCGGGTCGGGCTTCGCCAACGGCTGGGGGAATTTCGGGGTGCGCAACGCGATCCTGCCGTTGTTCGCCACCGCGGTCATCGGCCGGGAGACCTGGGTCGCCGGGATGGCGCTGGCGGTGTTCGCCGCCGGCAATGCGGGCGGCCTGCTGCTCTCCGGGCGCTGGGCCGACCGGGTGGGACGCCGGCCGTTCATCCTCGCCGGACTGCTCGTCTCGGGGGTGGCGACCGCCGTCACCGGGTTCGCGAGCAACCTGCCGCTCCTGGTGGTCGTCTCGGTGGTCGCCGGTATCGGCGCCGGCGCGCTCAACCCCGCCCAGCAGGCGACGCTGGCCGACGTCGTCGGACGCGAACGCAACGGCGGGCCTGCGCTCGCGGCGTTCCAGATGTCCCAGGACCTGGGGTCGATCATCGGCCCGATCCTGGCCGGGCTCCTGGTCGACCACGGCAGCTACTCGCTCGCCTTCGGGGTCACCGGGGCGATCACGCTGCTCGCGGCCGTCCCGTGGCTCCGCGCCCGGGAGACCCGCACCACCTTCCACCCACACCAGCCCTGATCACCTCACTCCGGCGAATCTCGGCCTATCAGCCGGCCGAAGCCAGCGATGCCAGACGTTTCCCGAGAACCTCGGGATATGGGGCCCGAAATCGGCGCTCATAAGCCAAGATTCCCAGCAGTCAGCCGCGCGAAGTAGGCGTGAGGCCGCCATTTCGCGAGGAATCCGGCAATGAGTTCACGCCGCGACCAGGCCCCGACCCCGGGCGAGACTGACCGCGACCAGGCGGTCATGGACGCCGAGCTTGTCGTAGATGTTGCCCAGGTGCTTGTGCACCGTGCGCGGGGACAGCGACAGCCGCGACGCGATCGAGGTCGCCAGCAGCCCCTGCGACAGCAGCTCCAGCACCTCGAGCTCGCGGGACGTGAGACCGAACTCGCGCGCGGCATCGCGTCCGACGCGGTCGCGCTCGCGGCGCTGGGTGGCGGCCACCGCGTGCGGCAGCAGCGCCATCAGCGGCGGGATCGCCTCATGCAGCAGCAGCACGTGCTGCTCGGCGAAGCCGTCACGCCGGGCGAAGGCCAGCGCGCGGCGTTCGGCCTCCTCGGGCTCGGCCTCGATCACCGGCGGCACCACCACCAGCACCTGGCCGAAGTGCCCGGCCTGCAGCACCAGCGGTGCCTGCGCCCCACTGTCGGGGTCGAGCCCGCCGATGGTGCCGATGAGTTCGGTGGCCGTGGACCAGTCGGGGTGACAGCTCAGCACCCGTCCGCCCGACTCCTCGGGCGCGAAACAGGCCGCGACGTCGGCCTCCATCCCGTCCGACAGGTGCCGGCAGATCACCAGCTCGACGTCCGCGTCCACGGCGAGGGCCTGCGACGCCTCCGCCAACATGCTCACGATCAGTACGGCCCGCTGTCCACGATCCATACCCGCTCCTTCGCACTCGCCGGGTACCGCTGACAGATTCCTCCTGAGCAGTCCAACAGCCCGCACCGCCGCGCGTATTCCCCCGCCCTGTTGCCCGCCGACCCCGCGGGGCAAACAATGAAGGAGAAAGCCGTACCACCGAACAGGAGCGTCATGGCCACCGACCCCACCGCCGCCGCGGAGATCAGCGACGAGACCGCCGAGCTGCTGGAAGGCTGGTGGCGGGCCGCGAACTACCTCTCGGTCGGCCAGATCTACCTGCTCGACAACCCGCTGCTGCGGCGTCCGCTGAGCCGCGACGACGTGAAGCGGCGGCTGCTCGGCCACTGGGGCACGACGCCCGGCCTCAACTTCCTCTACGCCCACTTCAACCGGGCCATCATCGAGCGCGACCTCGACGCGATCTACATCGCCGGGCCGGGTCACGGTGGGCCCGGCCTGGTCGCGAACGCCTACCTCGACCACACCTACACCGAGGTGTACCCGAACATCACCACCGACGAGGACGGCCTGGGCAAGCTGTTCAAGCAGTTCTCGTTCCCCGGCGGGATCCCGTCCCACGTGTCGCCGGAGTGCCCCGGTTCGATCCACGAGGGCGGTGAACTCGGCTACTCGCTGTCCCACGCCTACGGGTCGGTGTTCAACTCCCCCGGCCAGATCACGTTCGCGGTGGTCGGCGACGGTGAGGCCGAGACCGGCCCGCTGGCGACCGGCTGGCACGGCAACAAGTTCGTCAACCCGCTGACGGACGGGGTGGTGCTGCCCGTCCTTCACCTCAACGGCTACAAGATCGCCAACCCGACGGTGCTGGCGCGCATCCCCGAGGACGAACTGGCCGACCTCATGCGGGGCTACGGGCACGAGCCGCTGTTCTTCACCGCGGACGTCGATGACGACCACCTCGAAGCGCACAAGCGGTTCGCCCGGCTGCTCGACGACGCGCTCGACCGGATCGCGGCGATCAAGGCGAGGGCCGCCGAGGGTGGGGCCGAGGACGTGGAGCGTCCACGCTGGCCGATGATCGTGTTCCGTACCCCGAAGGGCTGGACGGGGCCGGCCGAGGTCGACGGCAAGCAGACCGAGGCCCACTGGCGCAGCCACCAGGTGCCGCTGGCCAACGCCCGCGACTCCGCCGAGCACCTGGCGGTGCTGTCCGACTGGCTCCAGAGCTACCGTCCCGAGGAGCTGTTCGACGCCGACGGTGCCCTCGACCCGCGGTTCGACGCGCTGCGTCCGTCCGGCGACCGGCGGATGTCGGCGAACCCGGTCGCCAACGGCGGGCAACTGCTGAACGACCTGCGGATGCCCGACTTCCGCGACTTCGCCGTCGAGCCGGACGCCGACGGGCACGGCGGCCCGATGGTGGAGTCCACCAAGCGGCTGGGCGAATTCCTGGCCGAGGTGTCCCGGCGGAACCCGACGAACTTCCGGGTGTTCGGGCCGGACGAGACCGCGTCCAACCGGCTCCAGGCGGTCTACGAGGCCACGCCCAAGCAGTGGCTGGGCGACTACCTGCCGACCGACGAGCCCGATCCGATGCGCAAGCAGGGCCAGGTGCTGGAGGTGCTCAGCGAGCACCAGTGCCAGGGCTGGCTGGAGGGCTACCTGCTCACCGGCCGGCACGGCGTGATGAGCTCGTACGAGGCGTTCATCCACGTGGTCGACTCGATGTTCAACCAGCACGCCAAGTGGATGGAGTCGACGAACGGGATCGGCTGGCGGCGTCCCGTGGCGTCCCTGAACTACCTGCTCAGCTCGCACGTGTGGCGCCAGGACCACAACGGATTCAGCCACCAGGACCCCGGGTTCCTCGACGTGGTGATGAACAAGTCGCCGGAGGTGATCCGGGTGTACCTGCCGCCGGACGTGAACACGCTGCTGTCGACGTTCGACCACTGCCTGCGCAGCAAGCAGTACGTGAACGTGGTCGTCGCCGGGAAGCAGCCCGAGCCGGTGTTCCTGAACATGGACGAGGCGATCGCCCACTGCACGCGCGGCCTGGGCATCTGGGAGTGGGCGGGGACGGAGGTGCCGGGCACCGAGCCGGACGTGGTGCTGGCGTGCGCCGGTGACGTCCCGACCCTGGAGGTGCTCGCCGCGGCCGACCTGCTGCGCCAGCACATCCCGGAGCTGAAGGTGCGGGTGGTGAACGTGGTCGACCTGATGCGGCTCCAGGACGAGCGGGAGCACCCGCACGGCCTGTCCGACCGCGACTTCGACACGATCTTCACCACCGGGACGCCGGTCATCTTCGCGTTCCACGGCTACCCGTGGCTGATCCACCGGCTCGCGTACCGGCGGACCAATCACAACAACATCCACGTCCGCGGGTTCAAGGAGAAGGGCTCCACCACCACCCCGTTCGACATGTGCATGCGCAACGACATCGACCGGTTCCACCTGGTGATCGACGTGATCGACCGGGTGCCGACCCTGCGGGCACGCTACGCGACCCTGCGCCAGGACATGGTCGACCGGCGGATCGACGCCCGGGCCTACGCGTTCGAGTGGGGCATCGACCAGCCGGAGATCGCCGACTGGGTGTGGCCGGACGCCGGGGAGGCGACCCGTGAACAGGCGGCCGCGAGCCAGAGCACGGGCGGGGACAACGCCTAGCTGTCCCAAACCGGACCGCTCGAGCGTGTGATGGGCATGAGTGCAGCCGAGTTCTCGATGGCCGCGGCGCTGGAGCCGGGGCTGACATTCGAGCACTTCGTCGCCCTGCACGGCCGGTCGTTGGGCGGTTTCGCCCTGATGATCACCGGGAACGCCGCCGATGCCCAGGACGCTGTGCAGGACGCCCTGATCGGCGCCTACTCCCGCTGGGACCGGATCGTCGACAACGGTGACCCGCTGGCGTACATCCGTCGCTCGATCGTCAACCGGCACATCTCGGTGCACCGCAAGCTGAGGCGGCTGGTGGCGCTGGGCGACCGGCAGGGCGCGGTCGCCGACCCCGCGCCCGACCTCGTCGGACGCCACTGGGCGCTGCACGTGATCGCGCGGTTGCCGGCCCGGCAGCGGGTGGCCGTCGTACTGCGGGTGATCGAGGACCAGGACTTCGGCGTGGTGGCCGACGCGCTGGGCGTGTCCCCGGCGAACGCCCGCAAGATCGTCTCGCGCGGGTTGGCCACGCTGCGCTCGCTGCTTGACGAGGAAGGCAAGACCGATGGCCGATGACTTCGACGACCTGCGGGACCTCGGCGGCCTGCGCACCAGCCTGAAGCTGGCGGCCGACGACTTCCGTCCGAGCTTCGACGCGTCCGCGATGGCCGAGGCCGGACGAGCCCGGTCACGCCGGCGCACGATCATCGGCGGGATCGTCTCCACGCTCGCGGTGGTCGTGGCGGCCATGCTCGTGGTGCCGACGCTGCTGCGTCCACCTGCGACGCTGCCCGCCGCGCCGGCGCCGCCGAGCGCACCGGGCACGGGCGTCGCCCAGACGTTCGACCCGATGACCGCCCCGGTTCCGGGCGCGGTGGCGCCGGACGGGTTCTGGAGGACGACCACGGTGGCGACGGCGAACCTGAAGGTGAGCTACCCGGCGGACTGGACGGAGAGCGAGGACCAGTGGGGGGTCCTGCGGATCACCGCCCCCAGCGGCTACTTCCTCGAACTGCGCACGGACGCTCTTCAGTCGACCTGCGACGACGGCGCCGATTCTGTCGACGGTCGGATCGCGCGCACCGACCTGTCCGCGACCACGTCGCTCGGCAAGGGGGCGGTCGTCGTGCGCTGGCACAACGGTGGGTCGTCGCCGGTCTCGCTCAACCTCGCGCAGCACTCGCGGACGGGGTCGTGCTGGCAGAGGTTCCTGAACTTCGCCGGCGTCGACGACGTCTACCTCGGCTCGGGCGACAACGCCGCCAACCCGACACCGCACGAACTCGACCAGGCGGTCGCGATCCTGCTCGGCGCAACCCTCCTCCACTAGCCTCACCGGCCGCCACCGGTGAGGATGGGGGCATGACACTGCTGTACCTCGTCCGGCACGGCCAGACCGAATGGAGCCGATCGGGGCAACACACCTCGATCACCGAGCTCGACCTGACCCCGGAGGGCGAGGCACAGGCGCGCTCGCTGCACGGCCGGCTCAACCCGTCCGACTTCCAGCTGGTGCTGTGCAGCCCCCGGCTGCGGGCCAGGCGCACCGCGGAGCTGGCCGGGTTCGAGCACTACGAGATCGACGACGACCTGGCAGAGTGGTACTACGGCGACTTCGAAGGGCTCACCAGCCCGCAGATCCGGCAGGGGCGTCCGGGGTGGCGCATCTGGTTCAACGGGTGCGAGGGCGGCGAGTCCAGCGACGAGGTACGGGCCCGGCTGACCCGCGTCGTGATGAAGGTGCGCGCGTCGGGGGTGGACCGGGCCATCTGTTTCGGCCACGGCCACGCGTCCCGGGTGCTGGCGCTGTGCTGGCTCGACTTCCCGATCATGTTCGGGCAGAGCTTCCCGCTGGAGGTCGGCAGCGTGTCGATCCTGGGGCGCGAGAAGGAGTCGCCGGCGATCATCCGCTGGAACAGCTGAGCGACCGTGCCTGCGGACGGACACGGGGTGCGGATCGCGCCGGGGCCCGGCGTCCCGGGCGGCCTGGTGATCCCGGAGGGCGAGCTGGCCGAGCGGTACTCCCACGCGTCCGGGCCGGGCGGGCAGGGGGTGAACACGGCCGATTCGCGGGTGCAGCTCTCGTTCGACGTGGGTGCCTCGGCGGTGCTGGACGACGCGCAGCGTGATCGGGTGCTGCGGCGGCTCCGGACCCGGCTGGCCGGCACCGTGCTCACCGTGGACGCGGCCGAGTTCCGCTCGCAGCGCCGCAACCGGGTGGCCGCCAGGGAGCGGCTCGCCGAACTGCTGCGGGACGCGCTGGCGCCGCCGCCCCCGCCGCGCCGGGCCACCCGTCCGACCCGGGGGTCGATCGACCGGCGGCTCAGGACGAAGCGTCAGCGCAGCGAGGTGAAGAGGCAGCGGGCGCGGCCCGGGGAGCTGTAGGCGTCAACGCGCCCGCTGGACGCGCCCCTCCTGCCAGACGGGCTCGTCGGGCTCGTAGACGGTGCCGTCGGCACCGAAGACCAGGAAGCGATCGAAGCCGCGGGCGAACCACCGGTCGTGGGTGACGGCCAGGACGGTGCCCTCGAACGCGGCGAGACCGTCCTCGAGGGCCTCGGCGGACTGCACGTCGAGGTTGTCGGTGGGCTCGTCGAGCAGCAGCATCGTGGCGCCGGACAGCTCCAGCAGCAGGATCTGGAACCGGGCCTGCTGCCCGCCGGACAGCACCTCGAAGCGCTGCTCGGCGGCGGCCGACAGTTCGTAGCGGTCGAGGACGCGGCTGGCCTGCTCGCGTCCCATGCCGACGCGGCCGCGTCCGTCCGGGGTGGCGTCGCCGCGGTGCAGGATCTGCAACAGGGTCCGTCCGACGAGTTCGGGGTGCTCGTGGGTCTGGACGAACCAGCCCGGACGCACCCGGGCGCCGAGCCGCGCGCGTCCGGTGTGTTCGACCGGGGCGATGGCGCCGGGCTCCCCCACCGGCTCGTGCTCGAGGTCGGGCAGGGAACCGCCGGCGGCCAGGAGGCGCAGGAAGTGGGACTTGCCGGACCCGTTCGAGCCGAGGACGGCGACGCGCTCGCCGTACCAGACCTCCAGGTCGAAGGGCCTCATCAGTACCGACGACCCGCCGGACTCCCCCGGCGGGAGCCGCAGTTCGAGCTGTTCACAGACGAGCGCGCGCTTCGCGGTGCGTCCGCCACGGAGCCGGATGGCGACCTTCTGCTCCAGGGGCTGCTCGGCCGGCGGACCGGCCTCCTCGAACTTGCGCAGCCGGGTCTGGGCGGCCTGGTAGCGGCTGGCCATGCCGTCGTTGTAGGTCGCCTTCTGCTTGAGGGTGAGGACGAGGGTCTTGAGCTTGGCGTGCTCCTCGTCCCAGCGGCGACGCAGCTCGTCGAACCGCTCGAAGCGCGCGCGGCGGGCGTCGTGGTAGCTGCCGAAACCGCCGGGGTGCGTCCACACCCGGTTGCCGCCGGCGCCGAGTTCGACGGTGACGACGCGGGTGGCGGTGTTGGCGAGCAGCTCGCGGTCGTGGGAGATGAACAGGATGGTCTTGGACGACTCGTTGATGCGCTCCTCGAGCCAGGTCTTGGCGGGGACGTCGAGGTAGTTGTCGGGCTCGTCGAGGAGCAGCACCTCGTCGGGTCCGCGCAGGAGGTACTCCAGGACGAGGCGCTTCTGCTCGCCGCCCGACAGCGTGCGCAGCGAGCGGTAGCGGGCCCGGTCGTAGCCGACGCCGAGGGCGCTGGTGGTGACGACGTCCCACACCACCTCGAGGTCGTAACCCCCGGCGTCCGCGTACTCGGCGAGGGCTTCGGCGTAGCGGAGCTGGGTGTCGAGGTCGTCGGTCTCCATGAGCAGGCGCTCGCACTCGTCGACGGACGCGGCGGCGGCGCGGACGCGGGCCGGCGCCACCGAGAGCAGGAGGTCGGCGACGGTCGGGTCGTCACCGCCGGAGCCGCCCTCGACTACGCCCTGGCCGACGAACTGGCGCATCACGCCGAGCCCGCCCGAGCGGGTCACCGCCCCGGCGTGCGGGTCGAGGTCGCCGGTGATGATGCGCAGCAGGGTCGTCTTGCCGGCCCCGTTCGCGCCGACCAGGGCCACCTTCGCGCCCTCGCCGATGCGGAACGACACCTCGTCGAGGAGGACGCGCCCGTCCGGCAGCTCGTAGCGCACCCCGGCGACATCCACGTGACCCACGCGGGTCACCGTACCCCTGTCCGTCCTCCCGCCCGACCGGACCGAATCGGGGACGGTTCCGAGATTCGCAACGCAAGCCCCGCTCGGCCACGATTCTCGGAACCGTCCCCTGTTTGGCTCAGCGGGGGCAGGTGCCAAGCTTGATGGGTCCCAGCACGAAGGTGCACCGCTCATCGTGGGTGATCTCGGGCAGCGCGTCGTTGTTCGACACCGACGCCACCAGGGGCACCGTCCGCAGGTAGGCCCAACCCCACAACCCGTTCGCGTCGGCGCGCGTCCGGCACCCGGCGCCACAGCGGCGGTAGCGGACCTTGACGTCGTGGATGAACTTCTTCAGGTCCGAGCACGTCGCCTTCGCCAGACCGTTCAGGTCCTTGCTCAGGCACACGGTGTTGTACAGCGTCACGTGCTGGTTCACGCAGGAGAGGTAGTCCTTGTTGTTGCCGCACACGCGCCGCTTCAGGGTCTTGAGTTCGTACTGACCGGTCAACTCCTCGTGGGTGGTGGCCTCGCGCGCCTCCTGGTCGACGACGGTGGTCGTGTACCCGTTCTGCACACCGGCCGACCACAGCCCGGCACCGATCAGGCCGGCCACCACGGCCGTGGCCAGGCTCGCCAGCACAGCGGGCAGCCATCGCGAACCCTTCCTCGGCGCCGGCCCTGGGACGGGCGGAACGGGGACGGGTGCCGCAAGGACGGTGGGCCTGCGGGGTGCCGCCGCCCACTGGCGCACGCCCTGGTCGGGATCGGCAGCCAGCAGCGCCAGCGTGGCGGCCGGGGTGTTCTGGTCGGCAGCCAGGCGCGCTCGCGCGTCCGATCCCCAGAAGGCCAGCACGCTCAGCGGACGCCCCTGCGTCCAGTACGGCGACCCGGCCGGCGCGACGCCGGCGGCCCGCTGGGTCACCTCTGCGTACAGGGCCGGCCAGTTGACGGACGGGTCGCCGTGGAAGGTGCGGAGGAGCCCGTCGGCGGCGGAGATGGTGGCACCGTCCGCTCCGGCCGTGTCCGCGAGCATCATGCGAACCCGGGTCGTCGAGTCAGTTACGTCCATGGTCATCCCGTCGCGCGCGTCGGAGCTCTCACCGTGACCCCGCAGCCTAGCCTCCGGTCCCGAGGCAACCCGGCGTGTCAGCGCAGGAGTTCGCGGGCGAAGCCGAGGTAGCGCGGACCCTGCCACTCCAGTGTGCCGCGGTCGCCGGCGACGACCAGGCCCGACTGCGGCCCGGTCACCTCGAGCTCGAGACGGCGTCCGTCGTTGAGCTGGAAGGTGACGTAGTAGCGCTGGCTGGTCGGGCCGTTGCCGCTGGTCACGACGTGGGTGCGCTTGTCGAGCACCACCACCTCGTCGCGGCGCACCGGGGACGACTTCGCCAGCCTCGACCGGCGGGCCACGCGTAGGACGGCGATCACGACGGGGATCAGCGCGAGCACGACGAAGGCGCCGAGCACCACGACCAGGACCACCAGGAACAGGTTCACCCGAGGCACCTTATTGGCCCTAGGCTGCCGCCGTGACCACAGCGCGAAAGCTCCAGCTCCGCGCCGCGACGACG
Organism: Actinomycetota bacterium; assembly: GCA_020161755.1. GTDB lineage: Bacteria > Actinomycetota > Actinomycetes > Propionibacteriales > Propionibacteriaceae > Propionicimonas. The sequence continues at coordinate 141,825 of JAIUOS010000003.1, forward strand.
GTGGTGGTGCTAGGACGCCCCTCCGGCCTCGATCTCGATCTCCCCGCCGACTGCCTGGTGGTGAGCGACGAGGCGATGGCGGACGCGGCCGACGCGGTGATCTGCTTCGTGACCAGGGCCGCCGATCTCGACAGCGACGCCGGACCGGCGATCACCGCCGCGAAGGACGACCGGCTCGCGTGGATCGCCTATCCGAAGGCACACCAGCTGGGCAGCGACCTGAACCGCGACATCCTCGCTGCGCTGGTCACCGAACGCGGGGCGCGCCCCGTCCGCTCGATCTCGTTCGACAGCGTCTGGTCGGGGCTGCGCTTCCGGCCGCTCTGAGCCGCTCTCAGCCTCAGGCCGCGAAGGCACCCGGGGTCGCGCCGAGGATGCGGCGGAAGTGCCGCGTGAGGTGCGCCTGGTCGTGGAAGCCGACCTCCACGGCGGCCTGCGCGATGCTGGTTCCCTGCGCGATCAGGTGGCGGGCGGCGTCCACGCGCCGGCCGGTGACGTAGCGGTGCGGTGGGATGCCGTAGGCCTGCGAGAAAGCGCGGACGAGGTGGCTGGGGTGGACGCCGAGAGCCTGCGCCGCCTCGGCGATCGTGACCTTCTCGTGGAGACCGTCGTCGAGGAGCGCGCGGAGACGGCGGGCGAGAGGGACGTCCGGGCGACTGTTGCTCGCCTGCCCGAAGTGGTCACGGAGCGCGTCGCCGAGCGAGAGGACGGCGGTTTCCGCAGCGAGGTTGTCGCCGGGCGAGGCGAGGGCGTCGTGGAGCTCGGCGACCAGCGACAGCGCTCCCACGTTGCGGACGGTCGGCGCTCCGGCGGCCGCGCCGATGCAACGGTCGGGCAGCCAGGCCGCGTCCAGGTAGAGCACGCGCTTGCAGAAGCCCCGGTCGCGCAGCGCGGAGCGTCCGTCATGAGGGACGCCGGGCGGCAGGATCGTGATCGCCCCGGGCAACGCACCGTGGCGGGCGCCCTCGAGGTCGTAGGTGACCGCGCCCTCGTCGACGAGCAGGACCGTCCAGTCGTCGTGGGTGTGCCGTGGGTAGGCGTGGTGGTCGAAGCTGGCGTGGAGCACCTCGCGGACGAACGGCACCCCGGGGTGCCACGCTCGCACCGTGTCGGTCATGCAAGAAACGTACAAGACCGCGCACCGGCGCATCGAGCACGATCAGGAGCATGGAGACCGAGCCGTCCGACACTCCCGTCCGCTTTGACACGAAGGTCGCGGTGCTGCTGCGCGACGACCTGCTGGCGTGGCAGGAGTTGAACGTGACCGCGTTCCTGATGAGCGCCATCGCCACCAGCGAACCCGACCTCGTCGGCGAGCCGTACCGCGACGGCGACGGGAACGCCTACCTGCCGATGCTGCGGCAGCCGGTGCTCGTGATGACGGCGGACGCGGCCACGCTGGCCGCCGCGAGGACGCGAGCACTCGGACGCGGGATGCCCCTCGCCATCTACACCGAGGACCTGTTCGCGACCGGCCACGACGCCGCGAACCGTGCGGCCGTCGCCGGGGTGCCCGCCGAAGCGCTGAACCTGGTCGGGGTCGCCGTCCGTGGGCCGCGCAACGGCGTCGACCGGGTCGTCAAGGGTGCGAGTCTTCACGGCTGACATCGGGGCCGAGAGGCGCCCTGTTCGGCCTCCGTCCGCAAACGCCCCCGAAGTTGACAAACGCCCCCGAAACTTCGGGGGCGCTTGTGAGTTTCGGGGGCGTTTGTGCGGGAGCGGACGCTGGCCCCGGGGCGCTGGCCCTCAGGGACCGGGGTGAGCTCCCGGCCTACACCGACAGCGTCACGTCCCCGGCGCCGGTGCGGACGGCGACCTTGACGAAGGGCTCACCGGGCTCCGGCTCACCGTGGGACGGCACGTGGCTGCGCACCTCACCCACAGCGGTCGTGAGGTCCTGCCACACCGCGACGTTGCCCGGCACCTGCACCGTCACGTCGCCCATGCCGGTGCGGACCTCGGCGTTGCCCTCGTCGACGACGGCCTGCACGTCGCCGGCGCCCGAGACGATGGTCAGCTGGCCTCGCGACGAACCGACGTGGATGTCCCCGGTGCCGGTGCGGATCTCGAGACGCCCGGTGCAGTCCTCCACCGACACGTCCCCCGCACCCGAGTTCAGCGTGGCCGAGCCGGTGCGGGACACCCGGATGTCTCCGGCGCCCGTGGTCATGACGGCGGTCGCACAGGCCTCGGCGGCAATGTCGCCCGCGCCCGTCTTCGCCGCGGTGCTCCCCGCACGCCCCTGGATCGTGATGTCGCCCTGGTGGGTCTCCAGGGACAGCTGCGCCTCGGGCGCGCAGTGCACGTCTGCGTCGACCGTGACCCCGCCGCCGAGCGCCCAGGAGAGGGCGCCGAGGGTGAAGGACATCCCCGACGTCGCGTCGGAGGCCAGCCGCGGGATCGTGACCGCGACCCGGTTCCCGTCCGCACGGTGTTCCACGGCGCCGAAGTCGACCGCGTGGTTGCTGGTGAGCGTGATGCGCACCTCGCCCGGTGCCCCGTCGTGGCTGACGTGGATGTCGCCCCGGTGGTTGGCGAGGGTGAGTTCGGGGAGCCCGTCGAGGGTGTACTCGATCGTGTGGCTTCGCGTCGTCGTGGACATGGCGTTCTCCTCAGGCCCAGCCGGTGATCCGGCGGGACGAACGGTGGGATGTGTTCTCGGGCGTCGTGGCGCGCCGCAGGGTCTGGACGATCCAGGTGTTCAGCGACTGGCCGGCGTTCTGGGCGGCGGCCTCGGCGCGTTTCTTGACGGCCTCGGGAAGCCGTACGGTCACGCGCGCGGAGTTGTCGTCCTCCCCCGCCTCGGCGTCGAGGCCCACGAGGGTGGCCTCGTCGCGGACGATGTGCCAGCGGGGGTCGCGCCCCTCCATGCGGACGGTGACGACGGGGCCGTCGAGCTCCGCGGTCAGCTGCGCGGCCGCGTCGCTCAGCAGTTGGACCATGGCCAACCGGAGCCCCGGCTCCATGACGGACGTCACGCGATGGGTGAGTTCTCGTGTCTGGTCATCGGCCAGTGCTGTCGCACGGTCGAGGTCACGAGCCACGGCCTCGAGATACGGAGTGAGTTGCATGACGCCATCATGACATCACTCCGACATCAATTCAATGCGAGGGCGCATCAGGGTGTCAGGACGCGAATTCGAACCCCACGACGGCATCCGGGTCGATGCTGTGGACGATGTCGGTGTAGAAGCTCTGCGCCTGGGTCATCAGGAGCTCGCGGTTCGAGGCGATGTAGGTGGCCTGGACATCGTCCGTGAGGACCTTGGTGGCCATGTCCACCGCATCGATGGTCGGCGTGACGAAGCTCAGCACACCGTTGTCCTCGACGACCAGCTCGAACTTCTCGTTGGAGCGACCGATGAAGATGAACCTCGGGACGGAGATCAGGAACTTCTTGTCGCCGGTCTGGCTGATCCTGACATCCTTGCCCTCGATGCCGAGCTTGGCGGTGAACGAGTACTGGAGGAACGACGCCCGATCGCTGCCCGGGATGTCCACGCCGAGGAACTGGCTGTGCTGGCTCTTCTTGTCGATGCCCTGGATGCCCAGGCTCATCAGCACGACCTGCTCCTTCAACGAGACCGAGTTGATCACCTGCGTGTTCAGCGACTCCGACTCGACCTCGAGCACCGCGGGCGGACGCACCGCCCAGACCGCCAGGGACGCCAGCGTCCCGCCCAGGGCCAGCGAAGTGGCCACCACGAGGAGCAGCCAGACCGGCACCCTCTTCGCCAGTACGCCTTTCATGATTCGCTCCGCGGGGTCGACACTGCACAACGGGAAATCCGACGTGCTCAAAGTAGCCGCTGAACCTGTCGTCGAAACGCTCCGCACCGGCGTGGCACGACGCTCGCCTCTGGCACAGTGAAGCCATGGCACTCGAACCCCGCCTGGCAGCACTGGTCGGCACCTGGCGTGGCGCCGGCAAGGGCTCCTACCCCACGATCGCCGACTTCGCCTACACCGACGAGCTCACCTTCACCGACATCGGGAAACCGTTCCTGCACTTCGTCGAACGCACGTGGATCGACGGCGAACCGCGCCACACCGAGACCGGCTACTGGCGGATGCCGACGCCCGACACCGTCGAGGTGGTGATCGCGATTCCCACCGGGCAGGCCGAGCGGGGCTCGGGCACGTGCCGGCTCGAGGCGGACGGCGTCCTCGTCCTTGAGATCGACTCGTCCGTGCAGTACACGCCCACCGCGAAGCAGGTCGACCGGATCGTGCGGACGCTGCACGTCGACGGCGACCGGATGCATCACGAGATGTTCATGGAGGCGGTCGGCCAGGGACTCACCCTGCACCTGGTCTCCGACCTCACGCGGTGAGCGGTCAGGCCTCCGGGATCGTGCAGAAGCCGGCCGGCTGGATGCCCAGCGCCTGGATGGTGCGGGCCCAGCAGTTCACCTGCGCCGCCGTGGTCGCCAGGATGACGATCTCCCGCTCGTCGAACAGTTCGACGAGGTGGGCCTGGAGTTGCTCGTCGAACACCAGCGGGGTCGACGAGATCGCCCGCGCGTAGGCGATCGCCAGCCGTTCGCGGGCGTCGAAGCTCGCCACCGATTCCTCGGCGCCACGCTGGAGGGCGGCGAGTTCCGCGTCCGTCACGCCGGCCTCCCCCGCCTCGAAGCTGTTCATGTCGGCGCAGAACGCGCACGAGGCGGTGAGGGACGCGGCCACGCGCACCAGCTTCAGGAGGCGTGGCGACGGCTCGCGGTGGGCGACGAGCGACTCCAGGACGCCGGCTCCGAGGGCGGCTCGTGGGTACCAGGCGAGGAGCCGGGCCGGTTCCATGCGGCGCCCGATGATGCGCTCGGACAGCGCAACCCCCAGGCGGAGGATCGGGTTGGGCCGGCGTGGTTCGGCGATGATGGCCATGCGAGCATCCTTGCATTCATCGTTTCGATACCCCAGGGGGTATAGTTCGAGCCTAACCTCGGCGAAGGAGACCCCCGAATGTGCAGTCCCACCACTTGCAGGACCTGCGGCAAGACCACCTGGACGGGCTGCGGCCAGCACGTCGCGTCGGTCAAGGCACGGGTACCGGCCGACCAGTGGTGCGACGGGCACGGCGCGTCCGCCCAGGCCGCGCCCACGGTGAAGGCCAACTCCGGGCTGTTCAAGATCCTCGGGCGATGATGCGTCCGGCCCTGGCCGCGGCCCTGGCAGCCGTGACCATCCTGTTGTCCGGCTGCTCGGGCGGCAGCGTCAGCGTGACGTCCGGCCCCACGGCGTCCGCGGCCCCGGCGGCGGGCAGCAGCCTCGCGCCGGCCGAGTTCGCCGCCGCGGCCAAGCTGCCCGACACCGTCCTGCTCGACGTGCGGACGCCGGCGGAATTCGCGAGCGGCCACCTCCCCGGCGCGGTGAACCTGGACGTCCGGTCCGCGGACTTCTCGCAGGCCGCCGCGACGCTGGATCCCGGCAAGAACTACGCGGTCTACTGCCACAGCGGCAACCGCTCCAAGACCGCGATGGCGACGATGAGCCAGGCCGGCTTCACCCACCTGTACGACCTCGCCGGGGGCATCGGCGCGTGGCAGTCGGCCGGCGGCGAGGTGGTCACCGGATGACCCCACCGACGGTGCGAACGATCACGCTCCCCCGCCGCTCGGGCCTGGCAGCGCTCCGCGAGGGCTGGCTCCCCCGCCACACGGTGGCGATGGTCGTCCTGACGCCGGTGGTGTTCGTCGGCTACCTGGCCGCGCTGGGGGCCGGTTTCGACGGCCCGCTGTGGGTCGTGCTGATCGGCGCGATGGCGCCCGTCGCCGCCCTGATCCTGACCACCTACCTGCCGCTGCGCGGTGCCGGCCCGGCGACGGTGTCGTCGTGCATGGCGTTGACCGGCCTCCTGGTGCCCGGCGTCGGCATCCTGCTGAGCCAGGGCTCGGGGATCCTCAGCGGGGTGCTCGCGCTGGTCATCCTCGGAATCGGCCTGTGGCAGCGCGTGTCCGGAACGCCCGCCTGCGGGTAGCCGCCGGCTAGTGGTGGCCCTTGACCACCATCCGCATGATCCGGCTGTTGAAGGCGAGGAAGCGGGTGAACTGGAACGGCAGGCTGCGCCGCATCCTCAGGGTCCTGGCGGTGGGCAGCGGCGCCTTCGACAGGTCCGCGACGGGTGTGCTCGGTGAGGTCATGGGTCACTCCGGGATGAATTGCCAGCCGAGGCGGGCCTTGGCCTTGTAGATGAACAAGTAGTGGAGCATCAGCTTCACCCAGTGGCCGTGCACGCCGAGCTCGCCGCGCGTCTCGCGCTCGTCGCGTCCGGTCGGGTAGCGCTGGTAGTCGGGGACGACCGGCAGCATCGTCATCGCGGCCGCCGAGCCCTTCGTCAGCCCCGTGCCGGCGGACGCGACGCAGGCCGCGCCCATGCGGGCCATCGACGCGGTGTGCGCCGGCGCCGAGGAGCCGTGCTTGAGGCGGTCGGCGATCGTCAGGGCCACGGTCTTGCCCATCACCCCGGACGGCATCCCCGTCCGCGGCGGGGACGGGGCGACCAGCGTCCCGTTGGGTGTCTTGCGGGGACGCGAGATCTGGTGCGGCGGGGCGAACGCGATGCCGACCGCCCACACGTTGTCGTAGCCGGGGGCGGCGTACGTGGAGGGCCAGTCCTCCGCGCGCCACGCCTCGTAGGGCTTGACGGTGTAGTCGGCGTCCACCTTCATGAACCCGGACGGGGCGAAGATCTCACCGGTGATGTCGGCACCGTCGGCGTCGTACGCCTTCAGCGCGACGCCACCGAACGGCGGGATCAGCATCGCGAAGTCGAAGCCGAGGGTGTGGCTCTCACCGTCGAGGGTCTCGTAGTGGATCAGGCCCTGCTCCACCTTCGAGACGTGGGCGCCGAGGATGGCCTCCACACCGCGTTCGCGGAACAGCGAGCCCGTCCACAGCTCGCTCGTGGTCTGGAAGCCCTGTTGGTCGAAGACCATGCCGTCCACGCCGAAGTCGCCCAGGGCCGCCTCGTTGGTGAGGTACACGACCCGGGCGAGATCGCGGACGCCGGCCTCGCGCAGTTCGTGGTCGACGTTGAACACGTACTCGAACGCCGCGCCCTCGCAGGTGCAGGTGCCGTGCCCCATACCGACGACGAGCGTCTGCGGCGTCCCCTGCTTCAGCACCTCGATCACCTCGCGGAGCCGGTGGTTCGCCTCGATGGCGTGGTCGGCGGTGCAGACGCTCTCGGTGAAGCCACCCGGCCCCATGCCCTCGGTGGCCTCGAACCGCAGCCGCGGACCGGTCGCGTTGATCAGGTAGTCGTAGCGCAGCATCTCGGTCGTGCCGGCTGCCTCCGGGCAGGTGTACTCGATGTCGACCGCGCCACGGGAGTCGTCCCGATCACCCTTCGGACGGATCGCGACGGCCTTCGCCTGGCGGAACCCGATGCCCTTGCGGGCGTACACCGGCGCCAGCGGGAAGACCACGTCCTTCTTCGCCATTTCGCCGACGCCCACCCAGATGTTGGACGGGATCCAGTTCCACTGTGAGTTGGGCGACACCACCGTGACGGTGTGTTCACGCCCCAACAGTCGCCGCAGGTGCAGCGCCGCGGTGTGACCCGAGACACCTGCTCCCAGAATGACGATCTCTGCCATCACGACTCCTCCTGCCGGCCGCGTCGCCGACAGTTCGAGCATACCCCCGGGGGTACTGGTCGCGCAGGTGGAACGAGGTTCTGCCCGGACATGCGAGAACCCCTTCCGAAGAAGGGGTTCTCTCGGTGGGCGACACTGGGATCGAACCAGTGACCTCTTCCGTGTCAGGGAAGCGCGCTACCGCTGCGCCAGCCGCCCGAGGTGGAGACGGGATTTGAACCCGTGTACACGGATTTGCAGTCCGTTGCCTCGCCTCTCGGCCACTCCACCGGCAAGAGCCGGTCTCGAAAGTCGAAGATTTGAGACCTTCTCCGAGCGGACGACGGGATTCGAACCCGCGACCCTCACCTTGGCAAGGTGATGCTCTACCAACTGAGCCACGTCCGCGTCTGCCTTCTTGCCGGTCGCCCGGCCCGAGTGCGAGAGCAACCATACCCAAGCCCCGCACCGGGCCGCAAAACGACCCTCGATCAGGCTCCCGCAGAGGCGTGCGGACGCTCGCGGGACAGCAGGAGCAGCACCGCCAGGATCGGGAGCGCCACCAGGAACGCCAGCCTCAGGTCCACCACCGAGGCCAGGGCCGCCAGAAGCGTGGGCGCCACGGTGATCGCCGTCCCCGAACCCAGCGCACCCAACGACGCCCCGAGTTCCGGACGCAGCCCCGGCGTCGCCATCAGCCTCGCCAGCGTGATCGGGTACAGCGTCGCGATGCCGAACCCCGCCACGAACTGGCCGAACGCCGCCAACGGCCACACGGACGCGACCGCGACCAGCACGGTGCCCGCCGCGGCCAGTGTCGAGCCCACGACCACCATCGGCAGCCGTGCGATCAGGCGCGGCCCGACCAGCCGGCCCAGCGCCATGCCCACCTGGAACGACGCACCCGCGACCGCCGCCCAGCCGGCTTCCAGACCCATGTCCTTCAGCCGGGCGACCCCGAAGACGACGAACGCGAACTCCACCGACACCGCGCACACCAGCACCACCCACCGACGGACCACCAGGGCCCGCGACACCGCGGCGGGCGCCACTTCGTGGACGGCCGGCTGCGCGTCCCTGCCGATACTCCGTGCCATCAGGATCAGTGCCACGCTCGCCGCGGTGATCAACAGCAGGGGCACCCGTGCGCCGATGCCCACCGTCGCCGCCAACCCGAGCAGGATCGGCGCCCCGATCGACACCAGGCTGGCCACGCCGTTCGCGCGCGTGAGCTTCACCGCCGCCTGCGGCCCCCGCAGGATGCCCGGCGCCACCAGCACCATTCCGGCCGCGCCGAGGCCCTGCAGCAGCGCGCCCGAGTACGTCGCCACCTCGCCGGGCACCACGGCCAGCAACAGTGCCCCGAAACCGAGCACGACCGCCGACGCGGTCAGCACCCAGCGATGCCCCAGGCGCAGCAGGAACGGCCCGGTGAGGGCCATCACGATCAATCCGTAGCCGAACGCCGAGCCCAGCCACGACAGCCGCTCGGTCGAGACCTGCAGCTCCTCGGCGAGCACGACCAGCACCACACCGATGCTCGCCACGTAGAAGCCCACGTTCGCCATCGCCAGGGCGACGGCCAACTCGTCTCCGGACGGGCCGCCACGTCCGTTCCGGTCGGTCGTTTCCGTCACCGGCTGCCCCTCGGCCACGTGGCCTCCCTTGCTCTCGGCACGAGGCTATCGGCTCGATGTGACTCCCCCGGCACTCTCGGCTAAGGTGGTTCACCGCGGGCGATTGGCGCAGTGGTAGCGCGCTTCGTTCACACCGAAGAGGTCACTGGTTCGAACCCAGTATCGCCCACCATCCGCGAACTTCGTTCCGGTTCTTGAGACCTGGAATCTCATTGAACGAGACGAATGTCCCCTTTACGCGGGACTCGACCCCCGAAACCCCATCAGGTTGATCGATTTGTCTCAATATTCGGACTCACGTCTCGCCATGCGGTAAGCAGAATTGCGTCACGGATTGATAACGACCAAAGTTGCGACTGACAAAAACTCGGCAACGGAGCCTGGTTCCTTCGGACAGGAAGGCACGCCAATGACCGCCCCAGCCCTTGTAATGGTGGCTCGAGGCAGCTCCGACCCCATGGTCGCGCAGGTGACACACCAGCTCGTCCACGGCCTGGCGCAGATGCGCCCCGAGATGAGCGTTTCCGGAGCCTTCCTCCAGTCCAGCCCGCCCACCGCCGGTCAGGTCATCGACCAGCTCGCGGCCGCCGGCGTCAACGAGGTCGTCCTCGTCCCGCTCCAGATCACCCACGCGGTCGAGTGCGACCCCGCCATGAGCGACCTGCTGCACCGCTCGCGCAACAACTACCCCGACCTGCGCTTCACTCTCTCCCGGCCGATCGGCCCCGAGCTGAGCCTGCTCACCGTCCTCGACCAGCGCCTGCGCGCCTCGCTCAGCCAGGCCCGCTGCCTCGAGCTCGACGGCCTCGTGCTCTCCGCCGGCTGCGCCGGCGACGTCCGCGGCAGCGCCCTGCTGGCCCGCCGCGCCCGCCAGTGGTCCACCCACCACCGGCTCCCCTGCCTCACCGCCGTCGCCGACGACTCCGGCCCGTCCGTCGCCCAGGCGATCATGGGGCTGCGCGCCCAGGGACGCCGGCACATCGCGGTCGGCTCGTTCTTCCTCAGCGCGGACGAGGCGTACCACGCCCAGTCCGACGTCGCGTACCGGTACGGCGCGGTCTCCGTCAGCGACCCGATCGGCGCCTCCCGTGAGGTCCTCGACCTCGTCCTGGCGCGCTACGCCTTCGCCGCCATGGACCTGCTCGACTTCGGTGGCGACGAACTCGTCGAGCCGGTGCCCCACCTGAGCGTGGTCAGCGCCTGACGGCTCCTTACGAGGCAGCAACCCGCTTCTGCTCGGCGGCCACGTTGAAGTCGGCGGGCGGATAGGCCAGGCCCATCCCGGCGAGCGTCTCCCGCAGCAGTTCGGCGACCGCCCAGTTGCGGTACCACTTGCGGTCCGACGGGATCACGTACCACGGCGCTGCCTCGGTGTTGCACTTCGACAGCGCGGCCGAGTACGCCTCCATGTAGGCGGGCCACTTCGCGCGCACGTCCACGTCCCCGGGGTTGTACTTCCAGTACTTCGTGGGGTTGGCCAGGCGCGCCGCGAGTCGCTCCTTCTGCTCGGCGAAGGAGATGTTGAGCATGCACTTGATCAGCTTGTAGCCGTCGGCCACCAGCTCCGCCTCGAAGCGGTTGATCTCGTCGTAGCGCTTGCTCCACACGTCCTCGGGCACCAGGTTCTCCACCCGCACCACCAGCACGTCCTCGTAGTGCGAACGGTCGAAGATGCCGATCTGCCCGGGACGCGGCAGCGCCTTCCGGATGCGCCACAGGTAGTTGTGCTTGCGCTCCTCCGGGGTGGGCGCCTTGAACGAGGTGAGGTCGACGCCCTGCGGATCGACGAGGCCGATCGCGTGCCGGATCAACCCGCCCTTGCCGGAGGTGTCCATGCCCTGGAGCACGACCAGTACCCGCGGCGCCTTCTCCTGCGTGGAGCGGGCGCTCGCGTACAGCGTCTCCTGAAGGTCGGACAGCTGCGTGCCGAGCGCGGCCGTCTGCGCGGGGGCGTCCTGCTTGCCCTTGCCCGGGTAGCCGGGGGTCGCGCTCGCGTCGAGCGAACTGACGTTGACCGGTCCGAGCGGCAGCCGCAGCAGTTCGGACAGCGGGGTGTTCTTCTTCGAGGCCATGGGCACAGTCTGGCCCAAACCCGGGTCCCTAGCCGAGGATGTCGGCCAAGTCGTAGCGCACCGGTTCCTCCAGCTGGGCGTACGTACACGAGGCCGGGTCGCGGTCGGGACGCCAGCGGTTGAACTGGGCGGTGTGCCGGAACCGGGTGCCCTCCATGTGCTCGTAGCGCACCTCCACCACCAGCTCGGGACGCAGCGGCGTGAACGACAGGTCCTTGCCGTTGTTCCAGCGGCTGAACTCCGAGCTCCGCGGGGTGCGGACGCCCTCCGGCGGCGCCGCCCATGCCCAGGGGTGGTCGTCGAAGGTGGTGACCAACGGCTGGAGCTCGGTGAACAGCTCGCGTCGCCGCGCGGCCGGAAACGCGCCCACCACGCCCACGGACGCGAGCGAGCCGTCCTCGGTGTAGAGGCCCAGCAGGATCGACCCGATGCTGGTCTCGTCACCCTTGTAGGTGCGGTAGCCGGCCACCACGCAGTCGGCCGTGCGGGCGTGCTTGATCTTGAACATCACCCGCTTGTCGGGTTGGTAGGTGCCACCCAGCGGCTTGGCCACCACCCCGTCCAGACCCGCCCCCTCGAACTGCTCGAACCAGTCCTGGGCGAGCGCGATGTCGCGAGTGGCCGGGGTCAGGTGGATCGGTTCCTGCGCGTCCTTCAGCGCCTCCTCCAGCAGCGCGCGGCGCTCGGCCAGTGGCAGCCCGGTCACGTCCCGGTCGTCGAGGGCCAGCAGGTCGAACACCACCAGCCGTGCCGGGGTCTCCTGCGAGAGGCGCGCGATGCGGCTCGCCGCCGGGTGGATGCGCTGCTGCAACACCTCGAACTCCAGCCGGTCGCCGACCACGACCACCAGCTCGCCGTCCACCACGCAGCGCTCGGGCAGGTTGGCCTTCACCGCTTCGACGATCTCGGGGAAGTAGCGGGTCATCGGACGCTCGTTGCGCGACCCGATCTCGACCTCGTCACCGTCTCTGAACACGATCGAGCGGAAGCCGTCCCACTTGGGCTCGTAGCTCAGCTCCCCGGCTGGGATCGTGGGTACGGCCTTCGCCAGCATCGGCGAGACGGGCGGCATCACGGGCAGGTGCATGGGGACCATCCTCTCTGCTGCGTCAACGGGCCTTCGTGGGGTCACTCCCAGTTCGCGGCGTTCTTCTTGCTGGGCTGCACGCGCGGCGGTTCGCCGGGCATCTTGGGGTACTCCGGCGGATAGGGCAGCTCGCCCTCGCCGTTCGCGGCGTCCCGTTCGTACCACTCCAGGGCGGTGTCGAGGACGCCCGGCTCGGTCGCGCCCAGGGCCGCCCAGGGGTCGCCGCGCTCGGCGAACCGGGTGGGCATGGTCAGGATCGTGAAGTCGTCCGGCTGGACGTCGGGCAACTCGCCCCACTCCACGGGTGCGGACACCCGGCCGAACGGCGTCGGCCGGATCGAGTACGCCGACGTCATCAGCCGGTCACGGGCCATCTGGTTGAAGTCGACGAAGACGCGCTCGCCGCGCTCCTCCTTCCACCAGTTCACCGTCACCTCCGACGGCATCCGGCGGGCCAGCTCGCGTCCGACCGCGATCGTGGCGTGCCGGGCGTCGATGAAGTCGCTGCCCCGGATCGGTGCGAACACGTGCACGCCGCGCCCGCCGCTGGTCTTGCAGAAGCCGGTCAGCCCCGCGTCGGCGAGCACCTCGCGCAGTTCCAGCGCGGCAGCCACCGTCCGGGCGAAACCCACCCCGGGCTGCGGGTCGAGGTCGATGCGCAGCTGGTCGACCGCGTCGGTGTCGGGTGCCCGCACCGGCCACGGGTGGAAGCGGACGGTGCCCAGGTTCACCATCCAGCAGATGCTGGCCAGGTCGGCCGGCGCCACCTCGACCGCCGTGCGTCCGGACGGGAACCGCACCTCCGCGGTCTGCACCCACTCCGGCGTGTTCGCCGGCGCCCGCTTCTGGTAGAACGCCTCCCCCACACCGCTCGCGCGGGTGGCCACCACCACGTCGTCGCGGACGCCGCCCGGCCACCGCTCCATCGCTGTGGGACGGTCACGCAGGGCGGCCAGGATGCCGCCGCCGACGCTGCGGAAATAATCGACCACCCCGAGCTTGTTGACCCCAAGGTCAGCGAAATAGGGCTTGTCGGGGCTCGAAATGCGGACTTCGCGTCCGTCGATGTCGAGGAGCTCAACCTGCGCGGCCATGCCGGTCAGGCTAGTGTCCGCGACCGACACAGCGCGTTGCCGGGCACGGCCGCAGCGCACAACTGCCCATGATGGGCGTGAGGAGTGGACATGGAACTGAAAGTGATCAAGACCCCCGAGGAGTGGCGCGCCCAACTCAGCCCGCTGGAGTACCGCGTGCTCCGCGAGGCCGGCACCGAGGCCCCGTTCACCGGCGAGTACACCGACAACACGGCCGCCGGCGTCTACCGCTGCCGGGCGTGCGGCGCCGAGCTGTTCCGCAGCGAGAACAAGTTCTCCTCCCACTGTGGGTGGCCGTCGTTCTACACCGCCGCCGCGGCCGACCGCGTCCGTCTGGTCGAGGACCGCAGCCTGTTCATGCAGCCACGCACGGAGGTGCGTTGCGCGGCCTGCGACTCCCACCTGGGCCACGTGTTCACCGGCGAGGGCTACGACACCCCCACCGACGAGCGCTGGTGCATCAACTCCGTCAGCCTCGATTTCGAACCCACGCCGTCGTGACGGCGCGCCACCAAAGGCGCGACCACAACGCATGAGTACGCTCAGCCCTGTGGCTGCCAGGCAGGAACCGAGCACTCCACCGCTGTTCGACACCGCGGTGCAGGCGATCCTCGGGATGTCCTGGCGTCCTGAGCTGAAGGTGGAGGAGATCCCCGCGCCGCAGAAGATCGCACCCTTCGCGGTCGCGATCAGCGCCGAGGTCGAGCTCAACGACGACGAGCTCGGCAGCGGACGGCTCGTGCTCCTCCACGACCCCGCCGGCAACGCGTCCTGGGACGGCGACTTCCGCTGTGTCAGCTACGCACGCGCCGACGTGGATCCCGAGATGGTCGCCGACCCCCTCCTCACCGAGGTGGGCTGGACGTGGCTGCTCGACGCGCTGGAACGCAACCGCGCCGACTTCTCCTCGCCCAGCGGCACCGTCACCGCGGTGTCCAGCCGTTCGTTCGGCGGCATCGCCTCAGACCCGCCACGGGCGGAGATCGAATTGCGGGCGTCCTGGACCCCGTCGGTCGAGTCGGCCGACGACGTCGTCCGGCACCTGCGGGCGTGGTCCGAACTGTTGTGCCTCACCGCCGGGTTGCCGCCACTGCCCGACGGCGTCGTGCCTATCGCACCGCGCCGTTCGGGAACGTGGCTGCGGTGACGGCGACCGACGCGCCCGAGGAGGGCTACCCGATCCTGGCCGTGCCGGCCGACGGCATCCCCGACGTGGTCGACACCCCCGAGGGCCTGGCCGCCACCCGCGCGGCCCTGCTCGCGGGCACCGGCCCGCTCGCCCTCGACACCGAACGCGCGCAGGGCTACCGCTACACCGCCAAGGCCTACCTGATCCAGGCCCGGCGCTCCGGCTCCGGGACACACCTGATCGACCCGACCGCGTTCGAGGAGGGCCCCGACCGCGCCGACTTCGCCGACTTCGCGCGCGAGCTCGCCGACGTCGAGTGGATCCTGCACGCGGCCAGCCAGGACCTGCCGTGCCTCGCCGAGGTGCACTTCCTGCCCGACCACCTGTTCGACACCGAGCTGGCCGCCCGGCTGCTCGGGCTGCCCAAGGTCAGCCTGGGCGCCCTGATGGAGCAGGCCTGCGGGGTCACGCTGCTCAAGGAGCACTCGGCTGCGGACTGGTCGCGGCGTCCGGTTCCCCAGGAGTGGCTGGCCTACGCGGCCCTCGACGTGGAGCGGCTCACCGACCTGCGCGAGTGGTTGATCATGCAGCTGGAGGAGACCGGCAAGCTCGACTGGGCGCACCAGGAGTTCGCCTACCTGACCGAGCACGCGGCCGATCCGCCGCACCCGCGCAAGGACCCGTGGCGCCGCACCACCGGGCTGCACACGCTGCACACACCGATGGCGCTGGCCGTCGTCCGCGAGCTGTGGCAGACGCGCGAGCAGCTCGCCGAGTCCGAGGACCGCGCGCCCGGACGCGTGGTGCCCGACCGGGCCATCACCGAACTCGCCGCCAAGGTGGACGCCGAGCGCAAGCCGGCCCTGACCAGGGGCGACCTGCGTTCGGTCCGTGGCTTCAGCAACCGGGTCGCGGCGCGGTACGAGGCCCGCTGGCTGGCCGCCCTGGAGCGCGCGGCCGCCACGCCCCGCTCGGAGCTGCCGCCGCGCAACAGTGCCCCGGACGGCCCGCCGATGCCGCGCTCGTGGGAGCGTCGCTGGCCGGCGTCCTTCGCCCGGTTCAACCGGGTGCGGCCGGCGCTCGTCGAACGGGCGGGTGAATTGTCGGTACCGGTGGAGAACCTGCTCTCCCCCGACCACCTGCGCCGCTTGCTGTGGGACTCCCCCGACACCACCGACGAGGCCGAGATCGACCGACGGCTGACCGAGCTCGGCAGCCGCGCCTGGCAGCGCGAGATCGTGGTGCCGGTGATCGCCCGGCTCTGGGACGCCCCGGCGTACTGACTCAGCCGGCGGCGGTGAGCCCGACCGGCTTCTCCGCGGCGGAGACCACCTCGGTGGCGAACCGGGCCAGGTGCTGGGCGGTCAGCCCGATCTCCTCCAGCAACTGGGCCCGGGTGCCCTGGGCGAGGAACTCCTGGGGGATGCCGAACTCGCGGATCCGGGTGCCGATGCCGGCCGCCCTGGCCTCCTGCGACAACCGGGAGCCGAGGCCGCCGGCCACGCCGTTGTCCTCGACCGTGAGCACCAGGTCGTGGCGCGCCACCAGCGCGAGCAAGTCGGCGGACACCGGCAGGGCCCACACCGGGTCGACCACGGTGGTGCCGATGCCCTGGTGAGCGAGCCGCTCGCCCACCTCGACCGCCAGTCCGCACAGCTGGCCGTAGCCCACCACCAGCACGGTCGGACGCTCGCTGGCGAACAGCACGTCCACGTCGCCCCGCCGCGACACCGCGGGCAGCGGCTCGGGCAGGCGTTCCTTGGAGTACCGCAGCACGGTCGGCGCGTCGTCGACGGTCACGGCCAGTCGCAGCGCCTCGGCCAGGCGTTCCTCGTCCCGCGGCGCGGTCAGCCGCAGGCCCGGCACCAGACCGAGCAGGGAGGCGTCCCACATGCCGTTGTGGCTGGCACCGTCCGGCCCGGTCACCCCGGCCCGGTCGAGCACGAACGTGACGCCCTGCCGGTGCAGCGCGACGTCCATCAGCACCTGGTCGAACGCCCGGTTCAAGAACGTGGCGTACACCGCCACCACGGGGTGCAGGCCGCCCGCGGCGAGCCCCGCCGCGGACGTCACCGCGTGCTGCTCGGCGATGCCCACGTCGAACGTGCGGTCGGGGAAGTGCCGCGCGAACCGGTCGAGGCCGGTCGGGTGCAGCATGGCTGCGGTGATCGCCACCACCCGCTCGTCCGTGGCCCCGATCCGTGCCAGTTCCTCGCCGAACGCGTCGGTCCAGGTGCGGACGCCCGGCGTGGCCAGCGACTCGCCGGTGACCTCGTCGATCGGGCCGACCGCATGGAACCGGTCCTCCTCGTTGTCCTCGGCGGCCTTGAAGCCGCGCCCCTTCTGGGTGATGCAGTGCACCAGCACGGGGCCGCCGAAGCCCTTCGCCTGGTGGAGCGCGAGCTCGAGGGCCGCCATGTCGTGCCCGTCGATCGGGCCGACGTACTTCACGCCGAGGTCGGAGAACATCCCCTGCGGCGCGAGCACGTCCTTCACGCCCATCTTGAAGCCGTGCAGCAGCCCGTAGGCCGGACCGCCGAACGGCGCGCGGCGCAGCAGGTTCTTGATGCGCTGGAGCATGCGCTCGTAGCGCCGGTCGGTGCGGATCGCGGTGAGCTGGGTGCCCAGTGCCGACAGCTGGGTGGCGATGCCGCCGACCGTCGGGGTGTAGGAGCGTCCGTTGTCGTTGACGACGACCACGAGCTTCTCGTCGCCGGCCACGGCGATGTTGTTGAGCGCCTCCCAGGCCATGCCGCCGGTGAGGGCCCCGTCGCCGATCACCGCCACCACGAACCGGTCCTCGCCGCGCAGCCGGAACGCCTTGGCCATGCCGTCGGCCCAGGACAGCGACGCGGACGCGTGCGAGTTCTCCACCCAGTCGTGCGGCGACTCGGCGCGGCTCGGGTAGCCCGACAGGCCGTCGGGCTGGCGCAGGGTGTCGAAACGGTCACGCCGGCCGGTGACGATCTTGTGGACGTAGCTCTGGTGACCGGTGTCGAACACGATCGCGTCGCGCGGGGAGTCGAACACCCGGTGGATCGCGAGGGTCAACTCGACCACGCCGAGGTTGGGGCCGAGGTGGCCGCCGGTACGGCTGACGGCGCTGACCAGGAAGCCACGGATCTCCTGCGCGAGCTCACCCATCTGCGTGGGGGTCAGCCGGCGAAGGTCCGATGGACTGTCGATGGTCTCGAGCAGGGGCACCGGCCGAGTCTACGCCAGCCGACGAACGAAGACCCTCCCGCGCAACGCCTCCTCGACCAGGGCGACCTCGCGCCGCACCCGCAGCAGGCGCGCCGACTGTTCCTCCCACGCCTCCACCGCCGCCTGCACCACCTCCGGCGGCACGTGGTCCTCCAGCCCCGTCCGCAGGCTGCCCAGACCGTCGGTGTGGACGCTCACCTGCGCCCCGACGAACGCGGACGCGAACCGGGCCAGCACCACCGGGTGGCGTCGCAGCACCGGGTAGGCGCGGTAGTCGGCCGGGCAGCAGTCGAGCAGGAACGCGGCCGCGGTCTTCTCCCAGTCCTCCACCCCGGGCGGACGCACGGCCTGCGGCCAACCGGGCGGGGCGTACGCCATGAATACCTCCTGCTGTCGAACCTGTGTTCGATTATGACAGGTCAGCCCTTCAGGTACCACCACACCAGGGTCGCGGCGGCAGCCGCGTCGAGCGCGAGGATGATGCCGAGCTGCCAACGGCGGAACACCCGTCCGCGCCCCCAGTCGGCGCTGGCGAGCGCTGCGGCGGCCGGCACCAGCGCCGCCACCGCCCACCACCACCACTCGGTCATCGCGTCGGTGGCCACCAGGAGGCCCGCGGCCGCGGCCATCGCGGCCCACAGCCACCACCCCAGCTTGAGCATCAGCACCGCCGGCAGCAGGCACAGGACGAACCCGAGCAGGGCCACCCAGAGCGCCACCCCGAGCTTGCACTCGGCGAACGCGTCGGTGTCCTTGCCGGCCGCCGCGCAGACCATCACCGCCACGGTCTGGTTGAACAGCACCACCAGGAACCCGGTCGCCGCCGTTGCGACGACGATCGCGGTGTACGACCAGGCGACCCGGGCCGAGACCGGCATGTCCACCGCGGCCTCGGCGGCCGGACGGGCCTGCGCGTGGGCCCGGCGACGTCCCATTACCGGGCGAGCAGCGAGCGGAGCACGTACTGCATGATGCCGCCGTGCCGGTAGTAGTCGGCCTCTCCGGGGGTGTCGATCCGCACCACGGCGTCGAACGTGACCGGCTCGCCCGCGCCGGTAGCCGTCACGGCCACCGTCCGCGGGGTGTCACCGGCGTTGAGCGCGGTGATGCCCTCGATCGTGAAGGTCTCGGTGCCGTCCAGGCCCAGCGAGTCGGCGTTCTGGCCGTCCGGGAACTGCAGCGGGAGGACGCCCATACCGATCAGGTTCGATCGGTGGATGCGCTCGTAGCTCTCGGCGATCACGACCTTGACGCCCAGCAGGGCCGTGCCCTTGGCCGCCCAGTCGCGCGACGATCCCGACCCGTACTCCTTGCCGGCCAGCACGACCAGCGGCGTCCCCGCAGCCGCGTAGTTGACCGCCGCGTCGTAGACCGTGGCCACCGGGCCGTCCGCCACCGTGAAGTCGCGGGTGAACCCACCCTCGGTACCCGGGGCGAGCTGGTTGCGCAGCCGGATGTTGGCGAACGTGCCGCGGATCATCACCTCGTGGTTGCCGCGCCGCGAACCGTAGGAGTTGAAGTCCTTGCGTTCGACACCGTGCTCGGTCAGGTAGAGGCCCGCGGGGCTGTCGCCCTTGATCGAGCCGGCCGGCGAGATGTGGTCGGTGGTCACGGAGTCGCCGAGCTTGAGCAGCACGCGCGCGCCGGCCACGTCGGTCACCGGGACCGGCTCGGCCGGCATGTTCTCGAAGTACGGGGGCTTGCGGACGTAGGTGGAGTCGCCGTCCCAGGCGAAGGTCTCCCCCGTCGGCGTCGGCAGCGAGCGCCAGGTCTCGTCACCGGCGAACACGTCGGCGTAGCGGGACGTGAACATCTCGGCCGAGATCGAGCCGGAGATCACCTCGTCCACCTCGGCCTGCGTCGGCCAGATGTCGGCCAGGAACACGTCCGTGCCGTCGGTGCCGGTGCCGATCGGGTCGGTGGTCAGGTCGATGTCCATCGTGCCGGCGAGGGCGTAGGCAACCACCAGCGGCGGGCTGGCCAGGTAGTTCATCTTCACGTCCGGGTTGATCCGGCCCTCGAAGTTGCGGTTGCCGGACAGCACCGAGGTGACCGCCAGGTCGGCGTCGTTGACCGCCTTCGACACCTCAGGGATCAGCGGCCCCGAGTTGCCGATGCACGTCGTGCACCCGTAGCCGACGAGGTCGAAGTCGAGCGCCTCGAGGTAGGTGTCCAGGCCGGAACGCCGGTAGTAGTCGGTGACGACCTTGGAGCCCGGCGCCAGGGAGGTCTTGACCCACGGCTTGCGGGTCAGCCCCTTCTCGACCGCCTTCTTCGCCACCAGCGCCGCGCCGATCATCACGCTCGGGTTGGACGTGTTCGTGCACGACGTGATCGCCGCGATGGTGACCGCGCCGTGGTCGAGGTCGAACGTGGTGCCGTCGGCCAGCGTCACCGGCGTCGGCTTGCTCGGCCGTCCGGGACCCCGTCCAGCACCCTCGCCGTAGGCGTGCGGTGCCGCCGACCCGTTGCCCTCGTCGTGGGCGGGCGCGTCGGACGCCGGGAAGCTCTCCGCCACGGCCTCGTCGTAGCCGTCGAGTTCGTCGTCGTCCACGTAGTCGCGCAGCGCCTCCGCGAAGCCCTCCTTGGCGTGGGCCAGGACGACGCGGTCCTGCGGGCGCTTGGGCCCGGCGATGGACGGCACGACCTCGGCGAGGTCGAGCTCGAGGTACTCCGAGTACCGCGGCTCGTTGTCGGGGTCGTGCCACAGGCCCTGGGCGCGGGCGTAGGACTCCACCAGCGCGAGTTGCTCGTCGCTTCGTCCGGTGAGGCGCAGGTAGTCGATGGTCTGCTCGTCGATCGGGAAGATCGCGATGGTCGAGCCGTACTCGGGGCTCATGTTGCCGATCGTGGCGCGGTTGGCCAACGGCACCTGGGAGACGCCGGAGCCGTAGAACTCGACGAACTTGCCGACCACCTTGTGCTGGCGCAGCTTCTCGGTGATGGTCAGTACCAGGTCGGTCGCGGTGGTGCCCTCGGGCAGCTTGCCGGACAGCTTGAAGCCGACCACGCGCGGGATCAGCATGCTCACCGGCTGGCCGAGCATCGCGGCCTCGGCCTCGATGCCGCCAACGCCCCAGCCGACCACGCCCAGACCGTTGACCATCGTGGTATGGGAGTCGGTGCCGACGCACGTGTCGGGGTAGGCCTGCAGGACGCCGTTCACCTCGCGCGGGAAGACCACACGGGCCAGGTGCTCGATGTTGACCTGGTGGACGATGCCGGTGCCCGGCGGCACCACGACGAAGTCGTCGAACGCGGTCTGGCCCCAGCGCAGGAACTGGTAGCGCTCGCGGTTGCGCTGGTACTCCAGCTCGACATTCTTCGTGAAGGCGTCCGGGGTGCCGAACAGGTCGGCCACCACCGAGTGGTCGACGACCATCTCGGCCGGCGACAGCGGGTTGACCCTGGTGGCGTCCCCACCCAGCTCGGCGATGGCCTCACGCATCGTGGCGAGGTCGACGACGCAGGGGACGCCGGTGAAGTCCTGCATGATCACACGGGCGGGCGTGAACTGGATCTCACGGCTGGGTTCGGCCGCCGGATCCCACGCGCCCAGCGCGGCGATGTCCTCGGCCGTGATGTTCGCACCGTCCTCGGTGCGCAGCAGGTTCTCCAGCAGCACCTTCAGGCTGAACGGCAGGCTCGCCGAGCCCTCGACCGCGTCGATCCGGAAGATCTGGTAGTCCTTGCCGGCGACGTGCAGCCGGGCTGCCGAGGAAAAGCTGTCGATGCTCACGGGGGCTCCTCAAGGCCGAAGTATCTTGACGTCGAGATATTATCCCACCCGACCCGACGAGGCTAGCCGACCCGGCGCTCGCTGTGGCGTCGCTCTCCCCACTCGACCCTCTGGTCGGGGTCGGACATCACCAGGTACACCAGCCCGCAGTCCTGCGGGCCGGTCACGTCCAGCTGGCACAGGTTGCAGATGTCGCCCGGACGCAGGGGGCACTTCGCCTCCGGCCGGGATCGCGGCACAGTCATTTCGGCTCCAGTAGCGCGACGCACTCCACGTGATGGGTGAGGGGGAAAAGATCGTGGGCGGTCACCGACACCGGATGGTACCCCAGCCCGCCAACGGTCGCGAGATCGCGGCCGAGCGCCGCCGGGTCGCAGGCCACGTAGGCGATCGCACGCGGACGCCGGCGCGCCACGGCGGCCATCACGGCCGCGCCGGCACCGGTGCGCGGCGGGTCGAGAACCACCAGCGAGGCCCGCTTCGGCAACCGGTCGAACCGCCGGGCCACGTCGCCGGCGAAGAACCGCGCGCCGGGCACGTTCTCCCTGGCCAGTTCGACCGCCGTGCGGTCGCCCTCGACGCCCCACACCGACGCGCCCGCGGCGGCCAGGGCCCCGGCGAACAGCCCGACCCCGCAGTAGAGGTCGAGCGCGGTCTCCCCTGCCTGTGGACGCAGTCCGTCGAGTACCCGGTCGACGAGCACGTCGGGCGCGCCGGCGTGCGCCTGCCAGAAGCCGTTCGCCGCCACGCGGTAGGACGCGTCCCGCACGGCTTCGACCACCGGGCGGTCATCGCCGGGGCCCACGAACCGCGCGCCGTCGGACGCCGCCACGCCGAGCACCTCTCCCCCGGCGGGGCCGGCCGGCGGATCGGCGATCGCCGGGTCGGCGATCCGGCAGCCTCCCTCGGGCAGCGGCACCACCTCGGCCGAGCGGTGCGCGAGCAGGCCGGGCCGCCCGTCCGCGGTGCGGTGGTAGCGCATCCGCGTCCGCCAACCCAGGGGCGACGGCGGCACCTCCGCCACCTCGCCGGCGAACTCGTAGCCGGCGTGGTGGCCGAGCAGTTCGGCCACCACGCGGCGCTTGAGCTCGCGGCTGTGTGCGGGCTCGACGTGCTGGAAGTCGCAGCCGCCGCAGCGTCCGGCGACCGGGCAGGGCGGCATCACACGGCGGGGGCTCGCCCGGTGGACCGCGATCGCGTCCCCGCGGGCGAAGCGCTTGCTCACCTCCGTCAGGCGCACGTCCACCAGCTCGCCGGTCAGGGCGTGCCGCACGAAGACGACGCGTCCGTCCGACCGGGCGACGAAGTGGCCACCGTGGGCGACCGGGCCGACCTCGACCCCGCGGAGCACCAGACCGGCCTCCCAGTCCGTGCTCGTCGGCGACGGGCTCATTCGGTCCGCGACGTCTCGCGCGGGTCGCCCATGCGCACCTGCCCGGTGCCCGGACGGCGCCACGCCGCGGCCGTGTTGCGCTTGACCCGGTCGATCGCGTACTTCGACGACGCCAGTTGCCAGGGCACCGAGGTGACCATGACGCCCTGCATGAAGCTGAGCCGGGTCTTCACGATGAAGCCGGTCTGGTTGTGCAGGATCTGCTCCCACCAGTGGCCGACCACGTATTCGGGGATGTAGACGCAGACCACGTCGCGCGGGTTGTCGGAGCGGATGCCCTTGATGTAGTTGAGGAACGGCCCGGTGACCTCGCGGTAGGGCGAGGCGATCACCTTCAGCGGCACGTCCAGCTCCTGCGCCTCCCACTGCGCGGCGATGGCCCGGGTCTCGGCCTCGTCCACCGCGACCATGATCGCCTCGATGCTGCTGGCGCGGGTGGCCCGGGCGAAGTTGACGGCGCGGACGGTCGGCTTGTTGACCTCCTGCACCATGATCACCGCCCGCACCCGGCTCGGCAGCATCCGGGCGTCGACCGGGCCGACCGCCACCTCGCGGGCCACCTTGTCGTAGTGGCGGCGGATGCTGCGCATCAGCAGGAAGACCGCCGCCATGGCCAGCACGGCCAGGTAGGCGCCGTAGATGAACTTCGACGCCAGCACGATGATCAGCACCAGGCCGGTGCCGGTGAGGCCGACCGCGTTGATCATGCGGGAGCGGATCATGTGCGCCCGCACCTTCGGGTCCTTCTCGGTCTTCAGGTGCCGCGTCCAGTGCCGCATCATGCCGAACTGGCTCACCGTGAACGACACGAAGACGCCCACGACGTACAGCTGGATGAGCGAGGTCACGCTCGCGTTGTAGATCAGCACCAGCGCGATGGCCGCGGTCGCCAGCGCCAGGATGCCGTTGGAGTAGGCCAGGCGATCGCCGCGGGTGTGCAGCGCCTTGGGCAGGAACCCGTCCTTGGCGAGGATCGAGCCCAGCACCGGGAAGCCGTTGAACGCGGTGTTCGCGGCCAGGAACAGGATGATCATCGTCATCGCGATGACGAAGTAGAAGCCGACCGGGAACGTGTCGAAGATCGTGCGGGCTAGCTGGCCCATGACCGTGTCGTGCGCGAGGTCGACGCGGACGCCGTCCTTCGCGAAGTGCGACCCACCGGTCTCGTCGATCAGCTTCAGGCCGGTCAGGTTGGCCAGGGCCACGATGCCGCCGAGCATCGTGATCGCGATGCCGCCGAGCAGGGCGAGGGTGGTGGCGGCGTTCTTGCTCTTGGGCTCACGGAACGCCGGGACGCCGTTGGAGATCGCCTCGACACCGGTCAGCGCCGCACACCCGGACGAGAACGCGCGGGCCAGCAGGAACACCACCGCCAGCCCGGAGAAGTCGGTGATCGTGCCCACCACCTCGTACTCGGCGGTCGGCGCCGACAGGTGCTCGCCGAGCCCGAAGAACCGGAACAGGCCCCAGGCGGTCATGCCGAGGACGCCGATCATGAAGCCGTAGGTCGGGATCGCGAAGAACGAGCCGGACTCGCGCACGCCCCGCAGGTTCATCGTCATCAGCAGCACGATCACGATCGCCGCGACCATGCCCTCGCGTCCCTCCAGGAACGGGAACATCGCCTTCGCGTTCTGTACACCGGAGGACACCGACACCGCGACGGTGAGGACGTAGTCGACCAGCAGCGCGCTCGCCACCACCAGACCCGCGGACGGACCCAGGTTGACCGTGGCCACCTCGTAGTCACCGCCGCCGGAGGGGTACGCGTGGACGGTCTGCCGGTACGACAGCACGACCAGCAGCATGACCACCGCCACGGCCAGGGCGATCCAGGGCGAGAACACGAAACCGGCCATGCCGGCCAGCGACAGCGTGAGCAGGATCTCGTCGGGGGCGTAGGCCACCGAACTCAGAGCGTCCGACGCGAACACGGGGAGGGCGATCCGCTTGGGAAGGAGGGTCTCGCCGAGCTGGGCGCTGGCGAGCTTGCGTCCGACCAGCAGTCGTTTGACCAGGTCCGTGGCGTTCACGAGACCGAACACTATCTCGCCGGGGCGTGTGGGCGACTCCCCGCCCGGTGTAGCGTCCATGCCATCGGCGACCGGATAGTGTTCCGGGGCAAGCCGCGACCGCCGACCGAAGGGCAGGGACGATGCACATCGTCATCATGGGTTGTGGGCGCGTGGGTGCGTCCCTGGCCCGGGCACTCGAACGTCGTGGCCACTCGGTGGCCGTGATCGACATCGTGCAGGACGCCTTCCGCCGGCTCGGCCCCGAATTCCAGGGCAAGACCGTGAAGGGCGTCGGCTTCGACCGGCAGGTGCTGCAGCGCGCCGGCATCGAACGGGCGGACGGCTTCGCGGCCGTCTCCAGCGGCGACAACTCCAACATCCTCGCCGCGCGCGTCGTGCGCGAGACGTTCGAGGTGCACAACGTCGTCGCCCGCATCTACGACCAGAACCGCGCCGAGGTGTACGAGCGCCTGGGCATCCCCAGCGTGGCCACCGTCCGCTGGGCCGCCGACCAGGTGCTGCGCCGCCTGCTGCCGTCCGGGTCCGAGCCGATGTGGCGCGACCCGTCGGGCAGCGTCCGGCTGATCGAGGTGCACGTGCACCACGGCTGGGTGGGACGCAGGATCACCGACCTCGAGGCCGCCACCCGGGCCCGCATCCCGTTCCTGATGCGGTTCGGCTCGGGCTGCGTGCCGAACGCCACCACCGTCTTCCAGGACGGCGACCTCGCCTACGCGGCGGTCACCAACGAACAGGTCGCCGACGTCGAGGACGTCCTGGGCAACCCGCCGGTAGAGCACTGAAGGGGAAGGACCAGCTGATGCGTGTAGCCATCGCCGGAGCCGGCAACGTCGGACGCTCGATCGCCCGCGAATTGATCGCCAACGGCCACCAGATCCTTTTGATCGACCGCGACCCCAACGCCATCAAGCCCGAGAGCGTGCCCGAGGCCGAGTGGCTGCTCGCCGACGCCTGTGAGCTCGCCAGCCTCGAGGAGGCCAGCCTCGACACCTGCGACGTGGCCATCGCCGCGACCGGCGACGACAAGGCCAACCTGGTGCACACGCTGCTCGCGAAGACCGAGTTCGGCGTCCCGCGCACCGTCGGACGGGTGAACCATCCCAGCAACGAGTGGATGTTCGACGAGCTGTGGGGCGTGGACGTGGCCGTCTCGACCCCCCGCCTGATGTGCGCCCTGGTCGAGGAGGCGGTCACCGTCGGCGACCTGGTGCGGCTGTTCAGCTTCCGCGGCGGCCACGCCAACCTGGTCGAGATGACCCTGCCCGAGGCTTCGCCGCGGGTCGGCACCCGCATCGGCGACCTGAACCTGCCCGGCGACGCGGTGCTGGTGACGATCATCCGGGACGGCGCCGCCCGCGCCCCCGAGCGGGATTCCGCGCTGGAGGCCAACGACGAGCTGCTGTTCGTCTCCGACCCCAGCTACGAGCCCGAGCTCGCCCAGTACCTGATGCCCCGCAACCTGCGCCTCAGCGAAGTCGGCTGACGACACCGCTCCCCGCCCAAACGCCCCCGAAACTGACAGACGCCCCCGAAATTTCGGGGGCGTCTGTGAACTTCGGGGGCGTTTGCGGACGGGGCCTCAGCTCGCGATCAGCTCGTAGTACGGGTTGTACAGGCGGCGCTGGCCGTCGACGTAGGAGACCCGTCCGCTGACCGTCAGTTCGCGGCCGGCGACGATGCCGTGGATCGCGCGGCGTCCCATCCAGATCAGGGTGACCGTGCCGGAGCCGTCGTCGAACTCCGCCTCCAGCCAGGGGGTGCCGCTACGGGGCTTCATGGTCAGCACCGTGATGCTGCCACGCAGCCGCGCCCATTGCCGGTCGTGGAGGTCCTTGATCATGGTTGCGCCGGCCGACTCGACGATGCGCTGGCGCGCCTCGGACTCCAGTTCGGCGTTCGAGGCGCCGAAGCGGCGCAGCGCGCGCAGGATGGGGTTGCTACTCGCCATTCAGGCCTCCGCGGGTCCTTCAGGTAGCTTCATCGGGATCAGTTCGCCGGGCACCATGGGACGCGAGCCGCGACGCACCACCAGATTACGGAAGAACTCCGCGAACGGCGCCACCAGCGGGGCGTCCGCGTCACCGATCGCGGCCTCACCCAGCAGCGTCCCGCGCAGCAGCCACCGCGGCCCCTCGGCGAACCAGATCCGCGAGACGTGGAACAGCTGCTCGCCGCCCGGTCCCTCCTGGGGCAGCACCCGGCGCACCTCGGCCCCGAACGGGCCGTCGGCCACGGTGGCGTTGCCGCCGCCCTGCTCGGCCTCCTCGACCACGTCCTCGCGCAGTTCGTCGGCGAGCCCGCCGCTGGCCGGGGCGGCGAACAGCGCCACCTCCAGGCCGGAGTTCTTCCACACCGCGGTCACGGCCTGGACGGCCTGCGACGCCTCGTTCACCTGGAGCTGGAGGCCCAACCCGTCCCACGGGGTGATGATCAGCGAACCGAGATCGATGCGGGTGACGTGGTCACCGCCCAACTCGACCTCTTCGGAGTCGAAGGGCCCGTCGGCGCGCCAGTCGACCTCCTCGACGTCCTCATCGAGGTCGTCGTCAGCGTCGTCGTCGAGCTCGTCCTCGGCATCGTCGTCGAGCTCGTCCTCGGCCTCGAGTTCGAGGTCGGCCTCCTCCGCGGCGTCGTCGGCGTCCTCGCCGACGATCTCGAGAGCCTCCTCCTCGGTGTCCACCGGGTCGGAGTCGACGGGCTTGCGCTTGCGCCCAAAGATCACTTGTCCACCTCTGTTGTTGTGAGTACGGCCGGGACGGCCGCCCATTCCGCGACCCCTCCGGACGAGCCGTGCCCGCGTCCACCGCGGGAGCTCTCCGGAAGTTGGTCGAGCAGTTCGAAGTCGGCCTGCGCCACCCGCTGCACCACCAGCTGGGCGATCAGGTCGCCCCGCACCAGCCGCACCGGGTTGGTCGTGTCGGTGTTGAGCAGGCAGACCCGGATCTCGCCGCGGTAGCCGGCGTCCACCGTACCGGGGGCGTTCACGATGGTGAGGCCGGAGCGTGCCGCCAGGCCCGAACGCGGGTGCACGAAGCCGGCCCAGCCCTCGGGAAGCGCGATCGCGATGCCGGTGCCGACGAGCCGACGCTCACCCGGGGCGAGCTCGCAGTCCTCGGCGATGGCCAGGTCGGCTCCCGCGTCGCCGGCGTGGGCGTACCGCGGCACGGGCATCCCCGGGTCGAGCCTGGCGAGGCCGACCCGGACCCGTTCCGGGGTGGCCGAAGTCATTGCGGCAGTCTAGCCGGGGCGAAGCTCACGTCCGGGACGGCGAGATGGCGTGCGCGATGGCCGCCGCCAGCTCCGCGGGATGCCTGCTCGACACCAGCCAGTAGGGGTGCGGGTCGTCCGGGTCGTCGAGGGTCACCTCGACCGAGCCGGGGACGAACGCCCGCATCACCAGCCACGCGGCATGGTCGGCCTCCGGCCCCAGGCGCCGGCGGGTGGCCGCCTTGTCGAGGGCCTGCACGTCCGCCACCCAGGGCCACTCCAGCAGCGCGTCGCCGGCGTGCAGGCCGTCGGCGTCCACGACGATCAGGACGCGTCCGTACCACAGCAGGGCGCCGGCGACACCGGCGGCGGTCACCACGCCGGCCACGACCGCGACCCACGGCCCGGCGTAGAAGCCGACGGCCGTGACGAAGGTCAGCGAGAAGAACATGCCGATGACCCACCAGGCGGGCGGAACGGAGAGTCTCTCGCGGTAGTTCATTGATCCAAGCTAGCGGTGCTTGGCAGGATGACCGCAGGAGGACATGTGAATACGTCGCAGAAGCTGCTCTGGAACATCTATGCCGGCCTGGTCGGTGCCGCCACCACGGTGCTCGCCGCGAAGGCGGTCAACGCCGCGTGGGAGTTGGCGACCGGCGACGCCCCGCCCGAGCCGAACGACCCGGACGTGCCGCTGCGCCGCGCGCTGACCTGGGCGATCGCCAGCGGGATTGGGATCGGCCTGTCGCAGCTGTTGGTCAACCGTTTCGCCGCCGACCAGTGGACGAAGGTGATGGGCACCCCCGCCCCCAGCTTCAACAAGACCACCCTGAAGATCTGACCGAACAGGGGACGGTTCCCTTCTCGCCCATCGCGCGGGCGCGGGTGGGCGGGAAGGGAACCGTCCCCTGTTCGTTCGGGGGACCGGACCGGCTCAGCCGGCGCAGTCCACGCAGTAGATGAGGCCGTTGCGGACCTCGGCGATCTGGCTGCGGTGCTTCACCAGGAAGCAACTGGCACAGGTGAACTCGTCGGCCTGCCGGGGCAGGACCCGGACGGTCAGCTCCTCATGGGACAGGTCGGCCCCGGGCAGCTCGAAAGTCTCGGCTGCCTCAACCTCGTCCTCGTCGACCTTTCCGGAGTTCTTGTCGTTCCGTCGGGTCTTGAGCTCCTCGATCGAGTCTTCGCTCTCTTCGTCTGTCTTGCGAGGGGCGTCGTAATCGGTCGCCATGACTGGGTATCCATCTCCGTTCCGCGGTGCCCGCGTAGTGGCGGTTCCTTCTAGGGCATCTGGTGCGAGGAAGTCATATCACATCCGGGCACCGTTTCCGTCCTTCCGCCGGATCGGGACCGCTGGCAACGCGGCCCTGCCGACAACCGGTTGGGGGGTCGGCTTGGTAGGTTACCCGTAGACACGAAAGCGGAAGTGAGGCGATGACTCACCGAGACCGGGCAGCCAGTGGCCGGGACGCGGTGCGCCAGCAGCCACCGGCCACCACCCTGGAGATCTACATGGACAGCGCGCTGACCCCCCGGGAGATCCAGGCACGCATCCGTGCCGGCGAAACCATCGAGGACGTGGCCCGGGCGGCCGGCATGGGCGTCGACTGGGTCGAGCCCTTCGCCGCCCCGGTGGTGGCCGAGCGCGAGTTCGTCGCCGGTCAGGCGCAGTCGCACCCCGTCCGTCGTGGTTCGGAGACGATCGCGCACCGCACGCTGGGCGAGGTGGTGGCCGACCGGCTGGCCTCGCGCCGGGTCGACACCGACACCGTGGTGTGGGACGCCTGGAAGCTCGAGGGACGCCGGTGGGCGATCCGCGTCGACTACGACTCCGGCAAGGCGCACCGCGAGGCCCGCTTCGTCTACGACGCCGGCAGCCGCTTCTCGATCGCCGAGAACGACGACGCCCGCTGGCTGCTGGGCCTGCACTCGGCGTCCCACGGTCCGCAACCCGGACGCCGCCGCCGCGAGGACGACGCCGAGCCGACCGTCGACCTGAACGACGACCTGGCCCTGGTGCGGGTGGTGCAACCGCGCGTCGACGAGCCGCAGGACCCCGACGACACCGCGCCCCTGGACGAACTGGACGGCGAGACCGACGACGCCTACGCCGAGGGCGAGCTGGCCGAGGTGGACGGGCTGTACGACATCGTCCCGTCCGCCGATTCCGGCCTCGACGTGCTCTACGACATGCTGTCGAGCTTCGATGAGGACTCGGTGCAGATCTACGCCGGGCTGATCCGTCCGGCGTCCGCGCCGGTCGCGCGTCCGGTGCTCGACGAGCCGGTGGCCGACGAACCCGACGACGAGCTCGAGGAGGACGAGCCCGCGGACGTGGCTGTCGAGCCGGAGGTCACCGAACCGGAGATCACCGAGCCCGAGCAGCCGGCCCTGGTCGAGTCCGAGCCCGCCGAAGAGGCCGCCCCGGCCAAGTCGAAGCGCAAGAGGGCGTCCGTGCCGAGCTGGGACGAGATCATGTTCGGCTCCCCGAAGGGCCCGAACAAGCGCTGAGCACCGCTCAGGCGGGCTCGAACGGCAGCGGCTCGGGGCTGAGCGTCACGGCAGCCACCTGCGCGGTCACGCGGCGGCGGTGGTGGCGACGGCACAGCACCTGGTAGGCGACCTCGGCCGAGTCGGTGTCCCCCACCACGACCTGCGAACCCTCGGTGACCATCACCCCGTCGACCGTGCGTGCGTTGTGCGTGGCCGGCTCGCCGCACCAGCACCGCGGACGCACCTGGAGCAGTTCCATCCGGTCGCAAAGTTCCACCAGGCGTTGGGACGCCGGGAACAGCTGGGTGCGGAAGTCGGTGAGGATGCCGAAGCAGAACACGTCGATCTGGAGCTCGTCGACGATGCGGGCGAGCTGGTCGATGTGCTCGCCGGTGTAGAACTGCGCCTCGTCGCACACCAGGAAGTCGATGCGGTGGCCGCCGGTCAGCTCGGCGACAACGTAGGACCAGAAGTCGAGTTCGGGCCCGACCTCGATCGCGGGTGCGGTCAGGCCGATCCGTGAGGTGATCTTCGACTCGCCGGACCGGTCGAGCATGGTGAACAGCCGGCCCTGCCGCCCCGCGCTGGTCTCGGTGTAGGCCACCTGCAACGCCAGGGTCGACTTGCCGCAGTCCATCGGCCCGGTGAAGAAGGTCAGTTCAGCCACGGGCGTCATTGTGTCCCACCTCATCGGGGTACACCTACTTCTTCCGACTCCGGGGTGCCCGAACGAGAATGAACCGATGAGCACCGCTGACGAGACCCCGGTCGAGGTGACCGCACTGGCCCTGAACCTGGCCGTCCCCCCGGAACTGCGCTGGCGGGAGGACCGGCGCGGAGAGACGTTCGAGTTGAGCACCATCAACGTGCGGCTCCTCCCCGACGGCCACCTCGCGGCCCGCGCGTACGGCCGTCCGGTCGCCGGCGGCCGTCCCGGCTACGTGGCATTCCGGGTGCCGGACGAGCCCCGGCTCAGGGCCCTGGTCGCCGCGGCCGCCGACCGTGCGGGCGCCCTGTGGGCCGCCCATCAGGGCTTGGCGTAGCTCCCCGCCCCGGCGCCGGGGTGCCCGAGTTGGCGCCAGGCCTCGTAGACCGCGATGGCCGCAGCGTTGGCCAGGTTGAGCGAACGCATCCCGGCCCGCATCGGGATCCGGACGGACGCGGTCACGCGCGGGTCGGCCAGCACGGCGGCGTCCAGACCGGTGGGTTCGGGGCCGAACAGCAGCACGTCGCCCGGTTCGTACGCGACCTCGGTGTAGGGCAGCCCGGCGTGCGCGGTGAACGCGAACACCCGCGCGGGCAGCAACGCGGCGTAGGCGTCCTCCAGCGAATCGTGGACGTACGTGGCCGCCTTGTCCCGGTAGTCGACGCCGGCGCGGCGGAGCTTCGCGTCGTCGAGGTCGAACCCGAGCGGACGGGCCAGGTGCAGCTCGGCGCCGGTCACGGCCGCCAGGCGCATGGTCGCCCCGGTGTTGTTCGGGATCCGCGGCGAGCAGAACAGGATCCGCAGCGGCGGCGTGGTCGTCACCGGGTCACTCTGCGCCGGAGGGCCAGTCGAGGGCAAACCGGCTGGTGAACTCCCGGGGCGTGCCGTCCACCGGGTCGGTGAAGGCCAGGCTGCGGGCGACCAGCGCGAGCGGGGTCGAGAAGTCGTCGGCGGCCACGTCCCGCACCACCGGGTAGAGCGGGTCGCCCAGGATCGGCAGCCCCAGCCCGGCCAGGTGCACGCGCAGCTGGTGGGTGCGTCCGGTGACCGGGGTGAGCCGGTAGCGGGCGTACCGGCCGCGCTGCTCGACCAGCTCCAGGAGGGTCTCGGCGTTCGGCTCCCCCGCCACCACCTCGGCCTGCAGGTGGCCCCGCCGCTTCTCGATGCGGTTGCGCACCCGCAGCGGAAACGCGAGGCCCGGGTCGAACCCGGCCAGCGCCTCGTAGGTCTTGTGCGCCGCGCGCTCCTGGAACACCCCGGCGTAGGCGGCCCGGTGGGCCGGGTCGGCGGTGAGCACCAGCACCCCGGCGGTCAGCCGGTCGAGCCGGTGCGCGGGGGCGAGGGCGGGCAGGCCCAGGGACGCGCGCAGCCGCACCAGCACGGTCTGCGTGACGTGCGTGCCGCGCGGCGTGGTGGCGAGGAAGTGCGGCTTGTCGACCACCACGATGCGCTCGTCGGCGTGCAGCACCTCGATCTCGAACGGGACGACCGGTTCGGCCACCAGCTGCCGGTGGAACCACAGGAAGGTGTGCGGCCGGTAGGGCTCGGCGCCCGTCCACGGGCGTCCGTCCCGGTCCACGAACGCGCCGTCGGCCAGCATCTGCTCGACCGGCACCACCGCCGGGAACCGGTCCAGCAGGAAGTCGCGCATCGTCGCCCACGGCGGCTCGGCGTCCGGGTCGCGGTCGGGGGTGCGGACGCGGGCCGCGTCCAGCCCGTCCCGCGGGGGCAGCGGCGACCTGGGCGGCACGGGCTCAGGCCTGGAGCAGCGGGACGGTCATCTCGGCCGGGGTGAGCGACCCGTGCATGCCGACCAGCGTGAGCTCGCGCGCGAGCTTGCGGCTCAGCACCGCGCCGTCGTCGGCCATCGCGACCAGCACGTCGCCGAACCGGCCGGCCAGGCGGGGCGCCACGTCGCCGAACCAGCCCTCGGCGATGGCCTCCTCCCGGGTCCGCACCCAGGCCCGGTCGCCGAGCAGGTCGCGCCACCGGTCCGCCACCACCTCGGGGTTGCGCGCCATCAGCTGGCGCAGGCGGCCCTCGCCCGCGAACGCGTAGACCCCCGCCATCAGGCCGGGCACGTCCTCGACGATCACCCGGCT
Organism: Actinomycetota bacterium; assembly: GCA_020161755.1. Lineage (GTDB taxonomy): Bacteria > Actinomycetota > Actinomycetes > Propionibacteriales > Propionibacteriaceae > Propionicimonas. The sequence goes on from JAIUOS010000003.1 coordinate 175,301, forward strand.
GCCGTGCGGCACGTTCACCATGCCGTGGTCGCCGGTGATCACCAGCCGCACGTCGCCGGGCAGCTCGTCCCGCAGCCGCGCGACCAGCGCGTCGATCGCGGCCAGTTCGCGCAGCCACGCCGGCGAGCCGAGGCCGTGCTCGTGGCCGGCGTGGTCGAGCTGACGCTCGTAGAAGTAGCCGACCGTCCGCTCCCCCGCCGTGGTGGCCTGGATCGCCAGCGCGACCCGACGGTCGCGGTCGGACTCGTCGGTCACCGGCAGGAAGGACGGCCCGCGCAGCGCGGCCGTGGTGAGGCCGCTGCCGGCGAAGTGCGCGGGCGCGATCGCCGCCGTCCGGACGCCGGCCCGCTCGAGCCGTTCGAAGTAGGTCAGCTGGGGCTGCACGTCCAGTCCGTCGATCGAGGCCGGCCACCGCAGCGTCTGCAGCACGTGGTGCGACGGCGGGTACCAGAACGAGTAGCCCGCGATGCCGTGGCGGCCCGGCACCAGGCCGGTGCCGAGGCTGGAGATCGAGGTCGCGGTCGTGCTCGGGACGCCGGACGTGATGCCCCGCCCGTCGATCGAGGCCAGGAACGGCGCCTGCTCCGCGTACTCGGCGAGCTGCAGCGCCCCCAGCCCGTCCACCAGCACCACCAGGTAGCGGTCGGACGCCGCGACGCCCAGCACGTCGGTCGCACCCGGCACACCGAGGTGGGCGCCGAGGCTCGGCAGCAGGTCGGCCAGCGTCGAGTGCCCGTACCGGGGCAGCAGCTGCTCGGGCGTCACCCCCGGCTGCCGGTCGCCTGCTGGAGCGCGGTCGCGAACGACACCAGCTGGGAGACCTTGGCCTCACCGTCGCCGGCGGCGCTGATCCGCACCGTCAGGTCGTCCCCGGCCAGCGACCCGGTCAGGCCGTGGTCGGCCTCGCACTCGGGATCCGCGCAGTGGGCGGGCTCCAGGTCGATGCGGCGCATCGTGCCCCAGGAGATGGTCAGCCACGCCTCGGCGATCGTGGCGCGCCGGGAACCGTAGCGCTCGGGGTGCGACACCACCTGGCTGAGCGCCACCGAGTTCACCTCCTTCAGCGCCACCGACTCGGTGGTGGTCAGCGCCTGGTTGGGCTCCCCCGGGTTGTCGCCCTCGTCGGTGTGGCCCACGATCAGGCGGGACGGAGTGAGCACCAGCACCGACAGGTGCCGCTGGATCTCGTCGCGGTTGAAGGTGGCCTCGTGGTGCACCAGGTGCGCGACCGGTTCCTCGGTGCCGAGCGCGAGCGACACCGCATCCGCGACCAGTTCGGGGAAGTAGCCGCAGGCGTGGATCTCCGCCCGCAGGCCCGGCGGCAGGTGCAGCGCAGGACGAGACGTCATGGCTGCCATCTTCCCACCAACGGTTGCCTCGCCCCCAATTCGGGCCGCGTCCCTTATGGTGTGGACCCGTGAGCACCCGTCCCTTCATCGCCGCACGCGTCGAGGAGTTCCTCGACCGCCGGATCGAGGGGGTGCTGCGCGCGGTGGGTTGGCGCGAGAAGGTGATCTGCTACACCGGCTACGGCAGCAGCGAGAGCATCCGGGTGCTCGGACGCGTCGTGCTGGTGCCCAAGCGGGCCCGCAGCGGACTGGGCAAGGCCACCGAGGACCTGATCAAGCGCCGCGGCTTCCGCAACTTCGTCAGCGCGGCCTGCGTCCGCGCGACCGTGACGATCACCGTCGGCGAGCAGGTGGTCACGGTCACCACCGACCGCGGCGGCTACATCGACGAACGCATCCGCCACCACGGCCTGCCGGCGGGCTGGCAGCAGGTGAAGGTGCGGAGCCGCACATCCAAGGTGGCGCTGGCCGACGTCCACGTGGTGGCCGACGACACCACTTTCGGGGTGGTGTCCGACATCGACGACACGATCATCTCGACCTGGCTGCCCCGGCCGATGATCGCCGCCTGGAACTCGTTCATCCGCGACGAGTCGGCCCGCCAGTCCGTCCCCGGGATGGCCCGGATGTACACCAGCCTGCTCGCCGAGCACCCCGGCGCACCGATCATCTACATCTCCACCGGCGCCTGGAACACCCACGGCTTCCTGTCCCGGTTCCTCAAGCGGCACGGCTACCCGGTCGGCGCGATGCTGCTCACCGACTGGGGGCCCACCAACACCGGCTGGTTCCGTTCGGGCATGGCGCACAAGGGCGACACGCTGCTGCAGCTCACCCGCGACTTCCCGCACATCTCGTGGGTGCTCGTCGGGGACGACGGGCAGCACGACCCGGTGATCTACGCGAACTTCGCCCACGTCGCGCCCGACCGGGTACGGGCGATCGCGATCCGCCAGCTCACCCCGGCCGAGCAGGTGCTCGCCCACGGCACCACGACCGTGCTGCCGGAGGAGCAGGAGGCGGCCGCGGACACGCCCTGGGTGGTGGCGCCGGACGGACGCGGCCTGCTGGCGGGTCTCCGCGGCCTCGCCGACCCGCTGTGATTGACTGACGCGAGAACAAGGAGAGACCCAGCACTGATGGTTGCCAAGCCGCCGGTCGAGGACGATTTCGCGGAGCGGATCGTCGACGTCGACGTCTCCGAGGAGATGGAGACCAGCTTCCTCGAGTACGCCTACTCGGTGATCTACTCCCGCGCCCTCCCGGACGCCAGGGACGGACTGAAGCCCGTGCAGCGACGCATCCTCTACACGATGGACCAGATGCGGATCCGGCCCGACGTGTCGCACGTGAAGTGCTCGCGCGTCGTCGGCCAGGTGATGGGCCTCTATCACCCGCACGGCGACTCCGCGATCTACGACGCCCTGGTCCGCCTCGCCCAGCCGTGGGCGATGCGGCTGCCGACGGTGGACGGGCACGGCAACTTCGGCTCGCTCGACTCCGGCCCCGCCGCGATGCGGTACACCGAGTGCCGGATGGCGCCGGCCGCCGTGGCGATGACGGCCGACATCGAGGCCGACACGGTCGACTTCCGCCCGAACTACGACGGCAAGGAGTCCGAGCCGACGGTGCTGCCGTCCGCGTTCCCGAACCTGCTGGTCAACGGCAGCACCGGCATCGCGGTCGGCATGGCGACCAACATCCCCCCGCACAACCTGATCGAGGTCGTCCAGGCGCTCAAGCACCTGATGTGGAACCCCGACGCCGACGTCGACGAGCTGATGCGCTACGTCCCGGGTCCCGACTTTCCCGTGGGCGGCAAGATCATCGGCCTGGACGGCATCCGCGAGGCCTACACGACCGGCCGGGGCAGCTTCCGCGTCCGCGCCTCGGCCCGGATCGAGCAGGTGCACGCCCGCCGCAAGGGCATCGTGGTCACCGAACTGCCCTACCAGGTGGGGCCCGAGCGCATCATCGAGCAGGTCAAGACCCTGGTCACGGCCAAGAAGCTCACCGGGATCGCCGACATCAAGGACCTCACCGACCTGGCCAACGGCACCCGGCTGGTGATCGAGGTCAAGAACGGCATCAATCCCGACGCGCTGCTGGAGGAGCTGTACCGGCTGACCAAGCTGGAGGACTCCTTCGCGATCAACAACGTGGCGCTCGTCGACGGCCAGCCGAACACGATGCCGCTGAAGCAGATGTTGGAGGTCTACCTCGACCACCGGCTCCAGGTGATCCGGCGCCGCTCGGCGTTCCAGTTGGGCAAGGCCAGGGACCGGCTGCACCTGGTCGAGGGCCTGCTGATCGCCATCGTCGACATCGACGACGTGATCGCGATCATCCGTTCCTCCGACGACGGCGCGCAGGCCCGCGCCCGGTTGATGGACGCGTTCGAGCTGACCGAGGTGCAGGCCAACTACATCCTCGACATGCAGCTGCGGCGGCTGACGAAGTTCTCCGCGATCGAACTCGAGGCCGAGCGCGACAAGCTGTGGCTGACGATCAACGACCTCCAGGGCATCCTCGACTCCGACCAGCGGCTGCGCGAGGTCACCGCGCACGAGCTGGACGAGGTGGCCCGCACCCACGGGACGCCGCGGCGCACGATCCTGCTGGCCTCGGCCGGCAACCAGGTGACCGCGGCCAAGGCGGCGAAGGCCAACGGTGCGAGCCTGGAGATCGCCGACGACCCGTGCTGGGTGATGCTGTCCTCGACCGGGCTGCTGGCCCGCACCGACAACGACGAGCCGCTGCCCACGTCCGGGCCGCGGGCCACCCACGACGTGATCAGCTCGGCGGTGCGGACGACCGCGCGCGGCGAGTTCTGCGCGCTCACCAACCGCGGACGCCTGCTGCGCGGCCAGGCGATCGACGTGCCGTCGGTGCCGGTGACCGCGGCCGCACCGAACCTCCAGGGCGGCTCCCCGGCGGTCGAGTTGCTGCCGCTCGATCCGGGCGAGCGCATCCTCGGCCTCGGCACCCTCGGCGAGGGCACCTTCGGCTGGGCGCTCGGCACCCGGCAGGGTGTGGTGAAACGGGTGAACCCCGAGATCCTCGGCAAGGACGCGTGGGACATCATCCGGCTCGACGACGGCGACGAGGTCGTCGGGGCGCTCGAACTGGCCCACGACCTGGTCGACTTCGTGTTCGTCACCAGCGACGCCCAGCTGCTGCACTTCCCGGCATCCGCGGTGCGTCCGCAGGGACGCGCGGGCGGCGGCATGGCCGGCATCAAGCTGGAGCGTGGCGCGCGGGTGGTGTTCTTCGGCGCCACCCCGGTCGCCGACTCCTCCGTGGTCACCGTGGCCGGATCCTCCGCCGCCCTGCCGGGCACCGAGGCCGGCAGTGCCAAGGTCACCCCACTCGCCGAGTACCCGGGCAAGGGCCGCGCCACCGGCGGTGTGCGCTGCCAGCGTTTCCTGAAGGGCGAGGACGGCCTGCTGCTGGCCTGGGTGGGTGCCGATCCGGCGATCGCCGCGGCCGCCAGCGGCACCCCGATCGACCTGCCGGCACCCGACCTGCGCCGCGACGCGTCCGGGGTGTCGGCGGCCCAGCCGATCGCCGCGGTCGGTTCCCGCTACCACGCGTGATTCCGGCGCGTAGAGGGCGGCTCGCATCGTCGTGCTATTTTTTACATGTCATCATGTGGAAAAGGGGTTCAGCGGTGTGCAGCTACTGCGGATGCGACTCGATCGAGGTGATCGGCAGGTTCATGGCCGAGCACGTGGAGATCATCAATGCGACCGGCGTGTTGCGCGCGGCCGTGCACTCCGGTGACCCCGGCGCGCTCGCGTCCGCCCGTGGCGTCGTGGCCGAGCTGCTCTGGCCCCACACCGTCGCGGAGGAGGCCGGCCTGTTCCGGGTGATGGCCCAGGACGAGGTGTACGCCGGCCACATCGCCACGCTCTGCGGCGAGCACGTGACCCTCGGCGACCTGCTCGCCGCCCTCACCCCGGGCGACGACGCCGCCATGATGACCTTCGAGGACGCCCTCCGCGACCACATCGACAAGGAGGACAACGGCCTCTTCCCCGCGGCGGCGATCGCGCTGGACGGCCCGCAGTGGATCGAGGTGCACGCGACCACCCCGCACTCCCACGACGGTGGCGCGCCACACGTCCACGCCGCCGCGACCGATCACGACCACCACGGCCCGGGCGCGGTCGCTAGGGTGACTGCGTGAACTCCGACTTCGACGACCTGCTCGCGGCGAACCAGCGCTACGCCAACTCCGCCCCCCGCAACTTCGACGGCTACGCCCACGCCGGCATCGCCGTGGTCACCTGCATGGACTCACGCCTCCAACCGCTGGAGATGATCGGGCTGTACCTGGGCGAGGCGAAGATCCTGCGCACCCCCGGCGGCCACGTCACCCCGGACGCCCTGAACGGCTGCATCCTCGGGGTGAACCTGCTCCAGGTGGACCGCATCCTGGTGGTGACGCACAGCCGGTGCGCGATGGCCGCCTCGTATGACGACGAACTACGCCAGCGCGTGTCCGACGCCGCCGGTGTGGACGCGTCCGGCTACAGCTTCGGCGCCGACCCCGACCAGGCCGGACGCCTCCGCGCCGATGTCGAGCTGCTGGCCTCCCACCCGCTGATCGCGGGTCGCGCACGGGTCGGCGGCTTCCACTACGACGTCGACACGGGCCTGCTCAGCCAGGTCTGCTGAGCCGCGGCGGCCTCGCGCTGCCAGACTGGGCGAATGACCACCATCGGGCTCACCCGCTCCGACCAGATCCTGCTGGGCGCGTCCGCCGCCGCGGTCGTCGCGGCAGCGCTCACCCGCTACGTCGGCGGCGGCGAGGTGCTCGCCTTCGCCTGTTCGGCGGCCGCGGTCACGGTGCTCGCCGCCGTGGTCGGGCGGTCGGTCGAGCAGCTCGGCGACCGGTTCGGCGCCGGCGCGACCAGCGTCCTGCAGTCGGCCCTGGGCAACCTGCCCGAGCTGTTCATCGCCCTGTTCGCCCTCAAGGCCGGCCTGGTGGCGGTCGTGCAGGCCGCGCTGATCGGCTCGATCCTGGCCAACGTGCTGCTGGTGCTCGGGCTCTCGTTCGTCGTCGGCGGGCTCAAGCACGGCACCCAGCGCATCAACAGCCAGCGCGCGCAGCACATTGGCGTGATGCTCTTCGTCTCGGTGGCCGCGATGGTGATGCCGTCGGTGGCCGCGTTCATCCACTCCCCCGCCGAGCCGCACGAGACCACGCTGTCGGTGCTGGCGTCGGTGATCCTGATCGCGCTGTTCGCGCTCAGCCTGCCCGCGTCCCTGCGCCGTGACGAGGACTCCGAGGGCGACCGGGCCATCGCGAAGAGCCACGAGGCGCCCCGCTGGCCGCTCGCCGTGGCGCTGGCCATGCTGGCCGGCTCGAGCGTGGCCGCCGCGTTCGTCTCGGACTGGTTCGTGACCGCCCTCGAACCGGCGATGGACACCCTCGGCATCTCGCAGGCGTTCGCCGGCCTGGTGATCGTCGCGATCGCCGGCAACGCGATCGAGAACGTGGTCGGCATCCAGCTCGCCCTGCGCAACCAGTCGGAGTTCGCCTTCGCGGTGATCATCAACTCCCCGTTGCAGATCGCCTTGGTGCTCGCGCCGTTGCTGGTGATCATCTCGAACCTGTTCGGGTTCACCGCCCTGACGCTGGTGTTCTCCCCGTTGCTGGTCGTCGCCGTGCTGCTGGCCGTCCTGCTCGCCGTGCTGATCACGTTCGACGGGCACTCCAACTGGCTGGAGGGCGCCGCGCTGATCGGGCTCTACGGCGTGATCGCCGGCACCTTCTGGTGGGGCTGAGCCCCGCTCAGGCGTCGATGCGCTCGGCGTCCAGCGCGTACACGCCCTCGATGAGGAACTCCTTGCGGGGCGCGACGTCGTTGCCCATCAGCTTCTCGAACGTGCCCTCCGCGCTCAGCGCGTCGTCCACCGTGATCCGCCGCAACGTGCGGTGCCGCGGGTTCATCGTGGTGTCGGACAGCTCGTGCGCGTCCATCTCGCCCAGGCCCTTGTAGCGCTGCGGCTCCTTGAACGACTGGCCCTTCTTGGTGAGCTCGGCGAGCTTCCGCCGGTACTCGGCCTCGTTGTAGGTGTACAGGTACTTGTCCTGGCCCTTGCGCGGGTTGGTCAGCTCGAACCGGTGCAGCGGCGGGACGGCGGTGTAGACCCGTCCGGCCTCGACCAGGGGACGCATGTACTTGAAGAACAGGGTGGCGAGCAGGGTGCGGATGTGCGCGCCGTCGGAGTCGGCGTCGGCCATGAAGATCACCTTGGAGTACCGGGCCGCGTCGATGTCGAACGTGCGTCCCGACCCCGCGCCGACCACCTGGATGATGGACGCGCACTCGGCGTTCTTCAGCATGTCGCCGACCGAGGCCTTCTGGACGTTCAGGATCTTGCCGCGGATCGGCAGCAGGGCCTGGTACTCGGAGTCGCGGGCCAGCTTGGCCGTGCCGAGGGCGGAGTCGCCCTCCACGATGAACAGCTCGGTGCGGTCGAGGTCGGTGCTGCGGCAGTCGGCGAGCTTCGCCGGCAGCGTGGAGGACTCCAGCGCGTTCTTGCGGCGCTGCGCCTCCTTGTGGGCGCGCGCCTGCACGCGGGTGCGGGACGCCGCGACGACCTTCTCCATGACCGCCCGCGCCTGCGTGCGCAGCGCCGCCCGGCTGGAGGTGAGGAAGTCGCCCAGTTCGGTCTCGACGATCTTCGTGACCAGGCGGGTCACCGGCGGGGTCCCCAGCACCTCCTTGGTCTGGCCCTCGAACTGCGGTTCGGCGAGCCGGACGGTGACCACGGCGGTGAGGCCCTCCAGGGCGTCGTCCTTGATGATCTCCTCGCCGGCCTTCAGCAGCCGGGTGCCGTCCAGGCCGCGGGCGAACGCGCGGGTGAGGCCGCGTTCGAAGCCGGCCACGTGGGTGCCGCCCTTGGGGGTGGCGATGATGTTGACGAACGACGGCACCTGGGTGTCGTAGCCGGTGCCCCAGCGCAGCGCGATGTCGACGTCGAGGGTGCGCTCCACGTCGGTCGGCGTCATGGCGCCGGCGTCGTCCAGCATCGGCACGGTCTCGGTGAAGGTGTCGGTGCCGCGCAGGCGCAGGATCTCGCTCACCGGCGGGTCGGACGCGAGGAAGTCGCAGAACTCGGAGATGCCGCCGTCGTGCTTGAACACCTCCACGGTCGACTCGGCCGCCCGGGAGTCGGTGACGACCAGCTCGAGGCCGGGCACCAGGAAGCTGGTCTGCCGGGCGCGCGCCAGCAGCTGCGGCAGCGCGAGCTGGGCGTCCTTGAGGAAGATCTGCCGGTCCGGCCAGTAGCGCACCCGGGTGCCGGTGACGCCGCGGCCGGCGCGTCCGACCTTGCGGAGTTCGTTGCCCGGGGTGAACGGGGCGTCCGGGCCCTCGCCGGCGAACGTGCCGGGCACGCCGCGGCGGAAGCTCATCGCGTGGGTGGCGCCGTTGCGGTCGACCTCCACGTCCAGCCGGGTGCTGAGCGCGTTCACCACGGACGCGCCCACGCCGTGCAGGCCGCCGGTGGCGTTGTAGCTGCCGGCCCCGAACTTGCCGCCGGCGTGCAGCTTGGTGAACACGACCTCGACACCGGTCAGCCCGGTGCGCGGCTCGATGTCGACGGGGATGCCCCGAGCGCGGTCGCAGACCAGGATGCTGCCGTCGTGCTCGAGGGTCACCTCGATGCGCTCGCCGAACCCGGCCAGTGCCTCGTCGACCGCGTTGTCGATGATCTCCCACAGGCAGTGCATCAGCCCGCGGGTGTCGGTGGACCCGATGTACATGGCCGGGCGCTTGCGGACCGCCTCCAGTCCCTCGAGCACCAGCAGGTGCCTGGCCTCGTAGTCGCGGCCCTCGGCAGCCTTCGTCGTCGTCACCGCCCGAGATTATCTCGGACGGGTAACAGTTCATCGCATCTGCGTAACGGTGTCGGCCGCTGCCGGGGTTTGTCGGAACGGTTGCCTACACTGAGAGCTGCCGGGAACAAACCTGACAGCCGTCACGTTGATCCCGGTGCAACACCCGCAGGCTGTGTGTGGGTGAGACAGGGAGGAAGATCTGATGACCGCAACCGTTACCGAACATCTGACCGCTGCTGACCGCTGCGACCGCTGCGGCGCCCAGGCCTACCTCCGGGTCACCCTCAACTCCGGCGGCGAGCTGCTCTTCTGCGCACACCACGCGAAGGCCCACTCCGACAAGCTCAGCCAGGTGGCGCTGAAGATCCACGACGAGACCAGCAAGCTCAGCTGACGCACCGCGTTCGCGAAGGGCCCCGGGTCTCCCGGGGCCCTTCGTGTTTCCTCGGCGCGGTTGGGATACTCCACCCATGAGCATCGACGCGGTCGCCGGAGACCTGACCACCGAACGGGCGGACGCGCTCGTCAACGCCGCGAACTCGACCCTGCTGGGCGGGGGCGGCGTGGACGGGGCGCTGCACGCCGCAGCCGGGCCGAGCCTGCTGGAGGCGTGCCGCCGGGTGCGGAAGTCACAATGGCCGGACGGCCTGCCGGTCGGCGAAGCGGTCGCCACGGAGGCCGGCGATCTGCCGGCCACCTGGGTCATCCACACCGTCGGACCGAACCGCAACGCCGGCCAGACCGACGAACGGTTGCTCGCGTCCTGCTACACCCGCTCGCTGGACGTCGCCGTCGAACTGGGCGCGCGGACGGTCGCCTTCCCCGCGATCGGCGCCGGCGTGTACGGCTGGGACGCGGCCACCGCGGCGCGGGTCGCGGTCGCCGCGGTCGCCGCCCACCCCCGCACCGGCATCGAGCGGGTGCGGTTCGTCCTGTTCTCCCCGCGCCTGCACGACGCTTTCGCGTCCGAGATCGCGGGGCTGGGCGCATGACCACGCTGCCCTACGGTTCCTGGCCGTCCCCGATCTCGGCCGCCGACCTCACCGCCGCCGCCGTCGGACTGTCCCGCGGGCTCGTCGACGACGACCGCGTCTACTGGACCGAGGCCTACCCCCGGCAGGGCGGACGGGTCGCCCTGTGGGTGCAGGAGCCCGACGGCTCGCGCCGCGAGCTGGCGCCCGAGCACAGCGTCCGCAACAGCATCAACGAGTACGGCGGCGGCGCCTGGGCGGTGGCCGGCGGTGTCGTGGTGTACTCCGACCACCCCTCCGGTGACCTGTGGGTGCTGGCGGACGGCGAACGCCGCCGGCTGGCCAGCGGGGGCGCGCTGCGCTACGGGTGCCTCGTCGTGGTGCCCGACCGCCGGCTCGTGCTGGCCGTCGTCGAGGACCACACCCGCAGCGACCAGGCCTGCGAGCAGCGGCTGGTCGCGCTCGACCTCGACGCCGACAACGCCGACGGCGGCCGCGTCCTCGCCGCCGGTGCCGACTTCTACGCGAGCCCGGCCCTGCGCGACGACGGGCTGCTGGCCTGGGTGCAGTGGCAGCTGCCGGACATGCCGTGGGACGCCAGCGATGTGTGGGTGGCCCCGCTGGACGCACCCGGGCAGGCCCGAAAGGTCGCCGGCGGCCCGGGCAACAGCGTGCTGTACCCCGCGTGGGCGGCCGACGGGTCGCTGCTGTACCTCGACGACGCGTCCGGCTTCTGGAACTTCCACCGGTGGGACGGGTCGGCGTCGACGCCCGTCCACACGCACCCGTGGGACTTCTGCGGGCCGATGTGGACGCCCGATCCCGCCCCGTACAGCCTGCTCCCCGACGGCCGCATCGCCTGCACCTGGGTGCGCGACTGGACCGGCCACCTGGGCGTCCTCGACCCGGCCGACGGCTCGCTCGCCGGGCTGCCGACCGGCGCGGTCGGGTGCGAGCTCAGCGGCCGCGGCGACCGCGTGGTCGCGCTGTTCGGCTACGCCGACCGTCCGGCCGAACTGCGCCTGCTCGACCTCGCCGGGAACGACAGCACGCTGCTCCGGCGGGCGTCCGAGGTCCACCTGCCCCCGGGGCTGGTGTCGGTGGCCCGCTCGGTCACCTGGGACTCCCCCGACGGCCCGGTGCAGGCCTGGTACTACCCGCCGACCAATCCGGACGTGCGCGCGCCCGAGGAGGAGCTGCCGCCCGTGCAGGTCTGGAGCCACGGCGGGCCCACCGCGTTCTCGGAGTCCGACCTCCGGCTCACCACCCAGTTCTGGACCTCCCGCGGCATCGGCATCCTCGACGTGAACTACTCCGGGTCGGCCGGTGCCGGACGCGCCTACCGGGAGCGCCTCGACGGAGCGTGGGGCGTGGCGGACGTCCGTGACTGCGTGGACGGCGCGCTGGCCCTGGTCGCGGCCGGGATGGCCGACGGTGAGCGGCTCAGCATCCGGGGCGGGTCGGCCGGGGGCTACACCACGCTCGCCGCGCTGACCAGCAGCGACGTGTTCGCCGCCGGCATCAGCCTGTACGGCATCGGCGACCTGGAGACCCTCGTCGCCGACACCCACAAGTTCGAGTCGGGCTACACCGAACGGCTGGTCGCGCCCTACCCGGAGGGCCGTGAGACCTACCGCGAGCGCTCCCCCATCCACCACCTCGACAGGCTGGCCTGCCCGATGCTGATCCTCCAGGGACGGCTCGACCGGGTCGTCCCGCCCGAGCAGGCCGAAGCGATGGCCGCCGCTGTCGCGGCCCGCGGCCTGCCGGTCGAGCTGGTCTGGTTCGACGAGGAGGGCCACGGCTTCCGCCGCGCCGAGAGCATCATCGCCACCGCCGAGCACGCGCTGGCCTTCCTCGGCCGGGTGCACGGCTTCACCCCGGCCTGACGAGCCCTCAGCGGCGACGTCCCGGACGGTCGTCCCGCGGCGGCATGATCGTCGGCGGCACGTCCGGCTCGGCGGCGGGCTCCGGCACGAAGCCGGCGGTGACCGGCCGGGTGACCACCCCGCGCGGGCCACGGCGCAACCGCTGCTCGACCGCGCCGGCGACCCGGGTGAGGGCGGAGTTGATCAGGATGTAGATGACCGCGAGCACGATCAGCGTCGGGATCAGGTTGGCGAACGCCGTGGCCAGGTAGGAGCCCGAGCGCAGCAGTTCGAGGTAGGAGATCATCGAACCGAGCGCGGAGTCCTTCAGGATCACCACCAGCTGGCTCAGCATCGAGGGCAGCATGGCGGTGATGGCCTGCGGCAGCAGGATCGTGGTCAGCGTCTGCAACGGGGTCAGCCCGATCGCGAGCCCGGACTCGCGCTGGCCGGCGGGCAGCGCGTTCACCCCGGAGCGGACGAGTTCGGCCAGCACGCACGAGTTGTAGACCGTGAGCCCGACCACGACGCCGAACAGCGGCAGCGCCGTACCGGAGATGCGCAGCCCGTACAGGCCCGCGTAGTACGCGAACAGCATCATCATCAGCACCGGCACCGAGCGGAAGAACTCCACGAACGCCCCGCACGCCCACCGGATCCAGCGCTGCTCGACCAGACGCCCGATGCCGAGCAGCAGGCCGAACACGATCGACAGCGCGACCGAGATCGCGGCCGCCACCAGCGTGCCCAGCAGCCCGGGCAGCAGGTAGGCCGTCCATGCCGTCGGGGTGAGGAACGGCAACCACTTCTCCGCGGTGAGCTGGTTGTTCGCCGGGTCGGCCAGCCGCACCACGAAGTACGCCAGCATCGCGAGCAGGACGATCGCGCCGACGACCGCGATGATGCGGTAGCGGACGCGGGCCCGCGGCCCGGGCGCATCGAACAGGACCGACGCCTGGGCGCTCATCGCCGCACCGCCAGCCGGTTCGACAGCCAGGTGAACAGCAGGCCCACCGGCAGGGTGAGCACGACGAACCCGGCGGCCATCACGATGAAGATGAAGTACAGCAGGGACGGGTTGAACTCGATCATGTTGCGCATCAGGTACGCGGCCTCCGCCACCCCGACCGTGGCCACCACCGTGGTGTTCTTGGTGAGCGCGATCAACGTGTTCCCCAGCGGCGCGATCGCCCCGCGGAACGCCTGCGGGAGCACGACGTGGCGCAGGGTCGCGCCGAACCCGAGGCCGATCGAGCGGGCCGCCTCGGCCTGCCCGGTGGGCACCGTGTTGATGCCGCTGCGCAGCGCCTCGGCCACGAACGAGGCGTGGTAGACCGCCAGCGCGACCACCCCCCAGCGGAAGCCGTTGTCGACGATGAAAGTCGGGGAGTCCGGCGGCGCGAGGCTGATCTTCAGCGTGTTGGAGACACCGAGCGCGCACAGCGCCACGATCAGCGTGAGCGGCGTGTTGCGCACCAGCGTCACGAACCACGTGCCGGCCCGTTGCAGCACGCCCACCGGGGACACCCGGCAGACGGCCACAACGGTGCCGAGGAGCAGGGCGCCGAGGGCGCCCCACAGCGTGAGCTGGATGGTCACCCAGAACGCCCCGAGGACGTCGTACTCACGCAGCAGCGTGCTGATCCCGCTCATCTGGTCAGCAGGCGTCCGCCTTGGGCGGGTTCGTGGCCGCGTCCGGCGTGAACCCCGACGGTCCGACGGTGGCGTCCAGCGCCTTCTTCCAGGAGCCGTCCGCGACCATCTTCTCCAGCGCGGCGTTGATCGCCGTGCAGAGCTTGGTGTCGCCCTGCTTGATGCCCACCCCGTAGCGCTCGGTGCTGAACGGCTTGCCGACCACCTTCAGCTTGCCGGAGTACTGGCTCTGGGCGGCGAAGCCGGCCAGGATCACGTTGTCGGTGGTGACCGCGTCGATGCTGCCCGAGGCGAGCGCCTCCACGCACTTGGAGTAGGTGTCGTACTCCTGGAGCTGCACCTGGTTGGCGATGGTGTCCTTGATCTTCTTCGCCGAAGTGGAGCCGACGACCGAGCACAGCTTCTTCCCGTTGAGGGTCTCCGGTCCGGTGATGTCGGTGTTGGACGCGCTGACCAGCAGGTCCTGTCCGGCGATGAAGTACGGCCCGGCGAACGACACCTTCTTCTTGCGGTCGTCGGTGATGGAGTAGGTGGCGAAGATCATCTTGACCTGGTCGCTCTGGAGCAGGGTCTCGCGCTGGGCGGACGGGGACTCCTTGAACTCGACCTCGGTGTAGCCCAGGTCCTTGGCGACGTACCTCGCGACCTCCACGTCGAAGCCCTCGTAGTTGTCACCCACCTTCAGGCCGAGGCCGGGTTGGTCGAACTTGATGCCGATGATCACCTTGCCGCCGGTACCGGGGTCTCCGCCGGCGGGATTGCCGGCGCAGGCGGACAGGCTCATGGCCAGCGCCGCCACGGCGCCGATCGCCCCGAGGGGCTTTCCGAACTTCATCTCTCCTCCTTCGTAAGGAATCTCTTCGTAAGTAGGGAAGGTCGGTTGTTCAGTGCGTCAGGATCTTGCTCAGGAAGTCCTTCGCCCGGTCGGTCTGCGGGTGGGTGAAGAACTCCTCCGGTGAGTTCTCCTCGACGATCTGGCCGGCGGCCATGAAGACCACCCGGTCGGCGGCCTTGCGGGCGAACCCCATCTCGTGGGTCACGACGATCATCGTCATGCCGGCCCCGGCGAGGGCGACCATCACGTCCAGCACCTCGTTGATCATCTCGGGGTCGAGCGCCGAGGTGGGCTCGTCGAACAGCATCAGCTTGGGGTCCATGGCCAGCGCCCGGGCGATCGCCACTCGCTGCTGCTGGCCGCCGGAGAGCTGGGCGGGGTACTTGCCGGCCTGGTCGGCCACGCCCACGCGGTCGAGCAGGTCGGTGGCCTTCTTCTCGGCCTCGGGCGGCGTCAGCCCGCGCACCTTGATCGGGCCGAGGGTGACATTGTCGAGCACGGTCTTGTGGGCGAACAGGTTGAACGACTGGAACACCATGCCGACATCGGCCCGCAGGTGCGCGAGGGCCTTGCCCTCCTCGGGCAGCGGCACGCCGTCGATGGCGATCGTCCCCGAATCGATGGTCTCCAGGCGGTTGACGGCCCGGCACAACGTCGACTTGCCCGAGCCGGACGGACCGAGCACCACGACCACCTCGCCCTTGCCGACGGCAAGGTTGATGTCGTTGAGGACGTGCAGCGTCCCGAAGTGCTTGTTGACCCCGGTGAGGACGACCACGGGCGTCGCGTCGGCAGTCGCCGGCTCCGTCCCCCTGGCTCCCATCCACCGAAGGTAGCCGGACCCTCACGCGGTTGGCCACACTCGGCACGGGCCTCAGAATTACGACCCCGGAAGCGGTTTGGAGTGCCCGTTCACCGTACGGCTAGGGTGGCGAGTCATGGCGACGCATGTGGTGTGGGACTGGAACGGCACCCTCCTGGACGACCTCGAGTGCTGCGTCGAGGTCACCAACCAGATGCTGGTGGAGTTCGGCCTGCCGGTGCTCGACGGGGTCGCCGCCTACCGGTCGGTCTTCCGCTTCCCGATCGTCGAGTACTACGCCGACCTCGGCTTCGACGTCTCCCCTGAGGGCAACTTCGACGCCGCCGCGCGCCGCTACCTCGAGCTGTACAGCCCGGCGTCGGTGGCCTGCGGCCTCCACGTCGGGGCGACCGAGGTGCTGGCGGACCTGCACGGGACCAGCGTCCGCCAGGTTGTGATCTCCGCCTCCGAACAGCAGAACCTGCTCGCCCAGCTCGGGCCGTGGTCGCTGGACCGGTGGCTGGACGGCGCCCACGGCATCGAGGACATCTACGCCGCGTCGAAGGCCGGCATCGCCCGCCGCTGGCTGGAGGAGGTGGGCGTGGACCCCCAGCAGGTCTGCTTCGTCGGCGACTCCGAACACGACTTCGAGATCGCGGACGCGCTCGGCGCGCGCTGCGTCCTGTTCAGCGGCGGCCACCACGCCCGCGAGCACCTCGCCGGCCTCGGCGTCCCCGTCGTCGACGACCTGCGCCAGGTCAGCGAGTTCGTCCACGCGGTCTGAGCCCAACTGGTCAGTCGAGGTAGTCGCGCAGCACCTGGGAGCGGGACGGGTGGCGCAGCTTGCTCATGGTCTTGGACTCGATCTGGCGGATCCGCTCGCGGGTCACGCCGTAGACCTTGCCGATCTCGTCCAGCGTCTTGGGCTGGCCGTCGGTGAGGCCGAAGCGCATGCTGACCACGCCGGCCTCACGCTCGGAGAGCGTGTCCAGCACGTCGTGCAGCTGCTCCTGGAGCAGCGTGAAGTTGACCGCCTCCGCCGGCACGACGGCCTCGGAGTCCTCGATCAGGTCGCCGAACTCCGAATCGCCGTCCTCGCCCAGCGGGGTGTGCAGCGAGATCGGCTCGCGGCCGTACTTCTGCACCTCCACGACCTTCTCCGGGGTCATGTCCAGCTCGCGGGCCAGCTCCTCCGGGGTTGGCTCGCGACCGAGGTCCTGGAGCATCTGCCGCTGCACGCGGGCCAGCTTGTTGATGACCTCCACCATGTGCACCGGGATACGGATCGTGCGGGCCTGGTCGGCCATGGCGCGGGTGATCGCCTGCTTGATCCACCACGTCGCGTACGTGGAGAACTTGTAGCCCTTGGTGTAGTCGAACTTCTCGACCGCACGGATCAGGCCGAGGTTGCCCTCCTGGATCAGGTCCAGGAACAGCATGCCGCGACCGGTGTACCGCTTGGCCAGCGAGACGACCAGGCGGAGGTTCGCCTCCAGCAGGTGGTTCTTGGCGCGGCGGCCGTCCTCGGCGATCCATTCCAGGTCGTCCTGGTCGCCGGGCACGCTGCCCTCGTTGACGGTCTCCTCGGCGAACAGGCCGGCCTCGATGCGCTTGGCCAGCTGCACCTCCTGCTCGGCGTTCAGCAGGGCGACCTTGCCGATCTGCTTCAGGTAGTCCTTGACCGGGTCGGCGGTGGCGCCGGCGGCCATGACCTGCTGCTCGGGCTCGTCGGCGTCGTCGGCGTCGGACAGGCTGAAGCCCTGGTCCTCGCTCAACTCCTGCTCGGTCTTGGCGGCCTCGGCCGGCTCGAAGTCGGACTCGTCGACGTCGTCGAGGGTGCGCTTCTGTCCGCCGACCGTGAGGACGACGTCGTCGCCCTCACGCGCGAACTTCACGTTGCCCAGGTTGGACGGCTCCAGGACCTCCTCGACCGTCACCTCCTCGAGTTCGACGTCGGCGTCCTCGGCGAGCGCGCCGTCGGTGGGCTCGGTGTCCTCGTCCGGGGTCACCGGCGAGCTGCTCTCGGGGTTCGGGACCGCCTTCACCGGGGAGCTGGCGGCCTTGCGCGCCGGGGTCTTCGGGGTCGCGGCGACGACCTCATCGGTGGCGGAAACGGCGGCGGCACGGGAACGTGGAGACACGGGGCTTACCTCTCAACAGAGCGTTCAAGGGCGCACAACAACCGGGTGTTGTCAATACTCGCTGGTTCCAGTGTGCCACGCCCGGACCGAACACCCAAGTCGTGGTGGCACTCCTACGCTGGGCGTCATGCCTGTACCCCTCGAGCCACCGGTCGCACCGCGCCGTCCCGAGCCCCGCGTCCACCACGGCGACACCTTCGTCGACCCGTACGCCTGGATGCGGCACAAGGACGACCCGGAGTTCCTCGCGTACCTGGAGGCCGAGAACGCCTGGACCGAGACGGTCACCGCACCCCTCGCGGGGCTCCGCGAGGAACTGTTCAACGACATCTCGGTGCGCACCAGGCAGACCGACCTGAGCGTGCCCGACTTCGCGCGCCACGACGGACTCGGCGAGTTCTGGTACTACGCCCGCACCACCGAGGGCCTGGACTACGCCAGCCTCTATCGCTGCCCGGCCACCGGGCGCGACGCCATGCCCGACCCGGACGCCGACGTCCCGGCGGGCGAGCACCTCCTGCTGGACGTCCAGGCGTTGTCGGAGGGGCACGACTTCTTCGCGCTCGGCTGCTTCGACATCTCCCCGGACGGACGCCGCGCGGCCTACTCGGTCGACACCGAGGGCGACGAGCGCTACCACCTGTACTTCCTGGACCTGCTCACCGGCGAACTGCTTCCCGACGAGGTCGAGGAGGTCGCCGGCGGCGGCACCTGGGCGGGCAACGGTGCGTTCTGCTACCTCACCGTCGACGACGCCTGGCGTCCGGACCGGCTGTGGCGCCACACGCTCGGCACGACCGGCGACGACGAACTGCTGTACACCGAGGCCGACGAGCGCTTCTGGCTCGGCGTCGACTCCTCCCGGGACCATCGCTGGGTGCACGTCGCCGCGGCCAGCAAGACCAGCACCGAGGCCTGGCTGCTCGACACCACCGATCCGGACGCCGTCCTGCGCTCGGTGGCGCCACGGCGCGACGACGTCGAGTACGACGTCGAGGTCGCCGGCGACCGGCTGTTCATCGTCCACAACGACGGCGCCCCCGACTTCGCGCTCGCCGAGGCCCCGCTCGCCGCCAGCTCGCCCGAGGAGTGGCGGACGCTGCGCGCGGGCGAGCCCGGCGTCCGGCTGCTCGGGGTGACCGCCTACGACCGGGTGCTGGTGCTCAGCCTGCGTCGCGAGGGCCTCCAGGTCGTCGCCCTGCGGCACCGGGACGCGGACGGGAACCCCGGCCCGGAGGTGGAGATCGGCTTCGACGAACCCCTCTACCAGGTGGACGCCGACGACGGCGACGAGGCCGACACCGACCGGATCCGGCTGCACTACCAGTCGATGGTCACCCCCGACCAGGTGCTGGAGTACGCGCTGGCCGACGGCAGCCGCACCGTCCTGCGACAGCGTCCGGTGCTCGACCACCCCGACCACGGGCCCTACCGGCCCTCCGACTACGTGCAGCGCCGGGAGTGGGCGACCGCCGAGGACGGCACGCGGGTGCCGCTGTCGCTGGTATACCGGCGCGACCTGCCGCTCGACGGCAGCGCCGGCTGCCTGCTGTACGGCTACGGCGCCTACGAGATCAGCATCCCGCCCACGTTCTCGATCGCCCGCCTCAGCCTGCTCGACCGCGGCTACGTGCACGCGATCGCCCACGTCCGCGGCGGCGGCGAGCTCGGCCGCGCCTGGTACGAGGGCGGCAAGCTGGCCGCCAAGCAGAACACGTTCACCGACTTCATCGCCTGCGCCCGGCACCTGGTGGCCCGCAGGTACACCTCGGTCCCCCGCCTGGTCGCCGAGGGCGGCAGCGCCGGCGGCCTCCTGATCGGGGCCGCGGTCAACCTGGCCCCGGACGCCTTCGGTGCCGTCCACGCCGCCGTCCCGTTCGTCGATGCCCTCACCACCATGCTCAACCCGGAACTCCCGCTGACGGTGAGCGAGTGGGAGGAGTGGGGCGACCCGCTCCACGACGCCGAGGCGTACGCCCGGATGCGCGGCTACTCCCCCTACGAGAACGTCCGGGCCGGGCAGTACCCGGCGATCCTGGTGACCGCCAGCCTCAACGACACCCGGGTGGAGGTCACCGAGCCGGCGAAGTGGGTCGCCCGGTTGCGCCACGACTCCGGCTCGCGGCGACCGGTGCTGCTGCGCACCGAACTCACCGCCGGTCACGGCGGCAGTTCGGGACGGTATTCGGCCTGGCGCGACGCCGCGTTCGAGGTGGCCTGGATGATCGATGCGACCTCGCCTCGTCCCAGCGGTGCGCCGCAGGAGGGCCCTGGGTAAGGGGTTGCGTACGACCGTGGTCTGAATCTGCCCCCTACGGCTGCTCTCCGGGGATGGTCAGGGGTGTCCGGGGCAGAAAACCGCCCCCCTCGCACGTTGTACTGATGACGAGCGAAAGGGAAGCACGTGATCTCCACTGCACATCGGATCCGTAGCACGGATGGCATCGACGGTAAGGACGCGGTCGGGTTGTACCTCGACGGCATCGCCAAGACGCCCCTGTTGACGGCCGAGGAAGAGGTCCAGCTGGCGAAGCTGATCGAAGCCGGTCGGTACGCCCAGGCCGTCCTCGACGACACGCTGGAATCCTCCGAGGAGTCGCTGCGGCACGTCCGCGCGACCCGCGACGAACTCGAGACCATCGCGGCCGAGGGGGAGGCGGCCATGCAGCGCTTCATCACCGCGAACCTCCGCCTGGTGGTGTCGGTCGCCCGCAAGTACGGCCGTGCGCAGATGCCGCTGCTCGACCTCGTCCAGGAGGGCAACACCGGCCTGATCCGTGCGGTCGAGAAGTTCGACTACACCAAGGGCTTCAAGTTCTCCACGTACGCCACCTGGTGGGTGCGCCAGTCGATCTCCCGCGGCATCGCCCAGCAGGGTCGCATCGTCCGGCTCCCCGTCCACGTCGCCGAGCAGGTCAACCAGGTCTCCGCGGTGCGCCGCACCCTGGAGCGCCGCTTCGGTCGTGAGCCCGAACTGGTCGAGATCGCGACCGAGCTCGGGGTGTCCGAGGAACAGGTGATCGACCTGCTGCGCCTCTCCCGCGACCACGTCAGCCTCGACGCCCCCGTCGAGGAGGACGGCGACACCGCCCTGGGCGACCTGCTCGCCCGCGAGATGTCGCCCGGCCCCGACGAGGTCGTGCTGGACGCCGAGGACCGCGCCCGCCTGGACGCGATGCTCTCCAGCCTCGACGAGCGCTCCGCCGACGTGGTGCGCCGCCGCTACGGCCTGCTCGACGGCCGCCAGGCCAAGCTGGCCGACATCGCCGCGATCTGGGGCATCACCGCCGAACGTGTCCGCCAGATCGAGCGTCACGCCATCTCGAAGCTGCGGGGAGACGCCGAGGCCGCCTGAGCTCCGGCCGCGTCGCTCCGTTCCGCCGAAAGCCCCAGGTCGCGGCCTGGGGCTTTTCGGCGCCCGGACGCGGGCCCGCGTCAGTGGTCGAGCAGCCGGATCAGGCCCTCCTGCGCGCAGGAGGCGGCCAGCCGTCCGCCGGAGAACAGCCGGCCGAAGCTGAACCCCAGCCCGGCGGACGCCGAGGGCGACACCTGGTCGTACAGCAGCCACTCGTCGGCCCGGGCCGGACGGTGGAACCACATCGAGTGGTCGATCGAGGCGACCTGCATGTTCGGCCCGCCGAACTCCACCGGGTGCGACACCGTGGAGACCGCGAGCAGGGTGAGGTCGCTGAGGTAGGCCAGCACGGCCTGGTGCAGCTGCGGGTCGTCGGGCAGCGCGCTCTCCGCCCGCACCCAGACCTTCATCGCGGCGTCGCGGCGGCCGTCGCCGTCCAGCGTCGAGGTGTCGGAGGCGAACCGGGTCTCCAGCGCTCCCCACTCCTGGCGCCACGCCTCCGCCGCCCGGCGGGAGCGGGCGCCCAGCACCTCGGCCAGCGGCGGGCAGTCCTGCGGCGCCGGGACGTCGACCGGCGTCGCGTCGGCGTGGTCCAGGCCCGCCTCGAGCTCGTGGAACGAGGCGACCATGGTGAAGATCACGCGTCCGCCCTGGTCGGCGACCACCCGGCGGGCCGAGAAGTTCGCGCCGTCCCTGGTGGTCTCGACGACGTAGCGGATCGGGGTGCCGGCGACCCCGGCCCGCAGGAAGTAGGCGCCGAGGGAGTGGGCGACCCGTCCGGCGGGAACCGTCGCGTAGCCGGCCAGCAGGGCCTGGGCGAGCACCTGGCCGCCGAAAACCCGCTGCCGCGCCGAGCCGGCGTCCTGCCCGGAGAAGGTGTCCTCGCCCGTGCGTTCGAGCTCGAGGAGACCGATCAGCTCGTCGACCGACTGCGGCACCGCTAGCGCCGGAAGTCGGTCGGCGGGTCCTGCTCGGCGAGGAACTGCTCGACCGCGGCACCGATCTCCTCCGCGCTCGGCACCGAGGCCGCCCCGCTGTCGCTCAGCCGGTCGTACTGCTCCTCCAGCGCCTGCACGACCGCCGGGAAGTCGGCGTCCTCGGCGGTCTCGGAGTCGATGCCCGCCAGGTTGGCGGCGATCCGCTCACCGAGCTCGTCGAGCGGCAGGTCGAGGTCGGCGGCCGCGGCCATCCGGCGCAGCACCGCCTCGGTGGCCTGCGGGAACGCGGTCTGCGCGAGGTAGTGCGGCACGTGGGCGACGAACCCCTGCGCGAGCATCCCGGCCTGCCCGGCCCGGTACTCCAGCACGTGGGAGAAGCTGCCGGGCAGCTGGACGCGGTCGATCCACATCGGGTTGCCGCTGACCGTCTCGGGGTCGGTGGCGTGGGCGGTGACCAGCGTCGGACGGGTGTGGGGCACGGCCATCGGGACGCCGGCCACCGTCATCAGCCGGGACACCTCCAGCCGCTCGGCGATGCCGAGGACGGCCGCCGAGGCGCGGTTCCACTGCGTGTCGGGCTCGGGGCCGGTGAACAGCAGGAACGGCTTGCCACTGGCGTCCAGCAGCCGGTGGATCACCAGTGAGTAGTCGGTCATCGACACCCACTGGTTGGTGTCGAACACCATCTGCGGGCGGCGGGAGCGGTAGTCGTGCAGCTGGTCGTGGTCGAACTCCACCAGGACCTCGTGCTCGCACACCTCGAGGAGGTAGCGCCCCGCGCTGTGGCTCACCGAGCCGGCGTCGATGTAGCCGTCGAGAAGGTGGATCAGGGCAGGACTGGTGCCCCGAACCGAGGCCCACAGTTCGGGGTTGAAGGTGTAGAGCAACCGCGGATCGAGCACCCGGCCACTGTACCCCGGGGCACCCTCGCACCCCGGGCATTGCGCTGTGGGCTGACGCGCCGCCGGGTCGCCTCAGGACGGGGCGAACTCGTTCAGCTGCGCGCCCAGGCCGGACAGGAGCTCGATGGTGCGCGTGGCCGCCGGGTTCGTGCGGACGCTGTCGCGCACCAGGGCCACGATGCGCCGGTACGGCGTCGGGTTGGTGGGGCGGACATAGGCCACCTCGAACCCCGACCAGCCCAGCGCCAGCCCCGGGACGAGCGCGATCCCGACCCCGGCGGCGACGAACGCCAGCCCGGTCACGTGGTCCTGCGCACGCACCACGAACCGCGGGGTGAAGCCGGCGCCCGCACAGGCGTCGGCCGACAGCCGGGTGGCGATCTCGTCGCGGAAGTCGTACTGCACCCAGTCGTCCTCGCTGAACTCGGCCAGGTCGATCTCGCCGGCCCCGGCCAGCGGGTGGTCGTGCGGCAGCGCCATCAGGAACTTGTCCAGGCCCAGTTCGACGCGCCGGTAGGACGGCGGCACGCGGGGGTGGTCGGACGGCACCTCGGTGTGCACCTCGATGTCGGCCTTGCCGGCGTCCTCCGCGCTGTCGGTCTCGTTGATCGACAGTTCCAGCGTCAGCCCGGGGAACTCCTGGCGCAGCGTCCGCGCGACCTCCGGCACCCACGTGTAGGCGGCGGACGCGAACGTCCGCATCGTCAGCTTGTCGGTCGCACCCTCCCGCAGGTCGCGCGCTCGCGCGTCCAGCCGTGCCATCGCCTGCAGCGCCTCACTGCTGGCCTTGGCGAGCTCGATGGCGGCCGGCGTGGGCTGGATACCGCGTCCGACCCGCTCCACCAGCGGGAAGCCCACCTCCCGTTCGAGGGTGTGCACGTGCTGGCTCACGGTGGACGGTGTGAGGCCCAGGCGGCGCGCGGTGTCGTTGACCGAGCCGCTGGAGACCACGGCTCTGAGGATGCGGAGACGGTTGAGGTCGAGCACGGCCACAACTGTACGGCATGAGCGAACGATCGTTCGGGATACTCAGCTTGTGGCGAATAAACAAACTTGAGAAGATTTACCCATGTTGAGCTACCGCGTGATTGACCGTGACCATCAGCGGCTCATCGAAGAACTCGAAGCCGCTCGCCAGTCCTCCATCCGTCCGATCCTGGAGGAGCCTGAGCGCCGTACCGCCCTGCCCGGCACCCTGACCCGCCGGTTGCAGCACCGCCTCCACCTCGCGAGCGTTTGAGCCAACCTCGCAGGCGGTAGGTGTGGGACCGCCGCACCGTTTCCCCCCTCCCGGACCGGCGTTCCCACTCCAGCGCGGCCCCCGCTTTCGAGCAGGGGCCGCGCCGCAATTCTCAGCCTGAACCGGCCGCCGCGGCCATCGCGGTGCGGACCCGTTTCGCCGACACCGGCACCGCGGTGCCGAGCGCCTGGGCGAACAGTCCCACCCGGAGCTCCTCCAGCAACCAGCCCACCTGCGCGACCGGCGTCGGCAACGGGCCGGCCGGGTAGCGCGCGCACAGCCGGGCGTACTCGTCCTCCAGCTCCCCGATGACCGCACGCCCCTCGGCCTCATGGCGGGGATTGCTGGTGGCGGCCTCCAGCCGTCGCAGGATCGCCTTCAGGTAGGTCGGCAGCCGCTGCCAGGCCGACGCCGGGGTGGCCGCGATGAAGCCGCGGTACAGCAGCCCGGCGAGCTGTTCGGACACGTCCTCGGCGGTCGGTGCGGGCACCCCGGGCAGCTTGCGCCGTACCTCGCCGGCGAGCTGGAGGATCTCACCCGTCCGCGTCACCGCGTCCTGCATGGCCGCGGCCGCGTCGGCCCGCACCAGGTTCGCCAGCCGCTCGAACGCGGCCGCGTCCCGGACGTCGGTCAGGCCGCCCACCGCGTCGGCGAGGTCGCCGACCGCCTTCAGCCGGGCGTCGGCCAGCAGCGCCGGCACGTCCGGGTACGGCGACGTCGCCAGCGCGAGTTTGACGGGGTTCGACATCCGCGACACCACCGAGCGGGTGGGATCGACGGTGGTCAGCACGACCAGTCGCCGCAGGCCGTCGCGGTGCGCGCGGGTCGCCGCCGCCTCGTCGGCGAACACCTGCACCCCGACCGCCTCCAGGCGGTCGACCAGCGCGGGGAAGCCGGGCATCGGCTGCTCGATGCGCCGCGGCAGCACGCCGAACTCCCACGTCCTCGCCCCGGAGTGGGTGAGGTGGCTGGCCGCCGTGTTCAACGTCTTGGCCACGCGGGGCGCCAGCTGGTCGGCCAGCGCGGCCAGGTCGCGTCCGACCACCGGCTGGGCGCCGTCGCTGACCACCCGGAACCGCACCCGCAGGTGGTCGGGGACCGCGTCCGGCTGCCACGCCTCGTCGGGCACGGGGACGCCGGTGAGCGCCAGCACGGCTCGTCCGAGCCCCGTCCACAACGGCTCGTCGTCAGGGCCCGGGTGCTCCTCGAGCCACGCCAGCGCACGCCGTGCGGTGTCCGGTGCGGGCACCAGCCGGGTGCGCAGCGTCTTGGGCAGGCCGCGGATCAGCTCGGTGGCCACGTCCGCGCGCAGGCCCGGCACCTGCCAGGTGAACGGCGCGGGTCCCAACCGGGTGAGCAGCGCCAGCGGGACCGTCACGGTGACGCCGTCGTGCCCACTGCCGGGGTCGAAGGCGTAGTCGACGTCCAGTTCCTGGCCGGCGGCCGTCCAGCGGTCGGGGTAGTCGTCGGTCCGCAGGTCGGCCTCGGGCGCGACCAGGTCGGCGAGGGTGAGGTCGAGCAGGTGTTCGTCGCGGCGCCGGGCGTCGCGCCACCACCGGTCGAAGTGCGCCACCGTGACGATGTCGTCGGGGATGCGGGCGGCGTAGAACGCCGCGATCGAGGCGTCGTCGAGCAGCAGGTCGCGGCGCCGGTTGCGGTCGGCGAGCTGCTCGGCCTCGGCGCGCACCGCCTGGTTGCGGGCCCAGAAGTGGTGCCGGGTGCGCCACTGGCCCTCCACCAGCGCCGAGGTGATGAACACCTCGCGCGCCACCACCGGGTCGATCCGGGCGTAACTGACCAGCCGTTCGGCGATGATCGGGACGCCGAGCAGCGTCACCCGCTCGTAGGCCACGCACTGGCCGCCCTTCGCCGACCAGTGCGGCTCGGCGTAGGTGTGCTTGAGCAGGTGGCCGCCGACCGTCTCGACCCAGGCGGCCTCGATCGGCGCGACGGTGCGCGCCCACAGCCGGGAGGTCTCGACCAGCTCGACCGCCATGACCAGCGGCGGGTTGGTCGCGGCGGCGCTGGAGCCGGGGTTGATCGCGAACCGCGCTCCCCTCGCCCCCAGGTACTCGCCCGGCCCGCGCCGCCTGCCCCGGGCCGGCTTGGCCTGGCTGGCCAGGTCGATCAGCCCGACGTGGGAGAGCAACCCGGCCAGCACGGCGGTGTGGACGCGGTCGAGCCCGGCCGGGGCGTCGTTGCGGTGCAAGCCGAGCTCGGTGCACGCCTCGCGCAGCTGGGCGTGCAGGTCCTGCCACTCCCGGACGCGCAGGAAGTTGAGGTACTCCGCGCGGCACATGCGGCGGAACGCGTTGCCGGACAGCTCACGCCGCTGGTCGCGCAGGTAGGTCCACAGCCGCCACAGCGCGGCGATGTCGGAGCCGTCCGGGGTGGCCTCGGCCGCGCCGCCCAGCGGAGCCCAGAAACGCTTGTGGGCGGCATCGGCCTTCGCGGTCTCCTCGGCCGGGCGCTCGCGGACGTCGGGGATCGCGATCCCGGCCACGATCGGCAGCACCTCGCGCAGGCAGCCCTGGCGGTCGGCCTCCACCAGCATCCGGCCCAGGCGCGGGTCGACGGGCAGCCGGGCGAGGCTGCGTCCCACCGGCGTCAGCCGGACGGTGCCGTGCGGCGTCCGGCCCTTGCCGAGTTCGATCGCCGCCAGTTCGGTGAGCAGCCGCAGGCCGTCGCGCACCTGGCCGGCGTCGGGCGGTTCGACGAACGGGAACCGGGTGATGTCGCCCAAGCCGGCGTCCGCCATTCCGAGGATCACCGAGGCCAGGTTGGTGCGCAGGATCTCCGGCTGGGTGAACTCCGGACGGGAGGCGTAGTCCTCCTCGCTGTAGAGGCGGATGCACACGCCCGGACCCAGCCGCCCGCAGCGGCCGGCGCGCTGGTTGGCCGAGGCCTGCGAGATGGGCTCGATCGGCAGCCGCTGCACCTTGGTACGGGCCGAGTACCGGGAGATGCGGGCGAAGCCGGGGTCGATGACGTACCGGATCCCGGGCACGGTCAGCGAGGTCTCGGCGACGTTCGTGGCCAGCACGATCCGCCGTCCGGTGTGCGGGGCGAAGACCCGGTGCTGCTCGGCGGCGGACAGGCGCGCGTACAGCGGCACCACCTCGGTGAACCGCAGGCCGAGGCCGTTGATGGCCTCGGCGGCGTCCCTGATCTCGCGCTCGCCGGACAGGAACACCAGGATGTCGCCGTCCAGGCGCGAGCTCAATTCGGTGACGGCGTCGCAGATGGCGTCCACCTGGTCGCGGTCGCGGTCGGCGGCCGAGCCGGCGACCGGCCGGTACCGCACCTCGACCGGGTAGGTGCGTCCGGACACCTCGATCACCGGGGCGTCGTCGAAGTGTTCGGCGAACCGGGCGGTGTCGATGGTCGCGGAGGTGATGATCACCTTCAGGTCGGGTCGACGCGGCAGCAGCTGCTTGAGGTACCCGAGCAGGAAGTCGATGTTCAGGCTGCGCTCGTGCGCCTCGTCGATGATGATCGTGTCGTAGCGGCGCAGGTCGCGGTCGTGCGAGATCTCGGCGAGCAGGATGCCGTCGGTCATCACCTTCACCCGGGTGGCCCGGCTGCGCTGGGACGAGAACCGCACCTGGAAGCCGACGGTCTCGCCGAGCTCCTCCCCCAGCTCCTCGGCCATCCGGGACGCGACGCTGCGGGCGGCGATCCGGCGGGGCTGGGTGTGGCCGATGCGCCGGCGTCCGGCGAGCAGGCAGATCTTGGGCAGCTGCGTGGTCTTGCCCGAACCGGTCTCCCCCGCCACGACCACCACCTGGTGGGTGCGCAGGGCGTCGCTGATCTCGCCCACGTGGGCGGTGATCGGCAGCGCCTCGTCGAAGGCGATGGTCGGCTCGGTCATAGCCGGCCCATATTACGGTCCGTCAGGACCCGTGGCTGTCCTTGGGCCGGATCACGCCGATCGGGCAGCGTCCGTGGCTGAGCAGGCCGCGGATCAACCCGCCCACCGAATAGGTCGGGAAGGACGCGTGCACCTCGAGCACCAGCAGGTCGAGTTCCTCGGTGCGGGCGGTCAGGATGTCCAGCGGGCTGCCGTACTGCACCTCGAGGGTGACGTCGACCTCGGGGAAGTCCTCAGTGATCTCGGAGACCATGTCGGTCATGCGCGCGCGGGTGACGTCGATCGCGGCCTGTTCCTGCTCGGGCGTGGGGCGTCCGCCGGTGAACCAGCGTCCCTGCGGCGCACGGCACACGCTGATCACGACCACCTTGCCGCCGTGGTCACGGCACTCGGTGAGCGCCCACTCCAGCGCGACCGCACCGCGTGCCGAGGTGTCGACCGCGACCCCGATCAGGCCGGTCCGCGCCTCGTGGACGATGTCGTTCTCCGACACCACGATCACCGGGCAGTGCGCGGCGCCGACGACACCGACCGAGGTCGAGCCGATGAAGAGCCGCTCTCCCGGATCGGTGGAGCGCCGTCCGACGACCACGAGGGACGCCTGGTCGCTGTGCCGGGTGAGCGCCGCGGCCGGGTTGCCCAGCACCACGTCGGTACGGACGCGGTTCGGCGCCAGGCCCGCGGCGGTGGCCTCGGCGACGCCCTTGGCCAGCATGTCGGCCGCGCCCTGCTTGATCTCCTCGGGGTCGAAGACGACACCCCAGGCGCTGTTCAGGACGGTGTCGTCGACCGCGTACACCAGCACGAGCTCGGCGGACCGCGCCTTCGCCTCGGCGATGCCGTAGACGAGCGCCCGGTGGGAGTCGTCCGAGCCGTCGAAGCCGACGACGATCCGGGCGGGTCCCGCGTAGGGAATCAGCATGTCAACTCCTCGGGAGGTCGGCCGAGACGGCTCGACCGGAGTACGCGAGCGGGGTGATGGCCACGGTCAGCGTCCGGTTGCCCGGGGCCCACGGCAACGGCAGCCGCAGGGTCTGCTCGGGCGTGCAGGCGGCCGCCTCGCCGCGGACCAGCACGCTCCAGCCGGTGCCGGTCGGGACGTCGATGTCGTCCACCTCGAACGCCACCCGGACGTGTCCGGCCAGTTCGCCGAGGACCGAGGCGGGATCGACGCGGAAGACGATCAACTCGCCCGAGACCGCGTAGGTGACGGGCAGCACCTGGAGGCCCTCGCCGGACAGCCAGCAGACCCTGCCGACGCTGCTCCCGCGGACGAGCTGACGGCATTCCTCACCCGACAGGCGGGTGAAGTGGCCGGTGTTCATCGCGCGAATGTTAGCTCTTTTGGGGCGCCGCCGAAGGGGGAACCGCCGAAGTGCCGCGTGGGAACTTCACGGCCACGCTCAGCGCAGCCAGGTGGAGGCCGCCACGATCACCGGGATCGACGCCAGGGTGGAGACGAAGATCGCGTCCCGTGCGAGCAGGGTGCGCACGTGGTAGCGGCTGGCGATCAGGTAGATGTTCTGCGCGGTGGGCAGGGCCGCGATCACCGTGACCGCCAGTAGGTCGGGCAGCCGGAGGTGGAACACCCAGGCGCCGAGGGCGAACGCGATGGCCGGGTGCAGCAGCACCTTGATCGGCGTGACCAGGGCCAGTTCGCGGGCGTGCGGGCCGCGTCCGGGCAGCGGGTCGAGCCGCAGCGAGATGCCGAACGCGATCAGCATCGCGGGCACCGCCAGCTGGCCGACCATGCTGATCGGCTGCCAGACCAGGTCGGGGACGCCGAGGTGCGCCGCGTTGACCGCCAGGCCGAGCAGGGTGCCGACCGTGATCGGGTTGCGGAACGGCAGGGTGAGGTAGCGCGACCAGGACAGCCGGCGGCCCTCGGTACGGGCGGCGGCCAGGTCGAGCAGGGCCATCGCGGCGGGCTGGAGGACGCCCACCTGGATCAGCATGATCGGGGCCATCCAGGTCATGTCGCCGAGCACGTACGCGGCGACCGGCAGGCCCAGGTTGCCGGCGTTGGTGTAGATCGAGCAGAGGGTGCCGACCACGCGTCCGGCCAGGTCACCGCGGCCGAACAGCACCCGGGCAGCAAGCAGGTAGCACAGGCCGCCGAGGACGATCGCGAGCGCGGAGACGACCAGGGTGCCGCTGAACAGGTGGCTGAGGTCGGCGCGGGCGACCAGGGTGAACAACAGGGCCGGGGACGCGATCGTGAAGGCCAGCCGCGACAGCATGCGGCGGTGCTGCTCGTTCAGAACGCGGAAGTGCGCCACCAGCCAGCCGACCCCGATCACCGACCAGATGGTGAGGTATCCACTCAGGGCCGCCTGCACGGCGACCAGCCTAGGCGTGCCTACGATGTGCCGGTGCCCGAACGCAACCACCTGATCGACCTTGCCCGGGTGGGGTCGATGGTGATCGTGGTGGTGTTCCACGCGCTGCTGTGGCAGGTGCTGCTGGTCGACGGCGCCGTCCGGGTGGTGCCGTGGGCGCCGGGGCCGGTGCTGTGGGCGGTCAGCTGGGTGGCGACGATCATCCCGCTGTTCTTCGTGGCGGCCGGCTACGCGAACGCTGTCGTCGTCGACACCTGGCGGGCGTCCGGCGGCCCGTACTCGACGTTCCTGACCAAGCGCGCGAGCCGGCAGCTGGGCCCGCTGTCGTTCTTCCTGCTGGTGTTCACCCTCGCCGGGACGATCGCTGCCTGGGCGGGACGGGCGGACGCGTCCGCGTTCAGCCGGCAGTTCGCCCAGCTGCTGTGGTTCGCGGTGGTGTACCAGCTGCTGCTCGCCGCCGCACCGCTGGCGGTCTGGTTGCACGACCGCTTCGGCGGGTGGGTGATGGTGCCGATGCTCGTCGGTGTGGTGGCGGTCGACGTCGCCGTCCGCGTCACCGGCGACCTGGGGCTGCAGTGGATCAACCTGGCCTTCGCGTGGCCGCTCGCCCACCAGTGGGGGGTGGCGTACCACCGGGGCTGGTTCCGCGGCTGGTCGGCCGGCCGGCTGGTCGGGCTGGTCACGGCGTCGGCCGCCCTGATCGTGGTGCTGGTGGTGTGGTTCGGCTACCCGCCGGCCGCGGTGGCCTGGGCGGACGTGCTGGTGGCCAACCTGTTGCCGCCCACGCTGGCGATCGTCGCGCTCGGCCTGATCCAGACGTGTGTGCTGGGCCTGCTGGAGCGCGCCGGGGTGGCGTCCGTGCTCAGCGAGGGCACCGCTGCGCTGGTGCGGCTGGCGAACGCGCTGCTGCTCACCGCCTACCTGTGGCACATCCCGGCCATCGTGGTCTCGGCCGGGCTGTTGGTCGGGCTGTCGCTGCTGCTGCCGTGGGCGGCGCCGGTGCTGATGAACCCGCTGCTGCTGGTCGCGGTGGTGCTGGTCGTGGTGGTGCTGGTCGTGCCGCTCATCGCCCGCGTCGAGGTGCGCTTCATCCCGCGATCGGGACCCGGGATGCCACCGCGCGGGCTCGCGGAGGCGGGCTACGCACTGTTCGCGCTGGGCACCTGGGCGATCTGGCAGCTGGGCGCCGTCCTGCACCCGGCCGACCCGGGTTCGGCGCTCGCCGTCCTCACGTTCGCGGCGGGGGCGGTGCTGCTGCACCGGGCGACCACCCTCACCGCCCCGTAGACTGGACGCTTCCGCGTCGCACCCACCGAAGGGCCCCATGGATCCCACCACCTGGAACCTGCCGTTCCCGGCGGTCGTGGCCACGCTCTTCGTGATCGTGATGCTCCGGGCCAACGGCACCTACTGGCTCGGCCGGCTCGGGTCGGCCGGAGCGCACCGCACCCGGCTGGCGCGGCTGCTCGACTCCCCCGGCTACCTGAAGGCGACCGAGCGCATCGACCGCTTCGGACCCCCGGTGATCGCGCTGTCGTTCCTGACGATCGGCTTCCAGACGCTCGCCAACCTCGCCGCCGGGGTGACCACGATGAAGCTGCGGCACTACCTGCCGGCGGTCACGATCGGGTCGGTCGCGTGGGCCTTCCTGTACGCCACGCTCGGCTCGGTGGGCGTCGACCTGTTCGGACGGCTGTTCCAGCTCTCCCCTGCGCTCGCGATCGGCGTGGTCGTGGTGGTGGCGGCGGCCATCGCCGGGTACGTGGTCTGGCAACTTCGGAGCCGCCGCCGAACGCCGTCCGCACAGCCCGATGACAGCTCGGTGGCCTAGTCTTTCGGCATGGCCGAGATCCGCAAGTACGACCCCGCCGCCGGCAACGCGATCGCCCAGGCCCTGAAGGCCGCGATGGGTGAGCCGGTGCGCCCCAACGAGCCCGGCAGCCGTCCGGCCCCGCACGCGTCGACTCCCGCGCCGCCGGTGACGACGTCGTGGATCTCGCTCGCGGTCACCGAGCCTGACGAGGACGAGACGCCCGACGCCTGACCATCCCTTCGCAAAGTGGACCCAAACCGTCGTCCTCGACGGTTTGGGTCCACTTTGCCGGCGAAGGTGAGGCTCAGCTGCAACCGCTGGTGGAGCCGCAGCCCTCGCAGATGTAGCAGGAACCCGAGCGACGCATCTTGGTGCCGCAGGTGAGGCACAGCGGCGCGTCCACGCTCAGCCCGGAGAGCTTCTCCAGCACCTCGGCGGTGGAGTGCGCGGCCACCTCGACCAGGGCGGGCTGGTTCGGCCCGTCCACGTGCACCCGGACGTCGTCGGCGGCGTCGTTCTTCAGCGCCTCGGACTCGATCAGCTCGGCCTCGTCTTCCTCCGACAGGTACTTGCCGGTCTCGACGTACCGCGCCCGCTCGCCGGCGGTGTGGATGCCGAGCTCGGCCCGCTCGTCGAAGGACAGGTAGTCCAGCGCCAGCCGGCGGAAGATGTAGTCCATGATCGACTGCGCCATCCGCACGTCCGGGTCGTCGGTCATGCCGGCCGGCTCGAACTTGAGGTTGGTGAACTTCTGCACGAACTGCTCCAGCGGCACGCCGTACTGGAGGCCGATCGAGACCGCGATCGAGAACGCGTCCATCACGCCGGCCAGCGTCGAGCCCTGCTTGCCGAGCTTGAGGAACACCTCACCGAGGTTGCCGTTGTCGTACTGGCCGGAGGTCATGTAGCCCTCCGCGCCGGCCACCGAGAACGAAGTGGTGCGGCTGATCCGCGACTTCGGCAGCCGGTTGCGGCGCGGACGGTACTCGACCCGCACCTCGGGCTCAGCCTTGGCGCCGGCCTCCGGCTTCTCCTCCTTCTTGCCGTCGCTCAGCGGCTGGCCGACCTTGCAGTTGTCGCGGTACACCGCGAGCGCCTTCAGGCCGAGCTTCCAGCCCTGCAGGTAGACGTCGGCGATCTCCTCGACCGTCGCGGTCTCGGGCAGATTGACCGTCTTGCTGATCGCGCCGGACAGGAACGGCTGCACCGCGGCCATCATGCGCACGTGGCCCATCGGCTTGATCGAACGCTGGCCCATCGCGGTGTCGAACACCTCGTAGTGCTCCGGCTTGAGGCCGGGCGCGTTCACCACATGACCGTTGGTGGAGATGTAGTCGACGATCGCCTCGGCGGTCTCCTCGGTGTACCCGAGCCGCTTCAGCGCCCGCGGGATCGTCTGGTTGACGATCTGCATCGACCCGCCGCCGACGAGCTTCTTGAACTTCACCAGCGAGAAGTCGGGCTCGATGCCGGTGGTGTCGCAGTCCATCATGAAGCCGATGGTGCCGGTCGGGGCCAGCACGGACGCCTGGGCGTTGCGGAACCCGTTCTTCGCACCCAGGGTGATCACCTGCGCCCACTCGGCCGCGGCGGCCGCATGGATCGGCTTGTCGAGCGCGTCGAAGCTGCGGGCGTCGTCGTTCGCCGCCTGGTGCTTGCGCATCACCCGCTGGTGGGCCGAGGAGTTGCGGGCGTAGCCGTTGTACGGGCCGACGACCGCGGCCAGCTCGGCCGAGCGGCGGTAGGAGACACCCGTCATCAGCGAGGTGATGGACGCGGCCAGCGCGCGACCGGCGTCGGAGTCGTAGCCCTTGCCGACCGCCATCAGCAGCGCGCCGAGGTTGGCGTAGCCGATGCCGAGCTGGCGGAAGTTGCGGGTGGTCTCGCCGATCGACTCCGTCGGGAAGTCGGCGAAGCAGATCGAGATGTCCATGGCGGTGATGATCAGCTCGACGGCCTTGACGAACAGTTCGGTGTCGAAGGTGTCGTCCTCGCGGAGGAACTTGAGCAGGTTCAGGCTGGCCAGGTTGCAGGAGCTGTTGTCGAGGCTCATGTACTCCGAGCACGGGTTGGACGCGGTGATCCGGCCGGTCTCGGGGTTGGTGTGCCACGCGTTGATCGTGTCGTCGTACTGGAGGCCGGGGTCGGCGCACTCCCAGGCCGCCTCGGAGATCTTCGCGAACAGGTCGCGGGCGTCCACGTTCTCGATGACCTGACCGGTCATCCGGGCCCGCAGGCCGAACTCGGTGCCGTCCTCGACCGCGCGCATGAACTCGTCACTCACCCGCACCGAGTTGTTGGCGTTCTGGTACTGGACGCTGACGATGTCCTTGCCGCCCAGGTCCATGTCGAAGCCGGCGTCGCGCAGCGCGCGGATCTTGTCCTCCTCGCGCGCCTTGGTCTCGACGAACTCGTAGATGTCGGGGTGGTCGACGTCCAGCACGACCATCTTGGCCGCGCGGCGGGTGGCGCCACCGGACTTGATGGTGCCCGCGGACGCGTCCGCGCCACGCATGAAGGAGACCGGGCCGGACGCGGTGCCGCCGGAGGACAGCAGCTCCTTGCTCGAACGGATGCGCGACAGGTTCAGGCCGGCGCCGGAGCCGCCCTTGAAGATGAAGCCCTCCTCCTTGTACCAGTTCAGGATCGAGTCCATCGAGTCGTCGACGCTGAGGATGAAGCAGGCGCTGACCTGCTGCGGGCTGAGCGTGCCGACGTTGAACCAGACCGGGGAGTTGAAGCTGAAGTACTGGTTCAGCAGCATCCAGGTGAGCTCGTGGTCGAAGATCTCGGCGTCCTCGCTGCCGGCGAAGTAGCCGCACTCCTCGCCCGCCTTGCGGTAGGTGCTGACCACCCGGTCGATGAGGCCCTTCAGGCTGGTCTCGCGCTGCGGGGTGCCCAGCGCGCCACGGAAGTACTTCGTGGTGACGATCGTGGACGCGTTGAGGCTCCAGAACGTCGGGAACTCCACCCCGCGCTGCTCGAAGACGTGCTCACCGGTCTTCCAGTTGGTCTGCACCACGTCGCGCAGTTCCCAGGTGACCTCGTCATAGGGGTGCACACCGGCGGTGGTGAACACCCGGTTGATCTTCAGTCCCGCCGACTTTCGGCCACCACGGGTGGTGGCCTTCGCGGTCTCGGTCATGGTTGGGCTGCCTTTCGATTCATCGGGTGGGAGGTGGAACGGAGATTCAGTTCGAGACCAGCGCCGCGCGGCGGAGGCTCTCGATCTCGGTCTCGAAGTCGTCGACCGAGTCGTAGTGCTTGTAGACGGAGGCGAACCGCAGGTAGGCCACCGGGTCGAGCTCGCTCAGCGGGCCCAGGATCGCCAGGCCGACCTCGTCGGCCGGGATCTCGGCCTGTCCGCTGGCCCGCAGGGTCTCCTCGACGCGCTGGCCCAGCCGGGCCAGATCGGCCTCGGACACCGGACGGCCCTTGCAGGCTTTCGCGACACCGGTGACCACCTTCTCCCGCGAGAAGGGCTCGACCACGCCGGAGCGCTTCACGACCACCAGCTGCATCTGCTCCAGGGTGGTGAACCGGCGCTCGCACTGGGGGCACTGACGGCGCCGGCGGATGCTGGTGCCGTCCTCGGCCACCCGGCTGTCCAGGACGCGGGTGTCGGTGTGGCGGCAGAACGGGCAGTGCACTTCCCGACTCCTCTCAGGCGGACGACCGGTGCATGGGCCGGTGGATGGCTTGTGGATAACGTGTGGGTCAGTGACCACTATCTGTGGAGTAACCACACCGCTGTAACTACTAGATGTAGAGGTTATGACGCGAAGGGCCCTCGTGCAAGGCCACACGTTTCGCGTGTCGCGAAACGGTCGGGAATTGCGCACGCCGACCGGTCCCCCCGACCGGTCGGCGTGCGGAAACCCGGGTGATCAGCCCTGGCTCACCGCCGCCGCGGCAGGCGGGGCCTGGTGCGCGGGGACGCTCTGGAGGGGGTCGTTGCTCACCGAGAGGAACCCGGTGACCAGCACCGCCGCCGCCGTGGCCACCACGGCGAGGAAGAAGACCACGACCACGGCGATGCCGCGATCGGTGAGGTGCCAGCCCGCGGACGGCGCCGCCGTCACGGTCGGACGGGTGGCCGGGGCGACCCGACGGACCGGGGGCGCCGTGACGCCCTGCGGGCGCCCACCCGGCAGCGCCGCGGACTGCGGACGCGCCTGCGGCGAGTTCTCGACATGCCGCCAGCGACCCGGCTGCGGACGGGTGGGGACCGTGACGTACAGGTCATCAACCAGCAGGGCGCTCATGGCTTCTCCTCATATCTCGAACAGGTGTTCGATACCAGTTCTATACGAACCGGTGCTCGAATTCAAGCAATTCGAACGACTGTTCGCCCGCGTGTCGGGCGATGGGGACAGCATCACAGCCGCCACTGACAGTCCCCGGGCGCCGGGAGATCCCGGCGTTCGCCGGGATGACGAGGGTCGACCCCCACGCCGGGATCCGGCTACAGGACCCGCCCACGGATTCGCACGACACGCTCGAACATGTGTTTGATTCTGTCGGTGGTGGTCGATAGCGTGGCGTCATGGCAAGCAAGGCAGAACCCCCGGCCCGCAAGCGCGGCCGTCCACGCAAGGAAGACATCGCCCGCCAGTTGGGAACCAAGGTGAGCCACCTGCCCGACGGACCGGCCGATGCCGAAGGGCTCACCGCCCGCCAGCGGCGCATCCTCGAGATCATCCGCGACGACCTGGTCGCCCGCGGCTACCCGCCGAGCATCCGCGAGATCGCCGACCGCGCGGGCCTGGCGTCCTCCTCCTCCGCCGCGCACCAGCTGAAGGTGCTGCAGGCGAAGGGCTTCATCTTCCGTGACCCGCACCGACCGCGGGCCCTGGAGGTGCGGCTGCCCGACTCGATGTCGGCGCCCGAGGAGGTCGTGGGCACCCGGTACGTCGAGCCCGACCTGCCGGCTCCGACCGCCCCGTCGGTGGACGTGCCGATCCTGGGCCGGATCGCCGCCGGCGGCCCGATCCTGGCCGAGCAGTCCGTGGAGGACGTGTTCGCACTCCCCCGCCAGCTCGTGGGCGAGGGCACGCTGTTCCTGCTGGAGGTGAAGGGCGACTCGATGATCGACGCCGCCATCTGCGACGGCGACTACGTGGTGGTGCGGCAGCAGCCGGACGCCGTGAACGGCGACATCGTGGCCGCCCTGCTGGGCGACGAGGCCACGGTCAAGACGTTCAAGCGCACGCCCGGCCAGGTGTGGTTGCTCCCGCACAACCCGGCCTACGAGCCGATCGACGGCAACAGCGCCTCGATCCTCGGAAAGGTCGTGGCGGTGCTGCGCAGGGTCTAGCCATCCGCATCGAGATCCGGGTCAAGCCCGGGGCAGGGCGCACGAGGGTGGGCGGTCGCTACGGCGACGCCACCCTCGTCGTCGCTGTGCAGGCCCCCGCGGTGGACGGACGCGCGACCGCGGCCGCGCTGAAAGCCGTCGCCGAGGCCTTCGGGGTACCGGCCCGTGACGTCACGCTCGTGTCCGGGGCGACCAGCCGCACCAAGGTTGTGGAAGTGCCGGGTGAGCCGGCCGCACGGCTGGCGGAGCTGCTCGCCGGCCGTCGGTCGTCGGACGTCTGAGCCCGCTCAACCCTCGCCCAGCCGCCGCAGCGCCGCAATCGCGGTCTCGCGGTCCGTGGTCATCCAGAAGTCGGGCATGGACGCCTTCAGGTAGCTGCCGTAGCGGGCCGTGACCAGACGCGGGTCGAGCACCGCCACCACACCGCGATCGGTCAGCGTGCGGATCAGGCGGCCCGAGCCCTGCGCGAGCAGCAGTCCGGCGTGGGTGGCCGCGACGGCCATGAACCCGTTGCCGCCGGCCTCGGAGACCGCCTGCTGCCGGGCCTGCATCAGCGGGTCGTCCGGACGCGGGAACGGGATCTTGTCGATCACCACCAGCCGGCAGGTGTCGCCGGGCACGTCGATGCCCTGCCACAGGGACAGGGTGCCGAACAGCGACGACTCTTCGTCGCCGACGAACTCGGCGGTGAGCCGGGTCAGGTGGGCGTCGCCCTGGCACAGCACCAGGCGCTCGGGGACGTGCTCACGGCAGTAGCGCGCGGCCGCCTCCGCGGCCCGCTGGGAGGCGAACAGCCCCAGCGTCCGGCCGTCGGCCGCCCACAGCAGCTCGGCCACCTCGGCCAGCACCTCGGGCGAGATGCCGTCCCGGCTCGGCGGCGGCAGGTGCCGCGCCACGTAGAGAATGCCCTGGCGCCGGTAGTCGAACGGCGACCCGACGTCGATCCCCCGCCACGGCACCGCGTCCTCGCCGGCGAGCCCCAGCGAGGCGGCCACCGCGGTGAAGTCGCCGCCGATCTTCAGCGTCGCCGACGTGAGCACGACCGGGTGGTTGTCGAACACCTGGCTGCGCAGCAGCCCGGCGACCGACAGCGGCGCGCAGTTCACCTGGCGCCCGAACCGCTCCGACTCCGACACCCACACCACGTCGTGCTCGGCGAGCTTCGCCATGCGCTCGGCGATGTCGAAGACCTCCTGCGCGGCGGCCTGCGCCTGCCGACGGTCGGTCTCGTCGTCCTTGCCGCCCGCGAGCCCGGTGATCGCGGCCCGGGCGGCCATGCGGACGGCCCGCAGCGCCTCCACGACCTCGGCGTCCGGGTCGGTGACCCTCCCCGCCTCCCCCGCGTCCAGGCCGAGCTGGAGTGTGTCCCCGGCGTCGAGGAACGCCAGCCCGACCTCGTCGCTGAGCCAGGTCAGGCACCGGCGCGCAACCCGCTCGACCAGCGAGGGGCTGAGTTCCACCGACGCCGCCCCGGTGACCCGGCTGACCAGCTCGTGCGCCTCGTCGATCACCAGCCCGTCGTAGTCGGGCAGCGCGGTGCCGCCGTGCAGCGCGTCCACGGCCAGCAGCGCGTGGTTCGTGACCACCAACTGGCTGGCCCGGGCTCGCTCGCGCGACTTCTCCACCAGGCACTCGGCGCCCTGCGGGCAGCGCTGGGCGCCCAGGCACTCGCGCACCGGGACCGACACCTGCGCCCACGCCAGCGGGGTGTGGGCGGGCGCGTCGTCGCGGTCGGCCAGCCGTCCGGCCTCGGCCTCCTCCTCGGCCCAGCGTCGCAGGGCCACCACCTCCGCGCCGAGCCCGGTGGCCTCTCCCGGCTCGGGCAGCAGCGCGTCCTGCTCGGTTCCCTGGCCGTCGCGGACGCGCAGCAGGCAGGCGTAGTTGCTGCGTCCCTTCAGGACGGCCGAGCTGACCGTCTGGCCGGTGACCTCCTGGCAGGCTGCGACGGCGGCCGGGATGTCCTTGCCGCCGAGCTGCGCCTGCAACGCCAGCGTGGCGGTGGCGATCACGATCCGCGAGCCGGGGTGCTCCACCAGACCGGCCAGCGCCGGGGCGAGGTAGCCCAGCGACTTGCCGGTGCCGGTGCCGGCCTGGACGAGGAGGTGCTCGCCGTTCTCCAGCGTCCGGGTCACCTCTTCGGCCATCGTGTCCTGGCCGGGTCGCTCGTGGCCGCCGATCCCCGCCACCGCCGCGGCGAGGATGCGACCGGCGAGGTCGTCGGCCTCAGCCGCCATGGGTGTAGCGCGCGAGCTCGCCGGCGAGCTCGGCGTTGACCCGGGCGACCACCTCGGTGCCGTGCTCGGTGTGCTCGCTGCTCACGAACTCGCCGGTGAGGTGGATCTTGTTGATCAGGTCGCCGCGGTCGTACGGCACCAGGGCGCGCACCTCGACCTCGGGACGCGGCAGCCGCTCCTCGAGTCTTTCGCGCAGCTCCTCGATGCCGGCGCCGGTGCGGGCGGAGACGAACACCGCGTCGGGGTAGCGGCCGCGCAGCGCCAGCAGCGCGTCGGGGTCGGCGGCGTCGATCTTGTTGACCACCAGCTGCTCGGGTACCCCGGCGGCGCCGATCTCGCCGAGCACGGTGCGCACCGCGGCGATCTGGCCGAACGGGTCGGGGTCGGAGCCGTCCACGACGTGCACCAGCAGGTCGGCCGAGACCGACTCCTCCAGCGTCGAGCGGAACGCCTCGACCAGGTCGTGCGGCAGGTGCCGGATGAACCCGACGGTGTCGGTGAGGGTGAACACCCGGCCGTCCGCGGTCTCG
This sequence comes from Actinomycetota bacterium, assembly GCA_020161755.1. GTDB lineage: Bacteria > Actinomycetota > Actinomycetes > Propionibacteriales > Propionibacteriaceae > Propionicimonas. The sequence continues at coordinate 215,314 of JAIUOS010000003.1, forward strand.
GTGCGGCGCGTCGTCGGGTCGAGGGTGGCGAACAGCGCGTCCTCGACCAGCACGCCGGCGCCGGTGAGCCGGTTCAGCAGTGAGCTCTTGCCGGCGTTGGTGTAGCCGACGATGGCCAGGCTCGGCACCTGGTTGCGAGTGCGCTGCGCCCGCTTGGTGTCGCGGACGGACTCCAGCTCGCGCAGCCGGCGCCGCAGGATCGCGATGCGGGTCTTGATGCGCCGACGGTCGGTCTCGATCTTGGTCTCGCCGGGGCCGCGCCCGCCGATGCCCGCGCCCGCCGCCGCGCGTCCGCCGGCCTGCCGGGACAGGTTGCCGCCCCAGCCGCGCAGCCGCTGCCGCAGGTACTGCAGCTGGGCGAGCTCGACCTGCGCCTTGCCCTCCGAACTCTTGGCGTGCTGGGCGAAGATGTCGAGGATCAGGGCGGTGCGGTCGATCACCTTGACGCCGACCCGGTCCTCCAGGTTGCGCAGTTGGGCGGGTTCGAGCTCGCCGTCGCAGATCACCGTGTCGGCGCCGGTGGCGATCACCACCTGGCGCACCTCGTCGACCTTGCCGCGCCCGATGTAGGTGGCCGGGTCGGGGTCCTTGCGGCGCTGGACGAGGCCCTCCAGCACCTGCGAGCCGGCCGTCTCGGCCAGGAGCTTCAGCTCGGCCATCGCGTTGTCGGCGTCCACCTCGCTGCCGGACGTCCAGACGCTCACCAGCACCACGCGCTCCAGCTGGAGTTCGCGGTACTCGACCTCGGTGATGTCGGCCAGCTGGGTCGACATGCCGGCCACCCGGCGCAGCGAGATGCGGTCGGCCAGGTCGAACTGGTCGCCGTCGGGGTCGAGGTCGTCGGGGTCGGATTCGTAGGGCAGGTAGGTCATGGTCTCAATTCGGGAGGGTGCAGGTACCGCGGGCGACGATCACGGCCGGGCCGGTGAGCACGGCGTCCGGGCCCGCGAGGTCGACCTCGAGCGTGCCGCCCGGCACGTCGACGGTGTAGTGGTCGGCGTCGCCCATCGCGGCCGCGGCCGCCACCACGCCGGTGCCGCAGGAACTGGTCTCGCCCACGCCGCGCTCGTGGACGCGCAGCCGGAGCCGCCCGGGTGCCTCGCGGACGACGAACTCGACGTTCACCCCGGCCGGGAAGACCTCCGGCGGCGTCCAGGCGGGCGCGTGGGCGAGGTCGAGTGCCTCGAGTTCGGCCGCGTCCGGCAGGACGGCGACCGCGTGCGGGTTGCCGACGTCGACCGAGGTGGCCGGCCAGTGTCGCTCGCCCAGGCTGACGTCGACCGCGGGCCCGACCTGCGCCGGACCCATCGTGACCGCGATCCGCCCGTCGGGCAGGAACGTGCCGGTGCGGACGCCCGCGCGGGTCAGCACGTCGACCGACGTGCCGGTGACCAGGCCCTCCTCGTCGAGGTAGCGCAGGAACACCCGCAGCCCGTTGCCGCACATCTCGGCGATGGAACCGTCGGCGTTGCGGTAGTCCATGAACCAGGTGCCGGCGGGCGCCTGCACGCCGGGCATGCGCTCGGCGCGGACGGCGCGCAGGATGCCGTCGCCGCCGATGCCGCCCCGGCGGTCGCACAGGAACGCGACCTGCCCGGCGGTCAGGTCGAACAGGTTGTCGGGGTCGGCGAACAGCACGAAGTCGTTGCGGGTGCCGTGACCCTTCGCGAACTCGATGTGCAAGACCGTGCTCCTATCCACCGAGCACGATACCCCGCACCGCCGACGCCATCGCCCCGGCGGCGTCCGCACCGCCCGGCAGCCAGGTGATGCGCGGGTCGCGGCGGAACCAGCCCAGCTGCTTGCGGGCGAACCGCCGGGTGCCGGTGATCGTGGCCTCGCGGGCCGCGTCCTCGCTGGTCTGGCCGTCGAGGAAGGCCAGCACCTGCCGGTAGCCGAGCGCGCGGGACGCCGTCCGCCCCTCCCGCAGGCCGCGCCCGGCCAGGTCGCGCACCTCCGCCACCAGGCCGTCGGCCCACATCCGGTGCACCCGCGTCCCGATCCGTTCGTCCAGGACGTCCCGAGGCACCTCCAGCCCGAACTGCAGCACCCCGTCCAGGGCGTAGTCCCAGGTGGGCAGGGTCGAGGTGAAACTGCCGGTGAGCTCGATCACCTCGAGCGCGCGGACGGTGCGGCGCGCGTTGCCGGGCAGGATCCCGGCCGCAGCCTCGGGCGAGATCGCGGCCAGCCGCGCGTGCAGCGCCTCCGCGCCGACACCGGCCAGTTCGTCCTCCAGGCGCGCACGGACGGCCGCGTCGGTACCCGGGAACGCGAAGTCGTCCAGGATCGCGTGGACGTACAGCGCCGAGCCGCCGGCCAGCAGCGGCACCACGCCGCGCGCCCGGCAGTCGGCGATCGCCGCGCGGGCCAGGGCCTGGAAGTCGGCCACGCTCGCGCTCTGGGTCACGTCCATGATGTCGATCAGGTGGTGCGGGACGCCGCCGCGCTCGGCGGGCGTGGGCTTGGCGGTGCCGATGTCCATGCCGCGGTAGACCAGCATCGAGTCGGCGTTCACCACCTCTGCCGGGATGCCGGAGGCGGCCAGGAGGTGCGTCAGCTTGACGGCCACGGCGGTCTTGCCGCTGGCCGTGGGCCCGTTGAGCGCCACCACCGGGAGATTCACGTCTGGCATTGTCTCAAGTCACCCGCGTAGGTGCTTGGCACGGCGCTCCCGCAGGCACACAATGGAGGTCGCAGCCAGGAGGCCCCTGGCGCCGGGAGCAGAAAGGAGGTCGCATGGATATCGTTGAACAGATCAAGGGTGCCGTGGCCGGCCACGAAGCTGAAATCGCACAGGGCATCGAGCAGGTGGGTGACTTTGTCGACGAGAAGACCGGCGGTCAGTACGCGGCCCAGGTGGATCAGGCCCAGGACTTCCTGAAGGATCAACTGGAGGGCACTGCCCAGTAACCGGACCCACCGATCTGTCGCGGGACGATTTCCCGCACAACGACTGAAGGACCCGAGGGGTCGGCCTGAGAGGCCGGCCCCTCGGCCCGTTCCCGGGAGAGTTCTCACGCGCCGTTCTCAGGCGCGGACGAGCTTCGGCAGGCCCAGGTTCGTGCCCGCCGACTGGACCGGGGCGGCGTTGCGGGCCTCCCAGGCGTCGCCGCCGCGGGTGCGCCGCAGCCCGACCAGCCCGCCGTCGGCGTTGAGGTGGTGCGGCGCGGCGTGGCTGATGGTGGCCGAGGCGATGTCGCCGGGCCGCGGCCGCAGCGCCGGGTCCTCCGGGACGCGGACGTGCACCAGCCGGTTGTCCCGGGCCCGGCCCGACATGCGGTGGGTGGCGGCGTCCTTGCGTCCCTCGCCGTCGGCGAAGAGCACCTCGACGCTCTGGCCCTCCAACCTCAGGTTCTCCGCCCAGGACAGCTCCCCCACCAGGTCGACGAGTCGCTCGTAGCGCTCCTGCACGACCTCCTTGGGCACCTGGTCGGGCATGGTGGCCGCCGGGGTGCCCGGACGGATCGAGTACTGGAAGGTGAACGCCGCGGCGAACCGGGACGCCCGGACCACGTCGAGGGTGGCGGCGAAGTCCTCCTCGGTCTCGCCGGGGAAGCCGACGATGATGTCGGTGGTGATCGCCGCGTGCGGGATGGCCGTGCGCACCCGGTCGAGGATGCCGAGGAACTTCTCGCTGCGGTAGGAGCGCCGCATGGCCTTGAGCACCCGGTCGGAGCCGGACTGCAGCGGCATGTGCAGCGACGGCATCACGTTGGGGGTCTCGGCCATGGCCGCGATCACGTCGTCGGTGAACGCCGCCGGGTGCGGGGACGTGAACCGCACCCGCTCGAGCCCGTCGATGCCGCCACACGCCCGCAGCAGCTTCGCGAACGCCCCCCGGTCGCCGAACTCCACGCCGTAGGTGTTCACGTTCTGGCCCAGCAGGGTGATCTCCTGGACGCCCTCGGCGACCAGCGCCTCGATCTCGGCGAGGACGTCGCCGGGACGCCGGTCGTTCTCCTTGCCGCGCAGCGCCGGGACGATGCAGAACGTGCAGGTGTTGTTGCAGCCGACGCTGATCGACACCCACGCGGCGTAGGCCGAGTCGCGACGGGTGGGCAGCGTGGACGGGAACCGCTCGAGGGACTCCAGGATCTCGACCTGGGCCTCCTGCTGCACCCGGGCACGCTCAAGCAGTACCGGCAACGACCCGAGGTTGTTGGTGCCGAACACGACGTCGACCCACGGCGCCTTCTGGACGACCAGCTGCCGGTCCTTCTGGGCCATGCACCCGCCGACCGCGATCTGCATGCCCTCGTGGGACTGCTTGACCGGGGCGAGGTGGCCGAGGTTGCCGTAGAGCCGGTTGTCGGCGTTCTCGCGCACCGCGCAGGTGTTGAACACGACCACGTCCGCCTGGGCGCCCGGCTCGGCCGCGGCGTAGCCCGCGTCCAGCAGCACGCCGGCGATCCGCTCGGAGTCGTGGACGTTCATCTGGCAGCCGTAGGTGACCACCTCGAAGGTGCGCATGAGGCGGTACTCTACCCGCCGCCGGACGGACGGCCGTCCGCTACTTGGCGAGGGCGACGGCGCGGGACTCCCGCACCACGGTGACCTTGATGCTGCCCGGGTAGGTGAGTTCCTCCTCGACCCGCTTGGCGATGTCGCGGGCGATTGCGACCGACTGCGCGTCGTTCACCAGCTCGGGGGTCACCATCACCCGGATCTCGCGCCCGGCCTGCATGGCGAACACTTTGTCGACCCCCGCATGCTCCTTGGCGATGTCCTCCAACCGCTGGAGCCGCTTCACGTAGATCTCCAGGCTCTCCCGGCGGGCGCCCGGGCGGCTGCCGCTGATCGCGTCCGCGGCCTGGGTGAGGACGGCTTCGACCGTGCGCGGCTCGACCTCGTTGTGGTGGGCCTCGATGGCGTGGACGATGTCGGGGTGCTCGCCGTGGCGGCGGGCCAGGTCGGCCCCCACCTTGGCGTGCGAGCCCTCGGCCTCGTGGGTGAGGGCCTTGCCGATGTCGTGCAGGAAGGCGGCGCGACGACAGGTGTCGACGTCCAGCCCGAGCTCGGCGGCCAGCAGCGCGGCGATGTGGCCGCACTCGACCAGGTGCTTGAGCACGTTCTGCCCGTAGGACGTGCGGTACTGCAACGCGCCGAGGATCGGCAGCAGGCCGGGGGCGAGGTCGGTGATGCCCATCTCGATGAGGGCGTCCTCGGCGGCCCGGATGCACAGCTCGTCGACGCGCCGCTTGCTGCGCTCGTGCACCTCCTCGATGCGCGCGGGGTGGATGCGTCCGTCGGCGACGAGTTCGGTGAGGGTCAGCCGGGCGGTCTCGCGCCGCACCGGGTCGAAGCAGGACAGCAGCACGCTCTCGGGGGTGTCGTCGATGAGCACGTTCACGCCGGTGATCTGCTCGAACGCGCGGATGTTGCGGCCCTCGCGCCCGATGATGCGGCCCTTCATCTCATCGCTCGGCAGCGGCACGCTGGCCACGACCGACTCGGTGGTCTGCTCGGCGGCGAGCCGCTGCATGCTGGTGACGATGATGCTGCGCGCGGTGGCGTCGGCGTTGCGGCGCGCCTCGGACTCGATCTCGCGGGTGAGCTGGGCGGCGTGCAGGCGCGCGTCCTTCTCGACGTGGGCCATCAGTTCGGTCCGGGCCTCGTCGGCGCTGAGGCCGGCAGCGGTGGCGAGCGCCTCCACCTGGTGTGCCTCGGCCTCGTCGAGCTGGGCCTCCCGCTGGTCGAGGGTCGCGGCGATCTGGTCCAGGTGCGCCTCGCGGGTGTGCATCTCCTCGAGATACCGGTTGAGACGGTCCTCACGCTCGGCCAGCAGTTCCTCGCGCCGGTCGGCGGCCTGTCGCCGGGTGCGCAGTTCCTCCTCCAGCGCGGCCGGCACCGTGGCCTGCGCCGGGGTGGCCGGGGCGATCCCGCGTCGGGCCTCCCGCGGGTCGCGGGAGGGGCCGGGACGGCGGCGACCGCCGCGCACCGCGGCTCCGCCGCGCAGCAGGACGACGAGCAGCACCACCACGCCGACGGTGACCAGAACGAGGATCCCCACCAGGAATGTCAGCACGACGATCTGGTCCATGGCGTCCTCCTCGAGCGGTTGCGGGGACGCCGGAGCCCACTCCTTGGCAGACGGCAAATCAGGCCCGGCCAGGCCGAGCCTCGAGGTATCGCGGGGTTTCAGTCCCCAGTGATGGTCAGTCAGTCGCTCAGGAATGGGTTCGCGGACGCACCCAAGCGCAGGCTAAGGCCGCCGCCGTCAATCCGCAAGGTCGGGCAGGTCGGCCAGCACTTCGCGGGTGACCTGCGCCACCACGGACGCCGGGAAGCCGCGGCGCGCGAGCGCTCCGGCCAACCGGCGGTAGCGCACCTGCGGGTCGAGCCCGGCCAGCGAACGCGCCTTCCGCTCCGCGAGCCCCCGCGCCACGGCGAGGTCGCGGTCGCCGTCGAGGTCGGCGACGGCCTCGTCGATCACGTCGCGGTCGACGCCCTTCTCGGCGAGCTCCGCCAGCAGGGCGCGACGGCTCTTCTGCCGCCTGTCGCCGGCCGCCAGCCAGTCGCGCGCGAACTCCGCGTCGTCGATCAGGCCGACGTCGGAGAGCCGGTCGAGCACCTCCTGCGCGACGTCCTCGGGCACGTTCTTGCGGGCGAGCGCCCGCGCCAGCTCGGTACGGCTGCGTGCCCGCACCGTGAGCTGGCGCAACGCGATCTCGCGCGCCACCCCGATCGGGTCGGCGTCGGGCGCGTCCTGGTCGTCGGCGTCAGCGCGAGGTCGGCGGCGGCCCTTCGTGACGTCGTCCCTCGTACCTCGGGACGACTCCTCAGGGACCGCTCCGGGTTCCCAGGGCGTCCCGGGCTCGTCGCGCATCAGCTCAGAACTCCACCTCGCCGGTCAGCGGGTTGATGCCCTCGGGCACCTCCGCGGCCGCCCCGACGCCCAGCTGGGTGAGGATCCGCTTCTCGATCTCGGCGGCCACGTCGGGGTTCGTCTTGAGGAAGGTGCGGGCGTTCTCCTTGCCCTGACCGAGCTGGTCGGCGTCGTAGGTGAACCAGGCGCCGGCCTTGCGGATGATGCCGCAGTCGACGCCGAGGTCGATCAGGCTGCCCTCACGGCTGATGCCCTGCCCGTAGATGATGTCGAACTCGGCCTGCTTGAACGGCGGGGCCACCTTGTTCTTGACCACCTTGACCCGGGTGCGGTTGCCGACCATGTCGGAACCGTCCTTCAGGGTCTCGATGCGTCGCACGTCGAGCCGCACCGAGGAGTAGAACTTCAGCGCACGGCCACCGGTGGTGGTCTCGGGCGAGCCGAACATGACGCCGATCTTCTCGCGGAGCTGGTTGATGAAGATGGCGGTGGTGTTGGAGCCGGACAGCGCGCCGGTCATCTTGCGCAGGGCCTGGCTCATCAGGCGGGCCTGGAGGCCGACGTGGCTGTCACCCATCTCGCCCTCGATCTCGGCGCGCGGCGTCAGGGCGGCCACCGAGTCGATCACGATCAGGGCCAGGGCACCGGAGCGCACCAGAGTGTCGGCGATCTCGAGGGCCTGCTCGCCGTTGTCGGGCTGGCTCACCAGGAGGGCGTCGGTGTCGACGCCGAGCTTGGCCGCGTAGTCGGGGTCGAGCGCGTGCTCGGCGTCGATGAAGGCGCAGATGCCGCCGGCGGCTTGCGCGTTCGCGATCACGTGCAGCGCGACCGTGGTCTTGCCGCTGGACTCCGGGCCGTAGATCTCGACCACCCGACCGCGTGGGAGCCCGCCGATGCCCAGTGCCACGTCGAGGGCGATCGACCCGGTGGGGATCACCTCGATCGGCTGCCTGGTCTCGTCGCCCAGCCTCATCACCGAGCCCTTGCCGTGCTGCTTCTCGATCTGGGCCAGCGCCGCTGCGAGCGCCTTCTCCCGGTCCGCAGTCGCCATCTCTCGCGTCCTCTCCGACGGTTTCTTCACTGTGTCGCCCTCACCTTAGGTAGCACCACTGACATTCGGTCAGGCGCCGACTGCTGGTGTGGATATGTCCGGCCCGTTCGGGCAGCTGTCCACAGGCTAGACGAACACGTGTTCGAAATGCACCCCGACACGCGGGCGGAGGATCAGCGTTCGCGGGCGGGCAGTTCGAGCGCCTCCCAGGCCGCGTGCCAGATGCGCTTGCACGGCACCCCGGACGCCAGCGCCTGGCTCACCGTCCGGTGGTCGAGGCCGGCCAGCACGACGGTGTCGGCCCACATCAGGGAGTACGCGGGGCCGAGATGGGTCTCCAGCCGGGCCCGCAGATCGGCCTCGCGCATACCGCCTCAGGCCGCGGCGACGTGCGTGCTGCGCAGCGGGAACTGGGTGATGCCGGCGTGGCCGTCGATCTTGTCCGACACCTGCCGCAGCACGTTCGACAGCGGCACGTCCAGCGCACCGCAGATGGCGTTCAGCAGTTCGGAGGACGCTTCCTTCTGGCCGCGCTCGATCTCGGACAGGTAGCCCAGGCTCACCCTGGCCTTCCCGGAGACCTCACGCAGGGTCAGGTTCGAGGACGTGCGCAGTTCGCGCAGCGACTCGCCGAGCAGTTCCCGCATCAGCAGCGGGCGCTCGCGCACATCCTGGATCATGCCTTGACTCTACCTGTCCGACGTGGGGTTGAAACGACGCTGCCTCAACGCCACGCGGGCACTGGTTGTTCCCCCGGGGCCGCGCCGGCGTCCAGCGCCGCGGCCAGCAGCCCCAGCGCGGCGCGGACGGTGGCCCGCCGGACGGCGTCGCGATCACCCTCGACGTCGTGCCGGACGGCCTGCGCCGGCCCGTCCGGACCGGCCACTGCCACCCATACCTCGCCGGGGGCGTGCCCGTCCTGCGGGTCGGGGCCGGCGACGCCGGTGACGGCGATCCCCCAGTCCGCCCCGGCGACGTCACGGACGCCGCGGGCGAGCGCGAGCGCGGTCTGCCCGGAGACCGGGCCGCAGGCGTCCAGCACGTCCTGGGGCACGCCGGCCAGGGTGTGCTTGAGGTCGGTCGCGTAGGCCACCACGCCGCCCCGGTAGGCGACGGACGCGCCGGGCACAGCGGTGATCGTCGCGCCGATCAGGCCACCGGTCAGCGACTCGGCGGTGGCCAGCGTCTGGCCACGGGCGGCCAGGGCTGCCACCACGGACGCCGCGGACACCTCAGGCAGGTCCACTCCTGGCCTTGATCGCCTCGGCGCGCAGCCGCAGGGCGTCCCGCACGTACATCAGCCCGGTGACCACGGTGAGGACGAAGGCCGCCCCCATCACCAGCCACGCCAGCCAGCCCCAGAACGGCGCCACCTGCACGGTGAGCTGGATCGGGTACGGCAGGAACATCAGCAGGGCGATCGCCTGGAGCAGGGTCTTGATCTTGCCGGCGGCCGCCGCGGCCATCACCTCGTACTTCAGCATCGCGACGCGCATCCAGGTGATACCCCACTCCCGGAGCAGGATGATGATCGTCACCCACCACCACAGCTCGCCGAGGATGCTCAGCGAGATGAACGCGGCGCCGGTGAGGGCCTTGTCGGCGATCGGGTCCCAGATCTTGCCGAAGTCGCTGACCAGGTCGTACTTGCGAGCCAGCTTGCCGTCGAACAGGTCGGTGAGGATCGCCACGCCGAAGGCGACCGTCGCGAGGAGGCGCCAGCCGAAGTCGGCCGGGTGCAGGAAGAGCAGCACCACGAACACCGGGACCAGCACGAGCCGCAGCACGGTCAGCGCGTTGGGCAGCCACCGGGGAATCCCCACGGTCGCACGCTCCGCGTGTTGCGTCATCGCCCCTCCAGCCCCACGACGAGATCGACACCGTCGCTCGCTTGGACACTACCCCAGACGATCGCGCCAGCAGCGACGTGGTCACCGGCTGTTTCGAGCCTAGTCCCCCCGTCGGTCTCCGGGCCCTGGTGGGCGGACCTTCCCCAGGTCTCGCCGTCGGCGGTGATGGTCTCGACGAGCACCGGGACGCGTTCGCCGATGCGGTCGGACGCACGCTCGGCCGACACCTCGTCGACCAGGCCGGCGAGCCGGTCGACCCGCTCGGCGATCACCGAGGGGTCCACCTTGCCGTCCAGGGTCGCGCCCTCGGTGCCCTCCTCGTCGGAGTAGCCGAAGACCCCGACCGCGTCGAGCCGTGCGGCGGCCAGGAAGGCGGCGAGGACCTCGACGTCGGCCTCGGTCTCGCCGGGGAAGCCGGTGATCACGTTGCTGCGGATGCCCGCGTCGGGCCGGGCCGCGCGGATGCGTCCGATCAGGTCGAGGAACGAGTCCGCGTCGCCGAAGCGCCGCATCCGCCGCAGCACGGACGCCGACGCGTGCTGGAACGGCAGGTCGAAGTACGGCAGCACCCGGTCGAGGCCGAGCATGGCGTCCAGCAGGGCGGGCCGCACCTCGGCCGGCTGGAGGTAGGACACCCGGATCCAGTCGAGGCCGTCCACGCCGTCCAGTTCGCGCAGCAGGTGGTCCAGGCTCACCCCGAGGTCCTTGCCGTACGCGCTGGAGTTCTCGCTCACCAGCACCACCTCACGGACGCCCTGGGTGACCAGCCAGCGGGCCTCCTCGACCACCTCTGGGATCGGGCGGGACAGGTAGGAGCCACGGAACGCGGGGATCGCGCAGAACGCGCAGCGCCGGTCGCAGCCGGACGCGATCTTCAGCGGCGCCGAGGCACCCTTGGCGAGCCGGTGGCGCGGGATCCAGCCGTGGCCCGGGACGGTGACGTCGGCCGACCGCGCCGGCCGGGACACCGGGCTGACCGGCAGCAGGGTGCGGCGGTCGCGGGGCACGTGCGCCTCCGCGTGGCCGCCGGCCAGGATCCACTCCAGGCGCCCGGCGATGTCGGGATAGGCGTCGAAGCCGAGGACGGCGTCCGCCTCGGGCAGGGACTCCGCCAGCTCGCGTCCGTACCGCTCGGCCATGCAGCCGACGGCGACGACGGCCTTCGTGGTGCCGTTGCCCTTGTGGTCGGCGGCGTCGAGCAGGGTGTCGATGGAGTCCTTCTTGGCCGCGTCGATGAAACCGCAGGTGTTCACCACGATCGCCGCCGCGCTGCCGGGGTCGTCGACGAGCGTGAAACCGCCGGCGGCCAGGCGTCCGGCCAGCTCCTCGGAGTCCACCTCGTTGCGCGCGCAACCCAGGCTGATCAGGTGCACGGGCGTCGACGTCACCCGCGCCACGCTACCCCAACACCGAACCCGCGGCCTGTGCGTGACGTTTCCCACCGAGTTCGGGGCCCAACGTCACGCGTTCCGGGCGACGGACCCCTCACCCGAGCCGCAGGGCGGCCAGCACCTCGTCCAGGTCGTCGGGCTTGACCAGCACCTCGCGGGGCTTCGAGCCCTCCGACGGCCCGACCACTCCCCTGGTCTCCAGGATGTCCATCAGGCGTCCGGCCTTGGCGAAACCGACCCGCAGCTTGCGCTGGAGCATCGAAGTGGAGCCGAGCTGCAGGTTCACCACCAGTTGGGCGGCCTCCAGCACCAGCTCGAGGTCGTCGCCGATGTCCTCGGCGACCGCACGCCCGGAGTCGGTCGGGGCGTCCACGTCCTCGCGGTACTGCGGGCCGAGCTGCTCGGAGACCTGCTTCACCACGGCCCGGATCTCGGCCTCGGTCACCCAGGCGCCCTGCACACGCAGCGCCTTGGACTGGCCCATCGGCAGGAACAACCCGTCGCCCTGGCCCACCAGCTTCTCCGCGCCCGGGGTGTCGAGGATGACGCGGGAGTCGGTCATCGACGACGTGGCGAACGCCAGCCGCGAGGGCACGTTGGCCTTGATCAGGCCGGTGACCACGTCGGTGGACGGACGCTGCGTGGCCAGCACCAGGTGGATGCCGGCCGCGCGGGCCAGCTGCGTGATGCGGACGATCGAGTCCTCCACGTCGCGGGGGGCCACCATCATCAGGTCGGCGAGCTCGTCCACGATCACCAGCAGGTACGGGTACGGGGCGAGCACGCGTTCGGAGCCCGGTGGCAGCTTCACCTGGTTGGCGCGGACCGCCTTGTTGAAGTCGTCCACGTGGCGGAAGCCGAACGCGGCCAGGTCGTCGTAGCGGGCGTCCATCTCGCGCACCACCCACTGGAGGGCCTCGGCGGCCTTCTTCGGGTTGGTGATGATCGGGGTGACCAGGTGCGGGATGCCCTCGTAGTGGGTGAGCTCGACCCGCTTGGGGTCGACCAGCATCATCCGCACCTCGTCGGGCGTGGCACGCATCAGGATCGAGGTGATCATCGAGTTCACGAAGCTCGACTTGCCCGAACCGGTGGCGCCGGCGACCAGCAGGTGCGGCATCTTGGCCATGTTGGCCACCACGTAACCGCCCTCGACGTCCTTGCCCAGGCCGACCGTCATCGGGTGGTGGTCGTTGCGGGCGCGGGTGGAGCGCAGCACGTCGCCGAGGGAGACGATCTCCTTGTCGGCGTTCGGGATCTCGATGCCGATCGCCGACTTGCCGGGGATCGGGGACAGGATCCGGACGTCAGCCGAGGCGACCGCGTAGGCGATGTTCTTGCCCAGCGCGGTGACCTTCTCGACCTTGACCGCGTTGCCGAGCTCGACCTCGTAGCGGGTGACGGTCGGGCCGCGGGTGTAGCCAGTGACCTCGGCGTCGATCTCGAACTGGCGCAGCACGCCGGTGAGGCTCTGCACGACCGAGTCGTTGGCCTGGCTGCGGGCCTTCGGCACCGTGCCCGGCTTGAGGATCGCCGGGTCGGGCAGGTTGTAGACGATGTCGCCGGATATCGGCGGCTGCTCGGCGCGCAGCGGGCCGGCCGAGATGACCGGCACCTCCAGCGGGGGCGGGACGGGCCCCGCACCCGGCTTCACGACCGGGGCCGCGACGGCGACGGTCTGCTCCTCGTCCGGGTCCGGCTCGTCGCGCTCGTCGACCAGCGGGGTGTCGTAGGCGCGGTGCTCGGCGCCGTACTCGATCTCGGAGCGCGGCGGACGGCGGAAGCGCTCGCGCAGGGCGGTCAGCCGGGCCCCGAGCTCGCTGGCGGGGACGCCGGCGATCACCAGCACGCCGAAGACGGCGAGGATGACCAGCACCGGGACCGCGATCCAGACGGTGAGGAACTGGACGCCGGCCGAGCCGGACAGGAAGCCGAGGAAGCCGCCGGCGTCGCGCACCAGCGCCTGCTGGGACCCCTTCGGGTTGCCCTTCATGATGTGGATCAGGCCCAGGACGCCGAACAGCGCCGACGCCCAGCCGACGAACTGGCGTCCGGCCGGGCCGTGGCGCTCGGGGTGGCGCAGCGTCCGCCAAGCCATGCCGAAGCACAGCACCGGCACCGCGTAGGAGAACGAGCCGAAGATCGTGGCGACCACCAGCTGCACGCCGTTGCCGGTCGCCCCGGGCAGGCCGATCCAGAACTCGCCGGCGATCAGCAGGCCGATCAGCAGCAGCGCGAAGCCGCTGCCGTCGTGGCGCCGCTCGGGCTCGAGGTCGCGGACGGCGGGCGGGACCGCGCGGACGGCGGAACCGACCATCGTGGCCAGTCCACGCCAGGTCGCGGCGATGCCGCGTCCGATGCCCGACATCATCTTCGAGAAGCCGGACTGCTGCGGCTTGGAGCGTGCCGAGCTACGGGGTGCAGGTTTCTTGCTTCCGGTGCTCCGGGAGACGCCAGGGCGCGAGGTCGCGCTACTGCGGCTCCGCGAAGGGGAAGACGCGCGGGTCGCCATGGAACGAAGGGTAGGCCACCGGCCCGACATTCCGGCTCCCCCACGCCGATTGCCCCCGCCCGGACTGCGGGCGGGTCAGGAGAAGTGCTGCCAACCGCCGGACGGGCCGTCCCAGGGGGCGCCGTCGACGAGGACGGCGGGGTCGCCGGGCAGGACGCGTCCGATCACCCGCCAGCCGGCGGGCACCCGGTCGGGGGCGAACGCGCCGACCAGGGCGTGGTCGTCGCCGCCGGTCAGCTGGAACACCAGCGGGTCGCCGCCGCCGATCGCCGCCGCGACCGCCTTCTGCGGCTCGGCGACCTCGAGCGCGGAGGTGTCCACGTCCAGCAGCACGCCGGACGCGCGCGCGACGTGGCCGAGGTCGGCCAGCAGTCCGTCCGAGACGTCGATCAGGGCGGACGCGCCGGCCTCCGCGGCTACGCGTCCCTGCCCGTACGGCACCTCGGGCACCCGGTGGGCGACCACCACCGCGCGGGGCGAGCGGAAGCCGCGTCCGAGCACCGCGACACCGGCGGCGGCCCAGCCCAGCCGTCCGGTCATCGCCAGCACGTCCCCCGGACGCGCGCCCGCGCGGGTGAGCGGGGCGAGGCCGCCGAGGTCGGCCAGGACGGTGGCCGTGATCACGATGATGGCCGCGGACGTGGTGTCGCCCCCGACCAGGGTCACCCCGGCGTTCTCGCACTCGGCGCGGACGCCGGCGGCGAACCCTTCCGCCCACTCCACCGGGGTGGACGCGGGCGCGGCCAGGCTCACCACCAGGCCGACCGGCACCGCCCCCATCGCCTCGGCATCGGCGACGCAGGCCGCGACGGCCTTGCGCCCGACGTCCTCGGCGCTGGACCAGTCGCGGCGGAAGTGCACGTCCTCGACCATCGTGTCGGTCGAGACCGCCAGGTCGCCGGCCAGCCGCACCACCGCGCAGTCGTCGCCGACGCCCAGCACGACCGGCCCGCCCGCGCCCAGCCCGGCGGTGAGGCGCTCGATCAGGGCGAACTCACCGACCTCGCCGATCGTCACCGCAGGCCCATCGGACGGGCCAGCGCGAGGTCGACGAGGGTGGCGATCACCCCCGGGTAGTCCAGGCCGCTGGCGGCCCACAGCATCGGGAACATCGAGGTGCGGGTGAACCCGGGCATCGTGTTGAGCTCGTTGACCCACGGCACGCCGTCGGGCGTGATGAACAGGTCGATGCGGGCCAGGCCCTCCACGTCCATCGCGGCGAAGGTGCGCGCGGCGAGGTCCTGGACGTCGGCCAGCAGGGCGGGCGGGAGCTCGGCCGGGACCTGGAGCGTGACCTGCTCCTCGGGCAGGTACTTGGCGTCGAAGTCGTAGAACCGGTCGTCGGTGTGCATCACGATCTCACCCGGCAGCGACACCCGCGGCGGGCCGTCGAGGTCCTGGAGCACGGCGAGTTCGACCTCGCGCGCGCCCACGAACCCCTGCTCGACGACCACCTTCGGGTCGTAGCGCTGGGCGTCGGCGATCGCCGCCTCGAGCGTCGACGGGTCGTCGACCTTCGCGATACCGATGCTGGACCCACCGCGGGCGGGCTTGACGAACACCGGGAAGGTGAGGGCGTTCACGCGCTCCAGGCAGCCGGACCGGTCGTCCCGCCACTGCGCGGGCGTGATCGCCACCCACGGGCCGACCGGCAGGCCGGCCGCGGCCATGGCGCGCTTCATCAGGTCCTTGTCCATGCCGATCGCGCTGGCGGCGACGCCGGCGCCGACGAACCGCAGGCCGAGCATCTCGAACATGCCCTGGACGGTGCCGTCCTCGCCCCACGGGCCGTGCAACAGGGCGAACGCCACGTCGATCGACACCACGTCGAGCAACCGGTCGCCGTCCCTGGTGGCCACCTCGGCCCCGTCCGCGCCGCGCAGGAGGACGGCCTGCGCACGGTCGGCGGCGACCCGCGGCAGGGTGCCGTCCACCACCTCGTAGCCGACGAGTTCGTCGGTGGGGATCCGCACCCAGGCGCCGTCGGCGGTGATGCCGATGCCGACGACCTCGAACCGGGCCGGATCCATCGCGCGCGCCACGCCGCCGGCGGTCAGGCAGCTGATCTCGTGCTCGGAACTCACCCCGCCGAACACGAGGGCGACCCGGGTGCGGGCGGGCGGATTGGTCATCGAACCTCCAGGTGGCGAATCGCCGACAACCCTATCTTGAGGAGTCTCGGCAACCGGACCATCACGCCCCGGCCTGCGGGACCCGCCGGCCGAGGCGGGCGTCGTAGCGCCCGGCGGGCGGCTCGAGGCCGCGGATGCCGGCGACGAGCGCGGTGATCGCGTCCATGATCCGCCGGGTCGCCTCGCCCACGGCGTCCGCGTCCGTCCGTCCGGCGAGGTCGGAGAGGTCGACCGGGTCGCCGAGGCGGAACACCATGGTCTTGAGCGGGAAGAACCGCGGCCAGGTCAGCTTCTTGCCCGGCATGACGTCCTGGGCGCCCCACTGGCCCAGCGGGATCACCGGGCAACCGGTCTGGAGCGCGAGCCTGGCGGCGCCCGGCCGGGCCACCATCGGCCACAGGTCCGGGTCGGCGGAGCGGGTGCCCTCGGGATAGATCAGGACGCACTCCCCCGCGTCCAGGGCCTCCTCGGCGTGGACGAGGGAGTCGCGCGCACGGGCGGTGTTGCGTTCCACGGGGATCTGGCCGCAGGCCCGGGCCAGCCACCCGAGCACGGGGATCCGCCAGATCTCGGCCTTGGCGAGCGCGCGCGGCCAGCGTCCGTTCCAGACGAGGTAGTGGGCCAGCACCGGCGGGTCGAAGTTCGAGATGTGGTTGGCCACCACGAGGACGCCGCCGGTCCTGGGCAGCACGTCCGCCGGGCCCCAGTCCTGCCGGGTGAGCCGCCGCAGCAGCCAGGCACCGACGCGCACCAGCCGGCGGTAGGTCGGCTGCACCGGCGTCGGGTTCGCCACCCGCAACGGCAGGCTGACCAGATCGGACGTCGCGCTCACGTCGGGATCATCCCATCGGGGTGGGCGGATACGGAACCGTCCCCTTCCGCCCGGGCGGGCGGGAAGGGGACGGTCCTGGATCCGTTCAGCCGGCGGTCCGGGCCGGGAGCGTCCGCGGCAGCCAGGACGGGCGGTTCGCCTCGTAGGCGGCGATCTCGTCCGCGTGCTGGAGGGTCAGGCCGATGTCGTCCAGGCCCTCGAGCAGGCGGTGCCGGGTGTAGTCGTCGATGGTGAACGCGAACACGTTGTCGGCTGCCTCGACCGTGCGGTGGCGCAGGTCGACGGTGAACTCGATGCCCGGCTCGCTCTCGGCGATCTCCCAGAGCTTCTCGACGACGTCCTGGTCGACGCTGGCGATGACCAGGCCGGCCTTGCCCGAGTTGCCGCGGAAGATGTCGCCGAAGCGCGACCCGATGACGACCTTGAACCCGTAGTTCTGGAGCGCCCAGACCGCGTGCTCGCGGGACGAGCCGGTGCCGAAGTCGGGTCCGGCCACCAGGATCGAGCCGGTGGCGTAGGCCGACTGGTTGAGCACGAAGGTCGGGTCGTTGCGCCACGCGGCGAACAGGCCGTCCTCGAACCCGGTGCGGGTGACCCGCTTCAGGTACACCGCCGGGATGATCTGGTCGGTGTCGACGTTGCTGCGGCGCAGCGGCACCGCGACGCCGGTGTGCGAGCTGAACTTGTCCATTGCTTGTTCCTTACAGGTCGGCCGGGGAGCTCAGGGTGCCGCGGACAGCGGTCGCCGCCGCCACCGGCGGGGAGACCAGGTGGGTGCGTCCGCCCTTGCCCTGGCGTCCTTCGAAGTTGCGGTTCGAGGTGGACGCGCTGCGCTCACCGGGAGCCAGCTGGTCGGGGTTCATGCCCAGGCACATCGAGCACCCCGCCTCGCGCCACTCGGCGCCGGCCTCGGTGAACACCGCGTCCAGGCCCTCGGCCATCGCCTGCAGGCGGACGCGGGCCGAGCCCGGCACCACCAGCATGCGGACGCCCTCGGCGACCTTGCGGCCCTTGATGACGGACGCGGCCAGCCGCAGGTCCTCGATGCGGCCGTTGGTGCAGGAGCCCAGGAAGACGGTGTCGACCTTGATGTCGCGCATCGGGGTGCCGGCGGTCAGCGCCATGTACTCCAGGGCCCGCTCGGCGGCCGAGCGGTCGACCGGGTCGGAGAAGTCCGCCGGGTTCGGCACGGCGGCGCCCAGCGGCACGCCCTGGCCGGGGTTGGTGCCCCAGGTCACGAACGGGCTCAGCTGGGTGGCGTCGATGTCGACCTCGCGGTCGAACACGGCGTCCGCGTCGGTGTAGAGGGTCCGCCAGTAGGCGACGGCGGCGTCCCAGTCCTCGCCCTCAGGGGCGTGCGGGCGTCCCTTCAGGTAGGCGAAGGTGGTCTCGTCCGGCGCCATCATGCCGGCCTTCGCGCCCCACTCGATGCTCATGTTGCAGATCGTCATGCGACCCTCCATCGAGAGGTTCTCGATGGTCGTGCCGCGGTACTCCACCACGTAGCCCTGGCCGCCGCCGGTGCCGACCTTCGCGATCAGCGCGAGCACGATGTCCTTGGCGGTGACGCCGTCGGGCAGTTCGCCGTTGACGTTGACCGCCATGGTCCTGGGACGGGCCTGGGTGAGCGTCTGGGTGGCCAGCACGTGCTCGACCTCGGAGGTGCCGATGCCGAAGGCCAGCGCGCCGAACGCACCGTGGGTGGAGGTGTGGGAGTCGCCGCAGACCACGGTCAGGCCGGGCTGGGTCAGGCCGAGCTGCGGGCCGATGAT
>JAIUOS010000004.1 GCA_020161755.1 Actinomycetota bacterium
GAACCGGCGCCGCTGGCGCACCCGCCACGAACTCCGGATCGCGATCGTCACCTGGACCGAACGCACCTACCACCGCCACCGACGGCAAGAACGCCTCGGCCGATTGACCCCCATCGAGTTCGAGACCATCATGACCACACCGGCCACCCAGGCCGCCTAACCCAACCTGTCACCTGAAGGTGCAGCAGTCCCGGATACTACAACTGCACATGCAAAGGCTATAACGGCGTTTCCCTTAATTGGTATGGAAAGGTCATCTTGGCTTGCCACGGTTGGTACGATGCCTACATCTCGGGCAAGCATGTCGCTCACTTCAATCCCGACCTGATCCCTAGGGGAGAACCCGTCTCGGTCGGATGTGCTTATGCAATAGGCGCGTCAGTGCTCTCTGCAGCAAGCATCGGGACCGTAGGCTGGGCAACCTACGGCATCGGCCTACTTGTCAACGCCGGCGGTGTCGTCATTAGTTGTCCATGAGGGGATAGCGCGATGCTCAATGAGCGGCAGAGTCAGTCATACGGTGGTCTTGTCTTTTTTCAAGTGGTGATCATAGTCATGGCCATCACGCCGTTGTTCTGGGGCGGCGCCGCATTCTGGCGATTGTTGTACTGGATGGGCGTAGCGTTGTTGGAGTTTCTTCTGGTGCGTGCGTTCTTGAAACGCCGGCACATGGACGCTCCGCGCAACAAGGCAGACTGACGATCAAACCTGAGTTGGGCCAATCCAGTCACCGTGAGGTCTGATTTGTGTCCTCAGAGGGCGGAGCCGGAGCCAGAAGCAACCGCATCTGGCCGCGGTGTGCAGAGGGTAGCCTTCGGCTTCGGCCTCCCGAGCGCGACCGCCCTCAACCTGAGTTGGGCCAAACTAGTGCGCTCTCTTCTCGTGGAGCTTGGTGAGGATGTCGCGTCATCGCCGGCACGGTCGCAGCCGCCATCCGACCGCGAGGCCCCGGCGGACGGCTCGCGCTCCCCGAGTCCTGAACCGGCGCCGCAGGCGGCGTCCGCCGGTCAGCCCGGCAGGACCAGCGTGGCCACCACCGCGTTGTGGTCGGACGGGATGGTGCCGACGAAGTCGCCGTCGCGGTCGAGGGTGACGACGGTGCGGAATTGCGCGACCGTGATCCGTGGGTCGGTGAGGACGTAGTCGATGTAGGTGCCGAGGGCGAACGACGTCCGCCGGGCACTGGTCTCGTAGCCGTTGTAGCTGTTGTACTCCCCGTCGATCACGGCGCGCGCCGTGGCCTTGCGTCCGACCGTCCACGACGCCGCGGTGTTGTCCGTCGGGTCGACCAGGCCGGACCCGGTGAAGGCCAGGTAGGGCTCGTTCTGCGGGTCGGCGGTCCGGGCGGAGTTGAAGTCTCCCGCCAGCACGACGGGAAGCCCGCGGGAGTGGTCGGTGACCAGCTGGAGGACCTCAGCGGCCTGCGTCACCCGGGCCTGGTTGTACTCGGCCACCGTGTCGGAGCCCGGCTCGAGGTGGGTGTTGAGGACGAAGAACTCGCGGCCGGTCCGCTTGTCGGAGAAGATCGCCCACACCGCGTACCGCATGGCCGTGCCGTAGGTGGTGAGTGCGGTCGCGTCGGCGTCCACCACCGACAGCCGGGACGTGTTGTACGCCAGCTTGGTGCCGCTGGACCCTTCGCGGGTGGCGAGCTTGTAGTTGTCGCCCAGCCGCTGGAGCAGGTCGTCGTACTGGGTCATCACGACCCCGGACGCGCCGGTCACGCTGAGCGGGGAGGCCTCCTGGAGCCCGACGACGTCCGGGGCCTGGGCGAGGATGTTGGCGGCGACGGCGTCGCGCCGGTCCTCCCACGGATGGCTGGTGTTGCTCACCTTGTTCACGTTGTAGGTGAGCACGGTGAGCGCCGGCGTGGTGGTCGCGGTGGTCGCCTTCCAGGTCTTCGAATACGCGCTCAGCGGTTCGCCCGCGGCGTCCACCGCCCGCACCCGGAAGTAGTACTTCGTGGTGGCGCGGAGGCCGGTGAGCAGGCCACCGGCGGCGTCGAAAGTGGCCTTCGTCCAGCGCGACACCGAGGTCGAGGACGCGGTGGAGTAGCGCACCACGTACCGCACGCCGGGGCCGCGGCTGCGCCACGACAGGTACATGCCGGTGGTTGCCGGGGTGGCGGTGAGCGCGACCGGCGCCAGCTCCGGGGACGCCTTGGTCGACGTCCGCACCTTGAGCTTCGCGCTGTACGGGCTGAGGTTGTCGCGGGCGGACGGGCTCGCCTTCTTCTCGATGGCCTTCACCTGGAAGTAGTAGGTGCGGCCGGGCTTCAGCCGCGGCGAGGACTTGTCGGGGTTGGGGTCGAGGTTCGTCCACTCCAGGTAGTTGCCGAGCACGTCCCAGGCCTCGGCGTCGGACATGTCGGAGTGGGTGGACATCCGCACGCGGTAGGCGTCCTGCCCGCTCTTGTCCCAGGTGAGACCGACCGCCCGACCGGCGACCTCAGTAGTGCGCAGGTGGCGGGGCGCCGAGGCGGCCTGCGCGGTGCCGGTGCCGGCGACCGCGCCGCCGGCGACCAGACCCAGCCCGACGGTGAGCGCGAGGACGCGGTGCAGCGCGCGTGACATCGATCCCATGGGCGTTCGGCTCCTGACGTGGACGGCCTGCCGGGTCGGGGGGCGGCAGGCCTGACATCGATGGTGCCGGTGGTGACGCCGCCTGCACAGGAGTGGGCGCCCGATCGGGCGCCTACTCTGGACGACCGGTTGAGGCCGGCCCCGGCGCACTCACCCGGCGGCGAGCTCCAGCCGCACCTCGCCCGGGCCGGACGCGGTCGCGGTACAACCGCCGCCGGCGTCCACCGACCAGGGGCCGGGTGCGTCGCCGGTGCTGACGGTGACCACGTCGCCGGCTCGGCGGACGCGGAAGGTCGCCGGGGCGCCGGTCCCGCCGGGCACGTGGACGCTCGCGTCGTGGCCGTCGGGCAGCTCGAACAGGCGGAGGGTGACGCCGTCGGCCCACGCGTATTCGGGGGTGTCTTCCACGGCGCCGACCGGCAGCACCGTCCCGGGCCGCACGAACAGGCCGAGCGAGTCGAACCCGTACGTCCGTGAGGTCCAGCCCGGGCCCTCGACAACCGTGCCGTCGAGCAGGTGCGTCCAGCGTCCGGCTGGCAGGTAGGTGTGCGCGACCCCGTCCTCGCTGAACACCGGCGAGACCAGCAGGGTGTCGCCCAGCAGGTACTGGCTGTCGACGGCGTGGGTGCCGCGGTCCTCGGGGAACTCCAGCACCATCGGCCGCATCAACGGCAGGCCCTCACCGCTCGCCTCCCCCGCCAGCCGGCCCAGGTACGGCATCAGCGAGAGCTTCAGCCGGGTGAAGCGGCGGGTTACCTCGACCGCCTCGTCGTCGTACGCCCACGGCACGCGGTAGGAGCCGGAGCCGTGCAACCGGGAGTGCGAGGAGAGCAGGCCGAACGCCAGCCAGCGCTTGAACACGGCCGCATCGGGCGTGCCCTCGAACCCGCCGATGTCGTGGCTCCAGTAGCCGAACCCGGACAGCGCCAGCGACAGCCCGCCGCGCAGCGACTCGGCCATCGAGGCGAACGTCGACTCGCAGTCGCCGCCCCAGTGGACGGGGAACTGCTGGCTGCCGGCGGTTGCCGACCGCGCGAACAGCACCGCTTCCCCCTCGCCGCGCTCGGCGACGAGGACCTCGTGGACGGCCTTGTTGTAGAGGTGCGTGTAGTAGTTGTGCATCCGCAGCGGGTCGGAGCCGTCGTGCCAGTCCACGCCCTCGGTGGGGATGCGCTCGCCGAAGTCGGTCTTGAACGCGTCCACGCCCTGGCGCAGCAGCTCACGCAGCTTGCCCTGGTACCAGGCGGTCGCGTCCGGGTTGGTGAAGTCGACCAGGCCCATCCCGGCCTGCCACAGGTCCCACTGCCAGACGTCGCCGTCGGTGGTGCGCAGCAGGTAGCCGCGCTCGGCACCCTCCGCGAACAGGTCGGAGCGCTGGGCGATGTAGGGGTTGATCCACACGCAGATCCGCAGGCCCCTGGCCTTCAGCCGGGCGAGCATGCCCTCGGGGTCGGGGAACACCCGGGGGTCCCAGGTGAAGTCGCACCACTGGTACTCGCGCATCCAGAAGCAGTCGAAGTGGAACACGCTGAGGGGCAGGCCGCGCTCGGCCATCCCGTCGACGAAGCTGGTCACGGTGGCCTCGTCGTAGTCGGTGGTGAACGAGGTGCTCAGCCACAGCCCGTAGGTCCACGCGGGGACGGACGCGGGGCGTCGGGTGAGCGCGGTGTAGCGGCGCAGCACGTCCTTCGGGGTCGGCCCGGCGATCACCGCGTAGGCCAGCGAAGAGCCGGGGACGGAGAACTGGACGCGGGTGTTCACCTCCGAGCCGATCTCGTAGGACACCTTCTCCGGCTGCTCGGTGAACACGCCGTACCCGCGGGTGGTGAGGTAGAACGGCACGTTCTTGTACGCCAGCTCGCTGGCCGTGCCGCCGTCCTCGTTCCAGATGTCCACCACCTGGCCGACCTTGCCGAAGGCGCCGAACCGCTCACCGAGGCCGTACACCTGCTCGCCGGGTTCGAGGCTGAGCTGCTCGTGCACCCAGGCGCCGCCGTCGCGTCCGAGCATCGCGGCCACCGACTTCGGCAGCGAGGAAGTCAGCACGCGGCCGTCGCTGACGAAGTCGGCGCGCCAGCGGCCGCGCCGCGGCACCCGCACCTCCAGCTCGCCGGCGCGCAGGACGCCGTACTCCTCGCCGAGCTCGACCTCGGGCCGGTAGCCGGGCTCGCCGTGCAGCGCGAAGGCCGGGGTGAGCGGACGCCGTCCGGCGTGGTGGGTGATCTTCACGCTGACCACGCCCGGCGCAGGAGCCGAGTAGGTGATGGTCAGCAGCGGACGGTTGAGCGTGTCGCCGCGTCCGGTGATCCGTCCGGTGGGGGCGAAGACCGTCATGGTGCCGGCCTCGGGGTCGATGCGGATGTCGTCGCCTCGACCGCGTACAGGGCGGTGTACTCCGGCTTGAGGGTCCAGTAGCCGTCGGTGAACTTCATGCGGGGCGTGCTTTCTACTTGACCGCGCCGGCGGTGACGCCGCGGGTGAGGGTGCGCTGGAAGATGAGGAAGAAGACGAGTGCCGGGAGCAACGACACCAGTGCACCGGCGTTGATGGTCGGGGCGTCCATCAGCCGGTCGCCCTGGAGGGAGGCGAGCGCGATGGGCACGGTCTGGGTGGCGTTCGAGGTGAGCATCACCAGCGGGATGAAGAACTCGTTCCACGTCCAGATGAAGAAGAACACCATCAGCACGCCGAGGGTGGGCCGCAGGATCGGGTAGACCACCGACCACAGGATCCGGAAGCGTCCGGCGCCGTCGAGGGCGGCAGCTTCGAGCAGTTCGACGGGGAAGGTGGTCAGCACCGAGGACAGCAGGTAGATGCCGAACGCCGACTGGATGACGGTGAAGATGATGATCACCGACCACTGCGAGTTCGACAGCCCGACCGCGTTGGCCATAGTGAACAGCGGGTAGATGATCGCCTCCTGCGGCAGCATGTTCGCCACCAGGAACACCGCGAGGATCCAGACCCGCCCTTTGATGCGGCCGATGCCGATGGCGTACGCGGTGACCAGCGACAGCAGGGTGCCGAGCAGGGCGACCGCGCCGGAGATCAGCACCGAGTTGAGCAGCTTCATGGGGAAGTCGGTGCGGTTCCAGAAGTTCACCAGGCCCTGGGTGTAGAACTCGGTCGGCAGGCTCAGCGGGCCGTTCTGGGAGTAGTCGGCGGCCGACTTGAACGCGTTGACGAGCATCAGCAGGAACGGCGACAGCATGGCCAGGCCGAACAGCCCGGCGAGGGCGAGCACGACCCAGCGGCCGGCGCCGCGGTGAAGGCGGGCGTCCACCCGATTGGGTGAGGACGCGGCGGGCCGGCGGACGGCGGTGGGCCCGGTGACGGTCGAATCGGTGGCGGTGGACATCAGCGTCCCTCCCGTTCGCGCCGCTCGCTGCGCGCCTGGAGGCCCAGGATCACGCCGGCGACGACGATGATCACGATGGTGAGGACGGTGGCGACGGCTGCGCCGTACCCCACCTTGGACTTGTCGAAGAAGTTGAGGAACGAGTAGTAGCTCGGCACCAGCGTGGTGCCCTCGGGGCCGCCGCGGGTGAGCACGTAGACCGGGGCGAACACCTTCAGCGCGGCGACCGTGCAGGTCAGCGCAACCACGAACGTCTCCGGACGGATCTGCGGCAGGGTGATGGCCTTGAGCCGGTCCCACCAGCCGGCGCCGTCGAGCTCGGCGGCCTCGTACAGTTCGGGGTCGACCCGCTGGAGGGCGGCCATGAAGATCACCACCGGGTAGCCGACCTGCACCCAGATCAGCACCAGCATCACGCTCGGCATGGCCAGGTCGGGGTTGCCCAGCCAGTCCGGCGGGTCGGCCACGCCGAGCCCGGTCAGCAGGACGTTGATCGCGCCGTCCTGGGCGTTGAGGATCCAGTTCCACACCACGCCGGCGACGGCCACGGGGAGGATCTGCGGCAGGTAGTAGGTGGCGCGCAGCACCGAGGCGACCCGCGGGCCGAACCGGCGTCCGAGGTAGTCGAACAGGACCGCGGCCAGCACCAGCCCGATCAGCGTGGGGATGATCACCATCGCGATGATCATCGAGATCGAGTTGCGGAAGGACGTCCAGAACGCCTCGTCGGCGAGCAGGTCGGCGTAGTTGCCCAGCCCGTAGAAGCGCATCGGCGCGAGGCCGCCCTTCCAGCGGAACAGGCTGTAGTAGACGTTCATCGCCAGCGGGTAGCCGATGATCACGACGAACGCGATCACGCCGGGGATCAGGTACGGCAGGTACGGGACCCAGGTGGCCCGGCGGCGCCGGGTGGGCGCCTGCGTGGTGGTCATCGTGTCTCCTTCGCTGGGAATCCTCCGCACGCTGTGAGTGGGGCGGCGAGTACGCGACCCCACTCACAGCTTGCGAGGGGTGAGGGGGCTCAGCCGTTGAGCAGGTCGTCCTTGCCTTCGGCGTAGGCCTTGCCCAGGCCGTCGAGGGTGGCGTTGACGTCCTTGTTGCCGTTGGCCAGGCCCTGGAGCTGGGCGACGATCACGTCGTAGTAGCCGGGCACCGGCCAGTCGGGGTAGAACGCCAGTCCGTCCTGGTCGAGGATCGACTGGAAGTTCGTGGTGAGGTCCTTCACCTTGGCGTCGGTGATCACCGAGGCGTCACCGGCGACCGGCAGCCCGCCCTTCTCGGCGAGGACGTTCTGCACCTCGGGGCTCAGCGTGATGTCGATGAACTCCTTGGCCAGCGTCGGCGCCTTGGCCTTGGTCGGGATGACCCACAGGTTGCCCGACGACCCCGGGTGCAGCTTGTTGCCAGGGAAGGTGAACATGCCCCAGTCGGCCTTCATGTCGGTGGCGAGGCGGCCGAACCACCAGGAGCCGGACACCATCATCGGGTACTTGCCCTTGATGAACGAGACCCCCATGTCCTCGGCCTTCAGCGCGGCCACGTTCTTGTCGATGTAGCCCTTCGAGATCCAGTCCTGCAGCGCGGTCGTGCCCGCGGTCAGCTGGGTGCCGTGGAAGTCGACGTCGCTCTTGAACAGCTGGTAGCCGTCGACGAAGGAGCGGTCGGCGTTGGCCAGCACCAGCTCGTACCAGAGCTGGCCGAGCGGGTACTCGGCGCCGGCTGTCGCCAGCGGAGTGACGCCCTTGGCCTTGAACGCGTCCATCACGGCGGTGAACTCGGCCAGCGTGGTCGGCACCTGGAGGTTGTACTTCGCGAACAGGTCCTTGTTGTAGTAGACCCCGACGAACTCGCCGTAGTTGGGGACGCCGTACCACTCGCCCGAGCCCATCAGGCCCTTGTCGTCGTACTTCGCGGTGGTCGAGAGCGAGCCGGCGAGCTTGGTGTCCCACCCGTACTGCTTCGCCGCGTCGGTGAGCGGGGTGATCAGGCCCTGGGCGGCCAGCTGGCCGGCGGTGGCGTTGCCCTTGTTGTACTCCATCACGTCGGGTACGGAGTCGCCGGTGAGCACGATCTTGGCGTTCTTCTGGATCTGCTCGAAGGTCTGCGCCTCCTGCTTCACGGTGACGTCGGGATGCTTGGCCTTGAAGATCTCCACGGCCTTGGCCCAGGCCTGGCCCATGGCCGACTCGTCGCTCTCGTAGTCCCAGATCGTGAGGGTCTTGGGCTCGTCGGCGGCGCTGCCGCCGGAACCGGCGGTCGGGGCCGCCGCCCCGCCCGAGCAGGCGGTGAGGGCGAGTGCCAGGGACGCCGCTGCCGCGACGAGCCCCAGCCGTGAACTGCGCTTCATAGCTGGTCCTTTCCAGTGAAGGTGTGAGCCGGAGGTCCGGCGAGGTGCGGACGCCGGGTCAGGCGCCGCGTCTGGTCCGGGCTGGACCAAGGCTCATCCCTGGTTCCAGGACGCAGGGAATGAGTTGATTGGGGACGGCCGCACGGGCCGGGTCGAGCTGGCCGAGCAGGCAGTCGACGGCGAGGCGACCGAGTGCGGCGCCCGGGGAGTGCATGGTGGTCAGCGGCGGGTAGCTCAGCGTGCCGACCCCCGGCGAGCTGACGATGCCGAGGACGGAGACGTCGCCGGGGATCGACAGCCCGCGGCTGTGGAGCTCGGCGTAGACGCCGAAGGTGGCGAGCTCGTTCATGGTGACGATCGCGGTGAGGTCGGGGTCGGCGTCCAGCAGGTCGGCGGTGACGGCCCGTCCGACGACCGGGGAGTCCTCGCACGTCCGCGACACGGGCACCAGCCCGCGGTCGGTCATCGCCTTGTCGAACGCCGCCGCGGCCCGGACGGTCGGCCCGTAGCCGGCGTCCAGCATCGCCTGGGAGTGGTTGACGAAGCCGATGTGGCGGTGGCCCAGCCCGACGAGGTGTGCGACGGCCTGCTCGACGGTGGTGTCGAAGTCGACGTCGACGCTGGGCCGGGTCCCGGCGTCCGTGGTGCGCCCGATCATGGCGTAGGGGACGCGCGCGGCCTCGAGCTTGGCGACGCGCTGGTCGTCGGTGACGACCTCCATCACCAGCACGCCGTCGGCCATGCCCTGGCGGGCGAGGGTGAGCGCCTGGTCGGCCTCGTCGGAGCGGAACGGCCACAGCACGAGCTGGTAGCCCTGCTCGCGGCAGCGCTCGGCAGCGGCGCGGACGAACTCGCCACCGGTGCCGCCGAGGCCGCGCTCGACCTCGGGGTAGAGCAGCGCGATCACCTGGGTGCGACGGGCGGCGAGCGAGCGGGCCATCGCGTTGGGCTGGTAGCCGAGCTCCTTCATCGACGCCTCGACGCGGGTGCGGGTGCCGGCACTGATCGGACGGCTGCCCGACAGGGCGTACGACACGGTGGAGACCGACACCCCGGCGTGGCGGGCGACGTCAGCGATCGTCGACATGACCGTTCACCTCCTCGAGAACTCTGCGTCGAAGCGATTCGTCGAAGCGCTTCGATAGCTATATGTTGGCTTCGCCAACTAATCGGTGTCAAGAGGGGCGGCGAGAAATGTTGCCCGGCGGTGACATTCCCGCCGCTCCCCCGCGCGGTTAGCCTGAGGCCCGTGATGATGCTGAACCGGTTCACCGTGAAGCCCCACCACCTCGACGAGTTCCTCGAGCTGTGGCCGCAGGAGGTCGCGCTACGCCGGCAGGCGGGCTTCGGGGTGCACCGCGCCTTCGTCGAGACCGACGCCGAGCCGAAGTTCACCTGGCTGTTCTCCCACCCCGACGGCCCCGTTGCCGACGAGCGGCTGCGCGCCGACCCCGCCGTCGTCGAGCTGCGCGCAGCCATGGCGCCGCACGTGTTCGGCAACGCGACGCTGCGCCCGGTGCAGGTCGAGACGATCGCCGAGGACGCCGACCCCGCGCAGCTGGCGATCATGCGCCGCTACTCGATCACCGGCTCGTGGACAGAGTTCCTCGACCTCTGGCGCCGGATCGTCCCCATCCGGGAGCGCCACGGGTTCCCGTGCCTGTTCGCGGTCACCGACGAGCCGCACGACATGTTCACCTGGGCGTTCGGGTTCGACGGCGAGTGGTCGGAGTTCGCACCCGCCCAGGAGGCGTACTACGCCGATCCGGAGCGCGTCGGGTTGCGCGGGGTCTTCGACTACATGGCCGACTACGACATCCACCCGGCGCGACAGCTGGCGATCCCGGGCCCCTGAGGTCCCGCGTCTCGGTCGCCCGGCTCAAGGCTTCAGCCCTCAGGCAAGCGCGAGCGCCGGGTCGGCGAGCAGGTCCTCGAAGGCCAGCCCGGCGGCGCCGATCGCCAGCAGGTCGGTGCCGAGCGCGGCCGGGACGATCCGCACCGCTTCGCTGGACGGGGCCAGGACCGACCGGTTCACGGCGTCGGCGAGGGCGTCCGGGTCGTGGGCGAGCAGCGCGGCGAGGAACCCGCCCAGCGTCACCACGTCAGGGTTCAGCAGGTTGATCGCGGTCGCGAGCGCGGTGCCGAGGTGACCCACCTGTCGGGCGACGACCGCGCGGACCGCCGGCCCGTGGTCGGCCAGCAGCGCCGCGTGCAGCTCGTCGGGCGTGGCCCGGGCCAACCCCAGGACGCTGAGCAGTTCGGCGCGGGTGACCTCGGCCTCGAGGGTGCCCCGCAGCCCCGCGGAGTCGGTGGTGTCACCACCGGCCACCCGCACGTGGCCGAGCTCGCCGGCATAGCCCGCGGTGCCGGTCAGCAGGTGGCCCCCGGTGATGATGCCGCCGCCGATGCCGGAGGCTCCCCCGTTCAGGTAGATCAGGTGGTCGCAGCCGCGTCCCGACCCGAACCGGTGCTCGGCGAGGGCGCCCAGCGCCGCGTCGTTCGCCGCCCGGACCGGCAGACCGGTCGCCTCGGCCAGGGGTGCGGCGAACGGCTCGTCGTGCCAGTCGAGGTGGGGCGCGTTGCGCACCAGCCCGTCGGACGTGCGCACCTGGCCGGGCACCGCGACGCCCACGCCCACCACCCGCAGCCCAGCCAGCTCCCGCCGGCTCGCGGCGATCAGGCGGGCGGCGAGCTGCACCGCGTCCGCCGCCCCGGGGATGTCGTCGTACTCGGAGCGGACGGTGCGCCGCACGCGTCCGTCCAGCCCGACGACGGCGAGGGTGAGCGCGTCGATCTCGGGGTTCACGGCGAACGCGACCACGTCCGGGTCGGGCTGCACGATCGGGCTGGGACGACCCACGCGGCCGTTCGGGTCGGCGGCGTGCTCCCCGACCAGCCCCAGGCCGGCCAGCGTGGTCACGAGGCTGCCGACCGTCGAGCGGTTCAGGCCGGTGTGGCGTCCGATGAGCGCCCGCGACATCGCGCCGCTGCTGTAGACCAGGCGCAGGACGGCGGCGAGGTTGGCCCGTCGCAGCTCCTCGGTCGTTCCGTTCGGCACAGCTGTCCCCGTTTCCTGGATTCCTGGTGGCACACTAGCGAACCTCTGGTATATGTTGTGAATCACAACGAATACTCGCTGTCGAGAGATTGGATGTCCCGTGACCCCCACGCCCACGCCTTCGGACCAGTTCACCTTCGGGTTGTGGACGGTCGGCTACAACGGCACCGACCCGTTCGGTGGCCCCACCCGCGCCCCCCTGGACGTCGCGCACGTGGTCGAGAAGCTCGCGTCCTACGGCGCGTACGGCCTGACCCTGCACGACGACGACCTGTTCGCGTTCGGTTCGACGGACGCCGAGCGGCGCAGCCAGATCGACAAGCTGAAGGCCGCGTGCGCAGCGACCGGCCTGAAGGTGCCGATGATCACCACCAACCTGTTCAGCGCGCCGGTGTTCAAGGACGGTGGGTTCACCAGCAACGACCGGGCCGTCCGCCGGTTCGCGCTGCGCAAGGTGCTGCGCAACCTCGACCTGGCCGCCGAGCTGGGCGCGACCACGTTCGTGATGTGGGGCGGACGCGAGGGCGCCGAGTACGACGCGGCCAAGGACATCCGTTCGGCGCTGGAGCGGTACCGCGAGGCCGTGAACCTGCTCGCGTCCTATGTGATCGACTCCGGCTACGAGATCCGGTTCGCGATCGAGCCCAAGCCGAACGAGCCCCGCGGCGACATCCTGCTGCCCACGCTCGGGCACGCGCTGGCGTTCATCGAGAGCCTCGACCACCCCGAGCTGGTCGGCCTCAACCCCGAGGTGGGCCACGAGCAGATGGCCGGGCTGAACTTCGCGGCCGGCATCGCGCAGGCGCTGTACGCGGGCAAGCTGTTCCACATCGACCTGAACGGCCAGCGCGGGATCAAGTACGACCAGGACCTCGTGTTCGGCCACGGCGACCTGCACAACGCGTTCGCGCTGGTCGACCTGCTGGAGAACGGCGGCCCCGGCGGCGGCCCGGCCTACACCGGCATGCGGCACTTCGACTACAAGCCGTCCCGCACCGAGGACGAGACCGGCGTCTGGGACTCGGTGCAGGCCAACATGCGCACCTACCTGCTGCTGAAGGAGCGGGCCGCGGCGTTCCGGGCCGACCCCGAGGTGCAGGCCGCGCTGGCCGACGCCCGGGTTCCCGAGCTGGCCGTGCCGACGCTGGGCGAGGGCGAGGGCTACGCCGAGCTGCTCGCGGACGCGTCCGCGTACGAGGAGTTTGATTCCGGCGCCTACTTCAACGGTCGCGGCTTCGGCTTCGTCCGGCTCCAGCAACTGGCCACCGAGCACCTCCTCGGCGCGCGCTGACGATGGCCAGGGTGATCGGCGTCGACTCCTCGACCCAGAGCTGCAAGGTGGTGGTGCGGGACGCCGCGACCGGCGCGCTGCTCGCGTCCGGGCGGGCGTCGCACCCGGCCGGGACGGAGGTCGACCCCGCGCACTGGTGGACGGCGTTGCAGGACGCGCTCGCGCAGGCCGGCGGCCTCGACGGGGTGGACGCAGTCAGCGTCGGGGGCCAGCAGCACGGGATGGTGGTGCTCGACGAGCAGGGGCGGGTGATCCGTCCGGCGCTGCTGTGGAACGACACCCGCTCGGCGCAGGCGGCGTCCGATCTTGTCGCCGAGGTCGGGGCGGCGGAGATCGTGGCCCGCACCGGGTCGCTGCCGGTGGCCTCGTTCACCGCGACCAAGCTGCGCTGGCTGCGCGACGCCGAGCCCGACAACGCGGCCCGGGTGGCCGCGGTGTGCCTGCCGCACGACTGGCTGACCTGGCGGTTGCGCGGGTACGGGCCGGCCGGGGAATCGGCGCTCGGGCCGGTGCTCGACGAGCTGGTCACCGACCGCTCGGACGCGTCCGGCACGAGCTACTTCTCGCCCGCGACCGGCACCTACGACCGCGACCTTCTCGTGCGGGCGCTCGGGAACGACGCGGTCCTGCCGCGGGTGCTCGGGCCGTCCGACAGCGTGCCCGGACCGGGCTTCCTGGTCGGTCCCGGCGCCGGCGACAACGCCGCCGCCGCGCTCGGCCTGGACGCGCGTCCGGGCGACGTGGTGGTGTCGCTGGGCACCTCCGGGACGGTGTTCGCGGCCACCGGCGCGCCGACCGCCGACCCGAGCGGCATCGTGGCGGGGTTCGCGGACGCGACCGGCGGCTTCCTTCCGCTGGTGTGCACGCTGAACGCCGCCCGGGTGCTGGACGCGGTCGCGGGCCTGCTCGGCGTCGACCACGACGAGCTCGGGCGGCTCGCGCTGTCGGCGGAGCCCGGCGCGGGCGGCGCGGTGCTGGTGCCCTACTTCGAGGGCGAGCGGACGCCGAACCTGCCGGACGCCACCGCCACGCTCAGCGGGCTCACCCTCGGCTCGACCACGCGGGCGAACCTCGCCCGGGCCGCGATCGAGGGCATGCTGTGCGGGCTCGCGGACGGCCTGTCCGCCGCGCAGGAGCTGGGTGTGGTGGCGCAACGGATCCTGCTGACCGGCGGGGCGGCCGCCAACCCGGCCGTCCAGGCGATCGCCGCCCAGGTGTTCGACGTGCCCGTCGAGGTGCCGAGCCCCGGCGAGTACGTGGCCGACGGCGCCGCGCGGCAGGCCGCCTGGGTGTTGACCGGGCAGCGTCCGTCCTGGCCGGTCGACCTCGTCTCCTCGCCCGCGCCCGACCCGCGTCCGGAGATCCGGGAGCGCTACGCCGCGGCGGCGTCCGCCTACGCCTGACCCCGCAGAAAGGGGACGGTCGCTTTCCTGCGGCCCCCGCCACAGACGCCCCCGAAGTTGACAAACGCCCCCGACATTTCGGGGGCGTTTGTGAGTTTCGGGGGCGTCTGCGCGGTGAAGGGTCACAGATCGCCCAACGCGACCCCGGGATCGGCAAGCCGGACGGGGTCGATCCGCCGTCCGACCAGGGCGCGGAGGTCGTCGTTCACGTCCCAGATGTTGACGTTCATCGCGGCCGACACCACACCGTCCCGGAGCCAGAACACGAGGAACTCCCCGCCGTCCTGGTCGCCGCGCACCACCACCTCGTCGTCGGCGGAGCCCCGTCCGACGTACTCCATGCCGAGGTCGTACTGGTCGGTGAAGAAGTACGGCAGCCAGTCGTAATGCGCGTCCTCGCCGAGCAGGACGCGGCCCGCGAGCTGGCCCTGGCGGATCGCGTTGTCCCAGTGCTCCACGCGAAGGCGGACGCCGAGCGCCGCGTTCTCCGCGTTGGCCACGTCCCCGATCGCGTAGATGTGGTCGGACGCCCGCAGCTGGTCGTCCACGAGGACGCCGTTGTCCACCGCCAGCCCGGCAGCCGCCGCCAGCTCCACGTTCGGCACCGCACCCACACCCACCACGACCAGATCGGCCGGGAACACCTCGTCGCCGGCCCGGACGCCGGTCACGTGCGTGTCTCCCTCGATCGCCGACACGCTGACCCCGGTCAACAGCCGGACGCCGTTCCGCTCGTGCAACGCCGCGAAGTGCCGGCCCAGCCGCTCCCCCAGCGTCGCCCGCAGCGGCACCGGCCCGTACTCGAGGACGGTCACCGACGCCCCCGCCTTGCGCGCGGCCGCGGCGACCTCGAGCCCGATCCATCCCGCCCCGATCACGACCACCTTCGTCTCGGCGGTGAACGCCGCCCGCAGCGCCTCGCTGTCCTCGATGCGCCGCAGCGTGAACACCCCGGGGAGGTCGATCCCGGGCAGGTCGACCATCCGCGGACGCGCCCCGGTCGCCAGTACCAGGTCGCCGTACTCCAGCAGGGTCCCGGACGCGAGCCGCACCGTCCGCGCGTCCGGGTCGACGGCCACCGCCGGGTCGTCGAGCCGCAGCTCGACGTGGTGCTCGTCGTACCAGCCGGGCTCGTGCACGAACAGCTCCTCGACCGGCTGCTCGCCCTGGAGCACCCCCTTCGACAGCCCCGGCCGCTCGTACGGCGGACGGTTCTCGTCCCCCACGATCACCACGGGACGGTCGTCGCCGGCTTCGCGCAGGGTCGTCGCCACGTGCGCGGCGGCAAGGCCTGCGCCCACGATCACCACGGCGTTCGAGGTCATGCCGCCCTCCTCCGGTCGATGGCTGCCAGGAACTCGGCGCGGGTAGCCGGATCGTTGCGGACGGCACCGGTGAGCGCCACCGTCCGCGTCAACGCACCGGCCGCGCGGGCGCCGCGCAGGCTCATGCACGAGTGCTCGGCCTCGACGACCACTCCGACGCCGCGCGGTGCGAGCTCGCGGTCGAGCCAGTCCCCCACCTGCTTGGTGAGCCGCTCCTGCACCTGCGGACGCCGGGAGAACAGCTCGACGACGCGGGCGAACTTCGACAGGCCGAGGATGCGTTCGCCGGGCAGGTAACCGACGTGCGCGACACCGCTGAACGGCAGCAGGTGGTGCTCGCAGACCGAGTGGAACGCGATGTCGCACACCACCACCAGTTCGTCGTACCCCTCGTCGTTCGGGAACGTGGTCGGCTCGAACGCGCGCGCGGTGAGCAGCTCGGCGTAGGCGTGGGCCATCCGGCGGGGGCTGCGGACGGTGCCGAGTGTGTCGCAGGGGACGCCGAGGGCGCGCAGGAACGCGCGGGCGGCGTCCTCGGCGGCGTCCAGGTCGAGCAGTTCGGACGCAGGCGCGAGGACGAGGGCGAGTGGCGCGTCCAGGTCGTCCTGGAGGCTGTTCTCTAAAACAGACATGCTTGCACGTTAGAGACTGGCGGGGGTACCTTCAAGGGAGAACACCTGCGTACGGGGCGAGATGGACAGCACGCGCGACATCGAGGGCATCAGCGCCCTCGCCGATCCGCTGCGCCGCGACGTGTACCAGTACGTGATCGGGCAGCGGACGCCGGTGAGCCGCGACCAAGCCGCCACCGCGCTGGGGGTGCCCAAGCACCAGGCGAGCTTCCACCTCGACCGGCTCGAGCAGGCCGGGCTGCTGGCGGCGGAGTACGTCCGACTGACCGGACGGACGGGGCCGGGCGCCGGGCGTCCGGCGAAGGTGTACCGCCGCTGCCCCGAAGAGGTCGCGGTCTCGCTGCCCGCCCGGCAGTACGAACTGGCCGGGGAGATCCTTGCCGGCGCGGTGGACGAGGCCATGGCCGCCAACGCTCCGGTCCGCGAGACGCTCGGGGCGGTCGCGACGAGACGCGGCGTCGAGCTGGCCGCGTCGACGCCACCGGGAGCGAGCCCGATCGAGACCGCCACCTGCGCGGTGCGGACGCTGGGCTACGAACCGCGTCCGGTCGAGGATCGCGTGGTGATGGACAACTGCCCGTTCCACGCACTCACCAAGGACCACGCCGCGCTCGTCTGCGGCCTGAACCACGCCCTGCTCGGCGGCCTGTGCGACTCCCTCGGCGGGCTCACCGCCGTCCTCGAGCCCGGGCCGGACCGCTGCTGTGTCGTGATCGAGCCTGCTGACTGAATCCACAATCCCGGCGAGTCCACGTCGTGATCCCTCATCCGCGATCGCTCCACGACGTCCGATCCGGCCTTGCGCAGCCACCCAGCCGAGGAATCATGTCACGAAGCGAAACGAGCGTGCCACGGAGCGGGAGCAATGCCGGCGTGGGCGGAGTCACCGTCCACACCAAATGGATCGGATGAACGCCTCAGTCTCTCGGCTGGGCTCCCGTGAGCTGCTGGAAGTGCCGGTAGGCCGCGTTGGGCACGCGCGCGAGCCGGTTGTCGGGCCCCCTCACCAGATCGACGAGACCGAACTGGATCCGAAACTCGTCCAGCGGCCGGGTGTCGAAGCGGTACTCCCACTCGAACATGTCGAACATGGGGAACCAGAAGGAAGCGGCGAGCGGCACTCCTTCGGCGCG
The DNA here is from genome assembly GCA_020161755.1 of Actinomycetota bacterium. Lineage (GTDB taxonomy): Bacteria > Actinomycetota > Actinomycetes > Propionibacteriales > Propionibacteriaceae > Propionicimonas. Next base: position 17,130 of record JAIUOS010000004.1, read on the forward strand.
GAGGGCCGCCGCCGCGGAGGCTACGTCGTCGAGCCAGGCGATCTTCTCCTGCGGATCGGGAGTCGGCCGTGACGTCTCGGTGATGGCGAGCGGGAGCCCGTATCTCTCGTGGTAGTCGCGGACGTGCTGCACGAGTCCGTCGCGACCGGCCTCGACCGGACGTGTGCGACCGGTGGTGGGATCGAAGGTCTGCCGGGTGAAGCCCGGGTAGTAGTTGATCCCCATCACGTCGGGAACCACCGGATTGGCGGCGAACTCGTCCAGCTGGGCCTGGTTCGCCCCGTTCTTGACCAGGTAGCCGTGCAAGGGGTGGTCGGAGCCGACCCGGCCGAGGAGCAGGTCTGTCATGACGAAACGCCACTCGTCCAGGAACACCTTGGACCGTGATCCGTGGTCGCCGACCCACTGGTAGCCGGCCTCGACGTGCACGATCGTCGCACCAGGGTCCGCCGCGACGATCGCCGCCTGCGTCCGCCTCATTCCGTCCACCAGGATCATCGCCAGGCGGACGAACCCACTGTCGCCGGTGAGGTAGGGCGGCCAGGATCCCCGGTACCCACACCATTCGGCGTTCACCATCGGCTCGTTGAGCGGGGTGTAGTCACTGAACACGCCGCGATAGCGCGTGGCGACGGCGGACGCGTAGCGCGCGACCAGGTCGGGGTAGCGCGGATCGAGGAAGGAGTTCTCCAACCACAGCGGAGTGCCGTAGTGCATCAGGTCGACGATGCACCTCAGACCCAGCCGGTCCAACTCGGCCGCGACGTCGTCGACCCAACCGAACTCGAAGCGGCCGTCCGCCGGCTCGGTGAGGTACCAGGGGATCCCCCACCGGATCAGCTCCGCTCCGGAGTCGGCGGCGAGGGCGAGGTCCGTCCGCCAATTCTCGTAGTGCTGGGTGAGTTCGTAGAGGTCGAGCTTGCGGTGTCCGGGTCGCTCGTGCGGGATGAAGGTGTCCTCGATCCCGACGCCGTAGCGGAACCGGCCGTCCCGGAACCAGGCTGTGTTCACGCTCTCGTCCTCTCTCACTTCATTCCGGTGGTGGCGATCCCCGCCACGAACGACTTCTGGATGACCAGGAAGAAGATCACGACCGGCATCAACGCAAGCACCGAGCCGGCCATCAGCAGTCCGTACTCCACGACGTGCTGGCCCACGAACATCGACAGCCCGGCCGGGAGCGTGGCGCCTTCGATGTCCTTCGACATGATCAGCGGCCACAGCAGGTCGTTCCAGTTGTACTGGAAGTGGAACAGGCCCAGCGTCAGCAAGGCCGGCCTGGCCAACGGAGTGATGATGCGGCTGAAGATCCGCCACTCCGAGGCCCCGTCCACCCGGGCCGCTTCCTCGAGGTCGCGCGGGAGCGACAGGTAGAACTGCCTCATGAAGAAGATCCCGAAGGCGTTGGTCATCCGCGGGACGATCATGCCGGGGAGGGTGCCCGCGAGACCGATGCTGCCCAACAGGTCGTAGAGCGGGATCAGCGTGACCTGGAAGGGCACCATCAGCAGGATCATGATGAGGACGAAGACCACGTTCTTGCCGCGGAACTCCAGTCGGGCGAGCGCGTAGCCGGTCATGGAGTCGAACAGCAGCGAGAAGATGGTGACGCCGCCGGCGAAGACGATGGTGTTGCCGTAGAGGCGTGCGAACGGGATGGCGTCCCAGATGTCCGCGAAGTGCTGGAGGGTGAGCGACCGCGGGAACAGTGCCGGCGGGTACTGCACGACGTCGGCTTCGGGCTTGAACGCCGTGAACACCATCCAGATGATGGGAAGCAGGATGGCGAGGCCGAGGACGATTCCACCGACGCCGAGCAGGAGGCGGTGGACGAAGTCGGGCCGCGAACGGGTCGCCGTGATCGTGGAGGCCATCAGTAGGTCACCGCCCGCTTCCGGAAGTAGCCGAACTGAAGCATCGACAGGCCGAACACCAGGATCATCAGGACCCAGGAAACGGCCGACCCGTAGCCGAGCCGCAGGTCCTGGAAGCCGACACGATAGATGAGCATGACCAGGGTCTCGGTGGAGAAGAACGGTCCGCCGCGGGTCATCACATAGATCTGGTCGAAGACCTGGATGGTGGCGATGGCCGCCATGATCGAGACGAGCATCGTCTGGTTCGCCAGCAAGGGCCAGGTGATGTGCCGGAAACGGCTCCAGGCACTCGCGCCGTCGACGCGGGCGGCTTCGTACAGCTCGGTCGGAATGGACTGCAAGCCGGCGAGGTACATCACCATGTAGAACCCGACCGACTTCCACACCCCGACCAGCATCACCGCGGGCATTGCCAGCTGAGGATCGGTGAGCCAGCCCTGCTCCGTGACGAAGCCGACCTGGCCGAGCCAGTAGGTGACCAGGCCGATGTTCGCATCGAGCAGGAAGGACCATGCGAAGGAGATGATCGCCATGGACACGATGAAGGGCATGAAGATCGCGGTCCGGACGAACTCGCGTCCCACCATCGGTCGGTTGAGGAAGATGGCGAAGGCGAGCGCGAGGAGCACGGTGATCGGGGTGACCACCACGGCGTACACGGCGGTGTTGCCCAGGGCGTTCCAGACCTGTTCGTCCTGGACGAGCTCGACGTAGTTGTGGACGCCGACCCAGCGCGCGGCCTGGATCCGGTTGTACTCGGTGAACGACAGGTAGGCCGACTGCACCAGCGGCCAGACCATGAACACTCCGATGATCAGCAGTGACGGCGCCATGAAGAGCCAGGCCGTGCGTTCCCGCCGGGCCCGACCGATTCCTGGGCGTGGCCGTGACCGATGCGCTCGCGGTGGTGACGTGATGGTTGTCGGGGTCATGCTCACTCCTTCCGTGACGGAGGGCCGGCCGGGGCCGACCCTCCGTCTCCGAGCCTGGCCTCAGCCCTTGTCGATCTGCGCCTGCACGTCCTTGGCGGCCTTGGTGAAGACCTCCTCGACGGTGCCCTTCCCGTTGAGGACCTTCTGCAGCGCCGGGTAGAAGATGTCGTCGGTGATGGTGCCCGCGTTCGGCACTCCGGCGAGGTAGACCTGCGAGTTGTCGAGCAGCTCCTTGTTCCCGAACTCGGCCGAGAACTTGTTCTTCAGCTTGTCCGCCGCGATGTCGGTGCGCGTCGGCGGGAACCCTGAGCCGTCCGCCCAGATGACCTGGCTCTCCGCGGAGTTCCAGTAGCTGAAGAAGGTGTAGGCCGCCTTCTTCTGGGCATCGGTGATCTTGGCGTTGAGGGTCAGGGACACCACGTTCATGAGCGTGTCCTGACCGGTCGGGCCGGCGAACGGCCGAGCCAGCCCGAAGTCGATGCCGGCCTCGGTGAACCCGTTGGTCATCCAGGGCCCGACGATCTCCATCGCCGCCTTCCTGGTCTGGAAGAGCTTGTCGGCGTCGGCACCGGCGAGGCCGATCGGCGAGACCTTGTTGTCGCGCACCTGCCTGGTCCAGAAATCGAGGGCCGCCAGGGAGGCGGGGTCGGCGAGGTTTGCGGTCTTGGCGTCCGCCGAGACCACGCCGCCGCCGTTGTTCCACAGGAACGGTTGGTACATCGGCACCGTCTCGTGGTCGGCGAGCGCGATCGCGTACTGCTCCGGCTTGCCGTCGCCGTTCTTGTCGACGGTGAGCTTGCCGGCCATCGCGGTGAACTCGTCCCACGTGGTCGGAGGCTTGTCGGGGTCCAGGCCGGCCGCCTTGAACATGTCCTTGTTGTAGTAGAGCATCATCGGCGCGAGGTTGAACGGCACGCCGTAGTTGGTGCCGCCCACCTTGCTGGCATCGACCGCTGCAGCGGGAAGCACCGAGGTGTCCATGAAGGTGGTGCCGGCGAAGAAGTCGTCAGTGGGGGCCAGCGCCCCCTTCGAGGCGTACTGCGGCACGCGCGACGCGTCCATCGCGATGATCTGCGGCCCGTCGGCCGAGGTCACCGAGGTGAGCAGCTTCTGGTACAGCTGGTCCCACGGCATGATGTTGGGCTTGATCACGATGTCGGACTGTGACTTGTTGAACTCGTCGATGACCTTCTGGACGGCCGGCCCGTCGGGGCCGGTCATGCCGTGCCAGAACTGAAGGGTGACCGGCCCGCCGGCGCTCGCAGCTGTCTGCTGCGGCGCGCCCTGGCCGGCGCAGGCCGACATGCCCAGGGCGAGTGCCCCGACCACGGCGATCCTGGCCCATCGGGAAACTCTCACGATTGCCTCCTTGCGGTGAGAAACCACGTCTCGGTTGGTAGAATCCGGCTGAATCTTGCAAAGTGAGCAACAGTGTGCACCGCGTCTTGCATCGATGCAAGGTCTTGCCCCGACGACTTATGGAGGACCAGATGGCTGCGAACTTGAAGCAGGTCGCCGAACTGTCGGGCGTGTCGGTGCGAACGGTGTCCAACGTCGTCAACGGATTCCACTACGTGGCTCCCGAGACGCGCCAGCGCGTCCAGACCGCCATCGACGCCCTGGGCTACCGACCCAACGCCGCGGCCCGGTCCCTGCGCACCGGGCGCACCGGGCTGCTCGCCCTGGTGGTTCCCGCCCTGGACCAGCCCTATTTCGCCGAACTCGCCCGTGCCGTCGTGCGCCACGCCAACGCCGCCGGCTACACGGTGGTCCTGGACCAGACCGACGCCGACCGCGAGCGGGAGCTCGACCTGCTCTCCGGGCAGCCCGGACGCACCATGTTCGACGGGCTGATCCTGAACCCGCTGACGCTGACCTCCGCGGACATCCCCGCCAATCCGTCACGGCCGATCGTCCTCCTGGGCGAACGGGCGATCGCCACCTCCGCCGACCACGTGCACATTGACAACGTGGCTGCGGCGAGGACGGCGACCGAGCACCTCATCGCCGGCGGACGGCGACGGGTCGCCGTCATCGGCACTCAGGACACGCCTTCGGGCCAGTCGGCCCGGCTGCGCCTCCAGGGCGCCATGATCGCCCTCGCCGAGGCAGGGCTGACCGCCCATCCGGACCTGCTCCGCCCGGCCGACTCGTACACCCGGACGGCCGGGTACCGCGCCATGGAAGCCATCCTCGACGGTGGACGCGCTGTCGATGCGGTCTTCTGCTTCAACGACTCGATGGCGATCGGTGCCCTGCGCGCGCTGCGAGAGCACTCCGTGCGCGTTCCGGACGACGTCGCCGTGGTGGGTTTCGACGACATCGAGGAGGGCCAGTTCTCGGCGCCACCTCTCACCACCGTTCGCCCGGACAAGGACGCCATCGCACGAACGGCCGTCGAACGGCTCGTCGCCCGGATCGGCGGCGAGTCGGAGCCCGGCCAGGAGATCGAGGTGGGTTTCGATCTGGTGGTCCGGGAGTCCACCACCGGGCCTTGACCGGCATTGCCAACTTTGCGTCGTTGCAATACTCTCGCCGACATGATGACGTGGACACCCTCCACGAAGGAACGAGTGCCAACGATGTATGAGTTCGTCGACCACGCCGAGCGTGCGATCGCCGCCGTCCGTGACGGCGCCTACCCGCGACCGCAGCTCGTCCGGCCATCCTGGGTGGATCTCGACGGCGAGTGGGCGTTCGCCCATGACGATGACGACCGGGGGCTCGCCGAACACTGGGAGCGGACGGGTGCCTTCGAACGGCGCATCCGGGTCCCCTACCCACCGGAGGCCCCCGCTTCGGGCATCGGCGACACCGCACCCCACCCCGTCTGCTGGTACGCGCGCGTCCTCACCGACGCGGACCTGCGCGCTGCCGGCGCCGAGGGCAGGTACGTGCTGCACTTCGGCGCGGTCGACTACGAGGCCCGCGTGTGGGTGGACGGTGCATTCGTCGGTTCCCATCGCGGCGGACAGACCCCGTTCTCGTTCGACATCACCGACAACCTCGACGATTCTGCGAGCGACCATCGGCTCGTGGTTCGCTGTTTCGACGATCCCGTGGACGCCGAAACCGCCCGCGGCAAGCAGGACTGGCGGCCTGAGCCGCACGCGGTCTGGTACGAGCGGACCAGCGGGATCTGGCAGTCCGTCTGGCTGGAGGCCGTGCCCGCGCTCCACATCGAGGCGCTCGACTGGGCCTGCGATCTCCTCCGTGCCACGGCGACCGCGAGCATCCGGCTCTCGCGGCGCCCCTCGTCGCCGGTCGAGCTTCGGGTATCTCTCGACCACGGCGGGCGGCAACTCGCGTCCGCTTCCGTGGCCGGCGACTCGGATCGGCTCGAGGTCACGCTCGCCATCGCGACACAGCGGAACGGCCAGGAGTACGAGGACCTGCTGTGGTCTCCCGAGCACCCCGCCTTGATCGGCGCCTCCATCGTGCTCGAGGTCGACGGCCACGCCGTTGACGTGGTCACCTCCTACCTCGGACTCCGCTCGGTGGCGGCGGCCCATCGGCAGTTCCTGCTCAACGACCGTCCCTACCCGCTGCGCTCCGTCCTCTCCCAGGGGTACTGGCCCACGACCCAGCTGGCCGCCCCCTCGCCCGAGGCCCTGCGCGACGAGGCTCAGCTCATCAAGTCTCTAGGCTTCAACTCCGTCCGCGTCCACCAGAAAGCCGAGGATCCCCGCTTCCTCTTCTGGTGCGACTACCTCGGCCTCGCCGTCTGGTCCGAGAGCGGGGCTCCCTACGAGTACTCGACCCGGGCAGCCGCCCGATTGACCACCGAGTGGGCCGACATGATCGATCGTGACCGCTCCCACCCCTGCATCATCACCTGGGTCCCGCTGAACGAGTCCTGGGGCGTGCAGCACATCGCGCACGACCCAGCCCAGCAGGCTTTCGCGCGCTCGCTGGCCGACCTGACCCGCGCCCTCGACCCGACCCGGCCGGTGATCTCGAACGACGGATGGGAGCACACGACCTCGGACCTGGTCACGATCCACGACTACACGGACTCCCCCGAACAGATCCGCGACCGCTACGGGGACGGCGAGGCGCTGCGCGACACCCTCGACGGATTCGGGCCGGCCGGACGGCGGATGCGGGCGTCCGAGCCGGGATGGCCGGCTGACGCCCCGATCATCCTGAGCGAGTTCGGCGGCATCGCGTTCGTCACCCGTGACGGCGAGGCCTGGGGCTACTCCAGCGCGGACGACGCGGCCGCGTACGAGGCCCAGCTCTGCGAATTGGTGGGAGCCGTGCGCGCGTGCGTTCCGCTGGCCGGGTTCTGCTACACCCAGCTGACCGACACCCGGCAGGAGGCGAACGGCCTGTGCGACGAGCACCGGCAGCCGAAACTGCCGGTGCAGACGATCCGTCGCATCATCTCGCAGTGACGCCGCCGTGACCCGGGCCGACGCCCCGAGCGTGCTGCCTCAGTCGCGGATGTTGTTGGCGCGTCGCGCCTCGTACGAGTCGTACTTCGAGAGTGCGCACTCGTAGTGGTTCATGTCCTCGGAGGGGTTCGCCTCTTCGAAGATGACGATCCGGGTGTGCTCGGCGTTGGCCCACTTGTGGAACAACACCACATGAACCCCAGGGTCGACGAGGAAGTCGCCGGCAGCGAGGCTCGAGCGCAGGAGCGGGAAGGAGTAGGTTCGCGTGGCGAGTGCCGTCGTGTTGGGGCAGTTGAGGCCCGTAGGACCGAGCTTGAGAGCCATCGAGACAAAGCCGGAGCAGTCGCGGCGCCAGGAATAGGTACCGTCCGGCCCCGTCGCAGTTCCGGTCTGGCTGTACTGAATGTTTCGGTTGTACCAGTTCCATGCCCGGTCAATGACGGCCGAACGATGAATCGGGTCATTGGGAGCGGCCACCGCCCGTGGAAGGGGACCCAACACCAGCCCCGCCGCCCCGAGCAGTCCGCCAGCGCCTGCCGAGGCCAGCAACTCGCGCCGATTGATTCCCATGTTGAAACTCCCTTCTGGTGTCCGTGCCGCCCGAATTTCCAGTCGGTTGTGCCGGTCGAAAATCGAACGGTCGTGGGCGATGATTGCCCTTATTGGAGACGCTATCGGGAGTTGTTGTCGGTGTTGGTGCGAATGCTCAACAAATAAATTACCTATTCCTGGGTTCCCGGGTCCGGTAGCTGTTCTGAATCGACGTCTTCGACCCTCGACGCACGCAACACCTCCAGGTAGTGCGGGCTGTACATCAGTCCGAGGAGGTTGCCGAAGGGGTCGGCGACCACGGCTGTCACCCAGCCCTGATCGCCGCGCTCGGTGGCCGGTTCGAGCACGGTGGCACCCAGGGAGACCAGTCGTTCGACCGCTGCCGCCACGTCGTCCACGTGCCAGTACATGACGGCGCCCGCGGGGCCCGCCCGATCGAGACCCTGGGGTCGGTAGGCGCTGCTGATCAGGCCGAGTTCGTGCTGGTAGTCGCCGATCCGGAACTCGACATAGGCCGGGTCTTCCAGGGATGGGTGGGCGAAGTACGGGTCGATCCCCAGGACCCGGCGGTACCAGTCGGTGGCGGACGGGACGTCGTCGACGAAGAAGTTGATGGTCGTGAATCCGTATAACACGGCTGCTCCTTCCGGTAACGAGCGGAACGCCGAGGTCGGGCGTGACGTCCACGCTAGGCGGAGAAGTCGCCGTGGGGCAGGGCCAAACCCGGCCGTCATCGTGGGGTCCAAGTGACACACGAGTGGCCCGCGGTCGTTGGGTACTCGATGGGCGACGGCGCCTCGCGGCCAATCAGCGCCCGCGGGCGAACACGTCACGCAGGAACCGGCTGGCCGCGTCGAGCGCCGCGTCCGCCTGGGGGGTGACCGCGGTCATCTGGACGAAGCCATGTGGCATCCCGAGGTAGCGCGCCGCGACCACCTCGACGCCGGCGTCCGCCGCCAGGGCTGCGTACCCCTCCCCCTCGTCCCTGAGCACGTCACACTCGCAGGACACCAGGAACATCGGCGGCATCGAAGCATCCGGCGTTGCCAGCACCCGGTCGAACCCCACCGCTCCCGCGCCGCCCAGAACCCCGTAGTGCCCGAGGAACCACTCCATCTCGTCGCGTTCCAGACCGAAGCCGGCGGCGAAGTGCCAGTAGGAGGCCGAATCCATCGACGCCGATACGACGGGGTAGAAGAGCACCTGGGCGACAAGACCGAGCTCGCGCGAGGCAGACGCGACGGCCGCTGCGGCGGCGAGGGTGGCCCCGGCCGAATCCCCGGCGACCGCGATCCGTCCGGCGTCGAGGCTGAGGTCGCCGGCATGGCGGACGAGCCAGTCGACGCTGTCGACGGCGTCCTGGTGGGCCGCGGGCCACGGGTGCTCCGGGGCCAGCCGGTAGCCGATCGACACCACGAGGGCATCGGTGCGGACGGCCAGGTCGGAGCAGATCTGATCGGCCGAGTCCAAGTCGCAGAGCACGAAGCCGCCACCGTGGTACCAGACCAGGGCGGGCAGGACGCCGGCGGGCGCCGGCGGGCGGTACAGGCGTGCGGCGAGCGCGCGGCCCGGAAGATCGAGCGTCAGGTCCACCGTCTCGACGTTCCGGTCCACCCGGCGTGTGCCGAGGTCCTGTCCCCGGGCGGACGCGGCTCGCGCCGCCTCCGGCTGGAGGGCAGCGAGCCCAAGGGCTCCAGCCTCAGCGCACGCCGCGAGGTGCCGAACGATCTCCGGCGTCAGTCGCGCCGTCACGCCTTCACCGCCCCCTGGGTGAGGCCCGTGTTCCAGAAACGCTGGAGCAGCAGGAAGCCGGCGATGACTGGTACGACGGCGATCAGCGCGCCGACGAGAACGCTGGTCGCGAGCGTCGGGTCCTGGATGAACTGACCGCTCCAGTTGTAGAGCCCGAGCGTCACCGGGTAGAGGTCGGAGCTGTTGAGCATGATGAGCGGAAGCATGAAGTTGTTCCAGATCAACACGAACTGGAACAGGAAGATCGTGACCAGGCCGGGTCCCATCATCGGCAGGCCGATCAGGACGAACGTCCGGACGCCGCCCGCACCGTCCACGGAGGCGGCCTCGACGACCTCGTCCGGGACGGCTGCATCGATCGACACCCTTGCCAGGTACACGGCCAGCGGGCTGACCACGCTGGGCAGCAGCACCGACCAGTAGGTGTTCGTCAGGCCGACCCGGCTGAACATCAGGAACAGCGGCAGGGCGAGGGCTGCCGGCGGAATCAGGACGCCGGCCAGGATCACGTTGAACAGTGCGTCGCGTCCGGGGAAGCGGTACTTGCTCAACGCGTACCCGACAGCTGCGGCGAGGACGGTGCCGATGGCGGCCCCGATGCCGGCGTACAACATGCTGTTGACCAGCCACCGGCCGAACACTCCCGAGTCCCGGGCGAGGAGGTCCGCCACGTTGCTGAGGAAGTGATCGGAGATCGAGAACAGGCCGGAGTCCTGCACCAGCTCCCCCTGCGTCTTGGTCGCCGAGACCGCCAGCCACCACAAGGGCAACACGAAGTAGGCGCACATCAGAACCAGAACGGTCGCGTTGGCCGGTTGGGCCCTGCGGAAGGTGGTCATGGCTTCGGGCTCCTTGTTGCCGCCCGCAGCAGCGCGAACGAGAAGACCGCGGTGACCACCGCGAGGAGCGTCGAGACCGCCGCAGAGTAGCTGTACCGGTTGGCCGCGGCTTCGCTGTAGGCGAGCATGTTCGGCGTCCAGACGCTCGAGATCTCGTTGGACAGGGTTCGCAGCGCCACGGGTTCGGTGAACAACTGCAGCGTCCCGATCAGGTTGAAGACCACGCTCAGGACGATCGAGGGACGCAGCAGCGGCAACTTGATCGACCAGGCGATTCGGAGCGTGGTCGCCCCATCGATGCGCGCGCTCTCCAGCATTCCCGGGTCGATGGACGCCAGGCCGGAGGCGAAGATCAGGACGTTGAACCCGACGTAGGTCCACAGTGCGATGTTGCCCACCTGCCACACCACCGGCCAGGACAGTGGATCGACGTCCCAGCCGATCACCGCGGCGGCACCCACGAACGGGCTTGTCGTAGGCGCATACAGGAAGCCCCAGATCGTCGCGCCGATCACGGCGGGCACCGCGTAGGGGGCAAAGACCGCCGCCCGGGCCAGCTTCGCGCCGATACGGTTCGGCCGGGCGTCGATGACCAGGGCGATCACGAGGCCGAGCAGCACGGTGAGGGTGGATGGCCCGATCGCGTACAGGCCGACGTTGATCAGGCTCTGCTGGAAGGCGGGGTCCGCCAGCACCTGCGCGTAGTTGCCGAGGCCGACGAAGACGTCCTCCGCAGGTCGATAGGCACCGCTCCGACGCAGGGCGAACAGACTCTGCCACAACGCATAGGCGATCGGCGCGACGTAGAACAGGGCGAACATGCCCAGAAAGGGCACGGTGAGCACGACGACCGTGCGCAGGTCGGCCCGTGTCCGGCGACTCCTTCGTGGCGCGCCGGGGGCATCGCCGCGAAGGCGGCGGGGGCCGGGATCACTGGCGGAGCCGACCGCGGTGGTCGGCTCCGCCAGGGATGAGGTGTGGTGTGGCATCAGGTCACTGGCTTACCGTGAAGCCGTCCTTCTGCATGGATGACACCACGGTCGTCTGCGCCTCGTCCAGGGCCGCCGACAACGAAGACTTCGCCGTCTTGGCGTTGGTGAACGCGTCCGTGACCGCCTTGTAGGTGTCGGTCATGGACGGACCCCACGTGAAGTCGGGCGTCACTTCGGACGCCGACCGGAAGACGTCGAAGATCAACTGGCCGCCGAAGAACGGATCCGGCTGGGTGAACAGCGGGTCGGCCAGGAGGGTGTTGGTGGTCGGGTAGATGCCGATCGCCTTGTTGAGGATCTTCAACGCGTCGGGGCTGGTCGCCATCCACAAGGCGAACTGTGCAGCTTCGCAGGGGTGCTTGGAGGTCTTGAACACCGAGAGCCCGCCACCGCCCCACGTGGCAGACACCTGCTCACCCTCCGCCCAGGTGGGCAGCGGAGCGACGGCCCACTTGCCCGAGGTGTCGGCGGCGGAGCCCTTGATCACACCGGCGCCCCAGACCGCTGTGGGCCAGGCCCAGATCTTGCCCTTGGCCAGCGCCGAGCTCCACGCCGGGGAGAAGGTCGCCAGGTCGGAGGCCGTCCCGGCGTCCAACATGCGCTGCCACAGGTCCGCCGTGGCCTTGCTGGCACTGTCGTTGACGCTGACCTTCCAGCCGTCGCCCTGCGTGGCGAACCACTGCGCCTTGTTCTGCGAGGCGAGCCCGGCGAACCAGTTGGCGTTGCCGTAACCGTCGAAGTTCGCCAGTACCGCCGACGGGTCGGCCTGGTGGACCTTGGCAGCGGCCGCCTCGAACTCCGTCCAGGTGGTCGGCACGTCAATGCCGTGCTTGGTGAACAGGTCCTTGCGGTAGATCAGTGCCATCGGCCCGCCGCCGATGGGCACGGAGAACATGGCGCCGTCCGTCCCAAGTGAGACCGCCTTCTTCACCGGCGCCACGAAGTCGGACTTCTGTGCGTCCGTGAAGGAACCCGACACGTCGGCGAGGTAGTCCTGGCTGCCGAACGCGGCGATGTTGTCGAACTCGAGGAAGCCGATGTCGGGTGCGGTGCCCGCCTTCACGGCGTTGAACATCTTCTGGTACCCCCCGGCGTTGCCGACCGGGATGTCGCTGTAGGTGACCTGGATGTCGGGATGACTGCTGTTCCACAGCTTCGCTGCGTCGGCGTAGCCGGCTCCCCACGACCAGTAGCTCAACTCCACCGGGGTGGACGAGGGCGAGCAGCCGCCCGCCGTCGCCGACTCCGACGCCAGCGACGTGGCGGACGGGGCCTGGGCCGAAGAACAACTGGCCAGCATCGCTGCCAGCCCCACAGCTACGAACGATGCCGCAACGCGCCGCGTGCCTCGACGGTGTGACCTCACTGTCATCCGAACACCTTCCCTCGGGTGGATACGTATCCACTTGTTGGGAGCAATCTACGACCGTTCCACGCCTCGATCAAGCGAATTCATGCTGCAATCGCTTCCAATCGCTCTGCTAGTCTGTGGCCATGGCGAGGACGGAGCGGGAGGGCACGAGCCGCGGATTCGTCAGCCTCGCCGACGTCGCCCGGTTGGCAGGGGCCTCCCACTCCGCGGCGTCCAGGGCCGTCAACGGCCGCGTCGGCGTCCGGCCCGACGTCCGCGAGGCGGTGCTCGCTGCCGCCAAGGAGCTGGGTTACACCCCGAATCACAACGCACGCAACCTCGTGATGAAGCGGACCGGCCTGGTGGCCCTGGTGTTCTACGACCCTGACCTCGTGGTGGGGACGACGCTGTTCTCCGATCTCGTGGCCAACGTGGTGGCCCGCCTCGACGACGCCGACTACCGGCCGGCCTTGATCCTTCCCGGCGAGCGCCGACTGGAACAGCTCGCCGCGACGATCGGCCCCGAGACCTACGACGGCGCATTGCTGATCGGCGGCCGCTCAGGCGATCCGTTGCTCAAGAGCCTCGTCCGCAGGAAACTCCCGACCGTGGTACTCGGCCGCCCCCTCGACGGGACAGAGGTGTCGTACGTCGACCTGGAGAACGTCTCGGCGTCACGGATGGCCACCAAGCACCTGCTCGATCGGGGCCGACGCCGGCTCATTCACATCGCGGGCCCCCACCAGGCCGCCTGGGGCGGCGACCGTGCGGCCGGCTTCGCCGCGGAGATCGCCGAGCACCCCGGTGCGACCGGACACGTCCGGGAATGCGTCTTCTCCGCCGCTGGTGGCTACGAGGGGGCGAGGGACGCCCTCGAACAGTGGCCGGAATCCGACGGCCTGATCGTGGCCTCGGAGGCCCTGCTGTCGGGCGTCCTGCGCGCAGTCGCCGAATCCGGCCGATCCATCCCCGCCGACCTCGCGCTGGTCTCGTTCGACGACGGACCCCGGCTGGCCTTCGCGAACCCCCCGATCACGTCAGTGCGCCAGCCACTCGCGGAGATGGGCCAGGCCATGGCACGCGTCCTGCTCGACACGATCGACAACCGCAGCGCCCGGCACACCCTGCACTACCCCGGCGAACTCGTCATCAGAGCCAGCAGCTGATGGGTGACCGCGGGTACCACCAGCGGTTCTGCGTCCCCCGACTTGTCAGAATCTGGGGACGCTCTAGCGTCCCCAGATTCTGACAAGTCGGGGGTCTCCGCGTCAGTCACCCAGCGGCCAGACCTCGATCACGCCATGGGCGACAGCGCAGGGGCTGGGGCTCACCATCGCGACCGCGTCCTCCAGGCTGTCCGCCTCGATCACCGCGAAGCCTGCGAGCGGCAGGTCTGAGGACAGGTAAGGCCCGCTCGTGACCCGGACGCCGGCGGCTTCTGGGTTACGCACCTGGACGGGCTCCCCGGCGACGCCGATCACGGCGCCGGCGCGCAGTAGGTCCTTGTCGTGGGCGTGTGCGGCGTTCCGCACGGGTTCCGGGGTGCGGTCGTGGCCGGCCCGGTCGCCGTAGCCGATCGTCACAAAGGTGGCCATGGTGTCTCCAATCTCGTTCGGGAAAGAACCCACGCTAGGTCGCCCACCGCTTCATCGACAGGTCCATGCAAGACCCCTCCCAGCAGTCCATCGGTGCCAAGATCACCGACATCATCCGCGCGGGGCAAGGAGTGAGCGAGCATCGATGCGGGCCAGCTTGTTGAGCTGGAACGTGGTCGGCGTGCCGCCGATCTCAACCCGGACGACGAGAGGCAGGGCCTCGGCGAAGGTGTCGAGGGCCGGTATCCAGCGACGCCCAGGGCTGACCAGGATGAGCAGGCCGTCGTGGTTGCCCATGGGCGCGAACTCGGGACCTGCGGACCCGAGTGGCCCAATGGCGAGTTGTTCGCTGACGACGCGGGTCGCTTCGGGCACGTCGACGGCGATGCCCACCTCGCTGATCGACAGCAGCGCAGGTACCGAGGATCGCGCGCGAGGGCGTTCCCGGCGGGCGATCAGCTCGAGCACCATCCGGTCTGGCCCAGTGAAATAGACAGAGCGCGAGTTCCAGCCCGGCGGGCCTTCGAACTCGGTCCGGCCGTCCGCATCCGAAAGCAACGGCATCCTGCCCACCAGCCAGTCGCGATGTTCGTCGAACTGGTCGGGTGGGATGTCGAACGCAAGGTGGTGCACGCCTTCGGAGGGCTGGCCGGGCAGGAGCACCAGCCGGCTCGCGCCGATGGCTACCTCGACCCGGTCCCCTTCCCAGTTCGTTGGTCGTTCCAACGCCTCGGCGAAGAAGCCGGCGGCAGCCCGTTGATCGGCGACAGTCAACTCGACCTCGGTGATGAACACCTGTGAAGTCAAGCTCCCGTGGTCGACGGGAACAAGGAGCCCACGCACATGTGCCACTCCGCGGGCGAGGCGACTGCGCGACCGTGATTGCAGCTGCTCAAGCCACCGCGCGTTTCGTGGCGATCACCACTCCGTTCGCCCCCGGCGCTTCGAACCAGACGGTCCGGATGTCGCTGAAGCCGATGTCGTGCAACCACCTTGTGTACTCGGCCGGCGTGTAGTTGCGGCCTTCGGTCTCGATGAGCATGTTGAGGCTCATCAACGCTGCGGGCGCGGGCCCGGTTCGCTCGTCGTTGACGAGCAGTTCGGCGATGATCACCCGCCCGCCGTCCGGGAGCGCGTCCCAGCACTTCGCGAGGATCTCTCGGCCGCGCTCCTCGGCCCAGTCGTGCAGGATCATGGACAGCAGAATGGTGTCGTGGCCCCCGGGCAGCCGTTCGTCGAGGAAGAAGTCCCCCGGCACCGCCACGATGCGCTCCGACAGGCCCGCCTGCGCGACCTTGCCCGTCGCGATCGGGGTGATCGCCGGTAGGTCGAAGACGGTGGCGGTCATCCTCGGATGGAGCCGACACAACTCAGTATCGAACGCGCCCGATCCTCCGCCCGCGTCGAGCAGCCTGTCAGTGTCGCCGAGGTCGACGGCGTCAGCCAGGGAACGAGCCGTCAGCGTCGAGATCGAGTGCATCGCCTCCCAGAACACCGAGAGCAACTCGGGGTCTTCGCCGGCGAAGAGCGACTCCTGCCGGTCCGGGTCCCAGGTGGTGGGGCGGTTCGTGCGGATCGCCTCGGTCAGCTTGTCCCATCCCGGATACAGGCGCTGGTCGAGCATCTGCACCCACCCCCCGAAGTAGGTGTCCTTGCCGCGGACCAGGAACGCCTCCGCGACGGGGCTGTTGACATAGTGGCCGTCGCGCTTGGAGAGCAGGCCCAGCGCTGCCGCGCCGGTCAGCAGCATCTCCGCCGGCCGTGTGGCGATGTGGAGGTGTTCGGCAAGCTCCTCGCTCGTTGTGCCCGGGCTTCCGGACAGCCAGGAGAACAGGTCGAGCTCGTGGGCTGCGGCGAGCGTCTTGAACGCCCAGAAGCCGGTTGACAACTGCATCAGCGGCAAAGGCGACAGGGCCTGCGCCGTGTCGTTCGGGACGGTCGTCCCGGCCTGGTTCTGCAGTACTTTCGCGGTCATGGTGTGCCTTCTGTGTGAGTCCTGGTGGGGCGTCGCCGGCCCGCTCGGGCCGCCGAGGATTGCTGTCGTCAGAGGGGCGGTACGGGGTGGTTGCTCCGGATCAGGTCGTGTGGGTCGTAAGCGGCCTTGACCTCGCGCAGCCGCGCCCACGTCGCCGCATCGAAGAAGGAGCTGACGTCGCTCGGCTGCTCGGCGAAGTTGAGGTACATGCCCTCTGGACGCCATGGCGACACCGCTTCGAGGAGGGCAGACACCGCCGCGCGAACCGGCGGGACGGCCGGCGGCACGGGCGTCACCCCGATGGCGAAGCCCAGGAACGCTCCGGGCAGGCCGTCGATCGCGCCGTCACCCCCACCCGGGGTGAGGGCACCGCCCAGGTGGCGCAGGTCCACGGTGAGGAGCGGCGAGTCCACCCCCGGCCCGGCCACGGAGAGGACCGCCTCGATGGCCCCGGCGTCCAGCTCGGCCTGGAGCCAACCGTCCGCATGGATCGGTACCGGAGCCGGCGGGTCCATGTTGAGTTGGTCGAGCTGTTCCACCGGGATCATCGCCATCGTGTCATCGGCGGGTCCGAGAGCCCGCAGCGGGGCCAGCAGGTCGTCGGCGGCGATCGGGTCGAGCGTGGTGGCTACCTCGACCACGGAGAAGGCCTTGCCAGACAGCTCGGGTGGCAGTTCCGGGATCTCGGGGAAGCGGATGAGCCGGCCGAGCGACGTCACCTCGTCGGGCACCGTGCCCGTCCAGCGCGCCCACGCATTCATGACCTCGCGGGCACGTTCGAGCGGGAAGAACAGCGCACCCGCGTACACCTCTCTGATCGGGAACAGGGCGAACTCGATCGCGGTGACCACGGCGAAGCTGCCGCCACCGCCGCGTAGTGCCCAGAAGAGATCGGGATGATGCTCGGCTTCCACCCCGCGCACCTCGGCGTCGGCCGTGACGACCTCGAACGCGCGGACGTGGTTGAGCGCCAGCCCGTGGGAGCGGGCCAGCCAGCTCACCCCGCCGCCGAGGGTGTAGCCCGCGACGCCGACATCCCCGGACGAACCGGCCAGGGCGGCCAGCCCGTGTTCGGCCGCCGCCGACGTGACGTCGGCCCACTGGGCCCCGCCCTCTACCAGCGCGACCCGTCTGGACGGATCGATCCTGACCCCTCGTAGTTCCGACAGCCGCAGCAGGATGGTGCCGGTGAGGTCGCCCATCGGCGAGGCGTTGTGGCCGGTCGACTGCGCGGCAACCCGGAGCCCGGCTGCTCCGCCCACGCGTAGGACCGTCTGGACGTCGCGGACAGACGCGGCGGTGACGACCGCTACCGGTTGCTGGTCGACAGCGAGGTTCCAGGCCTGTCGGGCCTCGTCCCACCCCGGATCTCCGGGACCGGTCAGGTTCCCTTCGAGATCTCTGGCGAGAACCTGGATGGCGTCGTGGATCGACATCGGTTGTGCTCCTTCTGTGTCGGGACTGTCGCGTCCTGTGTCGGGGCTGTCGCGTCGCCCGGGAGCGCCGCGAGGCAACGGAACAAGACCTCGCAAGAGACGTCCGGAGCCCCGAATTCCTTGGCCCTCCGGCTGAAAACCCGGTCATCGATGCCGGCTTGTGAGGGCCCGTCCCAGGTCGGGAACGGCCCACGCTAGGCCGACGATGGCCTGCCCGACAGGTCCATTTCGCACCTTTCCCACCACTCCAATCGCCGCCGATCGGGTAGGACTGTTCCATGGAACTGTTCATCGATCCGGCCGACGAGCGAGGGCTCACCGTGCAGCTGTACGACCAGGTGCGCGAGGCGATCCTGGCCGGCCGGATCGGTCCGGGTGACCGGCTGGACTCCACCAGGCGAGTCGCTGCCGGCCTGCGGATCGCGCGCTCGACCGTGGCCGAGGCGTACTACCGGCTCGGTGCGGAGGGCTACATCGTCGGACGGGCCGGTGGCGGCAGTGTGGTCGGCCCGGTACCGGCCGTCGCTCCGGACGGGCCCCGGCGCACCAGCGCTCGCCTGCCACCGGTACCGGCGGTGGGCGCGATCCGTCCCTACGGGCAGCAGCAGGGGCAGACGGCCCGGTACGACTTCCGGCCCGGCTCCCTGGACCCGGCGCTGTTCCCCACTGCCGACTGGCGGCGTTGCATGCTGCCCGCGCTCGATCACCCGGCCGGCTCCTACGGCGATCCGGCGGGCAGCCCGGCCCTGCGGGAAGAGCTCGCCCACTGGGTGGCGCGATCCCGCGGCGTCCTGGCGACCGCCGAAGAGGTGTTCGTCACCGCCGGGGCCGGCCACGCCGTCGATCTGATCGCGCGGGCGCTTGTCCCGCCCGGGTCGGTAGTGGCTGTGGAGGAACCCGGCTACCCGCCGGTGGTCGAGTTGCTCCACAGCCACGGGTTCACCGTCATCGGAGTGCCGGTGGACGCCGAAGGGATCGTCGTGGACGCGATCCCCTCGCAGGCCCGGCTGGTCTATGTCACGCCGTCACACCAGTACCCGCTCGGTATGCCGATGTCGCGACGCCGTCGCCTGGAACTGCTCGCCTGGGCCAACCGCGCCGCCTGCCCGATCGTCGAGGACGACTACGACAGCGAGTTCCGCCACACCGCACGTCCGCTGGAGCCACTCCAGCGTCTCGACGCCGAGGGCTGGGTGCTCTACGTCGGCACCTTCAGCAAGTCCTTGTCGCCGGCCCTCCGGTTGGGCTTCCTCGTGGCCCCACTCACCGTCATCCCCGCGCTGCGTGCGTTGCGGCAGGTGATCGACTGGAACCCGCCGCAGGCGACCCAGTCGGCGCTGGCCGCGATGATCCGCGACGGCCACCTCGACCGGCACCTGCGCCGCTGCCGAGGCGTGTACGCCCGACGACGCCGACTCCTCTGGGACGGGCTGGGAGCCACGCTGCCGGCTGGCTACACCAGACTTCCCGCTGTCGCCGGCCTGCACATCGCCGTCGTCGCGCCCGGGTTGGGTGGCGAACCTCTCGCCCACACGGACGTCCGCTACAGCGAACTGGGCCGCTGCTACGCGGCCGAGCCGGTCCGGGACGGGTTCCTGCTCGGCTTTGCCGGCATTCCAACGGCCCTGCTGCCGGAGGCGATCAAGGCCTTCAGTGGCCTCCTCCGGCACTCCGCCCCGGAGTTACGCGGACAACGATGACTCCGAGTTTGGACTGGTGAAAACCCGCCTTCTTGGCCCTGTCGAGCAGGACAATCGCCACCTAGCGTCGGGGCATGGGAATCGTGATCTTCGACATCAGCACCTCTCTGGACGGCTACATCACCGCCGCCCACCAGACCGCGGAGGTCCCGATGGGGCCAGGCGGCGACGCCGTCCACGACTGGGCGTTCGGCAGCGACGAGGCCAACGCCACCTACCTGCAAACGGCCGGGGCGAGCACCGGAGCGGTGATCTGCGGACGCACCACGTACGACACCTCGCTGCCCTGGTGGGAGGCGAACGGGCCCACCGGAGAGCAACGCAAACCCGTGATCGTCCTCACCCACCGCGCGCCGGCAGATGCACCGTCCGGCGGCGTCTACACCTTCGTCACCGGCGGTCTCCAGGCAGCCCTCGATGCCGCGCGCGAGGCCGCCGGCGACGCTGACGTCACGATCATGGGCGGCGCCGACATCGGCCGCCAGTTCCTCACCGCCGGGGTGGTCGACGAACTCTCGCTCCACGTCGCTCCGCTGCTCTTCGGCGGCGGCACGCGCCTCTTCGGCGACCTGACCGACCATGTGAAGCTCACGCTCGTCGACTGCCTTCCGACCCCCACCGCCATCCATCTGCGCTACCGAACGTGAAGCCGGAGCCCGCACGGGCCAGCCTCTGCTAGCCTCCCAGAAAAGGTTCTCTGACGTCGAGGCCGAGAGGAAGTGCTGGAGTGCCTCCACCCAACGGCGCAGCGGGTCCGCACGGTTCGACGGCGCAGGAAGGACCGGGCGGACGCACGCTCGACCGGTTCGGCATCAGGAAGCTCCACGACTCGGTGGGCAAGGAGTGGTTCAGCGCCTGGGACGCCGGGCGCGCCCGCACCTACATCGACGCCGGCGACCAGTCCGTCGATCCCGAACTCGCCCTCGCGAACGGTGACCACACCGTGCGGATCTTCGGCGCCGACGGCCCTCGCGCCGGCCAACTCATGATGTTCGGCGCCTTCCCCCGCATCTACGTGCGCAAGAACGAGTCGTTCGCCATCCCGCCGGAGATCGCCCCGAACGATCGGTGGAACAACGTGGAGGTCACGTTCTACGCCTACAGCACCGGGGACTCCGGCGTCCCGTGGGCCGGCCTCGAGGCGGTCGTGAAGACGAACCACTGGCCTGACAGCTGGCAGTGCACGACCGCGGGCTACGGGGCGCGGATGCTGTTCGACGGACGCATCGACTTCGAGAAGGAGCTGTACCACTCCCCCAATACCAACTTCCAGGCCGGCGCCATCTCCCGTCACTGGACGGCGGCCGACGCCAGCTTGGCCGGCGAGTTGCCGCTGAACCGCTGGATCGGGTTCAAGTTCGTCGCCCGCAACATCGACGCGGGCAACGACGGAGACTGGCGAAGCGACACGAGAGTGCGGCTGGAGTTGTACAAGGACATGTCGATCGGGGACGTTGTCAGCCCGGCACCGCCGGCGAACGGCGGCAACTGGGAGCTGGTCACGGCGTACACCGACGACGGCGACCTCAGCGCTGGCGTCCCGTGCGCCCACACCTGTTCCCCCGACGACGACCCCTACGGCCCCGCCGGCAGAGCGCTGACCTGGCCCAATTACTCGATCTACCTGCGCACCGACGGGCTCACGCCAGACATCCCGCAGTACTACACCTGGTTCAGCGTCCGCGAAGTGGCGCCCGTTCGGGATGGGGCGGACGCCGCCGCCGCGGAATCCAGGACGGCCGTCAGGCGCGCGAGCGCGACCGGTAGCGGCGGAATCGACGGGTACCACGCCCGCTCCCACTCCAACGACAGCCACCCGTCGTAGCCAACGTCGTCGAGCAGGCCGAGAACCCGCCGGATCGGGATCGCTCCGGCGCCGGGTAGGACGGGCGTCAGGTCCGACGGCGAGGAGACATCCTTCAGCTGGACATGGCGCAGCCACGGCCCGAGCGCCGTAAGCGTCTCCTGCGGCTCCTCACCATTCCGCCACGGGTTCACCACGTCCCAGATCGCACCCACCTGCGCGGAGCCGACCTCTCCCAGGATGTCGGCGACCGCGGCGCCGGTGGGGAAGGCGTCGTGGGTCTCGAGCAGGATCGTCACATCGGTGCCGTCGATCGCCGCCGCGGCCGTCCTGAGCCGGGCGATCGCGAGGTCACGCGCGTCGGGCCCTCCGTCCGCTGAGCCGAACACCCGCACGTACGGTGCGCCGAGCTCGCGCGCGGCAACCACCTGCCACCGGAGAGCCGGGAGTGGATCGACGCGCCCGCCGACCTCGGCGTAGCCGGCCAGGCAAGCCACCGCGAGCCCGGCCGATGCCAGCCGCGACCGCACCCCGTGCAAGGTCGCGCGGTCGCAGTCAGGGAAGACCGGCTCTCCCGCGCAGCAGCGCAATTCGACCGCCCCGGCCGAGGCGTCCCGGGCGATGTCGATGATCCGCTCGACCGGATCTCCCGGGCAGCCAAGGGTGCTGAAGGCGAGTCGTCGCCCTTCGTCCACGATGAGGCCCCACTCTCAGAAAAGCTTTGCTGAACGGTAGCACCTCGACTTCTACGGCGGAAGTGCCCACCCGTGGTCCGCCATCGCTAGGATCCGACGCACACAGAAACGCAATTCTGAGGGGAGGGCGGACGTCGTGGTCCACGCCTCATGGTCGTGAATCTGAAGGAAGTGGCCCGCCACGCACAGGTGTCGGTTGCGACCGCCTCGCGCGTGCTCTCGGGAAGCGATTACCCGGTCAACGACGACATGCGCCGCCGCGTCGAAGCCTCCGCGAACGAGCTCGGGTACGTCCCCAACGCCCAGGCGCAGGGCCTCCTGTGGGGCAACCCGCGGGCGGTCGGCCTGGTTGTGGGGGACGTCGGAGACCCGTACTTCTCCGGGATGGTCGAGGGGCTCCAGGCACTCGCGACCGAACTCCAGTACCTGGTCACCGTCGTCAACACCCGCCGCTCGCTGCGGCACGAACTGGACGCGTTCCGCACCCTCCGCGCCCACCGGGTCGGGATCGCCATCCTTGCCGGATCGGGGCTCGTGCGGCCCGAGTATCCAGAGGCCATGACGGTCGCGCTCCAGGCCGCGAAGGACGCCGGTGAGGCCGTGGTCACCGTGGGGCGGCACACCCTCGGTGTCGAGGTGTCGACGGTCGAGGTCGACAACGTCGAGGCCGGACGCCTCCTCGGCCGGCACCTGCGCGACCTCGGGCACGCCGATGTCGGGGTGCTCGCCGGGTCGATGGACCTCACCTCCACCGTCGACCGGGTGAAGGGCCTGCGCGAGGTGCTCGGCGAAGGTCTGGTCGTCCGCGAGATCGAAGCGACGCGCGACGGCGGGTGGAACGCAGCCGGCCCCCTGCTCGTGGAACACCCGGGCCTGACCGCTCTCGTCGGCACTGCCGACCAGATGGCCATCGGGGCCTCGGCCTGGTTGCGGGCCGACGGCAGGCGGGTCCCCGACGAGATCTCGGTGGCCGGCTGCAACGACATCTGGGTGTCACGAGACCTGGTCCCGTCACTCACCACCGTCCACCTCCCGTTGCAGGAGATGGGGGCCGCCGCCCTGCGTCTCGGCATCGCCGCAAGGGACGGCCAGATCGGCCACGAACACCTCCAGGTCGAGCTGGTGGTCCGTGAATCCACCGGGCCGGCGGCCCCGTCCCGGCAGTAGCCGAGAACCTCCGGAACCTCGTCAAGACCAAGTGCTTGACACCTCGGCAGGTCGGTGCGTACCTTTCAGAAAAGCATTACTGAGCGGTGCGGCGATGGTGCCGGACCGCCGGAACAACACCCACAGACCCTCTGGAAGGCGAGGACGTGAGAGCGAAAACAAGGATGCTGACGGCGCTGATTGCGGGTGCCGTGACGGCCAGTCTGGTCGGGTGTGGTTCGCCCAGTACCGGCAATGACGGCGGCGCGGTCACCCTGCGGTGGGCGACCTACAGCCAGGAGCGGCTCGACTTCTTCAAGGAGGCCGCGGCGGAGTTCCACAAGGAGTACCCCTCGATCACGGTGGTCCCCGAGACCATGGCCGAGGACGACTACAAGCAGTCGCTCCCCCTGAGCTTCCGGTCCAAGAACTCGCCGGACATCTTCGTGTACACCTTCCCGACCGCCGGCGACTACTTCGAACTCAGCGACGTGCTGGGCAACTCGTGGGCGCAGCCCCTCGACGACAGCGTGCTGCCGAAGGACTTCCGCTCGAGGTTCCCCGGAACCTCAGACCTGGCCGAACCCACCTACAGCCGTGAGGGCAAGATCTACACCGTCCCCCGGCCGCCCTCCACCGGCGCTGCCGGCTACGGCTACATGTACTACAACCGCGACGTGGTGAAGGCAGCCGGCCTGACCGAATCCATCCCGCAAAGCTGGGACGAGTTCACCGCGGCGTGCAAGTCGATCGAAGAAGCCGGCGCCAAGTGCCTCGCCGTGCCCACGCAGGGCCCCGAGGAGATCGACCGGCTGCTGACGACCTTCGTGTCGGTGAACATGTTGGGCTACCGCCCCGGCGGACCGTCGATGAAGACCGGCGACTTCACCCAGATCACCGACCCCGAGTTCGTCGAGGCGCTGCAGTACCTGCGCTCGCTCTACGAGAGCAAGTACGTCGTCCCCGGGAGCTACGACAAGGTCGCGGCCCGGCAGGCCGTCGCCAACGGCGACGCGGCGTTCTACTTCGACGGCGGCTGGATGTCCACGGTCTTCCCCGAGTCCTTCCAGTTCACCAACTTCGGCGTCGCCCTGCCCCCGGGCAAGAACAGCGCAGCGCCGGGCGGCTACACCGGGCGCATCGGCCAGGGCCCGCCCCTGCCCGAGACCTTCATCAGCTCGCAGAGCAAGCACCCCAAGGAAGCCACGCAGTTCCTGGAGTGGATCACCCGACCCGACGGCTGGTACACCCAGCACTTCACCGAGAAGGGCTTCGACGTCCTGCCCTGGGCCCCGGCAGACAAGGTGACCGAATGGGTGCCACAGACCAGTCCCATCCGCGACCTGTTCGTGCTCAGCCCGGACGTCCATGTCGTCGCCCCGCAGCCGGCTCTGAAGTGCCCTGACCTGGCGAAGTCAAAGGCCCTGACCAACGTGGACAACATCCGCCCCAACTGGGTCTACGGCGCGGTCGACGAGTACCTGCTCAACGGCGGCGACTGGTCGGCGATCGCTGCTCCGATCGTGGAGCAGCAGAACAAGATGCTGAAGGACACGCTCAAGACCGAGTCCGACGCGGGCCTGCAGGTCTCCACTGACTGCTTCGCCGAGCCCGACTGGGACGGTGTCACGGCGTTCGACAACGGAGCACGGTGAACTCATCCCCCCTGCGCGACGTGGCTCCCCCGAACGGGGGGGCCACGTCGCGGCCCGGACGGCGCCGGCCACTCCCCCGCCTGCGCGCCACCACCCTCGCCGGCGTGCCGATGCGCCGGCGGGACCTCGGCTGGGTCTACCTGGCCCTGGTTCCCTTCCTGATCCTGTTTCTGGCGTTCACCGTCTGGCCGCTGGTGCGGACGGTGCAGTTCAGCTTCTACGACTACGACGGCATCGGTGACCTCGCGGACGCGTCGCTGGTCGGTCTCGGCAACTTCGACTTCGTCACCAAGGACGCGGTCTTCCAGCTGTCGTATGCGAACACGTGGCTGTTCACCATCGGCCAGACGCTGATCAAGCTGCCCTTGTCGTTCCTGATCGCGGTCCTGCTCCTCCAGCCGTGGCTGCGGATGCGCGGCTTCTTCCGCATGGTGTTCTTCCTGCCCTGGCTGATGCCGCCGGCGATCGTCGCCATGGTGTTCTACTACCTGCTCAACCCGAACAACGGCGCCATCAACGAGGCGCTGACCGGCCTCCACATCACCTCCGAGCCGATCGACTTCCTCGCGTCCGCACCGATCGCGTTCTCGACCATCGCGCTCATCTCGACCTGGCAGATCATGGGGCAGTACGTCATCTTCTGGATGGCCGCGCTCCAACTGGTCCCACAGAGCCTGTACGAGGCCGCCGAGGTCGACGGCGCGAACGGGTGGCGACGCACCTGGTACATCACGCTGCCGCTGATCCGCCCGATGGCGGTGATCATCGCCTCCCTGGGGCTGATCTGGTCCTTCAACATCTTCGACTGGGTGCAGATCCTGACCTCCGGCGGGCCCGGCACCTCGACCTTCGTCGTCAACTACTACGTCTACGACAAGGCCTTCGCCCACGCTCGGGCACAGTTCGGCACCGCAAGCGCCGCCGCCACCCTGTTCGGGCTCACCGTCCTCGTCATCTACACGGTCGTCGGACGCGTCGTGTCCCGAGCCCAGGCCAAACGCCGCGAGTACGGAGTGTGACCATGAAAGCCATCCGACGCCTGCGGCTCCGCGAGGTCATCGTGATCATCGCGATGCTCGCCCTGTCCCTGTTCTGGCTGTACCCGTTCCTCTGGCCGGTGTTCTCGGCCTTCAAGAGCTCACAGGAGATGTACGCCGCCGGCTACCAGTTGTGGCCGAAGGAGTGGATCTTCGACAACTTCGTCCGTGCCTGGGACAGCGCCAACTTCAGCCGCTACCTCCTGAACTCCGTCGTCTACAGCGTGGTGTCGACCGCGCTGTCGGTCGGGGTGTCGGCGTTCGCCGGTTACAGCCTGGCCCGCTACCGGTTCCCCGGCCACCGATTCATCGAGCTGCTGATCCTGGCGTTCCTGTTCATTCCGACGGCGACGAGCATCCTGCCGATCTTCGACCTGATCGACCAGCTCGGGCTGCTCAACACCATGCCGGGAATCATCCTCGCGCTCACCGGCGGTGTCGGCTTCAGCACGCTGCTGTTCCGCGGCTTCTACTCCGCGCTGCCCCAGGAGCTCTTCGACGCCGCAGCGCTGGACGGGGCCGGTTTCGTGTGGCAGTTCCGGTTGTCGTTCCCGCTCGTGAAGCCCGTCATCGCTACCACGGCGATCCTCGGGTTCACCTCCAGCTGGCAGGAGTACTTCATCCCGCTCGTGTTCACCCTGGGCAATCCGGACCTACGCACGGTCTCGGTCGGGCTGCGTGCCTTCACCCAACAGTTCTCGGTCGACCTCTCCGGATTCGCGGCCGGCGTCACCTTGTCGATGCTGCCGATCATCGCCGTGTTCGCCTTCTTCCAGCGATACTTCATCGACGGTCTCGCCGGAGCCATCAAGGACTGAGCACGCCATGACCGAACTCACCATCCTGTTCACCACCGAACAGTCGCCGCTGCGGGAGGTGTACTTCCCGCCGTCGATCCGCACCCAGCTGGAAGAACTCGGCGAGGTGCGCTACCACGACGGCCCGGACCCACTAACCGCCGACGCGCTCGCCGACCTGTTGCCTGGTGTCGACGTGTGCGTGACCCACTGGACGTGCCCGCAGTTCACCGCGGACGTCCTGGACAGGGCCGACC
The DNA here is from genome assembly GCA_020161755.1 of Actinomycetota bacterium. GTDB lineage: Bacteria > Actinomycetota > Actinomycetes > Propionibacteriales > Propionibacteriaceae > Propionicimonas. The sequence goes on from JAIUOS010000004.1 coordinate 43,919, forward strand.
GACTGCGGCTCATCGCGCACGCCGCGGGAAGTGTCGCCGACCTGGTCACGTCGTCGGTGTACGAGCAGGGCATCACGGTGACCAGCGCGAACACGGCCATGGCGAGCCACGTCGCCGAAGGCGTGCTGAGCTATCTGCTCGCTGATCTCCACCGCATCCCCGAACGGTCGCAGCTGATGCGTGAGGGAGGCTGGCTTTCGCCGGCCGATCGCCCGACGGCTTCGCTGTCGCAGCTCACTGTCGGGCTGGTCGGCCTGGGGACGGTCGGACGCCGGCTCGTCGAACTGCTGCGCCCCTTCGGTGTCCGCGTGCTCGCCCACGACCCGTTCGTCCCCGCCGCCCACATCAGGGCCCTCGGCGCCCACCCGGCCAGCCTCGACGACCTGCTGCGGGACGCGGATGTGGTTTCGCTGCACGCATCGCTGACGCCCCAGACCTTGGGACTGCTCGACGCGTCCCGGCTCGACCTGATCCGGGACGGCTGCCTGCTGATCAACACTGCCCGTGCCGCGCTGGTCGATGAGGACGCGCTGGAGCGCACGCTCGCGTCCGGACGGATCCGGGCAGTGCTCGACGTGTTCGAGACCGAGCCGCTGCCTCCTGACAGCCCGTTGCGCACGCTGCCGAACGTCACTCTGCAACCGCACACCGCCGGATCGTCCAGCGGGCCGGACCTGGCGGCGCTCGCCGTCCGCGAGGTCGCTCGACTGGGTAACGGCGAGCCCCCGCTGCACCCGGTGTCGTTCGAGAACTACCGGCTCATGACTCGGGACGCCCTCCCGTGACGACGCGATCGCCATCGACCACCCGCCCAGCACACGTTCCCGAGGAGATTCCCATGACACCCCCGCCGCCGGACACGGTGCCGACCGATGAGGTCGGCCTCGAGGAGTTGCTCTCCCGCCCCGACGACGGGGTCCGCGAGACACTGACGCGGATCGACGGCGACATCGTGGTACTCGGCGCCGGCGGCAAGGTCGGCCCGACCCTCTCGATGATGGCTGCCCGCGCCCGTCACGGCTCGGACGGCCGGGTCATCGCCGTGTCCCGGTGGAGCGATCCCGCCGTACGTGCGCGGCTCGAAGACGCCGGAGTGACCACGCTCTCGGCCGACCTGGCCGACCCGGACGCCTACGCCGGCTTGCCCGAGGCTGCCGCCGTCGCCTACCTCGTGGGCCACAAGTTCGGCAGCGCGGTCGACACGTCGCTGACCTGGTGGATGAACGCGGCCGTCCCGGCCCTGGCGGCCAGCCGCTACCGGGGCGTCCCCACACTGGTGTACTCCACGGGCAACGTCTATCCGTTGCGCCGGACCTCGACCGGCGGGTCGTCGGAGCGGGACGAGACCGGGCCGGTGGGCGTCTACGCGCAGTCCTGCCTCGCCCGCGAGGAGTTCTACCGCCACGCCGCGGCCGCCTGGGGTACCCCGGTCACCATCTTCCGGCTGAACTACGCCGCCGAACTGCGCTACGGGGTGATCTGCGACATCGCCGGCCGCATCCTCGCCGGCGAGCCGGTCGACGTCACGATGCCCGCGTTCAACGTCGTCTGGCAGGGGGACGCCAACCGCTGGGCGCTGCGCGCGCTGGCACTGGCAACCCCCGAGGTCGCGATCCTCAACGCGACCGGTCCGGAAACGCTCGCGACCCGCACCGTGGCCGCAGAGATCGCCCGTCTGGCCGACCGCGCACTGCAACTCTCCGGCACGGAGGCCGACGACGCGCTTCTCAGCGACGCCCGTCGGTGCCACCACCTGTTCGGCTACCCGACGATCAGTGCACAGCAGCTCATCGAGTGGACCATCGGCTGGCAGCAGAGCGGTGGCCGGCTGCTCGGCAAGGCGACCAAGTTCGAGCAGCGGACGGGGAAGTTCTGATGGTCGCCGAAGCAGGGGTGGGCGTGTCCACCTGGCTCGCCCCGGGCGCGGTGGTCCCGGCGCATCCGCTCGCCCTCGGCCACGACGGCAAGGTCGACTGGGTGTCGCAGCGCGCTTTGACCCGCTACTACCTCCAGGCCGGCGCGCACGGGCTGGCCGTCGGAGTGCACACCACCCAGTTCGCCCTGCACGACACACCCGCGCTGCTCGCCGAGGTGTGGCTGCAGGCGGCGGAGACGGTCGCGTCCACCGACCAGCCCGTGCCGCTGATCGCCGGCGTCCGGGGCGGACCGGAGCAGGTGCGCCGGGAGGCGGAGGTCGCCTCGGCGCTCGGCTACACCGCGGCGCTCCTCTCGCCGCGTCCCGGCGCCAGCGACACCGAGATCCTGGGCATGGCCGAGTTGGTCGGGGAGGTCCTGCCGACGATCGGCTTCTACATGCAGGACGACGTCGGCGGTCGCTACCTCGGGATGGACTTCTGGCGGGCGCTGTTCGACCAGCCCACCGTGATCGGGGTCAAGGTCGCCGCATTCGACCGATACCGCACCGGAGATGTGGTGCGTGCCCTGCTGGAGTCCGGACGCGACGACATCGCCCTACTGACCGGCAACGACGACAGCATCGTCGGCGACCTGATCACCACCTATCGCGCGGACGTCGACGGCGAGGAGCGGACGGTGGCGTTCACCGGCGGGCTCCTCGGACAGTGGGCGGTGGGCACCCACGCAGCCGTCCGTATCTCGGCTGACGTGGCGCGGATGCGCGACTCCGGCACGGTCGATGCCGGGATCCTGACCACCGGCACCTGGATCACCGAGATCAACGGCGCACTGTTCGACGTCAAGCACGCCTTCGCCGGCTGCGTCGCGGGGGTCAACGAACTGCTCCGCCAGCAGGGCCTGCTGTGCAGCAACGCCTGCCTCGACCCGCTCGACCGACTGTCCCCGGGCCAGGAGGAGGCGATCACCGAGGTGCGCCGGCGCTACCCGGACCTGCTCGACGAGGACTTCATCGCCGAACACCTCGACCGCTGGAGGTCCTGAGGGTGCGCCGCGACGCCCTGGCGTCCGCGGTCGGGGCGATGGACGCCGACCCCGTCGACCACCGGTGGGTCGAGCGGCTGGTGGGCCGGACGCCGTCGGCCGAACTGCGCACCGCCTGCGCCACCCTGCGCGCCGACACCGAGCCCGAGTCGGCGGTGCGGATCCCGGCACGCGTGGGCACCGCCGCGGTCCTGCGGCTCGCACCGCTCGTGCAGGAACGGCTTCGTCGCCGGGAGGTGAGCCCGGCGACCGTCGCGCGCACCATGACGGACTTCGGCCGCAAGCTCCGCCGGCATCGCCGCGTCACCGGACGGCCGGGGCTGCTGAACTGGCGGTGGTTCCGTGTGCACCTGAGCGGCGCGATGATCGAGGTCGGCCGGCTTCAGTTCGAAGTGATCCGGTGCGACGACGAGTTGAGCCGCACCACAGGCGAGTGGGCAGCGCGGCTCCATATCCCGGCCGACAGCGGGCCGCTCGCTCCGGAGGCTGTCGATGAGAGCCTCGCCAACGGCGCGCGCGAACTGCGGCGGGCCTGGCCCGAAATCACCCTGACCCACGCAGTCTGCGACTCCTGGCTACTCGATCCCTTCCTGTCCGCACACCTCCCCGGCTCCAACATCGCCGCGTTCGCCGGGCGGTTCACCCCCTATGCACTGCCGACCGACGGCCCGACCGATCCGCCCTACTTCCTCTGGGGCCGCCGTCGTATGACACTGCCGACGCACGACGGCCTGACCAGGTTGGAGCAGGTGGTCACCGAACGGATCCACGACGGTGGCGTCTGGCAGACCGGACGCGGCACGCTGCGTCTCCCGGCCGGCTGACTCTCGGCGCCCGGTGCGTCCGTCGGCGTGGCCTACGGGTAGTTCAACCGCAACCTCTGGACCCGCTTCTCATACACACCTAGCACGAATGGCGGCGGCGTCCGCCCCGCCCAGCGCATGATCGCGGCCTGGTTGGTGATCAGCCAACCAAGGACCGTGGCGGCGGACACACGCTGGTTGGTCACGGTAATCACCCGCGCCGTGCACATGTGCACGACGCGGGCCTCGACCGGATTACGAGCGATTGCCGTGTCCTTGGTGATGATGCACTCGCCCCTCTGGCTGGACTCCCGGATCCAGTCGACATCCGCGACCGCCTGGCTGCGCTCGAAGCCATAGCGCTCGTCCATCGTCGTCACCAGCCAGCCTGCCTCGCGGAGGCCGTGGGGGATGATTCGTGAGCCGAGGTTGCGGTCGAGGAAGGACTGCGGCTCGAGTCCTGCCCTCGGCATGGGGATGCCTCACGCAGCCAGGGCGACAACCTCGCCCACGTCCAGTCGGTAGTCCTCGGCGACAAGTTCTGGAGGCTCTCCGGATTCCAGGCGGGACGTGACCGCGTCCACCCGGATGCCGCGACTTGCCAGCGTCGGGACGCCGAAGTTCCGTAGCGGATCGACGAAGACCTCAGGCTTGTACTGCGGCAGGCGGATCAGCGAGACCTGCCCGTCCCGATATGTAATCGTCTGCAGGTAGTTCTCGATCACGTCCCGGAATACGAACTGGCTACTCCGGAGCACGACGAGGCTGTCCCGCAACTCCGGATCGTCCTCACCGTACTGCCAGAGCACCTCGGCGCCATCCGTCTTCAACTGCTCACTTGCCAGCGCCGCCCGAACGCCGAACTCTCGCTCAAGCCGCCCGAGGGCTGGTCGGATCCGCTGCATCGGGACACCCGCCTGGCGGAACGCCGCAAGCACATAGGCCTCGCTCAATCCCACAAACGGCACCACAGGGCCGCGCCCCACCCCAGTAGTGGTGATCAGGGCATCCACCTGGTGCTGCGCGCCGTCCACGCCCTTGAACACATAGCCACGAGCCCAGTTGCGAAGTGTCGCGGGCGGCACGTTCACAACACCCGCAGCGGCACTCAGTGTGTACAGCGGCTCGGTGAACACGAGATCAACCGTGTGCCCGGCCATGAGGCAAGCGTAGCGGCGGCCACCCTCAGAGCCCGGAGACGCCGCCGTCCGCTGCTCCACCTGGCCCGTGTGGTATCGTTTCCACATCAGGGTGGAAGGGACGTGGGTGGGCTCGAGAGCGCGGCGACCGGCACCGGTGGTAGCCCTCGGAATCGACATCGGCACCACCAACACCAAGGCGGTTCTGGTCCGGACCGATCCGATGCTCCGAGTCCTCGCGCAAGCTTCTGCGCCGACGCCCAGCCCTGGGGAACTCCCCCGAGTGCTCGCGGACCTCATCGGCTCGGTGACCAGCGGCAATCCACCGCCGGCCGCGTTGGGGATCGCCTCCATGGCCGAAACCGGCGTACCCCTCGACTCCTCCGACCAGCCGCTCGGCGGCTGGATCGGTTGGGACGGGGCGCACGCCCGTGCACAGGCCGCCTCGCTCGACGCCGAACTCTCCGGCGACATGGTCTTCGCGCTCACCGGCACGCGCTTGTCACCGAAGGCCCCGCTGGCCGTCTGGCGCTGGCTCGCCGCCACCGATCCCGAGCGGTGGCAGCGGCTGCTGCGATGGGCCGGAGTCGCCGACCTGGCTGGCCTTGCCCTGACGGGGACGCTCGTGACCGATCACTCCCTTGCAGGACGGACCGCCGCCTACCGGCTGGACGGGGCGTCGACCGGAGCCACCAACTTCGACCAAGACCTGCTCAGCGCGGTCGGCCTGCGACCGGACCAGTTGCCGACGGTGAGCACGCCGGCCGAGCGCCTCACGCCGGGGAGCCGGCCTGAGTGGTCGGATCGCGGCCTCCCCGCCGGCACGCCGGTCGTGGTCGCCGGACACGACCACGCCGTCGGCGCCTGGGCGGCCGGGGTGCGTAACGGCGGCCAGGTCGCCGACTCCCTCGGTACGGCCGAGGCTGTGTACACCGTGCTGCCCAGCGCCTCGACCCTCGTCCCGGAACAGGTCCGAGAGCAGGGGATGAGCGTGGTGACCACGCTCGAGGGGGCTACCGCCCTGCTCGCCGGCCATCCCTCCGCCGGAGCGATGGTGCGGTGGTGGTTGCAGAACCGGACGCCCTTCTGGACCGCCGAGGAGCTGGCCGCGGCGGCCAGCGAGGCGAAACCCTCACCCGGCGCGTTCATCACCCCCTATCCCCACGGTCGCCAGTCCCCCAGCCCTGACCCGGCGGCCCGGGTCACGATCCACGGCCTGGATCCCACCGACGGCGACCCGGAGCGGGCTCGGGCGTTGTTCGAGGGCCTGGCCCTCCAGGCGGCCTGGATGGTCCGCGTCCAGGGCGAACTCGCCGGGCAGCCGGCTCGTTCGGTCGTCGCGCTGGGCGGGCCGGCAGCGTCCAACCAGGTGTGGATGCACGCCAAGGCCCGCCAGCTCCCGAGCCTTCGCCACGCCGTGTCCGTCCGCGAGCCGGTGGCCGCCGGGGCCGCCCTCTTCGCCCTGCACACGATCGGCGCCGCCAGTGGCGCGCTGCCGATGCGTGACCTGCCACCGGCCGAGCCCACCGATCCAGGATCGCTGCCCCGCTTCATCGCAGCCGCCACGAAGACGACCGAGAAGGAGTCCGCATGACAACCCCAACCCTCGACCCCATCGCCCGCCCGGGCGGCGGCCTTGCCATGGTCGCGATGGACCAGCGCGAATCGCTGGCCACCATGATGCAGGAGGTCACCGGGGAGCGCCCCGGTCACGCGGAACTGGTGGCGTTCAAGCGGGCGGTGGCGGACGTGCTCGCGCCGGCGGCGTCCGGCTTTCTGATCGATGCCTACCACGAACCGGGCGCGGTGGCCGACCGGCTGCCGCGCTCCTGCGGCCTGATCCTCGCTGTCGACGCCCTCGAACAGGAGACTGGCGGCCCGGTGACCGACACGTCCCTGGACGAAGCCGTGATCGGCACCGACGAGCTCTACGGGGCCGTGGCGCTGAAGCTGCTCGTCATCTGGCGGCGGGACGAGCGACGTGACGCCCGTGTTTCGATGACTGCCGCCTTCATCAACGCCTGCGCCCGGCTCGGGGTGCTCAGCGTCATCGAGCCGGTCGTGAAGCCGACCGGGGGCGAACTCTCCACGGGCCGGTGGGATCCCGAGGCAGCGATCCGGGAGGCGGCCGCCGAGTTGTCCGCCCTGGGTCCGTCACTGACGAAGGTGCAGGTGCCGCTCGCGGGAGCGGGGTCGCCGACGGAACAGCTGGCGGCCTCGCAGGCATTGGACGCCGTGCTCCGCACGCCGTGGGTGGTGCTCTCCCAAGGAGTCGAACGCGAGCGGTACGCGGCCGCCGTCGAAGCCGCCTGCCGGGCGGGCGCGAGCGGCTTCCTCGCGGGCAGGGCGCTCTGGTCCGACGTCGTCGGCCTGCCGGAAACCGAACGGGTGCTGAGGGAGCGCGCCCTGCCACGTCTGGAGCGGCTCGTCGACATCGTCGATGCCCACGCCCGCCCGTGGGACCAGCGATGACGACCGTCGGCCTGATCCACACGGTCCCGCAGCTCGCCGGGCCTGTCGAGGAGCGGCTTCGTACCGGCCTCGATGGATCACACCGGATCCATCTGGCCGACCCGACCCTGCTCGAGCAGGCCCTGCGCGACGGGGTCACGCCGGCGGTGCAGCATGCGGCCACCGCCCACGCACGCTACCTGGCCAGCGCCGGCGCGCGGGCGATCCTCATCACGTGCTCTTCGATCGGGGCCCTGGCCGACCCGATCGGCACCGAACTCGGCATCCCGGTCCAACGGATCGACGCCGCCATGGCCCGCGAGGCCGTCCGGCTCGCCGAACACGGCCGGCTGGGTCGTATCGGAGTGCTCGCCGCGCTGGACTCGACGCTGGAACCCACCACCGCTCTCCTACGCGAGTCGAGGTCGTCGGAGCGGCTGGAGATCCACGCCGGCGTTGTCTCCGACGCCGCACGACTCCGGGCAGCAGGCGAGGAGGCCCGGGCCGATCAGGTGATCGCCGCCGCAATCCGGGACCTCGCGCCGGCGGTTGACGTCGTCGTTCTCGCCCAGGCGTCGATGGCGGGTGCCGCCCGCCTGGCTGAGGGGCCCGTCCCCGTCCTGACCTCGCTGGACAGCGGCGTGGCCGACTTCGTGGCGACCGTCGCAGCCCTCGGGCCAGCCGCGGAATGACCCCCGCGGGGCCCGACCTGTCCGCCGACGTGGTGGTCTACGCGGCCACTTCTGCCGGTGTTTGCGCTGCGGTCGCCGCCGCCAGGCTGGGGGCGTCCGTGGTGCTGCTGGAACCCGGCCGGCATGTCGGGGGGATGACATCAGGCGGGCTCGGCTACACCGATGTCGGCGACCCGCGGGCCCTCGCCGGACCGGCGGTCCGCTTCCGCTCCGCCGTGGCCGCCTACTACGGCGTCCGGGTGGGGCGCTACGCCGGCCCGGAGCCGCACGTGGCGGAGGAGATCCTCACGCAGTGGCTGGTCGAGGCGGATGTCCCACTCGAGTTCGACGCCGCCGTGGCCCGCTGCACTCTCTCCGGCAACCGGATCCGCTCGCTCCACCTCACCGATGGACGGGCGGTCACCGCCCGGGTCTTCATCGACGCCTCGTACGAAGGTGACCTGCTGGCCGCCGCCGGCGTCCCCTACGCCGTCGGTCGCGACGGCGTGAATGCCTATGGCGAGCGCCTGGCAGGGCGGCAGGAGCCGGTGCCCGGAAAGCACAACTTCCCCGGCTGGGTCTCGCCCTTCGCCGACGACGCCGAAGGTGTCGACGAGGGCGTGCTCCTGCCCGGGGTGAAGCCCCCGCCGATGGCGCCGGTGGGCGACGGCGACGGCGGGGTGATGGCCTACCAGTACCGGGTCTGCCTCACCACCGCCGCCGACCGGATCCCGCTCCGCGAGCTGCCGGACCCCGACCCCGGGTCCTGGGAGCTGGGCCGCCGGCTGTTCCACCACTGGCGCCGCGCCGGTTACGAGCCGCACGCCGGCGACCTGCTCGGGCTGGAGCCCAATCTGCCCGGCGACAAGTGCGATGCCAACTCCCTCGGGCCCTTCTCCCTCAATGTCCTGGACGGCTCGGCGTGGGCGTACCCCGAGGCCGATCGCGAGACCAGGAGCCTGATCGTCAGACACCATCGGCGGCACACGCAGGGCTTCCTGCGCTTCCTCGTCGAGGACCCCGCCGTCCCCGCGCGAGTGCGGGCGGAACTGTCGCGCTGGGGCCTGCCGATCGACGAGTTCGCCGACACCGGCCACGTGCCGCACCAGCTGTACGTGCGGGAGGCGCGCCGGATGCTCGGGGCCCACGTCCTGACCGCCCACGACCTGCTCCGCGCCCGGCGGTTCCCCGACGCCGTCGCGCTGGGGTCGTACCACCTGGACGTCCGCGAGGTACAGCGCTCCTGGCGCTGGTCGTACGAGCATCCGCGACCGCGCGCCATGGTGGTCACCGAGGGCTACCTGTCGGTACCGGTGCCGGTCTACCAGATCCCCTACCGCGCGCTGGTGCCTCGCGTCGAAGAGTGCGACAACCTGCTCGTGCCGGTCTGCGTCTCCGCCTCGCACCTGGCCTTCTCGTCCCTGCGGATGGAGGTGCAGTACCAGATGCTCGGCGAGGTCGCCGGCACCGCGGCAGCGCTGGCAGCCGGCGCCGATCGAGCGGTCCAGGAGGTGCCGGCGGCCCTCACACGCGTGCTTCCCGGGGACCGTTCAGCCTCCCCGCGTACGCGACCGGGGTGGCCTAGAGTGAGCGGGACCGATTGATGGCAAGGAGCGCAGCCCCCATGGCCGACCCAGCAGGCCCCGAGCCGATTCCGGCACCCGGGAAGCCGCGCGCGACCATCAAGGAAGTGGCGGCCCGGGCCGGGGTGTCCCTGTCCACGGCCTCGCGCGCGCTCACCGGCCGCGGGTATGTCTCGGCAGCGGTGCGTGAGCGGGTCAAGAAGGCCGCCACCAGCCTCGCGTACGTGCCGGACGACACCGCGCGGAACTTGCGCCAGCGGGTCAGCAGGGTCTTCGGTGTCGCCGTCTCGGACTTGCGCGATCCGTTCTACGTCGACCTTGCCGCAGGGATCTCACAGCAGTGTCGCCGGAACAATTACGCGATGATGCTCGCCGACGGCGGCGGACTGGAACAGCGGGAACTCGAGGCGGCGGAGACCTTCGTCTCGCTACGCGTCGCCGGCGTGATCCTCACCCCGATGTCGAAGAACGCCAGCGAGTTCATCGTCAACCACGGTGTCCCGGTGGTGGAGGTCGACCGACAGTTCGCCAGCGGGAGCTGCGACGGGGTCGTGGTGGACAACCGCCGCGCCGCCTACGACGTGACCCATGCCCTGACCGAACTGGGGCACCGCCGGATCGGTCTGGTCATCGACGAGTTCACCTGGACAACCGGGCGGGACCGCTTGTACGGCTTCCGGCAGGCGATCGCCGAGGCGGGGCTCCCCGAGAACGCCGGTGTGGTGATCACGAGTCGACTTGACGTGCCATCGGCGCAGCACACGATCGTCAAGCTGCTGTCCCGGCGCGACCGCCCCACCGCCATCTTCGCCGCGAACAACCTCCTCGCCGAAGCTGTCTGGCGTGCCGCGGAGACGATGAAGCTGCAGATTCCGGATGAACTCTCACTGGTCTGCTTCGATGACGTCCGCTGGATGACCATGGTGCGGCCGGCGATCACCACGGTGGCCCAGGACGCGGTCGCCATGGGCGAGACCGCCGTCGACACCCTGCTGCAACGCATCCGCCGTCCGGCCCGCCCCGCGTACACGGTGGTGCTCAACGCCACCGTCGTCGAGCGGGGCTCGTCCGCCCCGCCGCCGGCCCGCTGAAGATCGGGCGCGAGCTGGAACCGGGCGCGTGCGTGTCGCTCAGCCCTTGCGACCGGTCGTGGCCACCCCTTCTATGAAGAACCGCTGGCCGAACGAGAACAGCAACAGCATCGGCAAGGTCACGATGAGGGCAGCGACCATCACGTACTGGTAGTCGGCCTGGCCGCCGGCGGTCGGCGAGTACTTCGTCATCGCGTAGGCGATACCCAGGGGAGCGGTGAACTGTTGGGCCGAGCCGGCGTTGAGGTAGATCAGGGCGGCCTGGAGGTTGTTCCAGCTCGCCTGGAACTCGAAGAGAAGGACGATGATGAAGCTCGGCATCGACAGCGGCATCACCATGCGCCAGAAGATCGTCCAGTGGTTCGCGCCGTCGATCCGGGCGGCTTCGAACAGGTCCCGCGGAAGGCCCAGGTAGAACTGGCGCTGCAGGAAGATGTAGAACGCGGAGCCGAAGAGGTTGCCGGCGAACAGCGGCAACCAGGTGCCCAGTGCGCCGAGGTACTTCCAGATCAGGAAGGTCGGCACCATCGTGACCGCGGCCGGCAGCATCATCGTCGCCAGCACGAGTCCGAAGAGCTGGTTACGGAAGGGGAACTCGAAGTGGGCGAAACCCCAGGCCACGAGAGAACTGGAAACGGCAACCAGGACCGCCGCGAGCACTGCTATCGAGATCGAGTTGAACATCCAGTGGCCCAGCGGCAGCTCGTTCCAGATCTCCACGTAGTTCGACCACATGACCGGATCGGGGATGAGGGAGTTGTCGAAGACCTGGCCGCGGCTCTTCAGCGATGCCGCCAGGAGCCACGCGAACGGGTAAAGGAAGACCAGCGAGAAGGCGATCAGCACCGCGACGACGATCGCTCTCTTGACGCGCTTCTTCATGGGCGCGCGGGCAGCGCTGAGACCGGCTCGCGGCGGCTGTTCGACACTGGGTGCGACGGTGGCCATGCTCACTCCCCTTCATAGTAGACGAGGCGTTTGGACACCGCTCGCTGGATGGCCGTCACCGCCATGATGATGCAGAACAGCAGCCAGGCCATGGCGGCGGCGTAGCCGAACTTGAACTGCCGGAAGGCCTGCTGGAACAGGTACACCGCATAGAACAGGGACGAGTCGGACGCACCCGCCGCTCCCCCGGACTGATCACGCCAGAAGAGCAGGTAGGCCTGGTCGAAGACCTGGAACCCCGCGATCGACAGGATCACGGTGTTGAAGAACAGGACCGGCGAGATCATCGGCAGGGTGACGTTCCAGAACTGCCGGATCGGCCCCGCCCCGTCCAGCGAGGCGACCTCGTAGAGTTCGCGCGGGACGTTCTTGAGCGCGGCGAGGAAGATCACCATCGTGCCGGAGACCCCCCACAGCGTCATCAGCACGATCGACGGCTTGATCCAGGCCGGGTCGACGAGCCATTGCGGACCCTGGATGCCGAACCAGCCGAGGAACTGGTTGATCGCCCCGGTGTTGCCGTTCAGCAGCAGCAGGAACATCGACGCGGTCGCGACCGACGGGGTCATCTTGGGCAGGTAGAAGGTGGTGCGGAAGAAGCCTGCACCGCGTCCTGCCGCTGCCAGCAACAAGGCCAGCCCGAGGGCCACCACGATCTCGGCAGGGACGGCCAGGATCACATAGACGAGGGTGTTGGAGAGTGCCGCCGCCAGTTTGGGATCGGTGAACAGCCGCTCGTAATTGGCCCACCCGGCGTACGCCATGGTGTTCCGGGCCAGGTTGTAGTTCGAGAAGGACAGGACCAGCGAGTAGATCATCGCGCCCGCGGTGAACACCAGGAAGCCGACGATCCAGGGAGAGATGAACGCGAGGCCGACCAAGGCCTCTCTCCGGTTGTACCGGACGCGCTGGCGGGGCAGCTTCGGACTCCGCGCAACCTTGGCCATGCCTTCTCCTGCCATCGACGGGGACACCTCTGTGCGGGTCGGCGCCTGCCGACCGTCCGGCCCCTGGGGTCGGTGCGGACGCGACGCCGCGCCGACCCCAGGCGCTTCAACAGTTACCCGACGACCGACTGGTACGCCGACTCCGCAGCGGTCTGGGCATCCGCCAGCGCCGTGTTCGCGTCCTTGTCGCCGCTCAGGAAGGAGATCAGGGCGTTCGACAGTTCGGCCTTGATGGACTCACCGGCCGGTGAGGCGCCGAACGACGCACCGGAGGGGAGGACATCGTAGAAGGCCGAGACGGTCTGGTCGAAGCCCTCGTTGCCGACGGACTTCACATACTCGGTCTTGATCTTCTGGTCCATGTCGGGGCGACCGGTCATCAGGCCGGTGTTGGGCGCGCCGTCCTTGGCCCGGGTCGCTGCGCGCGCCTCCGCTGCCGCCATCCAGGACTCCGAAGATGTCAGTCCGACCGCCCAGGCGCACGCCGCAGCCTTGTTCTTGGCGCCGGCCGGGATCACGAACGCGGAACCGCTGGCGGCGGCGAAGGTGTTCCCGCTGGCGTCCTTGATCGGCACCGTCCAGATGTCGATCTTCTTCATGGTGGAGGCCAGGACGTTCGGGTACCACTGGAAGTTCATCTGGGCCCCGACCTGGTCGGCGACGTACTGGTTCTTGTCGCCGAAGAAGTCGAACGTGTCGGAGAAGCTCTTCACCTTGGCGAAACCGCCCTGCGCGTCGTAGACCTTCTTCAGCCACTCGAACGCCGCGGCGTTGGCCGGGTCGGTGAGCGTCGGAGCGCCCTGGTCGTCAGTCAGCTTGCCGCCGAGGGCCAGCATCCACAACTGGGTGTTGGAGTGTGCCTGCGGGTCGAAGCCCAGCGTCGTCGGCTTGCCGTTCTTCTCCTTGTACATCTTGGAGATGGCGGCCAGCAGCGTGTCGAGGTTGGACGTGTCAATGTCCTCCGGAGCGACACCGGCAGCCTTGGCGACCCGGTTGTTGACGATGATCGCCGGCGGCTGGAAGAACTGCGGGACGGCGTAGATGTCGCCCTTGTAGGTCACATCGGCGACCACGTTCTTGTAGTAGGTGGCTGCCGGATCGACGTTCTGGGCTGCGAAGCACTCACCGAGCGGCGTGATCAGGCCCTGCGCCGCGTAGGTCGCGACCAGCGCGCGATCCATCTGGACGACGTCGGGCATGTCGCCGCTGGCCTGCCGGGTGATGAACTTCTGCGAATCGAAGGCCGTGGCGTCGAGGCTGACCGTAACGCCGGACAGCTGCTTGGCCACGTAGTCGAGGCGCGACTGGCCGACGTCGTCGGCATTCTCGAAACCCCAGGCCTTCAGGGTGCCGGACGGGGTGCCGGCGAACTCGCCTGCACCGGCCTGCGTGGCACCCCCGCTGGTCGTGGCCCCGGGCGTTGCTGCGCAGGCCGTGAACAAGAGGGCGCCCGCAGCAACAGCGGCAAGAAGCGCTCTGCGCTTGGGTTCCATGTGTCTTCCTTCCATTGGCACTGGGACCCGCTCGGCCCCAGCTGACGCTTGGTTACTCAACAACGATGGGGCGCAGTTGTGAAACCCTTTCCACATCGCCACCCCACTCCATCTGCCGTGCCAACCGCCGCATCAACGCGGCCGGACGGCATCGTCATCGCCTCAAGTCCACACTGGTTGCCCGAAGCGGGCAGGCCTTCTACACTGAGGTGTGACAACGATACCACATCAGTTTCCAGCTGCACAGGGGGTTCGAATGGGAGCCATTGCCCATTCCCCGAGAAGGCGCCACCGGTTCCTGCTCCGGCCGGGAACGCCGCTCAACGAGGACCGAGTCGAATGACCCGGGCCGCCATCGACCTGGGCGGTGCCTGGTGGCTGCGCGAGTCGCTCGGGGACACCTGGCAGTGGCACCTGGCCTCACCGCTCCCCGACGATGTCGCCACGGCGCTGCCCGCCGTCGATCGTTCCGGGTGGCTCAGAGCCCTGGTTCCGGGATCGGTGATCACCGACCTCGAACGCGCCGGCGAGATCAGCGACCCTCGATTCGAGCGGAACTCGCGCCACGCCGAATGGACCGCCGCCCGACACTGGGTCTACCGCCGACGCGTCCATCTCGGCCGAGCCGAAGTGGATGCCCTCTCGGCGGGCGCCCTCGCGCAGTTGGTGTTCGATGGCGTGGACCCCGCAGCCAGGGTCTTCGTCGACGGTGACGAGGTCGCACGGGCGACTGGGCCGTACCGCCAGCACTGGATCGACGTCACTCTCGCCATCGCCGGCCGGACCACCTTCGACCTGGCCGTGGTCGTGGAGCCCGTACCGCCGGGCGAACCGCAGGTCGGCCGCACCGACAGGGTGCGCCGGCACGCCCCGCGCCTGAACGAGGGCTGGGACTTCTGCCCGCGCTTCCCCCACCAGGGCATCTGGCGGCCCGTCCGCCTGGAGATCGGAGCCACCCTCCTCCAGGCGCCACGACTGTCCGCAGCCGGCGCCGGACCCTCCGGGCAGCTCCGCTTTTCCACCGCGTTCACCGGCCCCACCCCACGGTGGCAGCTCACAGCACGGCTCCCCGACGGCCGAAGCTACTCGGCGCCGGTCCGGCCCGCCGAGCAGCAGGTGTCCGCGACGATCGAGATTCCGCACCCGCCGCTGTGGCAGCCGTGGGGCTTCGGTCAACAGCATCTTGTCGACGTCGAGTTGGTGGACGAGTTCGGCAACGGCTTGTGGAACGCACGCACCGGCTTCCGGGAGATCCGGTGGACACGGAATTCGGGCTCTGACGCTGCCACGTTGCCCTACTCACTCGAGGTGAACGGACACCGGGTTCCCGGGGTGGGCTTCAACTGGACACCGGTCGATGCCCAGTTCGGCGCGACCGCGGCGGCCCGCGTCGAGCACCTCCTCCACCTCGCCCGGCAGGCCGGTGGCCGCGTTCTCCGGGTCTGGGGCGGCGGGCTGCTCGAGACCCCCGACTTCTACGCGCTCTGCGACGAACTCGGCCTCCTCGTCTGGCAGGAGTTCTCCCAATCGTCCTCCGGCATGCAATCAGCCCCCTGCGACGCGCCGGACTTCCTCTCCGAGTTGACCGCCGCGGCCGCGGAGGCCGTCCGCCGGCGCCACCACCACCCCAGCCTCGTGCTGTGGGACGGCGGCAACGAACTCCAGGGCGACCGTGGCCCGTTGGGCACAGACGACTCGGCCGCGCTGCGCACCCTCGCCGCCGTCATCGGGAGGGACGACCCCGATCGCGGCTGGCTGCCGACGTCCCCGAGCGGCCCCACGTTCGCCTACAGCCTCGACTCCCAACGAGCCGACCCCACCGGACTCCACGATGTCCACGGGCCCTGGGAGCACCAGGGGCTCGGAGCCCACGCAGAGCTGTACAACCAGGTGGCGGCGCAGGCCCACACCGAGTTCGGGGTCGAAGGCATGGCCGGCGCGCGCCAATTGGCCGCGCTGATCGCCGAGCCCCACAGGTGGCCCCCGACGCGCGACAACCCCGTCTACCGGCACCTGGGCGAGTGGTGGGTCAACACGGCGCTGGTCGACCAGGCGTTCGGCGGTGCGCTGTTGACGCCCGAGCCGGCCAACAGCCTCGCTCTGGCACACGTTCGCCGAACGTCCCAGCTGCTCCAGAGCACCGGCCTGAGCTACGCCGTGGAAGCGGATCGACGGCGCTGGCCCGGCTGTTCGTTGGTGCTGCCCTGGCAGTTGAACGAGTCCTTCCCCAATACGTTCTGCACTGCACGGGTGGACTTCAACGGAGACGCCAAGCCGGCGCTGTGGTCGGCCGGCCGTGGGTTCGCTCCCCAGCGAGCGACCATCGCTGTGCCCGCCGACATCCTGCCCGATGGCGGTACCGCGACTGCCTGGGTGTGGGACGAGGACCGCGTTGCCTGCAATGCACCCTCACGCCTGGAGATGAGCCTGCGTGACCTCGACGGCACCGTCCGGGCTCGCACCGTAGCCGACGTCGCAGCCTGGGACGGCGAGCCGGTGGCGGTGGCGCACCTGATGATGCCGCCGCAACGAACGCTCGGGCCCATTCTGTTCTGGGAGGCGCGCTGGTTCGATGTCCGCGGCACTGTGGTGGACACCTCCCGGCGGCTGACGTCGACCGTGCCTGACTGGGGTCCACTGCTCACCGATCCGGCCCTCCAGGTTTCGGCTGAGGGGATCAGGCACTCGTGGCCGAGGCCGGGCCTCTTGCGGGTCGAGAACCGGGATCGCGTCGCTGTGGTGCAGCCACACCTGTGGCCGGGCACGACCGAACTCGTCCGCGCTCCGATCGCCGTCGACCTGCTGGCCCCGGGCGAGTCGTTCGACGTCCCCTGCGACTGGCCGGCGACGCGGACCGACCTCCGGTTCGACTGGGTCAACAACCCTGGCCTCCCCATCACCATCGCTCCCCCAGGAGGAGATTCATGACCATCCCGTTCCCTGCTGACTTCCTCTGGGGCGCGGCAACGTCCGCGTACCAGATCGAGGGCTCGCGTACGGCGGATCACACCGGGCTGTCCGTGTGGGACACCTTCACCCGGCGTCCCGGCGTGATCGAGGGCGGCGGCGACGGGTCGATCGCCTGCGACTCCTACCAGCGGTGGCGCGAGGACGTGTCCCTGCTGACGACCATGGGCCTCAACGCCTACCGCTTCTCCACCGGCTGGTCCCGCGTCATGCCCGACGGAACCGGCGGTGCCAATCCCCTGGCGCTCGACCATTACGACCGGCAGGTGGACGCGTTGTTGGAGGCCGGCATCACCCCGTTCGTCACGTTGAACCACTGGGACATGCCACAAGCCCTGATGACCGGCGAGGACGACGGCGGCTGGCTCGCGCGCAGCACGGCGGAGGCATTCGCCGAGTACGCCGATGCGGTGACCGCGCGCCTGGGCGACCGCGTGAGCCGCTGGATCACCCAGTGCGAGCCGTGGATCGTCCAGCTGCTGGGCTACCAGCTCGGCCTGCACGCCCCCGGCATCGCCGACGTGGCTCGCTCTGTGATCGCCGGGCACCACGTCCTGCTGGGACACGGGCTCGCGGCAGAGGTGATCGCCGCCAACGTCCCCGACCCGCAGGTGGGCGTGGCGTCCTCCCTCTTCCCGTGCGTGCCGGCGACGGACACCGAGCCGGACCGCGCGGCCGCACACGCCTCCGACGGCTATGTGAACCGCTGGTACCTCGACCCGCTGGCCGGGAAGGGCTACCCCACCGACACGCGGGAGTTGTGGGAAGGCGTCCTGGCACGCCGGGGTGCCGGCTTCACCCTCGACGACGTCATCCTCGACGGCGACGAGGGGATCATCGGTCGGCGCCTCGACTTCATCGGCGTCAACTACTACACCCGCCGGGTCTGCGCAGCCGCGTCCGGCGGCGACTTCCCCTGGAAGGTGGTGGGCCCGACCGGCGATGTCGCGCGGAGTGACGAGGGCTGGGAGATCGCGCCCCGCGCGTTCACCGACCTGCTGCTGCGGCTCGACCGCGACTACGACCACCGTCCGCTGGTCGTCACCGAGAACGGGGCGGTGTTCGGTGACGGGCCCACGCACGACGGCAAGGTGCACGACAATCGCCGGATCGCCTTCCTCCGCGACCACCTCGAGGCGCTCGCCGAAGCGATGTCCCAGGGCGTCACGGTGTTGGGCTACCTGCACTGGTCGCTCCTGGACAACTTCGAGTGGGCGCTCGGCTACCGTCCCCGGTTCGGCCTGACCTATGTCGATTACCGCACCGGCGAACGAATTCCCAAGGATTCGGCCCGCTACTACGGCCAGGTCGCCCGCACCGGCCGGATCCCGGCCGCCGACCCCGCGATCCCGGCGTTCGGGTAGGCCGGCATGGATATCCGCACAACCGAAGACGGCTGGCTGGTGGCCGGTGATGGCTACCAGGTAGTCGTGAGCCGCGACGAGCCTCGTGTCGACATCCGCGACGCCCAGGGATCGTCCTGGACCGAACTCAGCCTGGTGTCGAGCGTCGACACCTCGGACGGCGTGGACGAGACCATGCCCAGCACCGACCGCACCACGGTGAGGACCGCGCCGGACGAGGTCGTCTTCACCCGGCGGCGCGCCTCGACGGTGTGGTCCACGGCCGAGGTGCGTCTCCGGTGCACGGACTCCGGGATCGACCTCCAGGTCGTGGTCGACGCCGAGCGCCCGCTCCCGCTCGCCGACGTCACGCTCGCCGGGGGCCGGATGGTCCGGGCGAACGGAGCGGCCGGAGACTTCCGTTCCCGGATCGGGTTCGCGAGCGTCTTCGTTCCGGCGCCCACAGAACCGGTTCAGGTGCTGCGTCCGGCAGCGACGCCTGCCCGACTGGGGGTGGTGGGCGACGCCGACGCCGGGCGGCTGCACGGCATCTTCTCGCCGCCGCCCCTGGTCCTCGGCTTCGGCCGGGCCCTGGCGGGCACGGGCGCCGACCTGCCCCAGGGCGGCGACTGGCTCGCGGTCGGAGTGGTGGACGCGGTCGATCGACTGGGCTTCACCACCATGACCTACGAACCGCTCGATGGCGGCTGGCACCTCCGGCTCGCCTACGAAGGGCACACCCTGGCCGGCCGGTGGGAGAGCCCCCGGCTGGTGTTCACCCCGGCCACAAGCCCGATGGAGGTGCTGGCGAGCTACCGGGAACTCTGTGGGCCGCCCACCACCCCGGGCGAGATCGCCACCTGGTGGCTGGAGCCGATCTTCTGTGGCTGGGGCGCGCAATGCGCACTCAGCGTCCGCGCCGCCGTGGCGCCGTCCGGAGCCAGCGCCGGGCTGGTCGGCGGCGAGCAGGCGGTACGGGCGCCGGCCTTGTCCCGCCAGAACCTTTACGACCGGTGGCTGGCCCACCTCGCCGACAACGCGATCGTGCCCGGCACCGTCGTGATCGACGACAAGTGGCAGGCGTCCTACGCCACGCTGGCACCCGACGTCCAGAAGTGGCCCGACCTGAAGGGCTGGATCGCCCAGCGACATTCCGCCGGGCAACGAGTCCTGCTGTGGTTCAAGGCGTGGGATCCTGAGGGACTGCCCCCGGAGGAGTGCATCACCGACCCCACCGGGCGGTCGATCGCGGCCGATCCCACCCATCCGGGCTACCGGGAGCGGCTGGCTGCGGCGGTCGCGAGCGCCCTGGGTCCGGACGGCCTGGACGCCGACGGCTTCAAGGTCGACTTCACCCAGCGCACACCCTCGGGCTGGGCCCTGCGAGCGGCGGGCCCGGGCTGGGGTGTGGCCGCACTCCACCAGCTTCTGAGCGTCCTGCACCGGGCGGCGAAGCAGGCCAAGCCCGACGCCCTGGTGGTCACCCATACCGTCAACCCGCTGTTCGCCGACGTGACCGACATGGTCCGGCTCAACGACGTCCTCAGCCGCGACTCCTTCGGCCGCCCGGCCCCGGTCGTGGGGCAGTTGGCGTTTCGCGCGTCCGTGGCGTCCGCCACCCTGCCCGGTACGCCGATCGACACCGACCAGTGGCCGATGCCCGACAAGGCCGAGTGGCTGCGCTATTCCCACGCCCAGGTGGATCTGGGCGTGCCGGCTCTGTACTACGTGGAGAGCATTGACAACTCCGACCAAACGATCACCGATGCCGACCTCGGGCTGGTCGCCGACCTCTGGGCGGCCTACCGGGACCGAGTTGGTCTAGGAACGTTTCCGCATCTGTCCGCGCCTGAAGACATCGCATGACCACCCCACCTGTGCGTATACTCTCTGGCAACGATCCCACATAATCGTGCGGCAGAGACGCAATCAGTCGGAGCCTTCGCCGACGTGGGCGTTGGGCCACAACCGGACACGGAGCGGACAGACCATGACAACTCTCACTCCCGAGCAGACCAGCGTGGAGGCCGACCAGCAGAGCCGCCCCGTGCTCGCGCTGGACATCGGGGGCACCAAGGTGGCCGTGGCCGTCGTCACTGCCGACGGCCGCACCCACGGGCTACTGGTGGAGCCGACGCACCGCGACCGTGGACCTGCCGACGTGATCCGTCGGCTGTTCGACATGGGTCACCGCTCGCTTCGGGCGGCCGGGCTGACGGCGCCCGTCGAGGCCGTCGGCATCTCCTGCGGCGGCCCGCTGGACGCCCGGGCCGGCATCCTGATCAGCCCGTTCCATCTGCCCGGGTGGATCGACATCCCCATCACCGAGCTGGCCAGCCGCGAGTTCGGGCTGCCCGCCGTTCTCCAGAACGACGCCTCCACCGCCGCCCTGGCCGAGTACCGCTACGGGGCCGGACGCGGGCTGGGCACCGTGGTCTACCTCACCATCTCCACGGGGGTCGGCGGTGGCTTTGTGATCGACGGCGAGTTGTATCGCGGCGCGGCCGGCAACGGCGGCGAGCCCGGGCACATCACGGTCCGCGCCGGGGGCCGTCCATGCTCGTGCGGACGCCGCGGATGCCTGGAGGCGTACTGCTCGGGCAACAACATTGGTCGCCGCGGTGCCGAGGCGGCCGCCGCCGCGCACGCCGCCGGCCGCGCCACCCTGCTGGCCGGGCTGACGACCGTGACCGCGCAGGACGTTTCGCGCGCTGCAGCCGCCGGTGACCCGGTCGCCGGGGAGGTCTGGGACGAGACCACTGCCCTGCTCGGCCAGGCCCTCACCGACCTGGTCAACGTGCTGGAACCGGATGCCGTGATCCTGGGCGGCGGCGTGACTCGTGCCGGCGCGATGCTCCTCGACCCCGTGCGCCAGGCGGTCAAGGAGGGCGCGATGGGCCCCGCCGGCGACGCGGTGACCGTCACGCTCGCCGCCCTTGGCGACGAGGTGTGCGTCGTCGGCGCTGGGGCGATCGCACATGACCGGCTCGCGCAGGACCAGAACGCATGAGCGCCGCCGACATCCTCGCCGAGCACGTGGAGGGCCATCGGGCCGCCGCCGCCGCGATGGAGCCCTTGACGGGTCAGATCGCAGCCGTGGCCGACGCCCTGATCGCGTGCTTCCGGGCGGGTGGCACCGTGTACACCTGCGGCAACGGGGGTTCGGCCGCCGACGCCCAACACCTCACCGGCGAGCTCATCGGGCATTACCGCCGCGACCGGCGCCCGTTGCGCGCCGTCTCCCTCGCCACCGACCCGACGGTCTGGACCTGCATCGCCAACGACTACTCCGACCGGGTGGTGTTCTCGCGCCAGGTCGAAGCCCTGGCCCGGCCGGGCGACGTGGTGTGCGGCTTCACAACCTCCGGCAACTCCGCGAACGTCGTGGAGGCACTGAAGGCGGCGAAGGCGAACGGTGCGACCACGGTGCTGTTCGGAGGTCGGACGGCCGGCGCGGCCGGAGCGCACGCCGACCACCAACTGCTTGCCCCCGCCGCCATCACGCCACGGGTGCAGGAGCTCCACACCCTCATGTTGCATATGATCTCGGACGTGGTGGACGCCTGGGCAGCAGGCGAATTGGAGGCGTGACCATGACCATGTCCGCGCATCGTGCGGTGCCGCCGAATCTCGGCCCCAGCGAAGCCGCGCCGGCGACGAATCGGCCGTCCGGCACGCGGAAGGGGAACGACTCGGTGCGCCCGGTCGCGGCAACCCGAAGGACAGTGCACATGATCGGCAACGCCCACATCGATCCGGTCTGGCTCTGGCCCTGGCAAGAGGGTTACCAGGAGGCACGGGCCACGTTCAGGTCGGCCATCGACCGGATGAACGAGTACGACGACTTCATCTTCACCTGCGACCAGATGGTGCTCCTGAGCTGGGTCGAGGAAGCCGACCCTGAGCTGTTCGAGGAGATCCGGGCGCGTGCCGCCGAGGGACGCTGGGTGAACACCGGCGGCTGGTGGGTGGAACCCGACTGCAACCTCCCCGGCGGGGAGTCGCTCGTCCGCCAGGGTGTGCTCGGCCAGCGCTATCTCGCCTCCAGGTTCGGCAAGCCGGCCACGGTCGGCATGAACGCGGACCCGTTCGGTCACAACGGAATGCTTCCCCAGATCCTGACCCTGCAGGGGCTGGACAGCTACACCTTCCTGCGTCCAGGACCGCATGAGTCGACCATGCCACACACCGCCTTCTGGTGGGAGTCGGCCGACGGCTCCCGCGTCCTGGCGTACCGGATCCCGCACGAGTACTGCTCACCACCCGGATCGATCGTCGGCCAGGCCGAGAAGGCGCTGGCCATCCTCGACCGGAGCTTCGAGCAGCTCATGGTGTTCTACGGCGTCGGAAACCACGGCGGCGGACCGACCCGGGCCAACATCGACTCGATCCACCGCTTCGACGCCATGGGCTCCTTCGGCCGGCTGGTCCTCTCCGATCCGCGCCGGTTCTTCGACGCCTTCACCGCGAGCCTCGGCCCCGAGGCGCTCGCCGCGCTCCCGGTCTGGCGGGACGACCTCCAGATGCACGCGGCAGGCTGCTACTCCGCGCACTCCATGATCAAAATCTGGCAGCGACAGGCACAGCAGGCCGCGCTCGCGGCTGAGCGCTGGGCCATCCTGGCCGCCCAGCTCACGGGGACGGCGTACCCGCGCGAGGACCTGACCCGTGTCTGGAGGCAGATCTGTTTCAACCAGTTCCACGACATCCTTCCCGGCTCGGCGATCGAGCCGAGCTACGACGACGCCCGCGACGGCCTCGGTGAGGCCACCACGATCGCCAAGCGCCTCCTGACCTGGGCACACAACCAATTCGCCCGCCGGATCGCGATCCCGGCCGAACCCGGCACCCAGCCCGTTGTCGTCTTCAACCCGCATCCGTGGCCGGTCAGCGCCGACGTCGAGTTCCAGTACGGAGCGAAGCGAGGCGGCGCGCACGTCGTCGATTCCGACGGGCAGCCGGTGCCCTGCCAGCCGACGCAGTCGAGCGCCACCACCGACGATGGTTCGCGGGGCGCCCTGGTCTTCCGCGCCGAGGTGCCGGCGCTGGGCTATCGGCTGTACCGGCTGCGTCCCGGGGCAGCGCCGCTGGGCCCGGACGACCGTGTGGCACGGCCGGTCGCTGCCACGTCCACCGTGCTGGAGAACGAGTTCCTGCGCGTCGAGCTCGACCCGGCAACGGGCTGGCTCGCCTCACTGCTGGACAAGACCAGCGGGGTCGACCCGGTCACCGGCGCGGTCGGCGAGCACACCCAGATCTCGCAGGACCCGACCGACACCTGGGGACATCGGGTGGTGTCCTACGCGGGCCCGGGCGTGCCGATGGACCTCCGGAGGATCGTCGTGCGCGAGCAGGGTGGCGTCCGCGGCCGGGTCAGGGTCGAGCGGACGTGGGGACGGTCCACGATGGTGGAGGAGTTCATCCTGTCCGCCGGCTCCCACACGCTCGAGGTGCGGGTGACCGTCGACTGGCACGAGCAGGCGCACCTGCTCAAGATGCGCTTCCCGGTGGCTCTGGCAGGCCCGTCGGCCACCCAGGAGATCCCCTACGGCTTCCTTGCCCGGCCGGTCGACGGGCGGGAGCTGCCCGGCCAGTCCTGGGTCGACCTCACCGGGACGCTCGCCGACGGCCGAGCGGCCGGACTGACGGTGGTCAACAACGCCAAGCACGGCTACGACTTCAGCCCCGCGGGCCAGCCGGGAGAGCAGGACACGCCGTCGATCGGCATCACCACCGTTCGCAGCCCCGTCTACGCCTGGCACGATCCGCAGACCCTCGATCCGGACGGCCTGTACTCGTTCCAGGACCAGGGCATCCAGCACTTCTCATGTCTCGTCGCGCCCCACGCAGGCGACTGGCGGGCCGCCCAGCCCGCCCGCCTCGCGCAAGAGTTGGGCCTTCGGGTCCGCGCCCAGCAGGAGTCGTTCCACGACGGTCCCCTTCCGGCGGCCAACAGTTACCTCGACGTCCGGCAGAGCGGGGCGGGCGAGGTCCTGGTCACCGCAGTCAAGGGTTCGGAGGATGAGGCTGGAAGCGGCGAGGACACCGTCGTCCGCATGGTCGAAGTCGCCGGGCACGACAGCACGGCCACGATCGCTCTGCCGGGGGTGGCTCGTGCCATCGAGGTAGAGGTCGGACCGCACCAGATCCGGACATTCCGGGTCCCGGCCGATCCGGCGGTACCCGTCACCGAGGTCGACGTGATCGAGTGGCCGATCGGGGATCGCGGGCGTGGTGAGTGGCGCGAGACCGAGCCGGACTCGTGAAGGTCGCCGCGGAACCGGCTCAAGGCATCTCGGTCGCGGTGACCATCGCCGATCCCGAGCCCCTCGACGGCGGCATCCTGCGCTACCGGATCCGGGTCCGGGCCGCGGCTGAAGCGGCCTGGGAGGGACGGCTCATCGTCACCGCCAGCACGGACGCCCCACAACCGTGGCGGCTGATCCCGGGGCTCTTCTACGGTGAGAATCGGCCGGAGGAGTGCTTCCGCGTGTATCCCCGGTTTGCGCCGGGACCGCCGGACCCGGGCACGCTGACGAGCGACCACTGGTCGTTCCGTGCGGATCGGGCAGCGACCCCCGCCGTCTTCGCCTGGGGCACGGACGCCGCTGTGGCGCTGGCCGCCCAAGAGGTGACCGATGCCGGCCTGACCGGTCTTGGCTTCGCCGATCGCGGCGGCATGGCGGAGGTCCACCTGAGCTTCCCCTACCGCGAAGAGCCCTGGAGCTACTTCGGCGACGCGGAACCTCGGCCGGCCCGGGCCCAGACCGCCCAACTCGACGCGGGCGAGGTGCTCGACATCACCTTCGACTACTTCGTCCTCGGCCCGGACCGGCACGGCTACGCGCCGGTCCTCCGCGCCCTGCACGCCGAGGCCGTGGCGGCCAACCCCCTGGTGCCGTGGATGGATGCCCCCACGGCCGCCGAGCTGACGGCACACGGTCTGCACCGCTGGCACTACCGGCCCGATCCGCCGGTGCTGCTGGAGACCGTCGCCTTCGACCGGGCCATCGACGGCGACAACCTCGACCGCCAGGCGATGCACATCGCCTGGGTGAGCGGCATCCCCTGGGCCTACGCCCTTGCCCGGCATGCACGTCGCGTGGGCAACCCGGAGTACCTCCGGGACGCGGTGAAGGTGATCGACTTCTGCTGCAGCGAACTCTCCCCGTCCGGCACGTTCTGGGGGACCTGGTACCGCGCGCATGGCTGGCGCGGTTCGTGGACCCATCTGCCAAACGGCCTGCACGCCCGGACACTCGGGGAGGCGACCCTCTTCCTTCTCCGGGCGATCGCGGAGGAGACGGCCGCCGGTCGCGATCACCCGAGCTGGCGCGACGCGGCTGTCAGCAACCTGCGGCACATGCTCGGGCGGCAGCGCCCGGACGGCAACCTCGGCGCCGTCCACGACATGTACACCGGCGAGGTGCTCCAATGGTCCGGAGCAGCCGGTCTGGCCTGGATCCCCGCCTTCGTCGAGGCCGCCGAATTCGGCCGGTCGCTGGGCGGTCCAGACCCGGCAGATCTCGTCGCAGCCGCCCGGAAAGCCGGTGACTACTACGCCCGCTTCGTCCACGCCGAGTACATCAACGGTGCCCCGGAGGACGTCGACCTGGCCCCCACCTCGGAGGATGGGTACTCGGCCGTGATGGCATACGCCGCCCTCGTACGCCACGACGGCGACCCGCGCTGGCTGGGACTCGCCCGACGGTCGGCCGAGTGGATGCTGACGTTCCGCTACAGCTACAACGTCCACTTCGAAGACACGACGATCCTCGGCGCCTATGGTTTCGCCACTCGTGGTGGCGACCAGGCCTCGGTCTCCAACCAGCACCTGGGCAGCTACGGCCTGATCTGCGCTGCCGAGATGATGGAGTTGGCCGAGCGTCTGGACGACCCGTGGCTGCGGGAGCGCACCGAGGAGAACGCGGCCTGCTTCCGCCAATTCATCGCCCGCGACGACGGCGACTTCAACGCCTACCGCGGGATGGTCACCGAACGGTATTACCAGACCGACTGCTTCGCACCGAAGGGCTCGATGCTGACGCTGTCCCACGCCTGGTGCCTGGGAGTGCAGCTCCTCGGTCAGGAACAGGCCCTGGAGTGCTGGGGGCGGCTCGCGCGGCCGCAGCCGGCCCGGCAGGCAGGGCACGGCGGATGACGACCCACCAGCCGCCGCCAGCCGGCCCGGTCTGGGGAGCGATCGCCGACGACCTGACCGGCGCCACCGACCTCGCCGGCAACTTCGCCGCGCGTGGCTACGCGACGGTCGTCGTGTTGGGAGCAGGGGCGATGGCCGATCCCACGCCCGCCCTGCACGGGGCGGACTGCGTGGTCGTGGCCTTGAAGTCGCGGACGGCTCCGGTGGCCGAGGCCGTCCGCGACAGTCTCGCGGCGCTGGACCGCCTCCGGGCGGTGGGTGCGCGGCGGTTGTATCTGAAGTACTGCTCGACCATGGATTCGACGCCGCAGGGCAACATCGGCCCGGTGATCGACGCTCTGCTCGACGCACTCGGCGAAACCAGCACGATCGTCGTACCGTCCTTCCCCGACACCGGCCGGACGGTCTACGGCGGGTACCTGTTCGTCGGGTCCGACCTGCTCGCCGACAGCTCAATGCGATTGCACCCGCTCACCCCGATGACCGAGTCTCACCTACCCGACCTCCTCAGACCCCAGACCCGGCACGCCATCACCAAGATCGCACTGACTGACATCCGAGCCGGAGCGTCGTCCCTGCGCCGACGTCTGCGGGCGCTACCGGACGGCACGCTGGCCGTCCTGGATGCCATCGACAACGAGGACCTGGCGACGATCGCCGAGGCGTCGTTCGACCTGGGGCTGGTCACCGGTGGCTCCGGGATCGCGTTGGGCCTCCCACCGCGCGAGGACGGGGACGGCGTCCGACGGATCACATCCGCAGGCGGGCGGCGAGTGGTCCTCAGTGGCAGCGCTTCGCAACGATCGAGGGAACAACTGATCCATGCGCGGGGCCGGCTGCCTTCACGAACGATCGACTCCAGCCGGCTGGATGAGAACCTGAGCGGATACGTCGACGAACTCGCCGCATGGGTGGCCGAGAGGTGGCGAGAAGACCCTCGGTGCACGCCCCTGATCGCCTCGGTCGACGACCTCACCGATTTCGAGCCGGGCCAGGTCGCACCTGCCGCCGCCCGGGTCGAAGAGCTTCTCGGGGAGCTGTCCCGCCGTCTGGTGGACGCCGGTGCGCGCCAACTGGTCATCGCAGGTGGCGAGACCTCCGGAGCGATCGCAGCCGCCCTCGGCGTCCAGGCGTTGCGGGTCGGGCCGCCGGTGGCTCCGGGCGTCTGCTGGACCGAGGCGCGAACCGGCTCCGGTGAGCTGGTGAACCTCCTGTTGAAGTCGGGCAATTTCGGTGACACCGACTTGTTCGTCCGAGCCTGGGAGATTCTCGACACGAAGGAAGGCAGCCAATGAGCATCGATCCCACCAGCCCGCCCGAGGACGAGTTGCGGCGCGACCTGGTCGCCACCGCCGCGGACCTTGCCGCGCTCGGGCTGAGCCCGGGCGCCTCGGGGAACATCAGCGTGCGGCTCGGCGAACGCGTGCTGGCGTCGCCCACCGGTGCCCGCTTGGCGGCTCTCGACCCCGACGGGCTGACGATCCTCGATCTGGCCGGAAACTGGGTCGGCGGCGACAAGCCCACCAAGGAGTCGCCGCTGCACACGGCGATCTACCGGCGTGACCCGTCCGCGAGGGCGGTGATCCACCTCCACTCGCCGAACTCGGTGGCCGCCGCGACCTTGCCGCCGTGGTCGGAGTTGAGCGCTATCCCGCCGATCACGCCGTATTTCCTGATGCGCGTCGGCCAGTGTCCGCTGGTGCCCTACGCCGATCCCGGCGACCCGGCTCTGGCGGATGCGCTCACCGCACTGCCCCACCAATTCAGGGCAGCCTTGCTCCAGAACCACGGGCTGGTCGTATGGCACGCCACCCTCGACCAGGCTCACCAGGCGGCAGTCGAACTTGAGGAGACCTGCCGAATCTGGCTGGCCGTCGCGGGTCTCGAGCCACACCTTCTGTCAGCGGAGACCGCCGCCCGTCTCGCGGCCCGGCACGGCACCTACTGGGGCTGACTCAGCCGGGAAGAAGATCAATCCATGAGTGCACAACCATCGGCGACCCGCCCGATCGAGGGCGTCCAGCTGTTGTGCTACGCCGATCGTTTCGGCGGCGACCTGACGCAGCTGAGGCGCCTCCTGACGGGGCCGCTGAAAGCTTTCCGCGGGGTTCACATCCTGCCGTTCTTCGTCCCGTTCGACGGTCAGGACGCAGGCTTCGACCCCGTCGACCACACGACGGTCGACCCGCGCCTGGGAACGTGGGACGACATCGCCCAACTGGCGGACGCCGGCCTGGCTGTGACGGCAGACCTGATCGTGAACCACGTCTCCGCGGACTCCGCCGAGTTCCAGGACTGGTTGCGCAAGGGCTCAGCATCCGAGTACGACGGCATGTTCCTCCGGTTCCGCGACGTGTTCCCCGACGGCGCCACCGAAGCCGACATCACCAGCATCTACCGGCCTCGCGGCGGCCTTCCCTTCACCGCCTTCCGTGGCGCTGACGGCTCCCGCCAACTGCTCTGGACGACCTTCAAGCCCACCCAGGTAGACCTCAATGTCCGTCATCCGGCGGGCCGGGCCTACCTGGAGCGGGTGCTGCGCACACTCGCCGGCAACGGAGTGCACACCCTCCGGATCGACGCCGTCGGGTACGCCATCAAGACCCCGGGCACGGATTCCTTCATGACCGGGGACACCCTGGCGTACGTCCGTGAACTCACCGCGCTGTGCCATGCCACGGGGATGGAGGTGCTGGTCGAGGTGCACGCTCACCACACCCAACAGCTGGCGATCGCGCCACTGGTCGACTACGTGTACGACTTCGCCACCCCTGCGCTCCTGCTCCACTCGCTGCGTACGGGCACGACGGAGCGGCTCAGCCGCTGGAACGACCTCCGCCCGCGCAACGCGATCACCGTGCTGGACACCCACGACGGGATCGGGATCATCGACGCCGGCCCCACTACCGGACGTCCCGGCCTGATCGATGAGGACGAGATGGCCGCGATCTTCGCCTGGGTGGACGCGGCTTCCGCCGGCGTCTCCGGACGAGCGAGCGTGATCCCGGCCTGGTGCAGCCTGCCGCACCAGGCGAACACCACCTTCTTCGACGCACTGGGCGGTGACGAGGACGCCTACCTGTTGTGCCGGGCGATCCAGTTCTTCCTGCCCGGTGTGCCGCAGGTCTACTACGTCGGCTTGCTGGCCGGGAGCAACGACCTGCGGGCGTGGGAGGCGTCCGGTGACGGACGTGAGGTGAACCGCCACCACTACACCGCGGACGAGATCTCGAGCGCTCTCGATACCCCCGTCGTCCAGGCGATCCTGGGGCTGGTTGCACTGCGCGACGGCCCGTCCTTCGACGGCGACTACCGGTACCTCCAACCGTCGGAGTGCGAGGCCGAACTCGTGTGGGAGCACGGGGCCGAGTCGACACGGCTGCTGGTCGATCTGGCGCGTCGGAGAACAGTCATCGATGTCGTCTCGACGGGACGCCGCCAACGCTACGAGGGTGTCGCCGACCTGGCCGACCTCGGACGGCAACTGCTCCGGCGATGAGACGAACCGCCGCGCTGGCACGTCCCGAATGGGCCGACGTGCCCGCCTGCGCTGAGTTGCTCGCCTCGGGCCGGCTGAGCTCCGCGGAACTCGTGGCCGAGGGCCTCGCCCGAATCGCGGCGTACGACGGGGACACCGCCGACGCTCCCGGGTTGTCGGCGGTGGTCGCGGTCAACCCTGACGCCTACGCCGAGGCCGACGCGGCCGACGACCGGCGCAGGGCCGGGAAGCCCCTGTCCGCGCTGGACGGGGTCACCTTCGTCGTCAAGGACTGCATCGAGACCTCCGATCTGCCGACCACGCACGGCTCTCCGCTCTTCACCGGCTGGCGTGCGGCGAGTGACGCGCCTGCCGTCGCGAGGCTCCGCGCCGCCGGGATGGTGCTCCTGGCCAAGGTCGCACTCGACGACTTCGCTGCCGCCTGTTTCGGCGAGTGCAGCGTCCGTGGCGTCATGCACAACCCGTGGGACGACGAGCGGATGGTCTCCGGTTCGTCTGGTGGCTCGGCGATCGCGGTCGCGGCAGGCTACGCTCCGCTGGCGCTGGGCACCGACACCGGTGGCTCGCTGCGCATCCCGGCGGCGCTCACCGGGGTCGCCACCCTGAGGGGAACGGGCGGGCTCGTCCCCACCGCGGGAGTCTTTCCCGTGTCGGCGTCCCACGACGTGGTGGGAGCGATGGCCACCACGATCGCAGGCATTCGGCACGCCACCGCGCTGCTGTCGGCACGGAGTCTCGGGCCGGCAGACCGGCCGGCCACCAGGCGCCTGGGCGTGGTGCGTGGTGGGCTGGCCATCTGGGGAGACGACCCGGAGGGGCCGGTACTGCGCCGCTTCGACGAGGTGTGCGAACTCCTGCGCACCGCGGGGTTCACGGTGACGGAGGTGCCCCCGCCGCCACGGAGGTTGCTCGACGCGTCGTCGCTGATCACGTCGGAGATGTCCGCCTCGGTCGGGAGCTATCTCGCCGCGCGTCCGGACGCCCCGGTGCGCAGTTTGGCCGAACTGTTCGCGACCGGTGCGTTCACCAGCTGGGCGAGGATTGCTCTCGCGCGGGGAGTCATGACCGATGCTGATCCTGCCGCCGCGCGCCGTGCCCACCAGGCCGGCGTGGCCGCACGGCACGAACTGCGCGGATACACGGCCAGGCTGCTCGCCGAGCAGCGCCTGGATGCCGTGCTCTACCCCGGCGTCCAGCGCCCGGCCGCACCGATCGGCGTGGAGCAGTCCGGGGTCTTCACCCGGTGGTCGGAGAACACCGGCCTGCCAGCGGTCGGCGTTCCGATGGGCCAGGTCCTTCCCGAGGATGGCGATTGGCCGCTGCCTTGCTCGCTGGAACTGCTCGGCGCCGAAGACCGGGACGATGCACTGCTCGATCTCGCCAGCGCAGTGGAGCGCGAGCTGGGGAGGTCATCGTGAGCATTTCGGCTGGCGTCGTCGAGGGGTTCTACGGCGAGCCGTGGAGCCATCAGGATCGGGTGCGGCTGCTGACGCGCTTTCCCGAACTCGGCTTCGACACCTACTACTACGCCCCCAAGGACGATCCCTACCACCGTGAGCGGTGGCGAGAGCCCTATCCCGCGTCTCCGTTGCGACGCATTCACGAGTTGGCGCGGTGCGCTCAGGGTCTCGGCGGTGGGTTCGTGATGTGCCTGGCACCTGGACTGTCGATGGACTATGTGGATCCGGACGAGCGGTCGCTGCTGTTGGCGAAGGTGCACCAGGCCTGGCAGGCCGGAGTCCGGCAGTTCGCGATCCTCTTCGACGACGTCCCCGCCGAGCTGAGCGACGGCGCGTCCCTCGTCCACTATGGCCCGGGGGCAGGTGGGCTCGGGCTGGCACACGGCGAACTCTGCGCCTGGTTGGGCGAACAGTTCAGGCTGCGGTACGGCATCACCACGCCTCTGCGGATGTGCCCGACCGACTATGCGGGCTTGGCCCGGACGCCGTACCGCGAAGCTCTTTCCGGGACCCTTCCCGACGACGCCGTGGTGATGTGGACCGGCGCGGACGTGGTCGTCGGGACGGTCACCGAGCAGGACGTCCGCGATGCCTCCGCCGCGTTCGGCCGGCGTCTGCTCCTGTGGGACAACTTCCCGGTGAACGACTTCGACCGCACCCGGGTCTTCCTCGGTCCGCTGCAGGGCAGGCCGGCGGCGATTGCGGGCCTGCCGCTGGACGGGATCATCGCCAACCCGATGGTCGAGGCGGCGCCCTCGCTGATGCCGCTTGCCACCGTGGGGATCTGGGCACGGGACCCGTCGCGCTACGACCCCGGACAGGCGCTCACCAAGGCGATGGAGTTGGCCGGGCCCTTCGCCGACCAGCTCCGCCCACTCGTTCGCGCCTGCGCGAGTTGGCCGCCGTCGGCGATCAGAGATCCAGAGTTGGCCGCGCTCGTCCAACAGGTGCGCAGCGGCGGAACCGACCCACGAGCCGCGTTGGAACGGCGATTGCGCGAGCTGGCCGGGTTGCGGGTGCGACTACCGAAGTCGGGGCTGGATGTGCCGGACGCCATCGCCGCAGGCCTGCGCCCGTGGTTGAGGGCTGGCCGACTGGCGGGCCGGCTCGGGCTCGCAGCGCTTCGGGCAACCCACGCAGGGCCGGCCACGGCTCGCGAGGTGGACCTGCTCAGCCGCGCCTTGGCTCGGTACCAGTCACAGGACAAGGACGTCCTGAGCCCGATCCTCATCCCTTGGGCGGAGTCGGTGCTTCCGCACTGAATTCGCCCGGTGTGCGTTGATGAGCCTTCATGGCCTGCCGAGTTGGCTGCGGAGAGCCTCAAGCACAGCTTCCGTAGGCGGTCCGGGCGACGGCCGGCCGCGCCACACGACGCCGAGCTGGGAGATGGCGTGCTGAGAGCGGATGGGGAGGTGCACGAGCTTGTCCACGGGGTCGGCGCGTGATGATGTCACGATGCCGACGCCGAGTCCGCGCTCGGCGAGGGTGCGCACGGTGCTGGGGAGCGTGACCTCCCAAGCGACGGGAGCGGGGTGGGCCTCGGCATGCATCATCGCCTCATAGGCAGCGCGCATCCCCGTTCCGTGCGCCATGCAGATGATCTCAGCGTCCAGCAGGTCGGCGGGCGAAAGTACGGTCCTGGTGGCCCATGGATGGGTAGGTGAGACGACGGCGGTGACGTGCTCCTGGAGTGCGACCCAGCAGTTGAGTCCGGGTCGGGTGCTGCGCGCCCACGACACGACCGCGATGTCGAGCCTGCCGTCGGCAACCTGATCCTGCAGTTGTAGGGACAGCCCTTCGGTCAGGCTGATCTCCAGTCCGGGGTGTTCGGTCCGGATGGCGACCAGGGCGTCGAGGAACGCTGGCCACGTCAGCCCGGCGACAGCACCGATGCGGGCGCGGCCCCTGAGCAGTCCGAGGTGGTGGTCGGCTGTGGACCGCACATCGTCGAGGGCGGCAAGGACACCGCGAATCCGTGCCAACAACTGGTCGCCGGCCGGCGTTGTCGTCACGGTGCGCGCAGAACGGTCGAACAGTGTGAGGCCGAGTTCGCGCTCGAGCCGGGCCACCTGCGCGCTGACCCCGGACTGGCTGACGTGCAGGGACTGCGCAGCGGCAGTGAAGGAGCCGGCGTCCGCGACCGCCACGGCGTATCGAAGCTGGTGAACTTCCATAACGGCTAATGATGCCAGCAAGCATCAACATCTGTTGGACTACTAGGGCTGCGCCGCTGACACTGGAAATGCACCGACCGAGGAGGTGATCGGCGATGAGCGTCATCGTGCGGACCCGCACCCGGACTGTCAGCACTGCTGGCCTGCCCAAGGGCCTGGGTCTGGTGCAGTTCGCGGCCGCAGCTGTCGACGGGCTGGTGTTGTCCTCCATCACCGTGCATGCCCTCGTCCGCCTCCAGGTCGGCGCGGGGACGATCGCCATCCTTCTGTCCACGGCCGCTGCGTTGGCGATGGTGACCGCTCCCCTCTTGGGAGCCGTCGCCGACCGGGTCGGCCTGGCCCGGGCCGGAGCCGCCTATGCCGCCCTGTCGGGGGCAGCGCTGGTCATCTATGCCGCGACCCGCTCGCTCATCGGCTTCGCCGTCGCAGCGGTCCTCTTCATCACTGCACAAGCCGCCGCCGGGTCCGTCCGGCACGCAATTGCCGTTGTCGGGGTCCAGGGCGCGGACCGTACCCAGCTGCGGGCCAGCATGCACACAGTCCTCAACGCCGGGTTCGGCTGCGGAACTGTGCTCGGAGTTCTCGTTCTGGCGAACGCCACCGACCCGGTGTTCTCCACCGCGTATGGTCTCGGCGCCGCTGTGTCACTCGTCGCCGCGGCGGCCACGCTGCGTCTGTCCGTCCCGGACCGGGCCGGCGAGCGGCGCGGCACCGAAGGCCCTTGGATCGCGCTGCGCGACCGGCCGTTCGCCGTCGCTGTCGCTCTCGCCTGTCTGGTGCAGCTGACCATGCCGATCCTGTCGTTGCTGCTGCCCTTCTGGGTGCTGCACACTGCGGCCCCGCCCTGGACCGCTGCCGTCGCTCTGGCGGTGAACACTGTGCTGGTGATCAGCGTCCAGCGCAGCTGGGCGTCACGCCTTGTCGACGCCCGCACGACCGCACGATCCGCGCTCATCGCCGCCGTCGCGATGGGCGCCACGGGCGTGATCCTCGCCGCACTACCACTCACCGACTCACCCCTCACCGCGGTCGGCCTGGTGATCGCCGGGGTCATCGTCTTGACCGTTGGCGAAGTCAGTGGCGGCGCCGCGGTATGGCAGGTCGCCCTCCAACACGTCGACGCCGCCGCCGAGGGGCGCTACCAATCGGCGTTCTCCATGTCCGCCAGTGGCGCCCGCATCCTCGGGCCCCTCCTCGCGCTGCCGCTGCTGATCAACGCCGGCTCGAGCGGCTGGATCGTGCTGACCCTCACCATGAGCGCCGCCTGCCTGCTTGTCGCTCGCCGCGGCCTCCGCCGCACCCAGACCCACCAAACAGACGAAGAGGAGTAGTGCTGTGACCAGTTTCGAGGAGTTCCTCACCACGAGGGAAGCCGCGTCGACCGCTTTCGTCGAAGGAGACGCCGGCCCACTGCTGGGGGTCTCCGTCGACACCGACCCCGCCACCATCTATGCGCCCACCGGCGCCGTCGTCGTCGGCGCGAAGATCGTCAACGCCGGCAACACCGCGGGAGCTGCCACCTTCGCTCCGGGAGCAGAGAACCGATTCGAGATCCTGCACTCCGGTTCCGATGGAGACCTTGGCTACTGGACCGGCATCCAGCGGTCGAAAGTCGTGTTCAAGGACAAGCCGGAGCCGGTGACCATGAACCTTCGCATCACCGAGCTGTTCCGACGCGTCGATGGCGAGTGGAAGCTGTTCCACCGGCACTCCGACCTCCTCCAGGAGCGATAGCGCCCTCGGGGCGCACGATAATGCTCGCCGGACAAAGCATCGGGACGCACATCGCCGGTACACCCTCGATTGCGATGAGCCTGCTTGCGGGTACGTCCTGGTGGTGCGACCACAACGGAGAACCCATGTCGGATCTGAAGCTCATCCGCATCCCCCGGCCGAACCGGGATTCTCAGCGGTCGCGATGAGTCCGAACAATGAATGTCGATCTGCATGGCCGCGACCATTGAATATCGGGAGCACAAGGAGGTTGAGCATGGGTCGGTTGGTCGTCGTGAACTTCACCAGCATCGACGGGGTCATCCAGTCACCGCTGTCGCCGGACGAGGACCGCGAGGGCGGCTTCGAGCACGGTGGCTGGGTCCCGCCGTACAGCGACGACACCGTCAACGCCTTCATGCAGAAGGCGACCGTTGGCGCGGCCGGCATGCTGCTCGGCCGCCGCTCCTACGAGATCCTTCGCGATGCCTGGGCGGAAGCGAACGACACCGAGCCGGCGATCGCGGCCATGGACCGCATGCCGAAGTACGTCGTCTCAACCTCGGACGTCGACCTCGCATGGCCCAACTCCCACATCATTGGCAGCGACCTGCCCCGCGCAGTCACGGACCTCAAGGGCCGCACCGACGGCGACCTCGTCGTGTTCGGATCGGGGACGGTGGTCCGCGGGCTCGCCGAACACGATCTGGTCGATGAGTACCGCCTCCTGGTCTTCCCGCTCGTTCTGGGAGCCGGGAAGCGGATGTTCGACGACCGAGGGAGTTCGGCCAAGTTCAGGCTGATCGACAGCGTCGTCACATCCAGCGGCGTCGTCATCCTCACCTACACACGAGAGAAGTCCGCCTGAACATCTCTCCCCTGTCGGCGGGATTGTCGATTCCGTGGGGTCGTTCGCGTCGGTACAGATGAGAGGCCCACAGGGGCCGTGAAGAAAGGAAGTCACGATGGCCAACTACCTGATCCTGATATACCGCGGCGACCAGACGCAGCCGGCGGCTGGCGAGGTGAGCGTCTCATACCGGGAGTTCATGCAGCGTCGCGCGGGGGCTCTGCGTGGTGGTGCCGCGCTGGAGTCGGCTGAGACGGCGACCTCGGTGCGCAGCGACGGACGCGGCGGCTTCACAGTGACCGACGGCCCGTTCGCGGAGACGAAGGAGGTGCTGGGCGGTTACTACGTGATCGAGGCCGCGGACCTGGACGAGGCGCTGGCGATCGCCAAGGAGGTGCCGGCGCCGGACGGCGGTGTCGAGGTCCGGCCGATCCGCGTGTTGAACTGATGGTCACGGCCAGCGCGGAGGTCGCTGCGGCGGTCGCGGATGCGCACCGCCGGGAATGGGCCTTCGTGCTGGCCTCGACCCGACGAGTCGCTGGCGACCTCGATACCGCCGAGGAGGCGGTGCAGGACGCCTACGCCTCCGCTCTGTCGGTCTGGGATGAGCGGGGTATTCCCCACAACCCAGCCGCGTGGCTCACCACCGCGGCTCGTCGACGCGTGCTCGACCTGCGCCGACGAGCCGAGGTGGCGCGGCGGGCGATGCCGGAGCTGCTCCCCGCTGAGGTCGAGGAGTCGGACCCTGACGCGCAGGCATTTCCTGACGACAGGCTCCGGCTGGTGTTCACCTGCTGTCACCCCGCGCTCTCCGAAGAAGCTCAGGTGGCGCTCACGCTGAAGCTCGTCTGCGGGTTGTCGGTGCCGGAGGTCGCGCGCGCCTTCCTGGTCGCGGAGCCGACGATGGCCGCCCGGATCACCCGCGCGAAGAAGAAGATCGCCGCGGCGCATATCCCGTACCACGTGCCCGAACCCGGTGAATTGCCGGGCCGGCTGGACTCGGTGCTCGCCGTGATCCATCTTGTCTACACCACCGGGCACACCGCCCCCTCCGGGGCTGACCTGATCCGCCGCAGCCTGAGCGAGCGCGCGATCGAGCTGGCCGTCATGCTCCGTTCCCTGCTGCCGGACGACCCGGATGTCGCCGGGCTGCTCGCGCTGCTGTTGCTGACCGATGCCCGTCGCCCCGCCAGGACGGACGCGGACGGCGCAGCGGTGATGCTGGAGGACCAGGACCGCAGCCGCTGGGACACAGCGGCGATCCGCACCGGCCTGACGCTGCTGGAAACCTCCCTGGGGCGGCGAGCGCCCGGCCGGTTCACACTGATGGCGACGATCGCCGCCGTGCACGACCAGGCCGCGACCTGGAGCGACACCGACTGGGAGCAGATCCTCGGCCTCTACGACCTGCTGTCGGACGTCTGGCCGTCGCCGGTGGTGTCGCTCAACCGGGCCATCGCGATCGGCTTCGCCAAAGGGTCCGAGGCCGGGCTCGCCGAACTCGACCGATTGGCCACCGAGCCGCAACTCGCCGGCTACGGGTACCTCGCCGCGGCCCGTGCCCACCTCCTGGCCCGGCTCGGCCGCATCGGCGAAGCGCGCACCGCCTATCAGGAAGCGCTGCGCCTCACGGCGAACGACGCCGAACGCGCTCACCTGCAAACGCAGCTCACCAGTCTCCGTCACTCCTGAATCGCTGCTGTCGATCCGCAGGCCTGCGGTCGACATCAACGGCGCCGGATGCCACCTTGATTTGACCACCTCCTCCAGCAGGTCCGCTCAGGTCGAACTGGCCGATCAACTCCCTGTGTTGCCGACATAGCTGGCTGGGTCGGCCACGAACTGATCGCGGCACCCGTCGGAGCAGAAGTAGTACGTCTGCGCGTCGTAGGTTGCAGACGGGGCGGTCTGTGGGTCGACCGTCATGCCGCACACCGGGCACTGTGCCAACTCGGTCATGATCATCCCTTTCGTTGGGTGCTCCTCCGTGTACCCGGTGGCCGCCGGGGAAAACCGCGGTGTCAGCCGACCGACTGACGTCACTTCCGACCTCCAGCTAGGCAAGGCTGCCCGTTGGCGACCTCGTCTGCGGCAGCGAGAGTGGGTAGATGCCTGGCCGCCCGGCCGGCGAAGGAAGGAAGACGATGTCGCTGCTCCGCGTCCACAACTTCGCAATCTCGCTGGACGGCTTCGGTACGGGTGAACCGCAGAGTCGCGAGGCGCCGTTCGGCCACGCCGGCCAGAGGCTGCACGAGTGGATGATCGCGACGCGTTGGGCAGGCGAGATGTTCGGTCGTGGCGACGGCACCACGGGGGTCGACGACGCGTTCGCCAGCCAGCACGGCCAGGGCATCGGCGCGGAGATCATGGGCTCGAACAAGTTCGGCTATCCCGGCTGGCAGGACGACCCCGAGTGGACCGGTTGGTGGGGGCCCAACCCTCCGTTCCACACACCAGTGTTCGTGCTCACCCACCGGCCCCGTCCCGTCCTTGAGATGGACGGCGACAACGTGTTCCACTTCCTTGACGCCACCCCAGCCGAGGCGCTGCGCGTGGCGCGCGAGGCCGCCGGGGAGCTCGATGTGCGCCTGGGCGGTGGCGTCACGGTCGTCCGCGACTTCCTGGCCGCGGGGCTCGTTGACCACCTGCACCTGGTCGTCGTACCGATTGTGCTCGGCCGTGGCGTCCGGCTCTGGGACGGGCTCGAAGGCCTCGAGCGCGACTATCAGGTCGAGTCCGTCCCGTCGCCCAGTGGGGTGGTCCACCTGACCTTCACGAGGGCGGGAGCCGAGGCGTGAACTCGAGAACCGAGTTTGGTCGATGTTGAACCTGATCCAGTTCCCGGTGAATCGCGGGCGAGGGCAGGCGGCTGTTCCCTGAGCAGGCCTCGACGCCGCGCGACCTACTCAAGAAGCTGATTCGCGGCGCGGTGGTGCGGGTACAGCGGTGGACATGACCGAACCGCAGGAGGGCCCTTTCCCCGCGCAGGAACAGCAACCGCCCGGCACCACCGCTGAAATGCGGCCCCGACCCGATCACGGCGAGGACAGCTATGTCGGCTCCGGGTTGCTGACCGCACGCAAGGCCCTGGTCACTGGCGGCGATTCAGGCATCGGCCGAGCGGTGGCAATCGCGTTCGCCAGGGAAGGTGCTGACGTGGCCATCGGGCACCTGCCCGAGGAGCAGGACGATGCCGACGACACCCTGCGACTCGTTGCGGCTGCCGGCCGAAAGGGCTTCTCACTCCCCATCGACCTCACCGGTGGTGTGGACGCATGCCGCGAACTGGTCCAGACCGCCGTCGACCAGCTTGGTGGGCTCGACCTGTTGGTGAACAACGCCGGCTTCCACTTCACCAAAGGCGACGCAGGCACCCTCCCGGGACTCCAGCCGCAGAACGTTGACCGGGTGCTCGCCCTGAACTTCGCCGCCGTCCTGTGGACCTCCCAAGCAGCACTCCCCCACCTCGACAAGGGCTCAGCGATCATCAACACCAGTTCGATCCAGGCCTACGAACCTTCCACCCAGCTCCTCGATTACGCCGCCACCAAGGCGGCGATCAACAGCATCACGGTGAACCTCGCCGAGCAGTTGGGCCCGAAGGGGATCCGCGTGAACGCGGTCGCTCCGGGCCCGATCTGGACACCGCTGCAGCCTGCGACCCGCGACGCTGCAGAAGTCGAGCACTTCGGTGAAGACAGCCCGCTCGGCAGGGCCGGCCAACCGGCCGAAGTGGCGCCGGCCTTCGTCTTCCTCGCCTCGGAACGCACGGCAAGTTACGTATCGGGCACGATCCTCGGCGTGACGGGCGGCAAGGCCACCTTCTAGGGCATCCGCGCCATCTCGGGCACTGGGCCTGGAAAGACCCACGTCACCGTCCACGACTACCTCGACACCAACGTGTCCGTCCTCAAGATCCATTACTCCCGGCGCCGTGCGGCGTACCGCCAGATGGGATTCCTCGAATGGCGAAGTTGGTCCGGTCGCCGTCCCTCGTGCCTGCGAGCGGTTCGCCGGTCGGCGGGCCGACGCCATGCGAGTGCGAGGCATCGCGGTCGGTGTCCAGCCTCGCGTCCGCGGTCGCGCACACCTCAACTCGGATCTTCACTGTTCCGCGGGCCGTGTAGAGTCCGGCGTGGTCGGCATCTTACCTAGCCAGATCAAGATTCGGTGACACCGCCGGGCTCGAGAAGCGGTTCGACGGAGCGGGGATGTTACCTCTGATGTGACCACAGACGTGACATCTCGAGGTAACACGGTTCCGGCTGCCCGAGATAATCGAAAACAACCAGGCCATCCACCGACTCAGCGATGGTAGACGTCGCTGCGGTGATCGATACGCAGGACCACAACTTCCCCGGCAGCGTCGTTGATCCTGTAAAGCACCCGGTAGGTGCCGCGCCGGGCCGACCACACACCGCTCAGCTCGCGGCGCAACATCTTGCCGACCCGTCGCGGGTTGGCGACCAGAGGTCCGGTCATGAACTCGATCACCGCCGCTGCGACCGGTTCAGGCAGGCCGGTCTGGACGGCCCGAACCGCAGGCAGGGTGAGGACCCAGTTCGTAGTCCTCGGAAGGGTTCACGGGCGAAGGTTCCGGATCGCCTCGACTCCGCGGATCACGTCCCCGCTCACGTAGGCCGCGTCGGCTTCGCGGATGTCGGCGAGCGCTTCGCGATCGGAGAGCACGTCAAGGGTCTCCTCGAGTTCAGCCAGGTCGGCCGGGCTGATCAGGACCGCGACCGGCCGTCCGTTGCGCGTGACCGTGACACGTTCGTGGTGGCGCTCGACACGGTCGACAACTTCACTAAAGTGGGCCCGGACCTCGCGCAGTGGCTCAGCAGTCATGACCACAATTGTGGCGCTCTGTCATGGAGAATCAAGCCCCGACCCGTGTAGACGTCCGCCCGCGGCGCGGCAGATCCGGCCGGATCTGCCGCCTGCTCGACGTCGGGCCGCTACGGTGGCCGGGCGAGTACCCGGCTGGAGCGACCGTCGTTGTTCGGCGCCAAGGTTCACCTTCTCGTCGTCCATGAGTCCCGGCTCCTCGAGCTGGGATACCGCGGCACGCTGGGACGGCGCGCTGGGCGACCTATGTGGATTTCGACTCGGCTGCCAAGGCGGAGCGGGCGTTGCGGAAGGGAGCCGAGGAACTGACTCGGACGGGGTATCGCGAGTTCGAATGGGTGCCGGAGCCGGCCATTGATCGGCTTATCTCCCAGTTTGGTGTTGACACCGTGTGTAGCAACCTGGCGAAGCGCGCCAACTGAGGATGTTCGAGAGGTGCCAGCAGCACTCCGTGCGGGATGGGCCGGCCACGCCGTTGCACTCCGTCCCACACCCGAGCCGGAGGTGGCACGTCTCGCGGCGTGGGCACACCCGCCAGAAGGGCTGCTTCCAGGGCAGCACGACGACGTGCTAAGCGGGGGGAGCTGACCCCCGAAGCGCTGCGTCCAGCCACTCGTCCGACACGTCGGCGGTCTTGGCTGTGCGGATCGCGAACTCGACCTTCAGTGAGTTCCCGGTGAGCGTTCCGTGCGCTACGGCGACGCGCCCGGCCGCCTCGCAGGCGCGAACGAGGTCGATGGTGTTCGCAGAGCTGACCGGGCTGAGGTATCCAGCGGTCCTTCGCTGGACTCGCACTTCGACAACGGTTGCGACGGACCGTGCCTTCTGGACCTCTGCGGAGTGGAGCGTTGCGACGACAGATGCCGAGGGCTTGCCATGGAGAAGGGGACTGAGCAGGTCTTGGTGGGCCTCTTCGCCCGTAACCTGCATGGAAGATGTCGCCGGAAGGATCACGTATGGCTCGGCGGGTAGCGGGACTGGCGGGTGGATTTCGTCGGGTCGTGGCAGCTGCAGCGTGACCCGTCCGCGCAGCTTCTCGCCTTGTCTGGCCCAGATGCGGGCTGAGA
The DNA here is from genome assembly GCA_020161755.1 of Actinomycetota bacterium. Classification (GTDB taxonomy): domain Bacteria; phylum Actinomycetota; class Actinomycetes; order Propionibacteriales; family Propionibacteriaceae; genus Propionicimonas. The sequence continues at coordinate 86,046 of JAIUOS010000004.1, forward strand.
CCTGAAGAGCCGCGCCCCTGGCTCGAAGATCCTCAATGGCGGCCGCGTACGTCTGCGCCTCGTTCTCCGGCAGGAACCCCACGACGCGACCACTGATCACGACATCAATGAAGCCGGACCCGTCGCCGACCGGAACCAGGAGGGCAGGAACTGAATCGATTTCGACACCGGCCTCGGTAATCGGGATGCCTGCCGCGGCGAACGCCTCACCGATGCCTCGCCGGTTCATGAACTCGCCGTCTACGTCACACGAGTGGAGTGTCCACCCCCACGCGGTAAGAGGGTGCAACTGTTCAACTGGGGGTGCGGCAGGCAATCCCACTGGTGCAACGTCGACCGAGCCGCGGTTGCAGTAGCCCGGCACGCGAACCGTCCCGCCGGCGCTATCGATCACCGGCGCGTATCGAGCCGCGATGCGGCGGGGCACGTAACCGAGCTTGCGGTTGCCGATCCAGGCTCCGATTGCGCTCGGGTCGTGGACGTTGTTGGGCTCGCGCTTGAGACGAACCTCAACTGGCCCGTCATCAGCGTAATCAATCGCGCTGTGATAGCTCGTGCCAACGATTGGCAACCACATGTCCGGCGGCGCCGCACCCGTGTCACCCCTAGCGATGGCAGGGCGCACCCCAGCCGCGATCCGCGCTGGCTTCTTCTGCCTCTTCGCCCAGATGAACAAGACGACGACGACGACGACAGCAACGGCGACCAAGAACCCAGTCATGTTGTCCTTCAGTGGAGGTGGGTGAACCGGGTTCTTCCTATCACGCGACGGTCGTCCCTGCTGCGCCGATGCGACATCTCGGGGCAACGCCCCGTCGAGCACGGTGAAACAGCGTCGAGCATGACCGTCGAGAAGCTGGCCACGCACAGACTCAAGCTCCTAGTGTCGCGCGTCTGAATCTCGTTTACGGGTGTGGGGCAGGATTTCGTCGGCGGTCTTGGTCCAGGTGAAGGGGTGGCAGCGGTCGTTCCAGCCGGTGATGAAGGCCCGGATCGCGCCGACGAGTTGGGGGACGCTGTCGAAGCTGCCGCGGCGGATGGCTTGCCGGGTGATGATCCCGAAGAACACCTCGACCAGGTTCAGCCACGAGCCGCTGGTGGGGGTGAAATGCAGTGTGATCCGCGGGTTCTTGGCGAGCCAGGCCTGGATCTCGGCGTGTTTGTGGGTGTGGTAGTTGTCCACGACGACGTGCAGCTTGCGGCGGGGGTAGGCCCTGGCGACCTTGCGCAGGAAGTCGCCGAACTCGGCCTTGCCGTGCCGGTCGTAGCACTGATCGACGACCCGGCCGGTGGCGACTTCCAAAGCGGCGAACAGCGTGGTGGTGCCGTTGCGCTGGTAGTCGTGGGTGGCCTTCTCCGGCAGGCCAGGACGGACCGGCAGGATCGGCGCGGTCCGGTTCAACGCCTGAATCTGGGACTTCTCGTCCACACACAGCACGATCGCGTTCGTCGGCGGGTTCAGATACAAGCCCACGACGTCACGGACCTTGGCCTCCAGTTCGGGATCGGTCGAGAACTTGAACGTCTCCCGCCGCCACGGCTTGATCCCGTACTTCCGCCACGCCCGCGCAACGGTCGCATCCCCGATACCGAGCTGGCCGGCGAGCAGTCGGGTCGACCAGTGCGTCACCGCCAGCTGCTCCGCCGGCGGCTCCAGGGTGGCCGCCAGGATCCCGGCGTCATCGACCGTCTTCGGCCGACCCGACCGCGGCCCGTCATCCAGACCCGCGATCCCCGACTCGGCGAACCGGTCCCGCCACTTGATCACCGTCGGCCGGGACACGCCAAGCTGGCTCGCTACCGCCGTGGTCCCACCCCCGGCCGCACTCGCCAACACGATCCTGGCCCGCTCCACATGACCCGCCGACACCGTCGAAGACCTGGTCCACGACTCCAGAATCAGCCGATCCGCATCGGTGATCTCCACAGTTGATGATGGCATGCCCCATCATCCCACACCGTCAATGAACTAATGACGCGCGACACTAGTGGCGTCCGGGGTGGACCGGAGCGAGGGAGCGGGTGGGACGACGGTGGAGAACGGGGGAGGCTTCAGGGTCGATCCCCGGTCTGCGCAGGGCGGGCGCTGGCTACAGTGTCGGCGTGCTCACTCCCAGACCTCGCCGCCAGGGCGACCCCGGCTCCCGCGTCGCGCCGGGGCTCGTCACCGCCGCCGACTGGGCCTGGCGCGTACTCGTGATCGCTGCCGTGGTGGCCCTGCTCTGGTGGCTGCTCACCTACTTCTCCGCGGTCTCCGTGCCGCTCGCGGTCGCCGTCCTGCTGACCGCCCTGCTGACGCCGCTGAACCGGCTGCTCGCGCGGGCGAAACTGCCGCCGCTGCTGGCGGCGGCCTGCTGCCTGCTGGCCATGGCCCTGATCGTGGGCGGGGTGTTCACCACGGTCGGCGTCCAGATCGCGCGGGAGTGGCCGCAGTTGTGGGAGCAGACGTCGCAGGGAATCACGGTGCTCACCGACTGGCTGGCCACCGGACCGCTGCACATCGACGCGATCCAGCTCAACACCTACCTCGACCAGTTCACCGAGTGGTTGAGCAACTCCCGCGAGGAGCTCGCGACCGCCGTCGCCCACGCCGGTGTCGGGGTGGGTCACTTCCTGGCCGGGCTGGCGATCGCGCTGATCGCCGCATTCTTCTTCCTCGCCTCCGGTCGCCAGATCTGGGGTGCGATCACCCGCCTGGTGCCGTCCCACTACCAGGTGGCCACCGCTCGCGCGTCCGAGCGTGGCTGGCTCTCCCTGGTCGCCTACATGCGCGCGCAGGTGCTGGTCGCGCTGGTGGACGCCCTCGGCATCCTGATCGGTGCGCTGGCGCTGCAGCTGCCGGTGCCTTTCGCGCTGTTCGCCCTCACGTTCATCACCGCGTTCGTCCCGGTCGTGGGCGCGGTGCTGGCCGGGACGGTGGCCTGCGCGCTGGCGCTGGTCACCCACGGGCCGGTGAGCGCGCTGATCATGCTCGGCGTCACGATCCTGGTGATGGAGGCCGAGGGGCACTTCCTGCAGCCGATCCTGCTCGGGCGTGCAGTGTCGCTGCACCCGCTGGCCGTGCTGATCGGGCTGGTGATCGGCTCGACCATCGCGGGCATCGTCGGTGCTCTGCTGGTGATCCCGGTGCTCGCGTTCGGAGTGGCGTTCATCCGTGGACTCGATCCGGACCGCTTCGATGTGGTCACAGCTTTGCCAGAATAGAAAGGTGAGCTTTCCTTTATGGAAAGTCGCGCTACGCTCAAGGTATGAGCACTCCTGATCTCGGTCCCATCCTCGAAGACCTGGCCGCAGGCCGCATCGACGCGTCCGAAGCCGCGCGCCGCATCGACGCCCTGAAGGCGCCGGAGCCCAGGCCGGCCGAGCCCACCAACGAGGAGCTCGGCGAGGAGCCCTCCCGCCGCCAGTACTCGCCGTACGCCCGCGAGGTGTTCGGCCAGCCGGACGCCGAGGAGTCCGAGCCGCCGTCCAGCCGCCGTCGGCCCACCGGCAGCAAGGGCGTCGACCGGATCACCGTCCGCGCCGTCGGGCGCCGCGTCCGCATCGTCGGTGACAGCTCGGTCGCGACCGCGTCCGCCGAGGGCCCGCACGTGCTCCGCCGCAACGGCTCGGTGCTGGAGGTCGCCAGCGACGGCGAGATCGGCCCCACCCTCGACGGGTTCAGCATCCTGCGCCCGCCCCGCAGCTTCGACGACATCCGTGCGATGGGGCTGGGCAAGGAACTCCACCTGCGGGTCAACCCGGCGATCATCGTGGACGTCGAGGTCACCGCCGGCCAGCTGACCACCACCGACCTGCCCTACCTGGGCAAGGTGCGGGTGACCGCCGGCAGCGCCGAGATGGCCGGGGTGTCCGAGGTCAACGACGTGCTGGTGCAGGCCGGGTCGGCCACCGTGAAGGGCACGATCACCACCGGACGCTCCCGGGTGCGGGTCGAGTCCGGCCAGCTGACCGTCGAGCTGGGGGACGAGTCCAACGTCACCGTGCACGGCGAGGCGCAGCTGGGCCGGGTGAGCTGGACGGGCGCGCACACCGGCCAGGTCGACGAGGTCGTGATGGGCAACGGCTCGGCCCGCCTCGACGTCGGCGTGGTGATGGGCTGGGCGAACATCAAGGCGGGGAAGTGAGCTACCGGGCGCCGTCCGACTGCCCGGTGTGTGGCGGCGAACTGGTCACCACCCGGCTGGGCTGCCGCAGCTGCGGCTCCGAGCTGGCCGGTGAGTTCGGGCACTGCGACTTCTGCGCGCTGGACGAGCGCGACACCGAACTGCTGCGGGTCTTCCTCGCGTCCCGGGGCAACCTGCGCGAGGTCGAGAAGCACCTCGGGGTGTCGTACCCGACCGCGCGCGCCCGCTTCACCGCCCTGCTGCTGAAGCTGGGCCTCGCCGGGGACACCGAGCCGACGGCGGCGATGACCCGCGACCAGGTGCTCAGCGAGGTGGCCTCCGGCGCGCTCTCGCCCGCCGAGGCCGCCGAGCTCCTCGCCGGCCTGCCCTGACCGGATTGGGGACGGTTCCTAACTCGGTCCGGGACCGAGTTAGGAACCGTCCCCAATCCGCGCGGCTGGCGCGATGTGGCCGCTCTTGCGGTCCCCGATGTCCCACGCGTCACGCCAGGGCCCGCGGGCGGCTGGATGGCGACACCCGTCCGAGCCGGACGTCGTGCACCCGCAGGCTGGTGGGGCACGGCGGTCTCACCAGAACCGTGACGCCATCCGTCCGCCGAACCCGCCGGCTGGGGCCTCCGGGACAGCTGGGACGCGGATCGTGGCCGGATCCCGACAGGGGCCAGCGGCGGCTGGGAGCGGACTCGCTCGGGCCGTCAGGAGGTGAAGGGGGTCACCTCGACGATCGTGACCTCGATCGGCTTGCCGGTCGGGGCGGTGTAGGTGACGGTGTCGCCCACCTTGTGGCCGAGGATGGCCGCGCCCAGCGGCGACTGCGGGGAGAACACCTCGACGTCCACCGAGTTGTCCAGGCCCACCAGCTCGCGGGAGCCGAGCAGGAACGTGTCGGTGTCGTCCGCGTCGTCGTCGTAGTAGATCGTGACCGAGACGCCGGGGACGACCTCGTCGGAGCCGGCCGGGGCCTCGCCCACCTCGGCGTTCTCGAGCATCGCGGTGAGCTGGCGGATCCTGGCCTCCTGGTGTCCCTGCTCCTCGCGCGCGGCGTGGTAGCCGCCGTTCTCGCTGAGGTCGCCCTCCTCGCGGGCCTGGGCGATCTTGGCAGAGACCTTCTGCCGCCCCTCCGTCTTGAGGTACGCGAGTTCGGAGGTCAGGCGGTCGAAGGCCTCCTGGGTGAGCCAAGTGGTCTGGTCAGTCATGCGTTGCAGGCTACATGCCGCGCGGCCGGTCGATCAGGCGGTGTGGCACGAGTCGATCACCGCGGTCGTGGCGCGCAGGTACGTGCGCACCCCGACCTGGAGCTGGGTGAGTCGCTCGCCGCCGGGCGGGACGGCCACGGTCACCTCACCGACCCGGTCGTGGCTCACCGCCTGCACGTAGAGCTGGCACTCCGCGCCCCGGGTGGTGTCCGGACGGTCGATCGTCACGGTCACGTCGATCAGCGTGTCGGAGCGGACGGTGAACGCGTCCACCCGCGCCGTGACCACGTTCAGCGCGCCGTGGCCACCGGCCCACACCAGCCAGACGACACCGGAGACGGCCAGCACGACCGCCAGCGGGATCCACCAACGGGAGCGGCGCACGGGCGGGTAGCGGCGGGCCAGCCGTTCCTGAGCGGTCACCGGCGTCCATCCCTCCGTCCGGTTTTGGGGTCCTTGGTATCCGTGCCCAGAATATGGGCATGAGCCTGCGGCTGCTTCACGTTCACGCCCACCCCGATGATGAGTCGAGCAAGGGTGCGGCGACCACTGCCTATTACGTGGCGCAGGGCGTCGACGTCCGGGTGGCCACGTGCACCGGCGGCGAGCGGGGCTCGATCCTCAACCCGAAGATGGACACGCCCGAGAACTGGGCGAACCTGCCCGAGCTCCGCCACGCCGAGATGGCGAAGGCCGCCGAGATCCTCGGGATCCAGCAGGTGTGGCTGGGGTTCGTCGACTCCGGCATGCCGGACGACCCCGAGGACCTGCCCGAGGACGCCTTCGCGCGCATCCCCGCCGAGGTCGCGGCCGGGCCCCTGGTGAAGGTGATCCGCGAGTTCCGTCCGCACGTCCTCACCACGTACGACGAGAACGGCGGCTACCCGCACCCCGACCACATCCAGTGCCACAACGTGTCGATGGCCGCGGTGGCCGCTGCGGCCGACCCGCAGGCGTGGCCCGAGCACGGCGAGGCCTGGCAGGTGCCCAAGGTGTACTACGACATGTCGCTGCACCGCGGACGCTACGCCGCGCTCGACGCCCGCATGCACGAGGCCGGCCTGGGCACCCCGTACGCCGAGTGGCTGGCCGAGTGGGGCGAGGACCCCGGACGGCTGTCGCGACTGACCACCTTCGTCCCGTGCGCGGACTACTTCGAGGTGCGCAACGCCGCCCTGCTCGCCCACGCCACCCAGATCGACCCGGACGGACGCTGGTTCGCCGTGCCGCTGGAGATCCAGCGCGCGGGCTGGCCCACCGAGGACTACCAGCTGGTGCGTTCGACCGTGCCGGTGACCCTTCCCGAGGACGACCTCTTCGCGGGGCTGCGGGACGCGGATAACCTGAAGCCATGGAGTTACTCGATCTGATGGTGGCGACGCCGTCGTGGCTGCCCCTGGCCATGGCGATCGTGCTGCTCGTGCTGCTGGGTTTCCTGTACTGGAGCATGCGCCGCAACATCCGCCGGATCGACTTCGACGAGGAGCCGCGCGCCGAGTCGCCGCGCTCGCCGGAGGAGTAGCCCGCCAACGCCGCGGTCGGCGCATCCGTCCGCGAGGCCGCCCGGGCGGGTTCGGACGCTCCCGGCCCGCCTATGATCGGGCGTTGTGAATCGCCTTGCCGACGCCACCTCGCCGTACCTGCGGATGCATGCCGACAACCCCATCGACTGGCGGGAGTGGGGGCCCGACGCGCTGGCCGAGGCGCAGGACTCCGGGCGTCCGATCCTGCTGTCGATCGGGTACGCGGCGTGCCACTGGTGCCACGTGATGGCGCACGAGTCGTTCTCCGACCCGGCCGTGGCGGCGATCGTGAACGCGAACTTCGTGGCGATCAAGGTCGACCGCGAGGAGCGTCCCGACCTCGACGCGATCTACATGAAGGCGACGCAGGCGCTCACCGGCTCGGGCGGGTGGCCGATGACGGTCTTCGCCACGCCGGACGGGCGTCCGTTCTTCGCCGGGACGTACTACCCGCCCGAGCGCACCGGCGGGATGCCGTCCTTCACGGAGGTGCTCGAGGCGATCGACACCGCCTGGCGGCAGCGCCGCGACGAGGCGGACGCGAGCGCGAACGCCATCGCCGCGCACCTCGCCGACTCGTTCGGCCCGCTGGCCACGACGGGGGAGCGCCTCGACGTGTGGGGCGTGCTCGACCGGGTCAGCGCCGAGTTCGACCCGATCCACGGCGGCTTCGGCACCGCTCCGAAGTTCCCTGCGCCGCTGCTGGTGGACGCCCTGCTGGTGAAGGGTGAGCCGGGCTCGCTCGACGTCGCCCAGCGGACGCTGGACGCGATGGCGCGCGGCGGCATCCACGACCAGATCGGCGGCGGCTTCGCCCGCTACAGCGTGGACGCGGCCTGGGTGGTGCCGCACTTCGAGAAGATGCTGTACGACAACGCGCTGCTGCTCGGCGCCTACACCCGCGGCTGGCGACGCGTGCCCGACCACGACCCGGTGCTGCGCGCCCAGTTCGAGCGGGTGGTGCGGGGCATCGTCGGCTGGCTCGCACGCGACCTGCTGCTGCCGTCCGGCGGGTTCGCGTCCTCGCTGGACGCGGACAGCCTGGACGCGCACGGACGCCAGCACGAGGGCATCTACTACTGCTGGACGCCCGAGCTGCTCACCGACGCGCTCGGCCCCGAGGACGGGGCGTGGGCGGCGGAGGTGTTCCACGTCACCACCACCGGCACGTTCGAGCACGGCCTGTCGACGCTCCAACTGCGGGGCAACCCGGACGCCGCGCGGCTCGCGTCCGTCAGTGAGCGGCTGCTCGCCGAGCGGGCCGAGCGGTTCGCGCCGGCCCGGGACGACAAGGTGATCGCCGCCTGGAACGGGTGGGTGATCGACGCGCTGGTGTGGGCGGCGGAGGTGTTCGGCGAGCCGGGCTGGCTCGAGCTCGCCCGGGGCGCCGCGGAGTGCCTGTGGCGCGACCACTGGGACTGCCGGCTGCACCGGTCCTCGCTGGCGGGGGTGGCCGCGCCGGTCACCGGGTTCGCCGAGGACTACGGGGCGGTCGCGCTCGGCTTCGCGCGGCTGGCGGGGGCGCTCGGCGACGCGGAGTGGCTGCGGCGGGCCGAGACCCTGCTCGAGCAGGCGCTGGAGCTGTTCGCGGCCGACGACGGCGGCTTCTACGACGCCGCCGCGGACGCCGAGGAGCTGTTCGCCCGTCCGCGGGACACCAGCGACAACCCAACCCCGTCGGGCACCAGTGCGCTGGTGGCTGCGCTCCGCCTGGTGGCGCTGCTGGCCGACCGTCCGGACCTCGCGTCCTGGGCGGACGCGGCCGCGCTCACGCTGCGGGGCCTGCTGGAGCAGGCGCCGCGGTTCGCCGGGTCGGCGCTGGTGGACGCGCTGGTCGCCGACGAGGCGCGGACGGGGCTGCGTCCGGCGGTGGCGGTGGTGGTGGCGTCCGACCCGCTCGGGGAGCTGTCCCGCGCGACGTGGCGGATGGCCCCGATCGGCACCGCGGTGGTCACCGGCCCCGCCGGGACGTCCGGCTTCGCGCACCACTTCGAGGACCGCACCCGGCCCGACGCGTACATCTGCCGGGGCACCACGTGCTTCGCGCCCACGTCCGACCTCACGGAGCTGCGCACCGCCCTCTGGAGCCGCGCGAACTGACCGTGGACCGAAAGGGGACAGTCCCCTTTCGGTCCACGCGCCGCGAGGACACAAACCTGGCGGGAAAGGGACAGTCCCCTTTCCTTTCAGATCAGGCGAAGAGCGCCACCGCGATGGCCGCGAAGTGGCAGGCCGCAGCGGCCAGGGTGCAGGCGTGGAAGACCTCGTGGAACCCGAACCAGGTGGGGGAGGGGTTCGGCCACTTGCGGCCGTAGATCAGTGCGCCGACGGTGTAGAAGAGCCCGCCCAGGCCGATCAGGATCACCACGGCGGGGTTGGACGCCCAGAAGGCGGGCAGCCACGCGACGCCGGCCCAGCCCATGCCGAGGTAGCAGGCCACGTCCAGCCAGCGAGGTGCGCTGTGCCAGAAGACCCGGATCACCAGGCCGACGACGCCGACCGTCCAGATCAGGATGAGCAGCGTGGTGGCCTCGCCCGGGGGCAGCAGCGTGAGCGCGAGCGGGGTGTAGGTGGCCGCGATGAACACGAAGATGTTGGCGTGGTCCCAGCGGCGGAGGGCGGCCTTCGTCGCCGGCGACCAGTCGCCGAGGTGGTAGGCGGCGCTGGTGCCGAACAGGAGCAGGGCCCCGCCCAGCCACACCGCGCTGCCGACCTTTCCCGCAAGGCTGGGGGCGAGGATCACGAGAAGGACGCCGCCGACCACGACCAGGGGGGTCATCCCCAAGTGCAGCCAGCCGCGCAGGTGCGGTTTGCCCGGGATCGCCGGGACGCCTCGCACGTCTGCGTCGGTGACCAACTCGCCTCCCAACCTACGGTTGAGTAACCTACGTTAGCGTAGGTTCGTTGCTCGATCAAGCCGCCCGCCCGGACGCGGTGTTGCCGCGGCGCCCGGTCAGCCCGTCGGCGGTAGTGTTCACGCCATGAAGCTGCGGGTTCGCGAGAGGCTGAACCGGCTGCAACCCCTCGGGTTCCTGTACTCCGCGTACGAGACCCAACTGCTGGCCGAGCTCGACCGCTCGGCGCTGCCCAAGCACGTCGCGGTGCTCGCGGACGGCAACCGCCGCTGGGCACGCATGAACGCCGCCGACGAGTCGCTGGTGGTCGGCTACCAGGCCGGTGCGGACAAGCTCAAGGAGTTCGTCGACTGGTGCGCGCACCTGGGCATCGGCGTGGTCACCCTGTGGGTGCTGTCGACCGACAACCTCACCCGTTCCGAAGCGGACGAGGTGGCGCCGCTGCTCAAGGTGATCCAGAGCATGGTCACCGACCTCGCGCAGTCCTACCGGGTGCAGGTCGTGGGCGACCTCAGCCTGCTGCCGGACGACATGGCCGGCGCGCTTCGGGACGCGGAGAAGGCGGCGGGCGGCCACGACGGCATCCACGTGAACGTCGCCATCGCCTATGGCGGACGCCGGGAGCTGCGGGACGCCGTCCGCTCTTTGCTGGCCAGCGAGGCCGCGAAGGGTACGAGCCTCGACCAGCTCGCCGGCACCCTCGAGATCGACCACATCTCCGAGCACCTCTACACCGCCGGCCAGCCCGACCCCGACCTGATCATCCGCACGTCCGGGGAGCAGCGGCTCTCGGGCTTCCTGATCTGGCAGTCGGCGCACTCGGAGTTCTACTTCTGTGAGGCCCTGTGGCCCGACTTCCGCAAGGTCGACTTCATCCGCGCCCTGCGTGCCTACGCCCAGCGCGAGCGCCGCTACGGCCGCTGAAGAACCGTCCCCGGTTAGGCGAGGAGGAGTTCGGCGAGCGCGGAGTGGAGGGCCGGTTCGAGGGTGAGGGCCTGGAGGCCGGCAAGTCGGGCCAGCGGCTCAGGGGTGGCCATCAGCTGCCAGACCAGGTCCTTCGTCGCGTACTCGATCTGGGCGGCCTCCAGCAGGGCGAAGACCCGCGACTCCACCCGGTTGTCGGACGGACGGCGCTCGCCGGTCAGCCGCACCACCACCCCGGACGCGGTCGCCACGGGCACCTCGACCACCAGCGGTCCCGCGGCCACCTCCTCGGCCAGCCCCTCGGCACCCACTGAGTCCAGCCCGTGCAGCACGAACCGGTAGTCGCGGGTGGCCGGCACCAGGTCGAGCGCGCCCTCGGCCGGCTCGACGGTGATCGAATCCCGGTCGTAGGTGATCCGCGTGGTCACCGTCCGCGGTTGCGCGGCGTCGTCGTCCTCGTAGAGCGTAAAGTCGCCGTCCGCCCCGGCGAACACGTGCACCTCGAGCGCCTCGGGGTTGCCGGTGCCGTACGCGCCCGGCATCGTCAGCGGCACGATCGCCCCCGCCCTGGCCAGCACCGGGTAGCCGTCCAGCGGCCGGTGCAGCTGCACCGTCCGTCCGCCCGAGTACCGCAGGCCGGTGAAGAAGTCCGTCCACTCGCCCTGGGGCAGCCACGTGGTCACCTGGGCCAGGGTCGTCCGCCGGTCGGCCGGCGTGGTGATCGGCGCCACGACCAGCTCGCTGCCGAACGCGAACGAGTTGCGGGACGCCAACGCCTCCGGACGCGGCTCCAGGTGGTACAGCGGACGCACCAGCGGCTCGCCCAGCCGGTGGGCCCGCTCGGCCATCGTGTACAGGTAGGGCACCAGCCGGTGCCGCAGCCGCAGCGCCTCGTCCATCGCCGCGCGCGCCACCGGGTTGTACTTCCACGGCTCCTTGCCGGCGAACACGTCGTTCGTCGAGTGCAGCCGGTTGATCGGCGAGAACACCCCCAGCTGGAACCAGCGGGTGGCCAGCTCGTCGTCCCGCACCCCGAAGCAGTGGCCGCCGATGTCGTGGCTCCACCACCCGTAGCCGATGTTGGCCGCGGTCGCGGTGAAGTACGGCTGGAAGTCCAGGCTCGCCCAGGTGGTGACGCTGTCGCCGGAGAACCCGATCGGGTAGCGGTGCGACCCCGGACCGGCGTAGCGGGAGAACGTGATCGGACGCTTCCCCGCCCGTCCCGAATCCAGGAAGTGGAAGTGGTTCAGCATCCACAGCGGGTCGAGGCCCGGGACGCGGGTGTAGTTGCCCTGCTGCCAGTCCAGCCACCAGAAGTCGACGCCCTCGTCCTCCATCGGGTGGTGCAGCTTCTCCAGGTACGGACCGATGAAGTCGCGGTTCGCGATGTCGAAGTTCACCGCCAGGCCGGACGCCGGGTCGATCCCCATCGCCTCGGCCAGTTCGGGGTAGCGGTCCTCGTAGCCGCGGACGCCGTCCGCCGGGTGCACGTTCAGCGACACCTTCAGCCCGTGCTCGTGCAGCCAGGCCAGGAAGGCCGGCGGGTCGGGGAACAGGTCGGTGTTCCACGAGTAGCCCGTCCACCCCGACCCGTACTTGGGGTCGACGTCGATCCAGTGCCAGTCGATGTCGACCACACCCACGCTGAACGGCAGGTCCTCGGCCGCGAACCGCTCCATCAGCGCCTGGTACTCCTGCGCCGAGTAGGCGTAGTAGCGGCTCCACCAGTTGCCCAGCGCCCACCGCGGCAGCAGCGGCTGCGGGCCGGTGAGCCGGTAGAAGTCGCGGACGGCCCCGGCGATGTCGTACCCGTAGCCGAAGTAGTACAGGTCGGTGTTGCCGGGGACGCGCGGCGCCACCCAGCCGTCCGCTGCCAGCGCCAGGGTCGCGGAGTCGTCCAGTACCGCGTAGCCCAGCGTGGACGCCAGGCCGTCCTCGAGCGCGACGGCACCGTCGATGCCGTCGAGGGTGCGGGCGGTGCCGCCCAGGTTGCCGACCTGCCACACGGTGGGCTGGAAGCCGACGCCGTAGCGCCACTGGCTGTGGTAGTTCAGCCCGCCGGTCATCCGGATGGTCAGCCCGGACGCCGAGAACGGCTGCTCGTCGTAGTCGAGGACGAGGTGCGCGGTGAACAGGTGCAGGCCCGCGGCGTCCCGCACGACCTGGAAGTCGACCGGCCCGAGGTCGCGGTTGATGGCCATCTGGGTGGCCCGGTCCTCGAACTGCCCGGTCGGGGAGTACTCCAGGCGCAGCATCCGCGAGGTCAGGACGGTGATGCGGTAGTGGTCGCCGACCACCTGGTTCGCCGCGGGCGAGAGCGGGGCGGTCGGCAGGACGAGGTGGTCGGGGAGCGTGCTCATGGGGCTCACTCTAGGACGCCCGAACGGCCGTCCGCGGGCCGGTGGCGGGCAGCCTGACGATTACCCATCCCGCCCCCGCGGACGGCGTGTCGGGTGGCTGGTGGCGTCCGGCCCGGGCTTACTCTCATGCCACGGACGGGTGCCCCATCCGTCCGCACGAGAGGCACCAGATGCGTCCTGCCCTGCAGATCGCAAGGCCCACACCCGGGCCCTGTCCCTTCGGCTGACACCACCGTGAGCCGGACGGGTGCGATCCGGCTCGGACAAGGACCGACATGCCATCGACCAGGACCGCTTTCTCCGGTACCCGCGAATCCGCACTGGCACTGAAGACCTACGTCGTCGACACGTCCGTGCTGCTGAGCGACCCGCACGCGTTGCGCAACTTCGCCGAGCACGCGGTGGTGGTGCCGGTGGTGGTGATCAGCGAACTCGAGGCGAAGCGCCACCATCCCGAGCTGGGCTACTTCGCCCGGACGGCGCTGCGCTACCTCGACGACCTGCGGGTGCGTTACGGACGGCTGGACTCCCCGATCCCGGTGAACGAGGTCGAGGGCACCCTGCGGGTGGAGCTGAACCACACCGATCCCGAGGTGCTCCCGCCGGGCTTCCGGCTGGGCGACAACGACTCCCGCATCCTGGCCGTCGCGCTGAACTACCGCGCCGAGGGCAACGACGTGGTGCTGGTGAGCAAGGACCTGCCGATGCGGGTGAAGGCGTCCGCGGTGGGCCTGCCGGCGGAGGAGTACCGGCACGAGCTCACGCCCGACTCGGGGTGGACCGGCATGGCCGAGGTCGACGTGCCGACCGCGACCATCGAGCAGCTGTACGGCGAGGGCTCGGCGGTGGTTGCCGAGGCGGTCGACCTGCCGTGCCACACCGGGGTCGTGCTGCACGGCGCGAACTCGTCCGCGATCGGACGCGTGCTGCCGGACGGCTCGGTGCGGCTGGTCAAGGACCGGGAGGTGTTCGGCATCCACGGCCGCTCGGCCGAGCAGCGGGTGGCGCTCGACCTGTTGATGGACCCCGAGATCGGCATCATGTCGATGGGCGGACGGGCCGGCACCGGCAAGTCGGCGCTCGCGCTGTGCGCGGGGCTCGAAGCGGTGCTGGAGCGTCGCCAGCACTCGAAGGTGATCGTGTTCCGTCCGTTGTACGCGGTGGGCGGGCAGGAGCTCGGGTACCTGCCCGGCTCGGAGAACGAGAAGATGTCGCCGTGGGGGCAGGCGGTGTTCGACACGCTGGGCTCGGTGGCCAGCAAGAACGTCATCGACGAGGTGCTCGCCCAGGACCTGCTCGAGGTGCTGCCGCTCACCCACATCCGCGGACGCTCGCTGCACGACGCCTTCGTGATCGTGGACGAGGCCCAGTCGCTGGAGCGCAACGTGCTGCTCACCGTGCTGTCGCGGATCGGGCAGAACTCGCGGGTCGTCCTCACCCATGACGTCGCCCAGCGCGACAACCTGCGGGTGGGCCGGCACGACGGCGTGGTCGCGGTCGTCGAGCGGCTGAAGGGTCACCCCCTGTTCGCCCACGTCACCCTGACCCGCTCGGAGCGCTCCCCGATCGCCGCCCTGGTCACCGAGATGCTGGAGGACGTCGGCGTCTGACCGGATTGGGGACGGTTCCTATCTCGGTCCGGGACCGGATTGGGGACGGTTCCTAACTCGGTCCGGGACCGGATTGGGGACGGTTCCTAACTCGGTCCGGGACCGGAATCGGAACCGTCCCCATCTAGGTCCGGTGGGTGGGGGCTGCCGCGCGGTAGAGCACGTAGTCGAAGGTGCGTTCGCCGCGGGTGACCGGCACCACGATGGTCTCGACGTGTCCGGCGAGCTCGGCCAGCGTCGCCGCGAGCTCGGGGCTGCGCGCCTCGCACCAGACCACCAGGCGCCCGGACGGCGTGAGCGACGCCAGGCAGCGACGCAGGAACGCGGCGCGGTAGAGCTTGGCGTTGGCGTCGTGGATCAGGAACGTCGGCCCGTTGTCGACGTCGAGCAGGATCGCGTCCCAGGTGCCGGTGAAGTCGGCGACGTCGCCCACCACCAGTTCCACGCGGGGATCGGACGCGAGGCGTCCCAGCTGGTCGGTGGCGCCACCGCGCGCCGCGTCCACCAGGGACGCCGACAGCTCCACCACCCGCACCGTCTCGGCCCCGTTCGCCAGCAGGCGGGTCGCGGTGTAGCCCAGCCCGAGGCCGCCGACCAGGACGCGCCGTGCGGCACCGGCCGCGTCCGCCAGTGCGAGCTCGGAGCTGACCTCTGTGGAGTCCATGGCGAAGACGCCGTTCACGATGAGCTCGGTGACGCCATCACGCTCGCGCAGCACGATGTCGTCGGACTCGATCACGACACCCATCGTGCCCGATTGTCGTGATCTCGCCACTCTCGATGTCTCGGGCTGCTCTGGCGTCACATCCGCGCGCTTGGCTGGCCAGATCGCGACAGGTCCGTGCTCGCGCAGACCATACGCGATGCGGCGGCGATGACGGGTCCCGGATGTATGGCGGGTTGGGGCGTGTCGCGATCTGGCCGCTGAAGTGCGTGGATGCGACACACGTGCGCCGTGGGACACCAAGACTGGCCAGATCGCGACACAGAGGCCTTGCGGAGGCCCGAGACTTCGGTGCGGGCATTTGGGGCTTCCGCAGCGGTCCGCCCGCGGCCTAGGCTCGCCGGGTCAAGGAGGATGCACATGGACGATGCCGTTTACCCGGACGCCGCGTTCGGGACCGAGGACACTGCACTGCGGGAGGCCGCCGCGGCCGACCCGGTCGGCTTCTGGGCCGACCGCGCCGCGGAGCTGGAGTGGTTCGAGCCGTGGGAGAAGGTGCTGGACGACTCGAACGCCCCGTTCTACAAGTGGTTCACCGGGGCGAAGACGAACATCGTCCACAACTGCATCGACCGGCACCTGTCCGGCCCGTACAAGAACAAGCTCGCGCTGATCTGGGTGGGCGAGAACGGCACCGACTACCAGACGTTCAGCTACTTCAGCCTCAACCGCGAGGTGACGAAGATGGCCAACATCTTCCGCGCGATGGGCGTCACGAAGGGCGACAAGGTCACGATCTACCTGCCGCGCATCCCCGAGGTGGTGTTCGCGATGCTGGCCTGCGCCAAGCTCGGCGCGGTGCACTCGGTGATCTTCGCCGGCTTCTCCGCCGACGCGCTCGCCGATCGCATCGACGA
This sequence comes from Actinomycetota bacterium, assembly GCA_020161755.1. Lineage (GTDB taxonomy): Bacteria > Actinomycetota > Actinomycetes > Propionibacteriales > Propionibacteriaceae > Propionicimonas. Next base: position 102,221 of record JAIUOS010000004.1, read on the forward strand.
CTCGGAGTCGAAGGTGGTCATCACCGCGGACGGTTCCTGGGTGAACGGCGGCATATTCAAGCTCAAGGACATCGTGGACGAGGCGATCCGCTTCTCCCCCTCCGTCGAGAACGTGATCGTCGTCAAGCGCACCGGGCACGAGGTCACCATGGACCCGCTGCGCGACCACTGGTACCACGACCTGACCGCGCTGCCGATCGCCAACGGGCCGTGCCCGACCGTGGCCGTGGACGCCGAGGACCCGCTGTTCATCCTGTACACCTCCGGCTCGACCGGGAAGCCGAAGGCGATCCTGCACACCCACGGCGGCTACATGGTCGGCACGTATACGACGTTGAAGTACACCTTCGACATCCGGGACGAGGACCGCTGGTGGTGCACGGCCGATCCGGGCTGGATCACCGGCCACTCCTACCTGGTCTACGGGCCGCTGCTGTGCGGCGCCACGTCCTTCATGTTCGAGGGCGGGCCGACCTACCCGTACCCGAACCGCTGGTGGCAGCTGATCGAGTACTACGGCATCACCACGTTCTACACCGCACCGACGGCGATCCGGTCGCTGATGCGGTTCGGCGAGGCCTGGCCGAACCGGCACGACCTGAGCTCCCTCCGGCTGCTGGGGTCGGTGGGGGAGCCCATCAACCCCGAGGCCTGGCAGTGGTTCCACCGCGTGATCGGCAAGGGACGCTGCCCGATCATGGACACCTGGTGGCAGACCGAGACCGGCATGTTCCAGATCTGCCCCACCCCGTCCATGCCCCTCAAGCCCGGGTCGGCGGGCAAGCCGTTCTTCGGGCAGGTCGCCGAGATCGTCAACGACGCCGGTGAGCCGGTGCCGGACGGCGAGGAGGGCTTCCTGGTGCTCACCAAGCCCTGGCCGGCCATGCTGCGCACCCTCTACAAGGACGACGAGCGGTACGTGAACACGTACTGGTCGAAGTACCCGGGCAAGTACCTCGCCGGCGACTCGGCGCGGCGGGATGCGGACGGCTACTACTGGGTGATCGGACGCACCGACGACGTGATCAAGGTGTCCGGGCACCGGCTCGGCACCGCCGAGGTGGAGTCCGCGCTGGTGTCGCACCCGGCCGTGGCCGAAGCCGCCGCGATCGGGCTGCCGCACGAGGTGAAGGGCAACGCGATCCACGCCTTCGTGGTGCTGCGGATGGGCTACGAGGGCAGCCAGGAACTCGCCGAGGACCTGCGCAAGCACGTCTCGGTGCACCTGTCGCCGATCGCCAAGCCCGACTGGATCGACTTCCCCGACAAGCTGCCCAAGACCCGCTCGGGCAAGATCATGCGCCGCGTCCTGCGGGCCCGCGCGCTCGGCCAGGACGAGGGGGACCTCACCACGCTGGAGGAGTAGCCGCCGGGATCCCGGGTCGACCCCGGGATGTCGGTGCGCGGACGTCGCCCCCGTCATCCCGGCGAATGCCGGGATCTCTGCGTCGCTCGTCCTAGAGTGGTGCCACAGGCGCTCACCGTGGAGGCGGCATGAACTTCGAGAAGGTCATCTTCGGCTTCTTCATCATCATGGCGGCCACGCTGAACCTCGGCTTCTTCCTCGGCGACATGGCCAAACCCGAGCACCACAACGTGTACCAGTTCGCCGCCGCGATCGTGGTGAGCGTGATCGCCACGATCCTGAAGTTCGGCGACCGGACGCACCTGGGTGCCGTCCACCTCGCCACCAGCCTGGTCGCCGACGTCGAGCTGATCATTGCCGCCCTGGTCTGGTTCTGGGCGCTGAACATCTCGCCCGACGGGCTGACCGAGGCCGCGATGGTCCAGGTCGTCTCGATGTCCGGCGGGGCGCTGCTGGCCAACATGGTCTCGGTGGTCCTGATGGTGATCGAGACGGTCACCTCCCGCCGGTGAGCTCACCGCAGCAGCCGCGCCAGGCTGCACTCAGCAACGTCTTCTACCTCGTCCTGAGGCGGATGCGGTTCCCGCTGGTCCTGATCGTGGTCGTCTACGCGGTCTGCGTGTTCGTGCTCAGCCTCGTCCCCGGCGTGGACGCGGACGGCAACCCGACCCCGGGGATGGGCCTGTTCAACGCCTTCTACGTGATCTCCTACACCAGCACCACGATCGGGTTCGGCGAACTGCCGGCGCCGTACTCACCCGCGCAACGGCTGTGGATGGTGATCTCGATCTACCTCACCGTGATCGGCTGGTCGTACTCGATCGTCACCGTGCTCAGCCTGGTGCGCGACCAGGGCTTCCAGAGTGCGCTGAAGGCCAGCGGCTTCGCCCGCCGGATCCACAACCTGCACGAACCGTTCTACATCGTCTGCGGCTGCGACGAGACCGGCCTGCTGATCTGCCACGGCCTCGACCGGCTCGGCCTGCGCGCGGTGATCATCGACCTCAACGCGCAGCGGCTGCAGGAGCTCCGCCTGGAGGGCTTCCAGGCCGACGCGCCGATGATCACCGCGGACGCCAGCCAGCCCCAGACGCTGCTGGACGCGGGCATGTGCTCGCCGCACTGTCGCGGCGTGATGGCTCTCGCGGCGGAGGACGAGACCAACCGCGCGATCGCGGTCACCGTCCGGCTGCTCGCCCCCGGGCTGCCCGTCCTCGTCCGGCTGGGCAACCCACTGCCCGAGCACGACCTCGGCGTGTTCGGCGGCGACGTGGTGATCAACCCGTTCGAACGGTTCGCCGAGCACCTGGCCAGCGCGGTCTCCGCCCCGTACCACTTCCGCCTGCGCGAGCTGCTCACCGGGCTGCCGGGGGACGAGCTGCCCGAGGAGCTCCACCCGCCGCGCGGCCACTGGATCATGTGCGGCTACGGCCGGTTCGGCCACCTCATCCGTGAACAGCTCGAGGGCGCCGGGCTCGAGGTCACGGTCATCGACCGGCTGCACTTCGGCGAGGACGGCGTGGACGTGCAGGGCACCGGCGCGGACGTGGCGAGCCTCCGCGCAGCCGGCATCGACCACAGCGTGGGCATCGTGGCCGGCAACGCCGACGACCTGAAGAACCTGGCCATCGCGATCACCGCGCGCGACCTCCAGCCCGACATCTTCATCGTGACCAGGCAGAACCGGCACTCCAACGAGGTGTTGTTCGAGGCGTTCCAGCACGACCTGGAGATGGCGCCGAGTCGCATCGTGGCGCGTGAGTTCCTCGCGCTGATCACCACGCCGCTGCTCTCGCGCTTCCTGAGCCTGATCCCGCAGCAGAGCGACGCGTGGTGCCAGGAGGTGTTCGAGCGGGTCAGCCGCGTCAACCGACGCGAGATCCCCGAGATCTGGAGCGAGTCGCTCGGTGAGGCGGAGGCCGTGGCGCGGACTCTCCGGCTGAACCACCCGGTGAACGTCGGCAACCTGCTCTGCAACCCCTACGACCGCGACCGTCGGGTGCGAGCGGTGCTGCTGCTGGTCGTCCGCGGCGAGGAGCGGGTGCTGCTCCCGTCCGACGATTTCGAGCTCGCCGCCGAGGACCAGTTGCTGTTCGCCGGCTCCCACGCCGCCGCCGACCATGTCGCCCTCACCCTGGGCGAACAGGACGTGCTCAACTACGTCCGCAACGGCCCGCTACCGGCGTCCGGCGGCGTGAGTCGCTGGCCGAAGGCCGGCCTGAAGCGCAGGTCCTGAGCGTCCTGGGACGGACGGGCCGCAACCCGACGGAGGATCTGCGCAACTCTTGATTCTGTGCAGAAACTGCATATGCTCAGAACATGGACGAATGGGCATGGCAGGACAGCGCGCAGCGAGCCGCAGAGGCGCTGGGGCGTGCGCTCGACGCCGACTCGGCGGAGGACGCGGTCGCCGCGCTCGGGGACGCCGATTCGGCGCTCGAGGTGGCGTTGCGCGAGGCGATGGCCGCAGCCGTCATCGCCGGCGCCAGCATGCGCCGGGTTGCCGAGCTCACCGGGCTGGCACCCAACTCGGTGCCACCGCGCCTCGCCCGGAGCAAGGCGCTGAGCCCGTACGCCGGCGACGGGGCGATCACGTCCCAGGACATCGCGGTGGCGCGCTACGACGCCGCCGGCGGACGTCCACCGATGACCTTCACACCCAGACGAAAGGACCGACATGACCAATCCTGAACTCAGCCACATCGAATTCCTCCTCGACCGGTCGGGCTCCATGAACTCGATCCGGACCGACGTCGAGGGCGGGTTCGACGCCTTCGTCGCCGACCAGAAGACCCACCCTGGCCGCTGCACCGTGAGCCTCGCGCAGTTCGACAACGAGTACGAACAGGTCTTCACCGCCATCGACGTGCGCGAGGTCGCCCCGCTGCACCTCGAGCCCCGCGGGTCCACCGCCATGTTGGACGCGATCGGACGCAGCATCGTCGCGCTCGGCGTCCGGCTGGCCGCGTTGCCCGAGGCCGAGCGTCCCGGCACCGTGATCTTCGCGATCATGACCGACGGCCTGGAGAACTCCTCGAAGGAGTTCGACTACCCCGCGGTCAAGGAGCTGATTACCCGGCAGGAGCGCGACTACAACTGGCAGTTCCTCTACATGGGCGCCGACCAGGACGCGATCGAGGTGGGCATGAGGATCGGCGTGAGTGCCGACCGTTCGCTCACCTACGCGCGCGGACGCTCGCGGCAGGCGTACGCGGCGACCTCGGTGCTCTCCCGTCGGCTGAAGGAGGCGGCGGTCGCGGGTGCCCCGATGGCCGCGGTGACGTTCAGCGAGGCCGACCGTGAGGCGGCCGGGGAGTGAGCTGAGCAGGGGCGGCAACTACCCACTTGTCGCAGTGTCAGTGGCGCGGAACAGAATGGCCGGGACAACCACACAGGAGGACAGATGGCCCTGCTCAACCCCTACCTCAGCTTCCGCGGCAACGCGCGGGAGGCGATGGAGTTCTACCAGTCCGTGTTCGGCGGTGAGGTGACCTTCTCCACGTTCGGCGAGTACGAGATGCCGGGCGTCGGCCCCGAGGAGGCCGACAAGATCATGCACAGCCAGCTGACCACGCCCGCCGGGTTCACGCTGATGGGCGCCGACACGCCGGCCGGCATGCCGTACGACGACGCCGACGGCGCCATCACGCTCTCGGTCAGTGGGCAGGACGAGGTTGAGCTCCGCGGCTACTGGGACGGGCTCGCCGACGGCGGCGAGATCACGCTGCCGCTGGAGAAGGCGCCGTGGGGCGACTCGTTCGGCCAGCTGAACGACCGCTACGGCACCCCGTGGATGTTCAACATCGCCGGCAGCCCGCAGGCCTGAGTAAGCCGGACGGCGGGGGACCCGGTGCACGCCGGGTGCCCCCGCCGCGCTGCCTCTGCTGCCGGCTGCCGCGGGAGCGGGGAAGCGACGTTCAGGCCTTCGGGCGGGCGGCGTCGATCTTGGCCCGGGCCCCGTCCAGCCACTGCTGGCAGATCGTGGCCAGCTGCTCGCCGCGCTCCCACAGCGCCATCGACTCCGACAGCGGGACGCTGCCCGCTTCGAGCTTGCGGACGATCTCGACCAGCTGCTCGCGGGCTTCCTCGTAGGTGAGTTCGGGGGTGGCCATGGTTACTCCTGCACTTCGATGTCGTCGACGGTGAGCCCGAGCCGGCCGTCGGCCAGCCGGGCGATGAGCCGGGCGCCGGGCTCGGTGGCCCCGACGCGTTCGACCGAGCGCCCCTCGGCGTCGGCGAGGATCGCGTAACCCCGCTGCAAGGTGGCGAGCGGGGAGAGGGCACGCACCCGGTCGATGGTGTGGCCCAGGCCCAGCCGCTCCTCGCGCAGCCGGGTCTCGATCGCGCGGGTGAGCCGGTCGCGGGCGGTCTGGAGGCGCTCGTCGTGGCCCGCCAGGAACGCGGACGGGTCGCGCAGCACCGGCCGGCTGCGCAGCTCGGCCAGGCGGCGTTCGTCCAGCTCCACCCGGCCCACGATCGCGGTACGGACGCGGCCCAGGGCCGTCCGCACCAGGTCGGCCTCGGCGACCGCGTCCGGCACCACCCGCTTGGCCGCATCGGTCGGGGTGGACGCGCGCACGTCGGCCACCAGGTCGAGGATCGGGGTGTCGCTCTCGTGCCCGATCGCGCTCACCACCGGGGTGCGGCAGGCGAACACGGCCCGCGCGAGGGCCTCGTCGCTGAACGGCAGCAGGTCCTCCAGCGAGCCGCCGCCGCGCGCGACGATGATCACGTCCACCTCGGGACGGGCGTCCAGGAACCGGATCGCCTCGATCAGCTGCTCCACCGCCTGCGGGCCCTGCACCAGGGCGTGGCGCACGTCCACCACCGCGGCCGGCCAGCGGCGGGCGACGTTCTCGAGCACGTCCCGCTCGGCGGCGCTCTGCGCGCCGGTGACGAGGCCGATGCGGCGGGGCAGGAACGCCAGTCGCCGCTTGCGGGACGGGTCGAACAGGCCCTCGGCCTGCAACATGCGCTTGCGCTGCTCGATCGCGGCGAGCAGCCGTCCCTCGCCGGAGGGCCGCAGCTCGCTGCACTGGAACGTGAGCGAGCCGGACGTCGTCCACAACGTCGGACGCACCAGCGCGGCGACGATCGTGCCCTCGGTGAGCGGGCCAGCGGCGTCCAGCACCGCCGAGGAGGTGGAGATGCGCACCGAGACCTCGGCCAGGGTGTCGCGCATCGTCAGGAACTGGGTGGGGCCCTGGCGTCGCTTGATCTCGATCAGCTGGCCCTCGACCCACACCTCGCCGAGCCGCTCCACCCAGCTCTTGGTGGCGTTCACCACCGCGCGCAGCGGCTGCGGCTGCTCGGGCGAACTGGTCAACGGCATGCACGCAGGCTAGCGGTCGCCACCGACCCCCAGCGGAGTGAACGGAAAGGGGGACAGCCCCCCTTCCGGCCAGGATCCCGGGGTGGACCAAAAGGGGACAGTCCCCTTTCGGTCCACCGAGCCGGGGTGGACCAAAAGGGGACAGTCCCCTTTCGGTCCACCGGGCCCGCCCGGGGCGACACGTAGACTGTGCGGCATGCCAACCAAGCGAGTCGTGGTCGCTGCGCCCCGAGGCTACTGCGCGGGTGTCGACCGCGCGGTGGTCACCGTCGAGCGTGCCCTCGACGTGTACGGGCCGCCGGTCTACGTGCGCAAGCAGATCGTCCACAACCGCCACGTGGTCGAGGACCTGGAGGCCCGCGGGGCGGTCTTCGTCGAGGAACTGGCCGAGGTGCCCACCGGCGCCACCGTGGTGTTCTCTGCGCACGGGGTCTCTCCCGCCGTCCACGACGAGGCCGCCGAGCGTGGGCTGAAGACCATCGATGCGACCTGCCCGCTGGTGACGAAGGTGCACAACGAGGCCCGCCGGTTCGCCTCCCAGGGCGTCCAGATCCTGCTGATCGGCCACGCCGGGCACGAAGAGGTCGAGGGGACGACCGGGGAGGCGCCCGAGCACATCACGCTCGTCCAGCACCCCGACGACGTGGACGACGTGGAGCTCGACCCCGGCAAGGTGGCGTGGCTCAGCCAGACCACGCTCAGCGTGGACGAGACCTGGGAGACCGTCAGCCGGCTGCGCGACAAGTTCCCCGCGCTGATCGACCCGCCGAGCGACGACATCTGCTACGCCACCCAGAATCGGCAGTCGGCGGTCAAGCAGATCGCCCAGCACTCCGACCTGGTGATCGTGGTCGGCTCCCGCAACTCGTCCAACTCGGTGCGCCTGGTCGAGGTGGCCCTGGAAGCGGGCGCGAAGGCGTCCTACCGGGTGGACAACGCCGGCGAGATCGACCCGGCCTGGCTGGACGGCGTGGCCACCGTCGGCGTGACCTCCGGCGCCTCGGTGCCGGACGCGCTCGTCCAGGGCGTCCTGGACTACCTCACCGATCGGGGCTTCCCGCCGGCTGTGGAGGAGCGGCTGACCGAGGAGAACCTGGTCTTCGCGCTGCCGCCGGAACTGCGCAAGGACCTGCGGCGCCAGACCGACGGCGACTGATCGACGTCTCCGCGGGGAGGGAATAGATCGCGCCCGCCGGTGTTAGGGCCAGCGTGAGCGTCGTGGCCGTCCGATCGCTGCCCCCACTGGCAGCGTCCGATCGCGGTGGCCGTGAGTTGTCGCCCTCGACCGCTTCGCTCGACGGCTCCCGGACGCGCCGTCCGCCGCCCGTGCCCGGCCGAGTGTCAGTACCGACAGGCAGGCTGGTGTCGGAACGTCCGGAGCTTCCTTTCCGTGCAGCGCGTACCCCCGTGGGGCGGCGGGTACTGCAAGGTGAGCGAGCGCCGGTCACCGGCTTCGCCGACCGGGTGTGCCCTCAGCGCCGACGGTGGCGTCCACGACCAGGAGGAGACACCCGATGATCAGGTTCACCGACGTGACCAAGGTGTACCCCGGTGGCACCACGGCCGTGGGCGGGCTCAGCCTGACCGCCCCCACTGGGCAGATCACCGTGCTGGTCGGCCCGTCCGGCTGCGGCAAGACCACGTCGCTGCGCATGATCAACCGGATGATCGAGCCCACCAGCGGCACCATCGAGATTGACGGACGCGACACCGGCACCCTCGACCCGAACGAATTGCGCCGCGGCATCGGCTACGTGATCCAGAGCGGCGGGCTGTTCCCGCACCGCACGATCCTCGACAACATCGCCACCGTGCCGCTGCTGCTGGGCTGGGACCGGGCCCGCGCCCGTGCACGGGCGCAGGACTTGCTCGAACGGGTCGGGCTCGACCCGGTGCTCGGCAAGCGGTACCCCAACCAGCTCTCCGGCGGCCAGCAGCAGCGTGTCGGGGTGGCCCGGGCGCTCGCCGCCGACCCGCCCGTGATGCTGATGGACGAGCCGTTCAGCGCGGTCGACCCGGTGGTGCGCGAGCAGTTGCAGGACGAGTTCCTGCGCCTCCAGTCCGAGCTCGGCAAGACCATCGTGTTCGTCACCCACGACATCGACGAGGCCGTGAAGCTGGGCGACCAGGTGGCGGTGCTGCGGGTGGGCGGACGGCTCGCCCAGCTGGCGAGCCCGGCGAAACTGCTGTCCGACCCGCACGACGACTTCGTGGCCGACTTCCTCGGGCGTGACCGTGGCTACCGCGGGCTGGCGTTCGCCGAGGCGCCCGAGCTGCCGCTGCGCGACGAGCCGGTGGTGCTGCTCGGCTCGTCCGTCGAACAGGCCGCCGCGATCGCCGCGGGCGACCGCTGGGTGCTGGTGGTGGACGAGGCGAGGGCGCCGCTCGGCTGGGCCGAGCCGGGCGTGCTCACCGGCGTGATCGACCGCGACCACCTGCACCGCGGCGGCACGGTCGCGAGGGTCGGGGGCTCGCTGCGGGCCGCTCTCGACGCCGCGCTGTCCTCACCGAGCCGGCGCGGCGTCCTGGTCGACGACGCCGACAGCCTGGTGGGCACCGTCCGCGCGCCCGACGTGCTCGCCGCCATCGAGCGGCGTCCGGACGGGGTGCCGGCATGAAGTGGTTCCTCGGACACCTCGGGCAGGTCGGCTCGCTGATGGTCAACCATGCCGTGCTGGCGGTCGCGCCGCTGGTCATCGGGCTGCTGCTGGCCGTGCCGCTCGGCTGGCTCGCGCAGCGGTACCGTTGGCTGCGCACGCCGCTGATCGCCGGCACCGGGCTGCTCTACACGATCCCGTCGCTGGCCCTGTTCATCCTGATGCCGCTGGTGCTGGGCACCGGCATCCTCGACCCGGTGAACGTGGTGGTCGCGCTCACCGTGTACACCGTGGCGCTGCTGGTACGCACGGTGGCCGACGGGCTCGCGTCCGTGCCCCAGGAGGTGCTCCAGGCCGCGACCGCGATGGGCATCGGCAACGTCCGGCGCTTCTGGAGCGTCGAACTGCCGCTGGCGGTGCCGGTGATCGCGGCCGGGCTGCGCGTGGCCGCGGTCAGCAATGTCTCGATCGTCTCGGTCGCGGCGCTGCTCGGCATCCCACAGCTCGGGTCGCTGTTCACCGACGGGTTCGCGCGCGCTTTCCTCGACCCGATCGTGGTGGGCATCATCGCCTGCATCGTGCTGGCGCTGGTGCTCGACCTGGCCATCATCGCGATCAGCCGGGCGGTCACGCCCTGGCGGCGGACGCAGGTGCCCGCATGAACCTGTTGTGGCGCTGGCTCACCGACCCGGCCAGCTGGGAGGGCAGCGCCGGCATCCCCGCGCGGGTGGCCGAGCACCTCGCGTACTCGGCGAGCACGCTGGTGCTGGCCGCGTTGATCGGCATCCCGCTCGGCCTGTGGATCGGGCACACCGGACGCGGTCGCGTGCTGGTGGTGAACCTGGTGAACGGCATGCGGTCGGTGCCCACGCTGGGGCTGCTCTTCGCCGCGGTGCTGGTCCTCGGCCCGCTGCTCGGCGGCGACATCGCGTTCCTGGTGCCGTCGATCTTCGTGCTGGTCCTGCTCGCCGTGCCGCCGATCCTGGCCGGCGCGTACGCCGGCGTCGAAGGCGTCGACCCCGGCGCGCGCGACGCGGCGCGCGGCATGGGCATGAGCTCGCGCGAGGTGCTGTTCCGGGTCGAGGTGCCGTGCGCGCTGCCGCTGATCTTCAGCGGCCTGCGCTCCGCCGCGCTCCAGGTGATCGCCACCGCGACGCTCGCCGCGTCGGTCAGCCTCGGGGGGCTGGGACGCTTCCTGATCGACGGCCAGGCCTACCGCGACTACGGGCAGATGGCCGGCGGCGCCCTTCTCGTGGCCGTGCTCGCCATGCTCGTCGACCTCGTTTTCGCCGTGGTGCAGCGCCTGGTGGTCTCCCCGGGCCTCGCGCCGGCCCGAACCAGCCGCCGCGCGGCCCGCCGGGCGGCGGCCGCGGCGCTCTCACCGACCTGACAGCAGGAAACCAGAAAGAAGGAAGAGATGAAGAAACACCTCGCGATCCTCGTCGCGGCCACGGCGTCCCTGGCGCTGACGGCCTGCGGCTCCGGCGATCCGCTGGCCAGTTCAGCCCCCGCCAGCTCGGCCGCGTCCAGTGGTTCGACGGTCTCGCTGGTCGTCGGCTCGGCGAACTTCCCCGAGAACGAGCTGCTCGCCGACATCTACGCCGGCGCCCTCACCGCGAAGGGGGTGCAGGTCACGACCAAGCTCAACATCGCCTCGCGCGAGACCTATGTGCCGGCGCTGAAGAACGGCGAGATCGACCTGATCCCGGAGTACACCGGCGGCTTCTCCAAGTACCTGAACGCCGACGCCGACATCTCCGATGAGGCGACCGCGCTCGCGTCCCTGAAGTCGTTGCTGCCGGACAACCTGGAGGCGCTGGAGCCGTCGAAGGCGCAGGACAAGGACTCGATCACGGTCACCCGCGCCACGGCCGACAAGTACAACCTGACGACCATCGATGACCTGGCGCCCGTCGCGGGGGAGATGGTGCTCGGCGGCCCGCCGGAGTGGAAGAACCGTGCGCTCGGGGTGCCCGGCCTGAAGAAGGTCTACGGCCTGGTGTTCAAGGACTTCCGCGCCACGGACGCGGCCGGCCCGCTGACCGTGCAGGCGCTGAAGAACGGCCAGATCCAGGCCGGCAACCTGTTCACGACCGACCCGTCGATCAAGGCCAACGACTTCGTCACGCTCGAGGACACGAAGAGCTTCTTCGGCGCCCAGAACGTGGTGCCGGTGATCAACAAGGCGAAGGCCACCCCCGAGGTGGTCGCCGCCCTGAACGCCGTCTCGGCCAAGCTCGACACCGACACCCTGGCCACCCTGGTGACCAAGGTCGTGGTGGACAAGGACGACGCCGCCACCGTCGCGTCCGACTGGCTGACCTCCGTCGGCCTGGCCTGATCCTCCCCGGGTAGCGTGCACTCGTCAGGAGGGCAGCGCGGTGTGGATGTGGTTCGCGTTCGGATCGGCGCTGTTCGCCGGGCTGACCGCGGTGCTGGCCAAGATCGGCGTCCGCCACACCGATTCGACGCTGGCCACGGCGATCCGGACGGTGGTGGTGCTGCTGGCAGCCTGGGGCATGGTCCTCCTGGTCGGGGCGCAGGGTCAGCTGGCGACCATGTCCGGCACGACCCTGCTGTTCCTGGTGCTGTCCGGGCTGGCCACCGGTGCGTCCTGGCTGTGCTACTTCAAGGCGCTCCAGCTGGGCGAGGTGAACAAGGTGGCGCCGGTCGACCGCAGCAGCCTCGTCCTGACCGTGCTGTTCGCGATGGTCTTCCTCGGCGAGACCACCTCGCTGGCAACACGCCTGCCGGGGCTGGCCCTGATCGGGGTCGGCACCTGGCTGATGGCGGTGCCCCGGCGGACCGTCTCCGTCCCGGACGACCGGTTCGCGCCCGAATTGTCCTCTCGCCACCGGAATTCCGGTGGCGAGAGGACAATTCGGGCGCAAGGAGAGCCGGACGTCCGCGGCCGGAGTTGGTGGGTGTACGCGCTCGGCTCGGCGGTGTTCGCCGCCCTCACCGCGATCCTGGGCAAAGTGGGCATCACCGGCGTCGAGTCGAACCTCGGCACGGCGGTGCGCACGGGCGTGGTGCTGGTAATGGCGTGGGTCATGGTCGCGATCACCGGACGCCGTCCCGGCCGCTGGCGGGTGCCACGCCGCGACCTGCTGTTCATCGTGCTCTCCGGGCTGGCCACCGGCACGTCCTGGCTGTGCTACTTCCGGGCGCTCCAGGACGGCCCGGCGAGCCTGGTCGCGCCGATCGACAAGCTCAGCATCGTGTTCACCGTGGGGTTCTCCGTACTGGTGCTGCACGAGCACCTCACCCGGCGGGCAGCGCTCGGCCTGGCCCTGATCGTGGCCGGGACGATGCTGATGTTGGTGTGACGCCCGGCGGAGGCCCGTCCGGCTAGACCAGGAACCGGTAGAACGGGCTGTCGGAGGCGACCACCTCGAAGGTGATCGGGCTGGCGTCCATCTTCATCAGCAGGTCGCCGAACGAGGCCGGGTCGCCCAGTTCGATGCCCACCAGCGCGGGCCCGGTCTCGCGGTTGCTGCGCTTGACGTACTCGAAGTGGGTGATGTCGTCGTCGGGCCCGAGCACCTCGTCGAGGAAGCGCCGCAGGGCGCCGGGCTCCTGCGGGAAGTTGACCAGGAAGTAGTGCTTGCGGCCCTCGTACACCAGGGAGCGCTCGACGATCTCGGCGTAGCGGGAGACGTCGTTGTTGCCGCCCGAGACGATTACGACCACGTCCTGCCCGGGCTCGGGCTGGTAGAGGCCGATCACGGCGGCGGCCAGCGCGCCGGCCGGCTCGGTGACGATGCCCTCGGTCTGGTAGAGCGCGAGCATCTCCGAGCAGATCCGGCCTTCCGGCACCGGGTAGAGGGACGGACGGTGGCGGTCCACCACCTGGTAGGTGAGGTCACCGGCCCGACGGACGGCGGCGCCGTCCACGAACGTGTCGAGGTGCGGCAGCTCGACCGGCCCGCCGGCGGCCAGGGCCGTGGCCATCGAGGCCGCACCGGCCGGCTCGGCGCCGACCACCCTGGTGTCGGGGTGGCGTTCGGCGAGGTAGGCCAGACAGCCGGCGATCATGCCGCCGCCGCCGACGGGTGCGATCACCACGTCGGGGGCCCGGCCGAACTGCTCGACGATCTCCTTCGCCACCGTGCCCTGCCCGACGATCGTGCGGGCGTCGTCGAATGCGGGCACCACCGTGGCCCCGGTGAGCCCCGACTCGACCCACGCGGCGGCGGCCGCGTCGTCGTAGGTGTCGCCGGTGACCGCGAGGTCGACTCGGCCTTCGCCGAGGGCGAGGATGCGGGCGCGCTTCTGGCGCGGGGTGGTGGCCGGCACGAAGATGCGGCCGTGGATGCCCAACCGGGCACAGGCGAACGCGACGCCCTGCCCGTGGTTGCCGGCGGACGCGCACACCACCCCGGACGCCCGCTGGGTGTCGTCCAGCTGGGAGATCAGGTTGTAGGCGCCGCGGATCTTGTACGACCTCACCGGCTGCAGGTCCTCACGCTTCAGCCAGATGGACGCGCCGGTCGCGGCGCTGAGCCGCTCGTTGAGTTGCAGCGGGGTCCGGGTGACCACTCCGGCCAACCGTGCAGCGGCCTCGTCCACGGCCCGGGCATCGATCGTCACGGGCCTCATTCTGGCACCGGCCCCCCGCAGCGCACCCTCAGGGCCGTGGGTGTCGCGATCCGGCCACGCTCCCCGTCCCGCCCGTCACGCGAGCCACGTCGGGAGGTCCGGCCGGCCTGATCGCGTCACGCGGCCGGCGGTCAAGGCCTGCCTCCGGCGTGTCAGGTTCAGGCGGTCTGCGCGTCGCCCGTCCTCGGCGCCGAAGCCTCGGCCGACAACAGGTCGTCGAGCTCGGGCTGCGGCCGGGTGAGCGACAGGTCGTCGGCCCGGCCACGTCCGATCATCGGGGTGACGCCCGCAGCGTCCTCGACCAGTTCTACGGTGGTCAGCGGTCGCACGGCGGCCTCCGAGGCGTGCACGGCGGCGAGCTCCTTCTCGGTGACCTGCAGGTCGCGCAGCTTACGGGCCGCAGGGAACACCCGTCCCTCGATCGAGCCGACCGCCTCGTTGTACGCGCCGACCGCCGAGGTGAGCGAGCGGCCCACCTTGTCGAAGTGCTTGCCCAGGGTGCCCAGCCGGTCGTAGAGCTCCCGGCCCAGGCTGAACACCTCCTGCGCCGACTCGGCCAACGCGGCCTGGCGCCACGAGAACGCGATCGTCTTCAGCATCGCGATCAGCGAACTCGGCGTGGCCAGCATCACCGACCGGTCGGCCGCGTACTCCAGCAGCGACGGAAGCTGGTTGAACGCCTCAGCGGCGAGCGCCTCGCTGGCCAGGAACAGCACCACGAACTCGGGCGTGCCACCGCCGTCGGCCTTGTAGTAGTCCTTGCGGGACAGCTGGTCGACGTGGGTCTGGACGTTCTTCGCGAACAGCGCGAGCGAGCGGGCACGCTCGGCGGCGTCCTCGGTGTCCTGGGCGTCGAGGAAGGCGCTCAGCGGCACCTTCGAGTCGACGTAGACGAACCGGCCCTCGGTCAGCGTGACCTTCAGGTCGGGCCGGATCGTCGCGCCCGAGGTGGTCTGGGTGGTCTGCTGCTGCACGAAGTCGCAGTGCTCGACCATGCCGGCCAACTCGACCACCCTCTTGAGCTGGAGCTCGCCCCACGCCCCCCGCACCTGCGGCTTGCGCAGCGCGGTGACCAGGGCGGCGGTCTCGCGGCGCAGAGTCTCGCCGGTCAGGCGCACCTCGCTCACCTGGTTGCGGAGGTCGGTGCTCATCGCCACCCGCTCCTTCTCCACCTCGGTGAGCCGGTCGTTGAACCGCTGGAGGCTGTCGCGCACCGGCGTGAGCAGCTGGTCGGTGGCCTGCTGCCGGGCCTGAGCCGACTCGTCGAGCCGGCGCGCCTGGTGCTCGATGGTCTCGGCCGACAGGGCCTTGAACTGGGTGAGCAGTTGTTCGCGGTCGGCGGCGATCTCCTCGGCGCGCTGGACGGCGGCGTTGCGCTCGGCCTGGGCACCCGCGATCGCGGCCCGTGCCTCGGCGAGGTCGGCGAAGGCGTCCGCCCGCTCGGTGCGGGCGTCGGCCGCCTCACCCTGGGCGACCGCGACGGCGAGCTGGACGCGGGTGGCGTCCGCCCGGGCCTGGGCGGCCTCGGCGCGGGCGGTGGCGGCGTCGGCCCGGGCACGCTCCGCGTCCGCGTTCTGCCCGGATGCGGCGGAGGCCGAACGGGCGCGCACCACCATCCAGGCGACGACCGCGCCCACGACCACGCCCACCACCAACCACGCCAACGACTCCATGCCCTGAGTCTGCCGGTCGCCTCTGACACTTGGGTGCAGGCTCGCGCGGGGTGGGCCGACCCGGGCCGGAATACACTCCCCGGGTGGACGAAGGAGCAGCGATGAGCGGTGCCGCGCCGGAGCGCAGGCTCGTCCCGCCCGTGCCGCTGCCGCCCGGCCTGCTGCCCGGCCCCGAACTGGGTGAGGGCGTGGTCGGTGCCCGGCTGAAGCCGTCCGCGCAGCGCTGGGCGGGAGTCCGGGGCGGCGCCTGGGCGACGCTCACCGTGGTCGGCGCCGTCCTCGCCGTCGAGTCGGTCACCGCGCTCGGCGGTTTCGTGATCGGGCTGGTGGTGACGCTGACCTGCGGCACCCTGGCCGCGCTCAACCTCGCGCCGGCGCTGCACGGCGCCCGGCCCGCGCTGACGATCGACCCCGACCAGGTGAACAACCTGGTGCCGCTCAGCCGGGTCAGCGTCCGGCTGGAGGCCATCACCCGGATCCGGCCGCTGCGCCGCGAGTTGCTCGTCGAGGCCCGTGGCGGCGTCGTCCGCCGCGGCCGGGTGACCCGCGAGCGGTGGGCGGCGCTGTCGGGCGTCCACCGCCTGGAGGTCACACGCGAGGACCTCGTCGCCTACCTCTCGGCGAGGGCTGCTGCCGTCCGGCCGGTGGAGTGACCCACCCGGCTGGTGCAGACTGGGCGACATGCCCGAGCCCGCAGCAGCAGAAGACCTGGCCGCCTTCGTGACGGCGTCCCCGTCGTCCTACCATGCCGCCGCCGAGGTGGCCCGTCGGCTGGCCGGAGCCGGGTTCACCGAGCAGCGTGAGAACGAGCCCTGGGTGGCGGAGGGTGCCCGCTTCGTCGTGCGCGACGGCGCGGTCATCGCGTGGCGGACGCCGTCCGGCGACGCCCCGTCCGGGTTCCGCATCGTCGGAGCGCACACCGACTCGCCCGGCTTCAAGCTCAAGCCCGAACCGTCGGCGTACGCGTTCGGCTGGTCGCAGGCCGGCATGGAGGTCTACGGCGGGCCGCTGCTGAACTCGTGGCTCGACCGCGAGTTCGGCCTGGCCGGACGCGTGGTCACGCGCGACGGCGCCGTGCACCTGGTGTCGACGCCGGCCTGGCTGCGCATCCCGCAGGTCGCCCCGCACCTGGACCGCAGCGTCAACGAGAACCTGCACCTCGACCGGCAGGTGCAGCTCAAGCCGATCTTCGGCACCGCGTCGGTGGACGTGCTGTCGGCGGTGGCTGCCACACTCGGGGTGCACCGCGACGAGATCGACTTCCACGACCTGTTCGCCGCCGTCACCGAGCGGCCGGCGATCATCGGCGTGACCGGGGAGTTCCTCGCCGCGCCACGCCTGGACAACCTCTCCAGCGTGCACGCCGGCGTGGTGGCGCTGGCCGGCGCCGAGGCGTCCGACCAGGTGCAGGTGTTGGCGTGCTTCGACCACGAGGAGATCGGCAGCGGGTCGCGCAGCGGCGCGTCCGGGCCGTTCCTGGAGACCGTGCTGCGGCGCATTGCGGACCCGCTGGGCTGGGGGAGTGACGGCTTCCACCGCGCGCTGGCGGCGTCCTTCGTGGTGTCGTCGGACGCCGGCCACGCCATCCACCCGAACTACCCCCAGCTGCACGACCCCGACCACCGTCCGACGGTCAACGCCGGCCCGTTGCTGAAGGTGAACGCGAACCAGCGCTACACCACCGAAGGTCCGTCGGCCGCCCGCTGGCTGCGGATCTGCCGCGCGGCCGGGGTGCCCACGCAGCCGTTCGTGTCGAACAACTCGGTGCCGTGCGGCTCCACGATCGGCCCGCTCACCGCGATGAGGCTGGGCATCGAGAGCGTCGACGTCGGCATCCCGCTGCTGAGCATGCACTCGGCGCGGGAGCTGTGCGGCGTCCAGGACCCGGGGTGGCTGGCGCAGGCGCTGGGCGCGTTCTACGCCGGCGCGGACGCCTGAACGACCCGGTCCAGCGGGAGCGGCGCGAACAGGTGCGGGAAGCCGTCCTCGACGAGGATCGGCAGGTCGTCCGACGGGTCGAGCCGGAGCAGGACCAGCTCGTCGTCGGCGAGGTCGGCGTAGAAGCGTTCCCTGGTGCCCGCCAACTGGTCGGCGAACGAGAGGTGCACGAACCCCTCGCCGAGGTAGGTGAGGCCACGTCCCGACCACGGCCAGGAGCCCTCCGCGACGGCGTCCTGCCAGTCGGCTTTCACCGCCCAGTGGTAGGTCGGGACGGTGACCGGTTCCCGCGGCCCGAGCAGGCCGAGCCGGACGAGGTCCTCCCGGAGGGCGTCCGCGCTGGTGAAGAGCAGGCCGGTGAGACCCACGTCCTGCGCTCCGGCGATGTTGGCTGCGACGTCGTCGACGAAGACCGCGTCGGCGGGCTGGACGCCGGCGCGCCGGCAGGCCAGGGAGTAGATCGCGGGGTCGGGTTTCACGATGCCTTCGGCGCCCGAGACCACGATGTCGGCGAAGCGGCGCAGGATGCCGAAGCGCTCGCGTCCGACGGCGAACATGTCGGCCGCCCAGTTGGTGAGGGCGAGCACCGTCACGCCGGCGGCTGACAGCTCCGCGACGACCGCGCCGGTGCCGGGCACCTCCTCGGCGATGGTGTGCAGGAAGTGCGTCCGGTAGGCGCGGATACTGTCGGCGTCCGCCGGGAAACGGGCGGCCAGCTCGGCCTCGGACGCGGCGATGCTGGGCAGCGCGTCGTTGGCGCGGTTCCAGTCGTGGAAGCCGACCCGCTCCATGAACGGGCCCACCTGGTCGGCCGGCATCACCTGCTCGAAGGCCCGCTCCGGCACCCAGTTGATGAGCACCCCACCGATGTCGAAGATCACCGCGTCCATGCGCACACCCTCTCGCATTCGCCCACACGCTGTGAGCTACGCCGCGATGTCGCCGCCCAACTCACAGCTTGTCGTGCGGAACTCGCGGACGTGCCCGTTTGAGTCGTTGCTGGTGCCTCTGCCACGCGCGAGGCGCGCTGCCCGGGAGGCTCGCGAGGACGTCACCGGGAGAGACGTAGAGGACTCTGGGGTTACGGTTGTGGGGTCCCCAGCCGACACCTCCACGGAGCAACAGGTAGTGGCCCGGGTGCTCCTGCCGTCCGGCGAACCAGGCATCCTGCGCACCGCGACCGTCGCACCACACCACCACGGCCTTGGAGCCCCGACGAGCGTGCTGGTAGACGCTGCGCACGAACACCAGTCCCCCGGCCGACCCCGAGCGTTCGGTCGCCCATTGCCAGCGTGCCGCGAGGTGTGGTTCCCGCAACCGACGAACAAGCACCCCCACGCCAGCAGCGAGAGCGGCAACGATCGCGACCTCGGCGAAGCCGATCATCACAAGCTGGTCCTGGGTGAGTTCCACGGCTCCTCCGATGCCGAATGTGTTCAGGACTCCATGCTCCGCTTCGCCACTGACACTCGCATTCGCCCACAAGCTGTGAGTTACGCCGCGATGTCGCCGCCCAACTCACAGGGTGCGGGATGAAGGGGCGCCCGAGGATCGATAGGCTAGGCCGACGTGGCTCTCACCATCGGCATCGTCGGACTGCCCAACGCCGGCAAGTCCACCCTCTTCAACGCGCTGACCCGCAACAACGTGCTCGCGGCGAACTACCCGTTCGCGACGATCGAGCCGAACGTGGGCGTGGTCGGCGTCCCGGACGAGCGGTTGCCGGTGCTGGCTGAGCTGTTCAGTTCCGAGCGGGTCATCCCGGCCACGGTGAGCTTCGTCGACATCGCGGGCATCGTGAAGGGCGCCTCCAAGGGCGAGGGGATGGGCAACGCGTTCCTGGCCAACATCCGTGAGGCGGACGCGATCTGCCAGGTGACCCGGGTGTTCCGCGACCCGGACGTGACCCACGTGGACGGCGAGGTCAACCCGGGAAGCGACATCGAGACGATCCGCACCGAGCTGATCCTGGCCGACCTCCAGACGCTGGAGAAGGCGCTGCCGCGGGTGGAGAAGGAGGCCCGGATCCGGAAGGACCGCGTCCCCACCCTCGAGGCGTTCAAGGCCGCGCAGGCGACGCTCGACTCCGGCGTCGGCGTGCACGCCGCCGGGCTGGACCTCGAGCCGCTGCGCGAGCTGTTCCTGCTCACCGCCAAGCCGTACCTGTACGTGTTCAACTGCGACTCCGACGAGCTCACCGACACCGCGCTGATCGAGAAGATGAGGGCGCTCGTCGCCCCGGCCGAGGCGATCTTCCTCGACGCCAAGATCGAGTCCGAACTGGTCGAGATGGAGGCGGACGAGGCGCGCGAGTTCCTCGTCGAGATGGGCATCGCCGAGCCCGGCCTCGACACCCTCGCCCGGGTCGGCTACGAGACCCTCGGGCTGCAGAGCTACCTGACCGCCGGCCCCAAGGAGTCGCGGGCCTGGACGATCCGCAAGGGCGCCACCGCCCCCGAGGCGGCCGGGGTGATCCACACCGACTTCCAGAAGGGCTTCATCAAGGCCGAGGTGATCAGCTTCGACGACCTCGTCGCCGCCAAGTCGGTCGCCGCCGCCCGCGCGGCCGGCAAGGCGCGCATGGAGGGCAAGGACTACGTCATGGCCGACGGGGACGTGGTGGAGTTCAGGACAGGACTGACGTCTGGGGGGTCGAAGTGAGTCCAGCAAGTCTCGCCGGCCCAGAGCACCAGAAGGTGCGGCTGCCAGTGATCGAGGCAGTGGTCGACGCCGGCTGGGACCGCGCCCAGCTCCAGTGGGACCCCGAATGGAGGGTGCCGAAGTCTCCGCACGACGCAACGAACCGCGAGCTCGGGCGCTCATTCGCGTCGTGGCCCGTGGATCTGGCCTTCTTCGAGGACTCCAGCTCGGTCGGTTCCTGGGAACACGTCCGGATCATCTGCGAGTTCAAGGCCCCGGACATCAATGCGGGGGTCTCGCAGCTGGAGACCTACCTGGCGCGCGAGCCCCGTGCCCGTATGGGCTTCTGGACCAACGGGACCGACGATGTGCGGGTCTACAAGTTGCCGGACGGTGGCTTCCTGCATCAGAGCAACCGGGGTATTCCGCGGCCAGGCGAAGACTTGGCCAAGGCCTCGAAGGAGCCGCTGACGTTCGCTGACCTGAAGGTGCCTAGGAACGGCCAGTTGAAGTCAGTGTTCAGGCGCCTGCTCGACGTCGTGGTTGCCCGGGATAGCAAGGCGACTCGATCGGACGTGCAGCTGGATCAGTTGTGCAACCTCCTGCTCATGAAGCTCGAGTCGGACACCAACGGTGAGTATGACCGGTCGAGGCCGTTGGCGTTCCAACTCAGCGACGCCGGCGAGGCCTACACCGCGAGGAAGATGCGCGAGGACTTCAAGGCGCTCAAGACGCTGCGCCCCGAGATCTTCGCGGAGGACAACAACTCTGATCTCGTCCTCGACGAGGACACCATCTCGGAGGTCGTCTTCGAGCTTTCCCCGCTCAACCTGCTTGAGGTGCGCCCGGAGGCGATCTCATCGGCCTTCCAGGTCTTCCGCCGCGCGAACCTCAAGGCGGGGGAAGGGCAGTACTTCACGCCGGCACGGGTGATCGAAGCGGGAATCGAAGCACTCGACATCGACCCCACCGACAAGATCATCGACCCCGCCTGTGGCACAGGCGGGTTTCTCGTCCAGGCGTTCCTCACGGTTCTCGCCAAGGGAACGGGCCCTCGAGCAGAGGCGCAGGCTCGCACATGGGCTCATCGCCAGGTCTTCGGCGTGGACAAGGACTCGATCAACGTGAAACTGTCCCGCGCGCTAATGGTCAGCCTCGGTGACGGGTCGGTGAACATTCATGCTGGTGACTCGATCCGCGAGCACCGATGGAACTCGGATTATCCGTACCTCGAGACCCCCCTTAAGGACGGGTCCTTCACCGTTGTGGTCACCAATCCGCCGTTCGGCAAGAACCTCAGAGTCAGCGCTGCAGACTCGCGCGCTAACCAGTACACGATCGCCAAGGAGGCAAAGGGCCGCTTCGTTGATCTGGAGATCGGCCTGATCTTCGTGGAACGCGCCCACCGCCTGCTGACAAAGGGCGGAAGGTTAGGGATCATCCTCCCGGAGACCTACTTCTTCTCCTCGACCTACGCCTGGCTACCGAGGTGGTTGGAGTCGCGGTTCGTTCTGCGAGGCGTGTTCAACATCCCGATGGAGGCGTTTCAGGGCTTCTGCCGCGCCAAGACCAACTTCTACGTGTTCGAGAAGAAGTGACCGCTAATGGTTCATAAGCCCGCTTGGTTCATGGACGGCCATGTGTTCGTCTCGTACGCTCCGACCGTTGGAATCAACAAAGACGGTGAGCAGTTGTTCATCGTCGACGAAATTACCGGCCAGCGGACCGACGTGATCGACGACAAGCTGCTCGACGATGTCCGGAGCCTGAAGACAGGTGCCCCCACCGAAACGGCTCGGTGGGTCGAGGCCGACAGGTTCACAGATCGTCTGATGGCTGTACCCGCCTACTTCGACGCACGTCCCCTGGCTCACTTCGACGAACTCATGCAGCGTCGAGAGATGAACGGCTTCGGCTCGATGACCATCGGCGAGCTTGTGGACGAGGGCTGGGTTAAGGCACTGCCCGGGCATGGCAGTCCCTCGGCCGACCTGCGACGCGGCGACATCCCCTACATCAAGGTTTCGGACATACGGGCGGGGCAGATCAACATCAACCCTACGAACCGCGTCAGCCAGGTCGTCGCCGAGCGCTTCTGGAGGGGTGAGGACTCCGGTCTTCATGCGTGGGATCTGATCACTCCGATCCGCACCAGCAAGAACATCGGTGAGTTCGCGGTACTCATGCCTGGTCAGGAACGAATGGTGCTCACGAAGGAAGTCCTCATC
The DNA here is from genome assembly GCA_020161755.1 of Actinomycetota bacterium. Taxonomy (GTDB): domain Bacteria; phylum Actinomycetota; class Actinomycetes; order Propionibacteriales; family Propionibacteriaceae; genus Propionicimonas. The sequence goes on from JAIUOS010000004.1 coordinate 124,597, forward strand.
CTTCGTGCGACCGAGAATGCCCCGTTCGACACGTTCTACTTGCTCTGGGCGATGACTCTCAAGGCCGTGCGTCGGCAATGGGAGCGAGTCGTGTTCATGCAGACGAACCGCGAGGATGTGGGCGCGAGGTATCGCGAAATCATCATCCCGACCCCTCCCGACGAGAGCGTCGCGACGTCGTGGTCCGCGCCGTTCCGGGAGTTCTATCGGGGCATGGACCGGCTTCGGGAGAACCTGGTGAGCTACTTGGAATCCGACGACAAGCACCACATCTTCATCTCGACTGCGGGCTTGGTCGCTGAGGATCCCGAGGTCGACGACTAGGGCCCCACGTCGGGGGTCCTCCTTGGTAGATCCTCTTCGCAGTGTGTGTGAATCGTCAGGCGGGCTTCCAGCAGGGTTGAGGGGCTCGGTTCGGAGTTCCGGTTCCAGCTCCTGAGTGTCCGGGGCCAGGACCAGCTGCTGCTCGCCCGCGCCACCGGCAACTACCGGCGGGGCAACGAGCGACGCGGCGGCTGAGCCGGGGCCTACTTGTGCGTGAGGACCGGGACGGCACCGTTGAAGGTGATCGTCCAGCCCAGCCCGTGCAGCGCGATGTAGGTGATCCCGACGAGCACGGCCAGCACGACGAAGGTGAACATCAGGTACGCGACCACCCGACCCAGCGGATGCGGCCGGACGACGGCGACCGTGCCGTCCGGGGCGACGTCGTGGCCGGTGCCCCACGAGAGCGCACGGAGCCCGAGGGCGAAGACGGCCGGCAGGCCCGCACCGAGGAGCATGCCGATCGCGAGGACGCGCCAGGAGCCGTCCAGAGCGGCGAGGAACTGTTCCATCAGCGCACCCCTCCCGACACCGGCACGTCGACCTCGGTGTCGTCCTTCGAATCGCTCCACTCGTCGTTGACGTTGTGGTGGCTGATCGGGTCGCGCTTGGAGTGCCAGCGCATGTAGATCGCCGCGGCGCACATGATGCCGAACACGACGAACGCGCCGGTCGAGCCGCCGATCGCGTGGCCGAGCCACCACAGGGCGGCGGCGACCAGTCCGGCCAACGGCAGCGTGGTCAGCCAGGCCAGGCCCATCCGTCCGGCCACGCCCCAGCGCACGGTCGCGCCCTTGCGGCCCAGGCCCGACCCGATGATCGACCCGGTGCACACGTGCGTGGTGGACAGCGCGAAGCCCAGCTGGCTGGACGTCAGGATCACCGCAGCGGATGCGCTCTCGGCGGCCATGCCCTGCGGCGAGGAGATCTCGACCAGACCCTTGCCCATCGTCCGGATGATGCGCCAGCCGCCGATGTAGGTGCCGGAGCCGATCGCGACCGCGCAGGCGATCTTGACCCACAGCGGGATCTCGGCGGTGTCGGTCCACCAGCCCGAAGCGATCAGGGCCAGGGTGATCACGCCCATCGTCTTCTGGGCGTCGTTGGTGCCGTGCGACAGCGAGAGCAGGGACGCGGTGCCGATCTGGCCCCAGCGGAAGCCGCTCTCCTGGTAGCGGGCGGCGACCTTGCGGGTGATCCAGAAGACCAGCCGGGTGCCGACCATCGCGACGAGGATGGCGATCGCGGGGGACATGAGCGCCGGCAGGACGACCTTGCCGACCACGCCGTCGAGCTTGTAGCCCTCGCCGACCCACTTCACGCCGCCCCAGCCCATGCTGGCGACGGTGGCGCCGATCAGGCCGCCGAACAGGGCGTGGGACGAACTGGAGGGCAGGCCCCACAGCCAGGTGAGGATGTTCCAGATGATCGCGCCGGCCAGACCGGCCATGAGGATCAGCAGCAGACCGTGGCCGCCGTCGGCCATCAGCTCCGCGCGGGGGGAGCCGTCCGTGTTCTGGATGCGGATCACCGCGTTGGTGACGGTGATCGCAACCTCGACCGACAAGAAGGCGCCGACGAGGTTGAGGATTGCGGAGAGGGTTACGGCCGCCTTGGGGGTCAACGCCTTCGTGGCGATCGAGGTGGCCATCGCGTTTGCGGTGTCATGGAACCCGTTTGTGAAATCGAAGGCCAACGCCGTGACAACGACGAGGGCCAGGAGTATGAACTCAGGGGTCACGTCGTTCATGGTACGGGTAAGTTCCGCAGATGTGGAACGCGGCCGAACGCGGGCGGGAATCCGTCTCACGGGGACACCGGTGAGCCGGCCGCGTGGTACAACCCGGCGCCGGTACACGTCCGCGGGCCGGTCGGGGCGCTGTCCGCGCACCGCATAGGATGACCCTTCGTGAGTTCCCGCATCCTTGCCGCTGTCGCCTGGCCCTACGCCAACGGGCCCCGACACATCGGTCACGTCTCCGGTTTCGGAGTGCCCTCCGACGTGTTCGCCCGCTACCAGCGAATGGCCGGCAACGACGTGCTGATGGTGTCCGGCACCGATGAGCACGGCACCGCCATCCAGGTGCAGGCCGACAAGGAGGGCCTCACCCCGCAGCAGACGGCCGACAAGTACCACCGGGTGATCGCGGAGGACCTCCAGGCGCTCGGCTGCTCCTACGACCTCTACACCCGCACCACCACCCAGAACCACAAGGTGGTCGTGCAGGAGCTGTTCCGCACCCTCCACGACAACGGCTACGTGGTCGCCCGCATCCTGGCCGGCGCGATCTCCCCGTCCACCGGGCGGACGCTGCCCGACCGCTACATCGAGGGCACCTGTCCGCACTGCGGCTACGACGGTGCGCGGGGCGACCAGTGCGACAACTGCGGCCGCCAGCTCGACCCGATCGACCTGGTGAACCCGCGTTCGAAGATCAACGGCGAGGTGCCGGAGTTCATCGAGACCGAGCACTTCTTCCTCGACCTGCCCGCGCTGGCCGGGGCGCTGGGCGAGTGGCTGGCGACACGCGCCGACTGGCGTCCGAACGTCATGAAGTTCAGCCTGAACCTGCTGAAGGAGTTGCGTCCGCGGGCCATCACCCGCGACCTCGACTGGGGCGTCCCGATCCCGCTGGAGGGCTGGGAGGACGCCGCGATGAAGCGCATCTACGTCTGGTTCGACGCGGTCATCGGGTACCTGTCGGCCGCGGTGGAATGGGCGCACCGCTCGGGCGATCCGGACGCGTGGAAGCTGTGGTGGCAGGCCGCGGACGCGCGCTCGTACTACTTCATGGGCAAGGACAACATCACATTCCACTCGGTGATCTGGCCGGCGATCCTGCTCGGCGCGAACGGCCAGGGGGAGGCGGGCGGACGCGGCTCCGCGTACTCGCCGCTGAACCTGCCCACCGAGGTGGTGTCCTCGGAGTACCTGACGATGTCGGGCTCGAAGCTGGCGTCCTCGCGCGGCCACGTGATCTACGTCCGCGACTTCCTGGCCACGTTCGGCCCCGACCCGCTGCGCTACTTCATCGCGGTGGCCGGCCCCGAGAACCAGGACACCGACTTCACCTGGGACGAGTTCGTGCGCCGCAACAACTTCGAGCTGGCGAACGAGTGGGGGAACCTGGTCAACCGGTCGATCTCGATGGCGCACAAGAACGTCGGCGCGATCCCGGCGGCCGGCGAGCTGACCGATGCCGATCGCGAGCTGCTGGCGGCGTCGAAGGCCGCGTTCGACGTCGTCGGCGACCTGTGGGGCCGCTGCAAGTTCAAGCAGGCCACGGCCGAGGCGATGCGGGTCGTCGGGCTCGCGAACAAGTACATCTCCGAGACCGAGCCGTGGAAGCTGAAGGACGACCCGGCCCGTCGCGACACGGTGCTGCACGTGGCCCTGCAGGTGGTGCAGGACTGCAACACGCTGCTCACGCCGCTGCTGCCGCACGCCGCGCAGAAGGTGTTCGAGGCGCTCGGCGGCGAGGGCGTCTGGGCCGCGCAGCCCCAACTCCGGATGGTCTCCGAGGACGGCGGCCCGGAGTACCCGGTGCTCCAGGGCGACTACGTGAACCAGCAGGCCACCTGGGAGTCGCGGCCGCTTGCCGTCGGCCGTCCGCTGAACAAGCCGACCCCGCTGTTCACCAAGCTCGACGAATCCCTCGGCGAGACCGGCCCCGAGTGGGCCCCGATCGCCTGACCGGTTCCCCGACCCTTCGCAAAGTGGACCCAAATCGTCGATGACGGCGGTTTCAGTCCACTTTGCGGCAACTTCGGCTCAGAACCCGACTGCCCAACGACCTCGGCAGTGCGGGCATGGCTGGAAGTCGCCGACCCAGCCATGGTCGCGGAGCACGGACGCGACCTGCGCGGCGACCTCACAGGCCTGCGCACGGACGTCGGCGCTGCCATAACGCAGGGTGGTCCATCGGCGCTGGGCATGGGCGTTGTCGCGATGGAGATCGCGGAATGCGGCGTCGAACCCGATGTGCCCGGCCTTCCCGTCGAGCTCCACCAGGAGCCCGTACTCGTCGTACACGACGTCGGATCGCGAGCCGGAACTGACCGAGCGTTGGCGGCGGGCCGCGGGCAGTCCGTGGGCGCGTTCGACGTCGCGGCGGTAGACGAATTCGAGCGCGCTCTCGATGCCGTCCAGGTCATCAAGCAGCGCAACCAGGAGCTTCCGGTTGCGAACGCGTGCCCGCTGGCCGATCGCGGTTCGCAGGGCTTTCAGTGTGACGAGGTGAAGGCGCACGGCCTCGGAGATCAGGCTGACCGCCGCCTCGGTGGGCAGCCGCTCGGCGACATCGATGACGGCGTCGTCGGCCCGGATGCGAGGGAGCATCCCGCGGCGGCGGTCCAGCCTGCCGATCTTGTCGCGGCGCATGGCGACGCCAGCTCCGGATCGGGGTCGACGATCGGGTGGCACCCAGAGGACGATCCGGTCGACGTGCCGGTCGAGCCCGTAGAGACGCAAGGCCGCTTCGCCTCCGATGGCGCAGGGTTCGCCGGCCCGCAGGCTCGCCGCCCAGATCGCCTTCTCGACGGGGTCCGTGCCCGGTAGCAGGTCGTAGACGCCGTGGCTCAGCCGCTGCCAGTGTTCCTGACGGACGAGTCGTCGCAGGGACTCATTGGTGAGGCCCAGGATCAGCGCCTGCTCCGCGCTGACCAGACCGGACTGGGCGCGGGCGAGCCGCCGGAGTGATTCGTCGGGGTCGCGCCGCTTGTGCATGAGCGGCATCCTGCGCCTGTCCCCTGGCTCGACAACAGGGGTGCAGGATCAAGTTGTGGACAACTTCCGCCACAAGTTCGCAAGGTGGACTCAAACCGTCGATGACGACGGTTTCGGTCCACTTTGCGAGGGGTCGGAGCCGAGTTGCGAGAGGGCGGCGCGCATCGAGAGGGGAGTGAAGCCGGCGGCGAGGGCCTTGCGCTTCAGGGAGCCCTGCGCGCGCCACAGGGCGACGCCGCGGCGCACCAGGAGCAGGGGCGGCTTGCGTTTCTTGGCGAGGTCACGCCGCAGGCGCAGCCAGAACACCAGGACGGCCGGACGGTCGAGGTAGATCGGCTCGACGGCCAGCCCGGCCGCGCGGCAGGTGGCCAGGAACTCGATCGCGAAGATGCCCTCGGCGGTCAGGCAGCCGGCCCCGTCCAGCCGCACCTCGTGGCTGCCGGTGCGGCGGCTCTCCGAGATCGAGTACGTCGGCACCACGGCCGCACCGTTCGCGAGCAGCTCCTTGAGCGCCGCCACCGCCGCCTCGGCGTCCCACGACCGCGGGTCGTCCCAGTCGGTGATGCCGAGCGTCTGCGGCATGCCCGGGTGGTCGGCGTCGTGGTAGAAGTCGTCCAGCCGCAACGACGGACACCCGGACGCGTGCGCGAGCCGCGACTTCCCGCTCCCGGACGGTCCCGCGATCAGCACCAGCCGGGGCGTCCCCCCGATCACCACCGACCGCTCACAGGCCGAGGGCCCGCGCCATGTCGGCCCGGGCCGCGGCCATCCGCTCCCCGGCCGCCGCCCGCGCGCCGGCCAGGTCGTCGGTCGCCGGCAGCTGCACCTGCAGGTAGCACTTCAGCTTCGGCTCGGTGCCCGAGGGTCGCACCACGACCCGCACCGAATCGCCGGCGAACAGCATCCCGTCGGTCGGCGGCAGGTCGGCGCTGCCCAGCGCCAGGTCGGTCGCGGCCACCGGTTCGCCGGCCAGCGTGGACGGCGGCGCCGTCCGCACCCGCGCCATCGCGTCGCTGATCAGGCTCAGGTCGGACACCCGGAACGACAGTTGCGAGGTCAGGTGCAGCCCGTAGGTGCGGGCGATCTCGTCGAGCCGGTCGGCGATCGTCAGCCCCTGCGCGCGCAGCTCGGCGGCCAGGGTCAGCACGCGCACCAGCGTGGTGATGCCGTCCTTGTCCGGCACCGCGGACGCGTCCGTGCAGTAGCCGATCGCCTCCTCGTAGCCGAACGCCAGCCCCGGCACTCGGCCGATCCACTTGAACCCGGTCAGGGTGGTGGCGAACGGCTGGCCGTGCGCGGCGGCCATCGCCCCGAGCAGCGTCGACGAGACCACCGAGCAGGCGTAGGTGCCGGCGACGCCGCGGCGCAGCAGGTCATCGGCCAGCAGCGTGCCGAGCTCATCGCCGGTCAGCATCCGCCACGCGCCGCCGATGACCGCGGCGACCGCGCAGCGGTCCGCGTCCGGGTCGTTGGCGATCGCGACGTCCGCGCCGACCTGCCGGGCCAGTGCCAGCGCCAGGTCGATCGCGCCGGGCTCCTCCGGGTTGGGGAACGGCACGGTCGGGAACGCCGGGTCGGGCTCGTTCTGCTCGGCCACCCGGTGCGGCTCGCCGAAGCCCGTGGCCGCCACCACCTGGTCGACGATCGCCGCGCCGACGCCGTGCATGGCGGTGTACACCCAGGTCAGCTCACGCGGCGCCGCCTCGGGCACCAGGGACGCGGCCCGCGCCACGTACGCGGCCACCAGCTCGTCCCCGACCAGCGGGAAGTCGTCGCTGCGCGCGATGTCGGCCAGCGGACGGGACGCCGCCTCCGCGATCCGTGCGGCGATCAGGGCGTCCGACGGCGGCACGATCTGCGAACCGTCGCCCAGGTAGACCTTGTAGCCGTTGTCCTGCGGCGGGTTGTGGGACGCGGTCACCACCACGCCCGCCACGCACTCGAAGTGGCCGATGCCGAACGCCACCACCGGCGTGGGCAACGGACGCGAGCACAACAACGGCAGCAGGCCGGCGCCGGCGAGGATCTCGGCGGTGTCGTTGGCGAACACGTCGGAGTTGTAGCGGGCGTCGAACCCGACCACGACCCGTCCGCCCTCCAGCCCGAGGTCGAGCAGGTGCTGGGCGAGCCCGGCGGCGGCCTGGCTGACCACCACCCGGTTCATCCGGGCCGGCCCGGGGCCGAGCGGCCCGCGCAGGCCGGCGGTGCCGAAGGAGAGCGGGCCGGCGAAGGCGTCGGCGAGTTCGGCCGCGGCGGCCTCGTCGCCGCCGTCGGCGCGGGCCAGCAGGTCGTCGAGGGCGGCGACGGTGGCCACGTCCGGGTCCTGGTCACGCCAGGCGGTCACCTGCTGGCGGAGGTCGTCGGCGATCATGGTTACAACCGATCCAAGAGGCCGGCCAGCAGTTCGCGCAGCCGCGGCTCGGCGGCCTGCCCGGCGGCGATCACCTCGGCGTGGTGCAGCGGGGTGGGGGAGATCCCGGCGCCCGGGTTCGTCACCAGCGAGATGCCGAGCACCTCCAGCCCGGCCTCCCGCGCGGCGATGGTCTCCAGCGTGGTGGACATGCCGACCAGGTCGCCGCCGAGGATCCCGGCCATCCGCACCTCGGCCGGGGTCTCGTACTGCGGGCCGCTGAACTGGACGTAGACGCCCTCGGCCAGGGTCGGGTCGACCTCGTGCGCGAGCGCGCGCAGCCGCTGGCTGTAGGCCTCGGTGAGGTCGATGAACGTGGCGCCGACCAGCGGGGTGGCGCCGGTCAGGTTGATGTGGTCGCGGATCAGCACCGGCGTGCCGGGTGCCCATTCCAGGTGCAGCCCGCCGCACCCGTTGGTGAGCACGATCGTCCTCGCGCCGGCGGCGGCCGCGGTACGGACGCCGTGGACGACCGCCGCGACGCCGCGTCCCTCGTAGTAGTGGGTGCGGCCGGTGAACAGCGCGGCCACCTTGCCGGCGGACGTGCGCACCAGCTTCAGCGCTCCCCCGTGGCCGGCGACGACCGGCTTGGCGAAACCGGGGAGCTCCTCCAGCAGGCACTCGCCGATCGGTTCGCCGAGGCCGGCGGCGGCGCCGGACCAGCCCGATCCGAGCACCAGCGCGAGGTCGATGGAACCGACGCCGAAGCGTTCGGTGAGGGACGCGGCAGCCTCGGCGGCGAGGGCCTGGGGATCGGTCTGTGGAGTCACCCGATGACTATAACGACGGCGTCTGGTCGCGGTCAGCAGCGTCGTCGTCGTCGGTGTCCGCCTGGTCGTCGTCAGTGGTGTCTGCCAGCAGGGTGAAGTGGGTGGACCGGCCCGCGCGACGCCGTCGCAGCATCACCAGCAGGATGGCCAACAGCCCTAGCCAGACCAGGAATTGGCCGGAGTGGACGAAGCCGCGGGGGCCGAACGCGTACGCCCAGGCCATCATCACCAGCCCGAAGGCGACGCCGGCCGATCCGATGATCACCACCGCCCGGGACCGCGGCCCGAGCGGACGCCCGGCCGAGCGGTGCAGCAGCAGGATCCCGGCCCCGACCGACACCGACATCGGCAGGGAGGAGAGTTCGAGCAGCACGGTCTGGCCCGGGGTCGCCTCGGGCAACCCGATCAGCACCATGGCGACGCCGACCAGCACTCCGGCCAGGGCGACGGCGGAGAGGATCACTCGCATCGGCACGAGCCCGACAATACGGGGGTGGCTCCGCGCTCCGGGCGAGCGGCGCGGGCGGGTCGGCGCATGGGACAATTCGTCTCGTGACGGACGTGGTGATCATCGGTGGCGGCCCCGGCGGCTACGAGGCGGCCCTGGTGGCGCGTCAGCTGGGCGGCCGGGTGACCCTGGTCGAACGCCGTGGGCTCGGCGGGTCGGCCGTGCTCACCGACGTGGTGCCGTCCAAGACCCTGATCGCCGCCGCCGAGGTGATGACCAAGATCCGCAGCGCCGAGGAACTCGGCCTGCACCTGGTGGACGACACCCGCCGGCTCGGCGCGGCCGTCGGCGTCGACCTGGGACGGGTGCACGCCCGGATCCGCGACCTGGCCAAGGCGCAGTCGGCCGACATCACCGAGCGGCTGCGCGGGGACGGCGTCCGCCTCATCAGCGGCACCGGACGGCTGGACGGCACCCAGCGGGTCATCGCCCAGACCGCGGACGGTGAGGAGGAACTGCCCGCCGACATCGTGCTGGTGGCCACCGGTGCCCACCCCCGCGAACTGCCGACCGCGCTGCCCGACGGCGAGCGCATCTTCACCTGGGCCCAGATCTACGACCTCGACCAGGTGCCCGAACACCTCGTCGTGGTGGGCTCCGGCGTCACCGGGGCGGAGTTCGCCAGCGCCTACACCGCGCTCGGTGTCCGGGTGACGCTGGTGTCGTCACGGCACCAGGTGCTCCCCGGCCAGGACGACGATGCGGCCCGGGTGATCCAGCAGGTGTTCGAGAACAGCGGCATGACCGTCCTCAACGGCGCCCGCGCCGTGGCCGCCGAGCGGCGCGGCGAGGAGGTCGTGGTGCGGCTGGCCGACGGCGGCGAGGTCGTCGGCTCACACTGCCTGATGGCGGTCGGCGCCGTCCCCAACACTGTGCACATCGGCCTGGAGGAGGCGGGGGTGCGGCTGTCCGCGTCCGGCCACATCGAGGTCGACCGGGTCTCGCGGACCAGCGCGCGCGGCGTGTATGCAGCCGGCGACTGCACCGGCGTCAACGCGCTGGCCAGCGTGGCCGCGATGCAGGGCCGGATCGCGATGTGGCACTCCCTCGGCGACTCGGTGGGCCCACTCGACCTGCGCACGGTGTCCGCGAACGTGTTCACCGCCCCGGAGATCGCGACGGTCGGGTGCAGCCAGTCCGACATCGACACCGGCGTGGTGCGCGGGCTGACCATGATGCTGCCGCTGCGCGGCAACGCCCGGGCGAAGATGCAGGCCCTCAACGACGGTTTCGTGAAGATCTTCTGCCTGCCCACGACCGGCATCGTGGTCGGCGGGGTGGTGGTGGCGCCCTCGGCATCGGAGCTGATCCACCCGCTGTCGATCGCGGTGCGCAGCAAGCTGACCGTCGACGAGCTCGCCGAAGCGTTCACGGTCTACCCGTCGCTGTCCGGCTCGCTCGCCGAGGCGGCGCGCCGGCTGCACGGGCACTCGGCCGAGCAGGTCATCACCTACTGAGACCGAGCGCCCGCTCACCGGATGCTCCAGAACACCATCGAGGCCCGCTGCCGGGCACGGTCGCGGTCGGCCTCGGCCTGCTGCCGGGCGGCCTCGTAGGACGCGGGACGCCGGGTGCGGATCAGGTGCTGTTCGTACGAGGCGTCGACACGGCGGATCAGCGCCAGCCCGGCCCAAAGGGCCATGCGGTCGAAGACGGTCAGCGGCCGTACATCGGGCGGGTGGGATTGACGATGGATTTCGGTAATTGTGGACATGGAAACACCCTCTGCTGGAAATGAGCGCGCAATTGAAATGGGCGCGCGGGAATTACCGTTGCCTCATGAGGGGCGCGGGTAGGTGGAACCGACCGCGTGGACGGGTCGGTCGGGTGCGGGTGCGAACCGGTGCCGGTCGACGCGCAGCGCCGAGCGGTGGCCCGCCTCAGCGGCGGACGCGGCGCGGGCTAGGCGTTCGGGCCGACAAGGGCGCCGACGGGGCCGGCGCAGGCACGAAGATCGACTTCGGCTCGCAGTGTGCTGATCGAGTACATCGCCGGCCTCCTTTCCATGATTCGGCGTGGCTCCAGAACAATAAACGAAACGCGGACCGGGAGGCAACCAATTCCGGCGATACTACGTATTTGCCCGTATCATTTGCGTCGTGTCGGGAGTGGGGGTGGTGCGCAGCGCGGCGTCCGTGCTGCCCGCCGAGCCGGGCGTCTACCGGTTCCGCGACGGGGTCGGGCGGGTGCTCTACTTCGGCCGCGCCACCGAACTGCGGGCCCGGGTCCGCTCGTACGCCGGCGACCTGGCCGATCGTCCGCACCTGCGGCGGATGGTGCCACAGGTCGCCCGGGTCGAGGCCCTCGTGTGCTCCTCGGTGCCGGAGGCCGCCTGGCTGGAGCGCAACCTGCTGGAGCGCTCGCTGCCGCGCTGGAACCGCGTCCGTGGTGGCGCCGAGCTGGTCGGCTGGCTGGTGCTGGACGCCGACCCGGGCCGTCCCGGGCTGCAGCTCGCCGTCGAGACCGCGTCGCCGATCGCCTACGGGCCGTACCTCGGGGTGGATCGCCTCGCCCTCGCTCGCAGCGGGCTGCTGCGGGCCTGGCCGCTGCACCTGACCGGCACCCGGCTCGACGTCGCCGACCGTTCGCTGGCGGAGGCGCGCGGCGTGGGGCCGTCCGACCGGGACGCCCACGAGCGCTCGCTGCGGGCGGTGCTCGCCCGTGACCCGGACGCGGTCCGCGCCCTGCGCGACCGGCTCGACGCCGCCAGCCGGGACGCGGTCGCGCGCCTGGCCTACGAGACCGCCCAGCAGATCCAGGCGGAGCTCGCCGCGATCGACTGGCTGGTGGCGCCGCAGCGGGTGACCGGCTGCGCGCCCGGCCTCGCGATCCACGGCTGGGCGGAGGGCATCTCGTTCACGTTGAGCGGCGCCGACGACCGGCTCGACCGCTGGGCGTCCGCACCTCTGGACGAGGCCGCCGGGCGTCGTGCGGCCGAACGGACGCCGCCGGAGTGGCGGGAGTTCGCCGCCCGCAACGCCGAGTTGGCCGCCTCGCTGGCTCTCGAGCGGACCAAAAGGGGACTGTCCCCTTTTGGTCCGGGCGTCACGCCGGGTCGGTGATCTCCAGCAGGACCTGGCCGGAGGTGACCGGGTCACCGACGGACGCGGTGAGGTTCGCCACGACACCGGAGCGGTGCGCGGTGATCGGCTGCTCCATCTTCATCGCCTCCAGCACCACCACCAGGTCGCCCTCGGTGACCTGGTCGCCGTCCACCACCGACACCTTGACGATCGTGCCCTGCATCGGGGCGGTCAGCTCGTTCGACGACGGGGCCTTCGCCCTGGAGCCGCCGGTGCTGCGCCGCACCGGACGCTTGACCGCCGCCTGCCTGGCCACCGGAGCAGACAGGGACGCGGGCAGCCGCACCTCCAGCCGGCGTCCGTTCACCTCGACGACGTAGGTGGCGGTCTCGCCGGCCTCCGTCTCGCCCACGCTGCCGGTGTACGGCTCGAGCACGGTGTCGAACTCGGTCTCGATCCAGCGGGTGTGCACCCCGAAGTGCCCGTCGGCCGCGGTGTACGCGGGGTCGGTCAGCACCGCCTTGTGGAAGGGGATCACCGACGGCATCCCGTCCAGCACGGTCTCGGCCAGCGCGCGCCGCGAGCGGGCGATGGCCTGGGCCCGGTCGGCGCCGGTCACGATGATCTTGGCGACCAGCGAGTCGAACGAGCCGGGGACGGCCATGCCGGCCAGGTACCCGCTGTCGACCCGGACGCCCGGCCCGGTCGGCGGCTGCCACGCGGTCAGCGTCCCCGGCGCGGGCATGAACGAGCGGCCCGGGTCCTCGGCGTTGATCCGGAACTCGATCGAGTGGCCGCGCGCGGGCGGGTCGTCGTAGCCGAGCGCCTCGCCGTCGGCGATCCGGAACATCTCGCGCACCAGGTCGAGGCCAGTCACCTCCTCCGACACCGGGTGCTCGACCTGGAGGCGGGTGTTCACCTCCAGGAAGCTGATCGTGCCGTCCTGGCCGACGAGGAACTCGCACGTCCCGGCGCCCACGTAGCCGGCCTCGCGCAGGATCGCCTTGCTGGACTCGTACAGCCGCGCCAACTGTGCGTCGGTGAGAAACGGCGCCGGCGCCTCCTCGACCAGCTTCTGGTGGCGGCGCTGCAGCGAGCAGTCGCGGGTGGAGACCACCACGACGTTGCCGTGGGCGTCGGCCAGGCACTGGGTCTCGACGTGCCGCGGACGGTCGAGGTAGCGCTCGACGAAGCATTCGCCGCGCCCGAACGCGGTGACCGCCTCGCGGGTGGCCGACTCGAACAGGTCGGGCACCTCGGCCAGCGTCCGGGCCACCTTCAGGCCGCGGCCACCGCCGCCGAACGCGGCCTTGATCGCGATCGGCAGGCCGTGCTCCTTCGCGAAGGCCAGGACCTCGTCGGCGTCCGCCACCGGGTCGGCCGTGCCGGGCACCAGCGGCGCCCCCACCTTCGCGGCGATGTGGCGAGCCTGCACCTTGTCGCCGAGGGCCTCGATGGCGGCCGGCGGCGGCCCGATCCAGACCAGGCCGGCGTCGATCACGGCCTGGGCGAAGCCCGCGTTCTCGGCGAGGAACCCGTAGCCGGGGTGGACGGCGTCGGCGCCGGAGCGCTCGGCGATCGCCAGGATCTTCGCGACGTCCAGGTAGGTCTCGGCCGGGGTGAGCCCGTTGAGCGCGAAGGCCTCGTCGGCGAGCTTCACGAACAGCGAGTCGGCGTCCGGGTCGGCGTAGACGGCCACGCTGGCCAGCCCGGCGTCCCGCGCTGCCCGGAACACCCGGACGGCGATCTCGCCGCGATTCGCCACCAGGACCTTGGTGATCGGCATGGACTCCTCCTGAGGGGCACTGGTCCGGAGTCTAGCCGCGGCGCCGGGGGTGGGTGGGTGAGTCAGCCGAGGCGCTCCTCGAGGCTGGAGATGATCGCCGGACGCAGCTCGGCCGCGCTGATCACCCGGTCGACCGAGCCGACTTCGACGGCACGGTGGATGTTGTGCACCCCGTCGAACTCGGCGGCGACCTCACTGATCTTCTCGGCGCGGACGACCGCCTGGGCGTCCGCCAGTTCGAGCTGCAGCGACGCCCGGTCGGGCGAGTGCGCGGTGCGCAGCCGGGCCTCGACCGAGGCCACCCGTGGGTCGGACGCGGTGCGCTTCGCGACGTCCCCGGCGAACACCACCGCCGCCGCCGGCGCCCCGCCGATCACGGACGCGAACGAGCCCTCGACGGCCAGCACGGTCATGTTCTCGTTCAGCCGCTTGCTGAACACCACGAACGCGCCGCCGTGGTAGCGGCTGATCACGACGAACACGATCGGGCCACGGAAGTTGACGATCGCCCGGCCGATCTCGGCGCCGTACTCCAGCTGGAGGTTGCGCATCGACTCCGGCGAGCCGTCGAAGCCGGACAGGTTCGCCAGCACCACCAGCGGCCGGTTGCCCGAGGCCGCGTTGATCGCACGGGCGGCCTTCTTCGACGAACGCGGGAACAGCGTCCCCGCGGTGTAGGTGTCGGGGCCGTCGGTGGGCGGGAACCCGGCGCGGGGCACCGGCTGGCTCTCGATGCCGAGCACCGCCACCGGGAAGCCGCCGATCCGGGCGTCCACCACGACCGCGGTCTCCGCGTCCGCCATCCCGGCCCAGCGCTCGGAGCGCGGGTGGTCGGCGTCGCACACCGCGGCGATCACCGTGCGGATGTCGAACGCCTTCTTGCGGTCGGGGTTGTGCGCGGCGGAGAAGATCTGCCCGACCGTGGTGAAGTCGCTGCCCGCGAGTTCGTGCGGGTAGTCCGACACGTCCCGGTCGGACGGGTCGGACGTGGCCACGCGCCGCGGCCCGGACTCGCCCGGCACCACGTAGGTGTGCTCGTAGTGGCCCATCAGGATGCCGAAGGCGCCGGCCAGGTCGGGCGCCCAGTACTGCGCCTGCCCGTTCGGGCCCATCACCCGGTCGTAGCCGCCGATGCCGAAGTTGTCCTCGGCCGACACGCCGCCGGAGAAGTCGAGCGACTGCTTGCCGGTGAGCACCATCGCCGAGTCCGGCGTCATCACGAGGATGCCGCGGGTGTGCATCAGCATGGTCGCCTCGGCGTTCCAGTACGGCTGGGCGCCCACGTTGATGCCGGCCACCACCACGTTGATCTCGCCGCCGGCCTGGGTGAACTCGACGATGCGGCGCAGGGCCGCCCCCACCCAGTCCATGTTCTCGGTGCCGGAGTCCATCGAGATCCGGGCACCGGAGCTGAGCGTGTACCACTCCACCGGCACGCCCAGTTCCTCGGCGAGGTCGAGCGCGGCGATGATCCGGCGGCACTCCGGCTCGGCGACCGCACCGAGGCCGCGGGTGGGGTCGCCGGACAGCACGATCCGGGTGATGCCGTCGGGGTGCAGCGGGGTCGGCGTGCTGACCCGGGCGCAGATGATGCCGGCCCTGTTCTGGCCCGGGGCGCGCTGCACCTCCACCAGGCGGGTCGGGTCGTCGGCGGCCAGGTCGAGCTCGACGAGCTCGCCGCCGGGACCGGCGAGGGTCTCGGACAGCTCGTAGGGGTACACCAGGCCGCGGCGACGCGCCCGCAGCACCTTGGCCGCGTAGTCGTCCAGCGGCTTCAGCGGCTCGGTGGGCGGCGGCTCGACCGACGCCGACACCCCGGCGCCGGGCTGTGCACGGAACCGGATCGCCAGCCGGGTCGGCTCCATCCCCTCCCGCACGAACGTGCCCTCGGCGAGCACCTCCTCGATGCCGGTGCCGTCCGACAGCGGCGTGATCTTGTGCTGCAGCGCCATCACGTCGCGCAGGTCGAGGTCGATGTCGGGCCACACGTAGACCCAGACGTGGTTCATGTCGAGCCGGCTCCCGGCCGAGCCCCGCGCGGCCCGGGTGCGACGGATCGCCTCCAGGCAGTTCTCCACCGCGCGCTCGGCGTGCGGCAGGCCGATCAGGCGTCCCTGCGCGTCCCGGACGGCGGCGAGCTGGTTCACCTCGGCCATCGCCACCAGGCGCCGGTCCTCGGGGTTGCTCTTGGCCACGCAGTCGAACAGCAGGACGCCGCGCGGCGCCGGCAGCCGGGTGGCGTCGAACTCGCGCAGCCGCCACAGGTTGAGCCGGCGGAAGATCATCGGGTGGACGCCGTGCACCCGCGGGTCCTCGACGAGGACGCCGTCGGGGCCCGGACGGAACGTGGCGTAGTCGACGTCGCCCTCGGGCGGGCAGGCGGCCACCACCAACCGACGGACGCCGGGCAGCGCCCAGCCGGCCAGCTGCGGTTGCAGGACGGCGGCCAGCTTCGCGCGGTCCGAGGTGTCGGGCCAGCGGACGTAGAGCTCGACGACCGCGTCCGCACCGGCGGGCAGGTCGGCCAGCTGGCCGGCGACCACCGCGGCGACCGGGCCGTCCGCGCCGAGCTCGGCGTCCGTGGCCAGCGTGGAGACCGCCCGGGTCGGCCGCCCGTCCAGCACGTAGTCGGCGGTGACGACCGAGCGTCCCTCGACGGTGAACGCGCGGACGTTGGTCAGGTCCTGGTCGGCGTAGTGCTTGCGGATCAGCACCTCCAGCAGCGGCTCGTTGGCCGACACGCCGCCGGCCAGCCGCTGGGCGAGGGTGAGCACCAGCCGCTCGGGGATGGCGGCCAGCACCGCGATCCGTTCGGCGTAGTCGGGGGCGTCCGGGGTGGCCAGCAGCGCCACCTCGTCGGCCACCCGGGCCAGCACCTGGTCGCGCTCGGCGTCCACCTGCGGCTGGTCGAACCAGCGGAACCGCACGGACCGCGCGACGTCGCTGACCGCGGGGAAGCGGCGCTGGGTGGCACGCACGAGGCGTTCGAGCTGGGACCGTGCGCCCGCGGCGCCGCCGTTGGTCGGGGCCGGCTCGCCGATCCACCGGTCGAGGATCGCGATCACGACCTGCACGTCGGAGGCCACCCGCTGCTGGGCCAGGAAGATCCGGAACACGGCGTCCTCGAGTTCCGGGGTGCGGTCGAGGTCGGTGACCCCGTAGTGGGCCAGGGCCCGGCGCAGCCGTTCCACGAACGAGGCCGGCAGCCCGGCGCGCTCGGCGTCCAGGCTCTGCAGGTAGCCGTGGAAGTGCTCGCGGTCGGAGTGGATGCGCAACTCGGTGCCCTCCTGCTCGCCGACCGGACGGTTGCGGCTGAGCTCGGCGAGGTCGGTGAACAGCGTGACCAGGCCGATCTCGCCGGCCAGCACGTCCGCACCCTCGGCGCGGGCCTCGTCGCGGACGGCCAGGTAGTCGGCGAGCACGCCGGACGGGTCGGTGTCGAAGCCCATCAGGTGCGCGGACAGGTCGGCGACCAGGCGGGCTGCGCGGGCCGGGGCGGACGCCGCGGGCGCGGCGGCCGGCAGGTCGACCGCGGTGTCGGTCTCGACGCTCTCGGCGGCGCCCTCGTCGAGCGGCTCCAGCCGGATCAGCGGCGCGAGGCTCTCGACCTGGCTGCCGGTCATCACGTGCAGTTCGCGCACCCGGGCCGCGAACGGCGCGGTGACGACGGTCTCCATCTTCATCGACTCCAGCACCACCACGGGGGCACCGGCAGCGACCTCGTCGCCGACACCGACCGGGGTGGCCACGACGAGCGCGGGGGCGGGCGACCGCAGCACGCCGCCCTCGTCGCGGGAGACGCGGTGGGAGACGCCGTTGACCTCGACGAAGTGCACCGGGCCGTGGGTCTCGGCGACGATCCGGAAGCGCTCGGCGCCGACCTGCAGCCGGCCGTGGACGTCGTCCAGCCGCTCCAGCGACGCCTCGACGACCGCGTCGCCGACCTGCACCCGGTACCGGTCGGGCGCGATCCGGGAGACCAGCAGGGTGTAGGCGGTGCCGCGGAGCTTGAGGTCGACCGAGAGCACGGACGCGTGGCGGGCCTGGGGGCGTCCGCCGTGGGCGGTCTCCAGCAGCCGGGCGATCTCGCGTCCCTCGGCCTCCTCGTACGCCTCGACGGCGGCCGCGACCAGGGCCACGCCGGAGTACCGGTTGGCGACCAGTCCGCCGGCCGCGCGGGTGCGGTCGATCCAGCCGGTGTCGGCCCAGGCCGGCGCGTCGCCCGACCCCGGCACCGGGCCGGCCACCTCGGGCCGGTCGAGCAGTTCGAGGACGAAGCTCTTGTTCGTGGCGCCGCCGTCGATGATCACCGTGGTCTCGGCGAGCGCGCGGCGCAGCCGTCCCATGGCCTCGGCGCGGGTGCGGCCGGACGCGATGATCTTCGCGATCATCGAGTCGAAGTCGGCCGGGATCGTGTCGCCCTCGGCGACGCCGGTGTCCACCCGGACGCCCGGGCCGACCGGCAGGTCGAGCCGGGTGATCAGGCCGGGGGAGGGCGCGAAGTCGCGGTCAGGGTCCTCGGCGTTGAGCCGGGCCTCGATCGCGTGGCCCTGCTCGACCGGACGGTCGGTCA
Organism: Actinomycetota bacterium; assembly: GCA_020161755.1. Classification (GTDB taxonomy): domain Bacteria; phylum Actinomycetota; class Actinomycetes; order Propionibacteriales; family Propionibacteriaceae; genus Propionicimonas. The sequence continues at coordinate 142,717 of JAIUOS010000004.1, forward strand.
GGCGTCCGCCGGACGCCACGTGCAGCTGGGCCTTGACCAGGTCGAAGTCGCAGGCGACCTCGGTGATCGGGTGCTCCACCTGGAGCCGGGTGTTCACCTCGAGGAACGCGAACTCGCCGTCGGCGGCGTGGTATAGGAACTCGACCGTCGCCGCGCCGCGGTAGCCGACGGCGAGCGCGAGCCGTTCGGCGGACGCCTTCAGCTCGGCGGTCTGCTCGGGGGTGAGCAACGGGGAGGCCGACTCCTCGATCACCTTCTGGTTGCGCCGCTGGATCGTGCAGTCGCGGACGCCGAGCGCCCACGCGGTGCCCTGCCCGTCCGCGATCACCTGCACCTCGACGTGGCGCGCGCCGGTGACCAGCTTCTCCAGGAACACCACGCCCGAGCCGAACGCGCGCTCGGCCTCGTCGCGGGTGCGCTGGTAGGCGTCCACCAGGTCCTCGGCGGCGTCGACCCGCCGGATGCCGCGGCCGCCACCGCCGGCGGTGGCCTTGAGCATCAGCGGGTAGCCGATCCGGTCGGCCGCCGCCAGGGCGTCCTCGAGGGTGTCGACGCCGCCACGGCTCCACGGGGCGACCGGCACACCGACCTCCTCGGCGAGCAGCTTGCTGCCGATCTTGTCGCCGAGCCGGCGCATGGCCTCACCGGAAGGGCCGATGAACGTGATGCCGAGCGAGGTCACCAGGTCGGCGAAGGCGGCGTCCTCGGCGACGAACCCCCAGCCCACCCACACCGCGTCCGCCCGGGCCTGCGTGAGCACCCGGGCGAGCAGCTCGTGGTTGAGGTAGGGACGCGCGGACGCCGGGCCGAGCGGGTAGGCCTCGTCGGCCTCGCGGGCGAACCGCGCCGTGCGCTCGGCGTCGGTGTAGAGGGCGATCGTCGTGACCGGCGGGGCGTCCGGCCGTTCGGCGTTGAGGTCGCGAACGGCGTGGATGAGCCGCATCGCCGCCTCGCCACGGTTGACGATCGCGATCCGCTGGAACACGGGGCCTCCTGGCAGCAGTGGGTTCGACCCGTCGGCAGGGCCGCACAGAAATCTGCCATGTCGATACCCCCGAGGGCGAGCGGACACCGGCCTTCTTCACCGATCCGGCCAAGTTCGCCCGCCCGGATGCCAGTTGTTGGCGCGATTGTTTGTGGGATTCCTACAAACGAGACGTCAGGCGAGCTCGAGGTGGACCGGGAGCTCGGGTTGGGCGGGCGCCTGGCGCGAGCCGACGACGTGCCCGGCCGCGACCAGGGCCCGACGGACGGCCTGGGCGCACTCCCGCTCGGCGACGCTGTGCCAGGGCAGCCGGATGCAGTCGTAGCCGCCGGAGGTCACCGCGTCCACCGCGCGCCGGGCGACCGTCTCGGGATCGGTCACGACGGCGCCGAGCGAGCCGTTGGCGTTGAGGAGCCGGTGCGGCTGGAACTCGCGGGCGACGGCCAGCCCGTTGCGCTCGGCGGTGTCCAGCAGGCGGGAGTCGGGCAGGCCGATGATCGTCAGGGACGGGTCGTAGTCGAGGACAGCGTTGACCAACGCCCACGCGTGGTTGCGGTCGGTGCGGGCGGCCTCGAACAGCGCACCGCTGGGCCTGACGCAGGTGACCCGCGCCTGTTCGGCGAGGGCGAGCCCGTCCAGCGCGCCGAGCTGGTAGATGATCGTGGCCGCGAGGTCGTCGGGGTCGTAGTCGATGTAGCGCTCGCCGCGTCCGACCCGGTCGGCGTAGCCCACGGCCGCACCGATCGCGAGCTTCCTGGTGACCGCCTCGCTGCACGCGCGCAGGATCGAGACCGGCTCGCCGGCGTGCATGCCGCACGGCACCAGGGCGGTGCTGATCAGGGGCCAGAGGGTGTCGTCCGCGGCCGTCGTGGCCTCGCCGAGACCATGCCCGACTTCGGCAGTCAGGTCGATCTCCACGGGGCCGAATCTACCCCGCACGACGGACCCGTGGAACCGCGTTCCGTGGCGCGGATGACCTCGTACACCGGGCCGCGGTGTCATGCTGGGCTGCGTGAGCAGCTGCCGCAGTCGCGCCTGGCATGACGGAACCGTCGTGGCGACCGATTTCCCCCTCGCCGACCTCGACACCTGGCTGGCCGACCCCCGGGCGCTGGTCTGGCTCGACCTGCTGGCACCGGAGGAGGAGACCCTCCAGTCGCTCGCGGTCGAGCTGAAGCTGGACCCGCTCGCGGTGGAGGACGCGGTCGAACCGCGCGAGCGTCCCAAGGCCACCTGGCACCCCAACCACCTGTTCCTGACCTGCTACTCGACGCAGATCATCCCGCTCGAGGGCGACGGGGTGGAGTTCCGGATCGGACGGATCTCGGCGTTCGTGCTGCACAACGCGCTGATCACCGTCCGGCCCGACGACCGGGTGGACATCGACGCGATCCTGCGGCGCTGGAGCGAGGACGGGCTGCTCACCCACGGCGTCGGCGCGTTGGTGCACGGCATGCTCGACGAGCTCGTCGACGGCCACTTCGCCACGATCGAGACCATGGACGACCAGCTCGAACAGCTGGAGGACCTGCTGTTCGACCCGCAGGTGAAGGCGCGGGTGATCCAGCAGAAGGTGTTCGGGCTGCGCAAGGCCCTGGTGCAACTGCGCCGGGTGGTGCTGCCGATGCGCGAGGTGGTGACCTCGGTGATGCGCTTCCGCGCCCAGGACGGCGACGACCGGTCGGTCTCCCGGGAACTGGACGGCAACTTCAACGACCTCTACGACCACGTGATCCGGGCGTCGGAGTGGACCGAGAGCCTGCGCGACCTGGTCAGCAGCGTGTTCGAGACCAACCTGTCGCTGCAGGACTCCCGGCTCAACGAGGTGATGAAGAAGCTGGCGTCCTGGGCGGCGATCATCGCCGTGCCCACGGCGGTCACCGGCTGGTTCGGCCAGAACCTGCCCTACCCGGGGTTCTCCAACGAGTTCGGGCTGCTCCAGAGCGTGCTGCTGATCCTGGTCGGCACGATCGGGCTGTACATCCTGTTCCGCAAGGTCGACTGGATCTGACCGCTCCCTGACCGAACACCGTGCCGGACGTGGGACGGCGCGCCGTAGCATTTCGGTCGTGACGCTCACCCAGTCCCTGATCGGCTTCGGCCTGCTGGCCCTCGTCGTCACGATCACGCCGGGGTTGGACACCGTGCTGGTGCTGCGCCAGGCCCTGCGCGGACGCCGGGTGGTCGCCTTCGCGTCCGCCACCGGCATCTGCCTGGGCACGCTCGTGTGGGGTGTGGCCGCGGCGACCGGTCTGGGTGCCCTGTTCGTGGCGTCCGAGATCGCCCGCACCGTGCTGCGGTGGGCGGGCGTGGCCTTCCTGGTGTACCTCGCGTTCGGCTACCTGCGGGCGGCCTTCCGCGGCGACAGCCACCTCGAGCAGGCCGCGACCGCCACCCCGGACACCGCGCGGGAGGCGCTGGTGAAGGGGTTGCTGACGAACCTCCTCAACCCGAAGGTCGCGGTGTTCTACGTGACCGTCCTGCCGTTGTTCCTGCCGGCGGGCTACGCGCCGGCGCTGGTCGGCGCCGCCCTGGCCGGCATCCACGCCGTCCTCGGAATCGTCTGGTTCACGGTGATCGTCCTCACCGCGCACGCGGTGCGGGGGTTCCTCACCACCCGCCGCGGCGCCAGGGTGATCGACGGCACCGCCGGGGTGGCGATGCTCGGCTTCGGCGTGGTGCTCGGGCTCGAGCACTGACGCCGGACCGACCGCGGACGGGTCTACCGCACGTCGCCGATGAGGCCGGCCATGGCCGTCCGGAGCTCCGCGGTGCCCGGTGAGCCGTACAACGGTTCGCCCACGGCCAGGAGCGGGGTGATCGAGCGGTCCCGCACCAGGACCTGGAGGGTCGCGGCGGCCAGTTCGCGGTCGGCCGACGTCGCGCGCCGACGGGCCAGCGGGTGCCGCAGCATCCGTCGGGAGATCACGCCGGACACCGCGACCGGGAGGACGGCGGCGTCCGGCACCAGCCGTGCGAGGAGTTCCACACCGTTGCCCCACGTGCCGAGGGACGCGAGGGCGTCCGCGTGCCGCAGCGCAGGATCGGGCTCGATCCCGCCGGCCGGGAAGGTGAGGATCGCACCGCCCTGACGCAGGTGGTCGACGATTCGGCGCACCAGCCCCGTGCGCGCGTGCAGGTCCTCGCTGACGTACAGCAACCGGGAGGCCAGGTGCGGCATCCCGTGCAGGATGGGCCGGTCGAGGGCGACGACCCGCAGGTCGTCACGGACGGCGAGGAGGCGCCACAGCGCGGAGGCGTCGACGGTGCCGACATGGTTGGCGACCACCACCAGCGGACCCGTGGTGGGCACCGATCCGGCACCGCGGATCGTCACCGTGCCGGCGTAGCGGGGCAGGATCACCTCCGCCGCGGCAGCGAGCCCGCCGCGCGCGACCGCGGCGTCCAGCTCGGTGAGGTCCACCACGAACCCGCGGACGGCCCGTCGGGCCGCGGGTCCGAGCACCGGAGCCAACCACCCTGCGCCGAGCCCGCGGAGCAGGTCCTCGGCCGCGTGGTCGCGGCGGCTGGTCAGGACTTCGAGAACGTGTGCGACCAGACCTTCGACCCGTCGGGGTTGAGGTAGGTGTAGCGCGCGTGCGGGTCGGTGATGCCGGCCTTCTCCATCTCGGGGAACACCTGGTCGTCCAGCGTCGACTGGTAGGTGCCCTTCATGCCGTCGAGCTGCTTGGCGGCGGCGGACTTGTTGACCTTGTTCGTGAACGTGTACTCGTACACGATCGTGCTCGGGGCGTCCGCGGTGATCGTGAAGTCGGTGTAGGTGTCGCCGAAGCTCTTCATGAGCTCGGGGATCTGCGCCTGGACGGCGGCGACGTACTTCTCGAGGGCCTTCGCGGACGGCGAGTCGTCGGCGGCCTTGGTCGTGGCCGTGGTGGCGGCCGTGGTCGGCGTCGCCGTGACGCTCGAGCACGCGGCGAGCGGCAGGGCGAGGGTGCAGGTGGCGGCCAGTGCGGCCGCACGGGCCAGCATGGTGGGGGTCACGGCGATGTCCTTCGATGTCGGGTGCGACCGGCGGCGGTTCTGCCGGGTTCGCTCAGCGCTCGGGAGTATAGGGCCCACGGCTCCGCCGCGTGCCGGGTCGGCACACTCGGCGTCGTTCGGCCGGCCCCCGACGGCTGCCCGGGCTGGGCCACACACACCAGCGGTGGCACGATGAGGCATGACGTCGCTGACACCCCAGCAGTTCGAACAGGCGGATGGCACCGGTGACTGGCGTGCCCTGAACGCGGGCGCCGACACCTGGTTCGACGCCGCTTCGCACCGCTCCGGAGCCCGGTTCGTGCGGCGGGTGGCCGAGCTCGCCGAGGCGGCCGGGCACCATCCCGACGTCGACCTTCGCGCCCGCGGCGTCCACCTGCGGCTGTTCAGCCACGACGTCCGCGCGCTCACCGAGCGCGATGTGGCGCTGGCCCGCGAGATCTCGGCGGCGGCCGCCGACCTCGGCCTGCGGGCCGACCCCTCGGCCGTGCAGCGACTCCAGGTCGCGATCGACGCGACGGACGCGGAGGCGCTCGGCCCGTTCTGGGCGGCCGCCCTCCGCTACGACCGCGAACGCGACGACCTGCTGGTCGACCCGCTGGGACGGCAGCCACGGATCTGGTTCCAGGAGCTGGACGCCCCGCGTCCACTGCGCAACCGGATCCATCTGGACGCCGGCACCGCCGCCGAACTGGTGGCCGACAAGACGGCCGCGCTGCTGGCCGCGGGCGGACGGGTCACCTACGAGAACACCTGGTGGCGAACCATCGCCGACGCCGAGGGCAACGAGGTGGACGTGTTCCCGCTCGTCGCCGAGCACGGGTCGTTCGCCGACCCCGGCGCCGACGACTGGCGGCTCACGCTGACCGCGGCCGTCCACTACCCGACCGGCTCCTTCGTCCGGGGCGTGGACCTGCTGGAGGCCGTCGCGGGGTTGGCCGACGACGCCGGCCTGCCGCTGATGGTCGACCTGCGTTACCCCGGGGTGACCGTTGACGGGGGCAAGGACCAGCACGAGGCCGAGGGCTTCGTCGAGCTGGCCCGCGCCGTCCAGGCCGCGGCGCGCGACCTGGGCCTGGTCGCCGACCCGACGGGGGTGCGCGACGTCCAGATCGGGATCGACGCGCTCGACGTCCCGGCGGTCACGGCGTTCTGGCGGACGGCGCTCGACTATGTCGACGACCCCCGTCCGGAGTTGTCCGAGCTGTACGACCCACGCCGGCTGAACCCGCCGGTGATGTTCCAGCAGCTCGACGCGCCTCGCGAGCAGCGCAACCGGATCCACCTCGACCTGTTCGTGCCGGCCGACGAGGCGCCGGCACGGGTGGCCGCGGCGGTCGCCGCCGGCGGCCGGGTGGTGTTCGACGACTACGCCCCTTCCTGGTGGACGCTGGCCGACCCCGAGGGCAACGAGCTCGACATCGCGGTCACCGTCGGACGGGCCGAACGCGCGGGCCTCGCCTGATCGGGGCCAGGTGCAACGAACGGTCGCCGTCCGGCGTGGATAGGGCAATCGGACCGAAGGGACGTCGATGCGCCCACTGCTGATCCTCGCGCTGCTGCTCAGCGGCTGCGCGGCCATCCCCGCCGTGCCGGCGAGCGCGCCGCCGTCCAGCGTCCCGCCCAGCCCCGAGCCGGTGGTGCTGCTCGTCAAGGCCGTCGCGCGGGGCGGCCACTGCGTGACCGGCTCCACCTGCGAGTCGAGCCTGACGGTGATGAGCGACGGCACCTGGACCCGGGTCGTCGACACCGACAAGAGCACCGGCACCCTGCCCGGCCCGCGGGTCACCGCGCTCGCGGACGCCGTCGCGCACACCGGGCTCGCCACCGCGCCGCCGTTCACCGGCACCTGCCCGATCGCCTGGGACGGGCAGGAACAGGTCCTGACCTGGCTGGCGGACGGCCGGACGGTCACCGTCGCGTCCTGCGACCGCACCTTCGACCCGGACGACCCGCTGGTCGTGGCCACCGCCCGTCTCCAGGAGGACCTGGCCTGAGTCCACCTCCACTGCCGAGTTGTCAGAATCTCAGATCGCTGGGGCGATCTGAGATTCTGACAACTCGGCAGTGGGGGGAGGTCGGCGGTGGGGGACGCGCGCTCAGGCCCGGGTAGCGTGGCGGCGTGAGGGCGCGCGCACCGGCGGTGGTGATCGCGGCGGCCGCCGTGGCTGCCTGCGTGGCGATGGTCATCGCCGTGGTGGTCGTCAGCCGCCCCACGTCTCCTCCACCCCGGCCCGTCGACTCGCGGCAGCTCCGGGACGCGATCACCACGGAGGCCCTCGCCGCGCACCTCGACGCGCTGCAGCGGGTCGCCGACACCCACGACGGCAACCGCGCCGCTGGAACCGCCGGGTACGACGCGTCCCTCGACTATGTGGAGGCCCGGCTGCAAGGCGCTGGGTACCGCACCGAGCGCCAGCGGTTCAGCTACCAGCGTCCCGACTTCACCAGGGCGAGCCTGGGTCGGACGGCGCCGAGCGCCGCCGCATACACGGTCCTGCGCGACTTCCGTCCGCTCGACTTCTCCGGTGCCGGCTCGGTCACCGCAGTGGTCACGGCGGTCGACCTCGCCCTCGACGGGGACCGCGCGACGACGAGCGGCTGCGAGGCGTCCGACTTCACGGGGTTCCCGCGCGGGACCATCGCGCTCGTGCAGCGGGGCACCTGCTCGTTCGCGCAGAAGGTCGACCACGCGGTTGCGGCGGGAGCGCGGGCGGTGGTGATCCTCAACCAAGGCAACGAACAGGGCCGGCTGGGCCTGTTCGCCGGGACGCTGGGACGGCAGGCGGACGTCCCGGTGGTGGCCACCACGTTCGACCTCGGACGGGAGTGGTCCACGCCCGGCACCACGCTGGAGCTGGCCGTCGAGTCGACGGTGGCCACGATCACGTCCGAGAGCCTGATCGCCGACACCGGCGGCGCACCCGACCACACCGTGGTGGTCGGCGCCCACCTGGACGGGGTCGCCGAGGGGCCAGGCATCAACGACAACGGCTCCGGGGTGGCGGCCGTGCTGGAGACCGCCGTCCAGTTCGCCGCACTCGGCGTCCAGCCCCACAACCGGGTGCGGTTCGCGTTCTGGGGCGCCGAGGAGGACGGCCTGTACGGGTCCCGGCACTACGTCGCCCAGCTCGACGAGGCCGCGCGTCGCAGCACCGCGCTCTACCTCAACCTCGACATGGTCGGCTCGCCGAAGCCGGTGGCGTCGGTGTACGGCGGTGGCAACCTCGGCTCGGGCTGGCCGTCCGGTTCCGGGGCGGTGCAGACGGTTCTCACCGACTTCCTCACCGCGCAGGGCGTGACGCCAGGGACGACCACATTCCGCTCCAGCGACCACGCGTCGTTCCTCGACGCCGGGATCGCCGCGGGAGGACTCTTCACCGGCGCGGACGACGGGGCCGACCCGTGCTACCACCAGGCCTGCGACCGGGCCGCGACGATCGATCGGGAGATGCTGGGCCTGATGGCGGACGCGGCGGCCGACGCCACCCTCACCTTCGCCCAGACCCCGTAGGCCCTCTGTCCCCCCGTCCCCACCCCCGAGTTGTCAGAATCTCAGATCGCTCCAGCGATCTGAGATTCTGACAACTCGGAGCTGGGCGCGGGGAGGTGGGCGGCGTCAGGCCGGGTTGATCCGCAGGGAGTCGAGGCTGGCGCCGGGCGGCAGGTCGACGGCGACACGGACGGCCTTCGCCACCTCGGCCGGGTCGAGGTGGGCGTCCGGCACGTAGGGCATGCCCTCCAGCGCGGTGAGCTTGGCCTGCATGTCGGTGGCGACCCGGCCGGGGTGGATCGAGGTCACGCGGACGTGGCCGCGCTCGTCCTGCCGGACGGCGTCCGCCAGCGCGGTGAGGGCGAACTTGGAGGCCGAGTACAGCGAGAACCCTCGGTGGGCGGTCAGGCCGGCACCGGAGTTGAGGAAGATCACCAGTCCGTGCGCGGCGCGCAGGGCGGGCAGCAGGAGCCGGGTCAGAGTGGCCGGGGCGACCACGTTGAGCTCCAGCAGTTCGCGCCACTCGGCGGTGGTCGAGTCGGCGAGCGGGCCGAACGACACCAGACCGGCGGAGTGCACGAGCACGTCCAGCCGCTCGAGGCCGGTCACGGCACGGGCCAGGGCGGCGTCGTCGGTGAGGTCGACGGCGAACGGCTCGGCCGACTCCAGTCCGGCCACCACCTGGGCGACCAGGTCGGCGTCCCGGCCCCCGACCAGCACGTGGTGGGTGGGGGAGAGGACCTGCGCGACCGCGCGTCCGATGCCCCGGGAGGCGCCTGTGACGAGGGCGACCGGACGGTCGGTGCGGTGATTCCGTGGGGTGTTCATCCGAAGACCGCGATCGCGACCGGGATCACCCACAGCACGGCCAGCACCTGGAGCGTGGGGTCGGAGAGCACCACATCCTCGGGCTCACCGGCCTTGCCCTGGTCGACCTTCATCGCGTAGCGGAGGACGGCGAGCGTGAACGGCGCGATCGAGATCGTCGTCCAGGGGATGCCCCACAACATGTTCGTGTAGCGCTGCTCGAACGCCCACAGGCTGTAGGACATGATCACGATCGAGATCGAGATCGACCACACCTCGCGCAGGTACGACTTCGTGTAGCGCTCGAGGCTCGCCCGGGTGCCGGCTTCGGCGCCGACCTCCTTCAGCTCGGAGTAGCGCTTGCCGGCCACCATGAACAGCGACCCGAAGGACGCCACCAGGAGGAACCACTGGGACAGCGGCAGGCTCGCCGCGACGCCACCGGCAACCGCCCGCAGCAGGAAGCCGGCCGCCACCATCGCCAGGTCGATGATCGGCTGGTGCTTGAGGAACAGCGAGTAGAGCACCTGGAGCACCCAGTAGGACGCGAGCGTCACCCCGAGCAGCGGTGCCACCCAGAAGCCGATCGCGAGCGAGGCGACCAGGGTGAGGGCGGCCAGCGCGTAGGCGGTCGGGATCGACAGTTCGCCCGCCGCGATCGGCCGGAACCGCTTCTTGGGGTGCAGCCGGTCGGCCTCGACGTCGCGACTGTCGTTGATCAGGTAGATGGACGCGCTCACCAGCGAGAACGAGACGAACGCCCACGCCGACTGCATCAGCACCACGGGCTCGAACAGCCTGCCGGCGGCCAGTGGTGCGGCCAGCACGAGGACGTTCTTCACCCATTGCTTGGGACGCATGGCGCGCAGCCAGGCCGGCAGCAGGGACTTCTTCTCCACGACCACGGGCACGTTCTCGATGTTCGTCATAGCGCTCCAAGGCTAGCGTCCGCGGCCGGTGGGGTGACGGTGTCAGGGTTGCGCCACGGACGGGGACGCCCAGAGGGTGTGCCAGGTGACCCCGAGGCGTCCGAACAGGTCCCGCAGCAGGGGCAGGCTGATCCCGACGACGTTGTGGGGGTCGCCGTCCATCGCGGTCACGTACGCGCCGCCCAGCCCGTCGGTGGTGAACGCGCCGGCTACCCTTCCGGGTTCGCCGGTGGCGACGTAGGCCTCGATCTCGTCCAGGGTGAGGTCGGCGAAGCGCACCCCGGTGGTCGCGACGGCGGACGCGGTGCCCGGCGCGCGGCCGAGCCGGACCACGTGGTGGCCGGTGTGCAGGTGGCCGGTGCGTCCGCGCATGCGCAGCCAGCGCTGCACGGCCTCCTGCGGCGAGGACGGCTTGCCGAACGGCTCGCCGTCCAGTTCGAGCAGCGTGTCGCACCCGACGACGAGGACGTCCGGCTCGTCCGACCCGACCCGAAACGAAAGGGGACTGTCCCCTTTCGTTTCGCCCGGCCCGACCTGGACCGAAAGGGGACTGTCCCCTTTCGGTCCAGCGAGGGTGGCGGCCACCGCCTCGGCCTTCGCCCGGGCCAGCACGGCCACGAGTTCGGGCACGGTGGCCGCGTCGAAGGCGTCCTCGTCCACGTCGGAGACCACCACCTGTGGCGCGAGGCCCGCGCTGCGCAGCGTGTCCAGACGGGCCGGGGACGCCGAAGCGAGGACCAGCCGCGGCGCCTCAGCGCCCAAGGATCTGCCCGAGCAAGTCCCCGAGGATGTCGCCCGACCCCTGCTGCTGTTGCTGCTGGCCGTAGCCCTGGTCGGCGCTGTTGTCGGTGGGGATCTGCATCCCGGTGGCGTTGCCCGGGGCGTTGAACACCCCGCCCGAGTTGTCGTACCCGGACGTGTCCGGCACGTACCCGGACGGCTCGGCCTGGGCCTGGCCGCCGCCGAGGATCTGCCCGAGGATGTCGCCCAGGCCACCGCCGGACGCGGCCCCGCCGGCGCCGCCGCCACCGAGGATGCTGCCCAGGATCGTGCCGAGCAGGTCGCCGGAGCCGCCCGAGGCGTCCGACTGCTGGGTCGAGGACGAGCCGCCCATGCCCAGCTTCTTGGCCAGGTAGCTCATCACGATCGGGGCGAGCAGCGGCAGGAGCTTGGACAGCAGGCCGCCGCCGAGCCCGCTGACAGCCTGGAGCCGGTTCGGGTCGTCGGCCAACGCGTGCGCGACGATCTTCTGGCCGTCGGCGGTGTCGACCGCGGTCAGGTCGACCTGGTCGCCCACGAACAGGTCACTGTCGGCGTGCTGGCCGAGCGCGGCCAGCAGCCCCGACTCGCCGTCGGCGGACGCCGTGTTCGCCTGGAGGCTGTTGATCAGGGTGGGGATGGCCGCGGCCGCAGCGTCGCGGGCGGTCACCTCGTCGGTGCCCAGGGCTGCGGCCAGCTGGGCCGGGTCGATGCTGGACAGGATCTCGTCTACGGCGCTCATCACGCCCTCCTTCTGTTGTTGACGACGTGCCGGAACCTCAGCGATACCTCACCTAGATTCTGGCCGCTCGCCCGCCCGGTTGTACCCGGTTCGCAGGTATTTGGTCCACAGGTTTCGGGTGTTCACAGGCGGAAACTGCTGCGCCAGGCCTCCCGGCCGGGCACCAGCGGGGTGCGGACGGTGTGCCAGTACGACTGCCAGCCGCCGGCCAGCGTGCTGGTGGCCGGCGTGTGCGGTGCCGGACGCCCGCGGCGCAGCGCGACGACCACCGCGCCGAGCGCGGCCAGTTCCTCGTCGGTCGGGCTCCCCGCCACGACGGTGAAGAGCTCGGCGGACGCCGTCCCGCCCGGCTGCGCGCTCACAGCGGGATGTTCCCGTGCTTTTTCGGCGGCAGCTGGGTGCGCTTGGTGCGCAGCAGCCGCAGCACCCGGATCACCTGGGCGCGGGTCTCGTGCGGGTAGATCACCTTGTCCACGTAGCCGCGCTCGGCCGCGACGTAGGGGTTGGCCAGCTCGTCGTTGTACTCGTCGATCAGCTCGGTGCGACGCGCGGCCGGGTCGTCGGCGGACGCCAGCTCGCGCTTGTAGAGGATGTTCACCGCCCCGTCCGCACCCATCACCGCGATCTGGGCGGTCGGCCAGGCGAGGTTCACGTCCGCCCCCAGCGGCTTGGAGCCCATCACGCAGTAGGCGCCGCCGTAGGCCTTGCGGGTGATCACGGTCACCAGCGGGACGGTGGCCTCGGCGTAGGCGTAGATCAGCTTGGCACCTCGGCGGATGATCCCGTCCCACTCCTGGTCGGTACCGGGCAGGAACCCGGGCACGTCCTCGAAGGTCAGGATCGGGATGTTGAACGCGTCACAGGTACGGACGAAGCGGGCGGCCTTCTCCGACGCCTTGATGTCGAGGCAGCCGGCGTACACCATCGGCTGGTTGGCGATGACGCCGATCGCGCGTCCCTCGACCCGGCCGAAGCCGCAGATGATGTTGGGCGCGTACAGCCGGTGCACCTCGAGGAACTCGTCGTCGTCCAGCACCCGCTTGATCACTTCGTGCATGTCGTAGGGCTGGTTGGGCGAGTCGGGGACGAGCGTGTCCAGCACCAGGTCGTGCTCGGTGATGGTGAGGTCGGCCTCGGCCTCGTCGTAGACCGGCGGGTCCTCCAGGTTGTTCTGCGGCAGGTAGGTGAGCAGCTCGCGCACGTACTCGATGGCGTCGGTCTCGTCCGCGGCCAGGTAGTGGGAGTTGCCGGACTTCGTGGAGTGGGTGCGTCCGCCGCCGAGCTCCTCCATCGAGACGTCCTCGCCGGTGACCGCCTTGATGACGGCCGGTCCGGTGATGAACATCTGGGACGTCTGGTCGACCATCACGACGAAATCGGTGAGCGCGGGGGAGTACACGTGACCGCCGGCCGCCGCGCCCATGATCAGCGAGATCTGCGGGATGACGCCGGACGCGAGCGTGTTGCGGCGGAAGATCTGGGCGTACAGGTCGAGGGAGACCACGCCCTCCTGGATGCGGGCGCCACCGCCCTCGTTGATGCCGATGATCGGGCAGCCGGTCTTGATGGCGAAGTCGAGGATCTTGACGATCTTCTGCCCGTACACCTCGCCCAGCGCGCCGCCGAAGATGGTCACGTCCTGGCTGAACACGCACACCGGGCGTCCGTGGATCGAGCCGACCCCGGTGACGACGCCGTCGGTGTAGGGGCGCTTCTCGTCCATGCCGAACGCGTTGGAGCGGTGCCGGGAGAACTCGTCGAACTCGGTGAACGTGCCCTCGTCCAGCAGCATCAGGATGCGTTCGCGGGCGGTCATCTTGCCCTGGGCGTGGACCTTCTCCACCGAGGATGCCGAGGAGGGGTTCCTCGCCTGTTCGATCCGTTCCCCGAGCTCGGCGACCTTGCCACGGGTGGTGTGGATGTCCTGCGCCATGAAGGGGACCTTACCCTCGCCCTCCGGCGGGCATAGGGTCTGGGCCGTGATTCCCGAAACCGACCGACCGCTCGTCGATGCCGCCGTCCTGAGCGCGACCCTGGTGCGTCCGGGGTCGGTGTGGACGCAGGTGGCGACGCTCGCCTCCACAGGCTCGACCAACGCCGACCTCGCGGTCGCTGCCCGTGACGGGGCGCCGTCCGGGACGGTGCTGGTCGCCGACCACCAGAGCACCGGACGGGGCCGGTTCGCCCGGGTGTGGGAGGCGCCGCCCGGCACGTCGCTGGCGATCTCGGTGCTGCTCCGCCCGCCGCCCGCGATCGACGCGCGGCGCTGGCTGTGGCTGCCGCTGGTCACCGGGTTGGCGGTGGCGGACGGGCTGCGCGCGGCCACCGGCGTCGACGTCGAGCTGAAGTGGCCGAACGACGTGCTGGTGGGTGGACGCAAGCTCTGCGGCATCCTGGCCGAGCGGGTGGACTCCGGGCACGGGCCGGCCGCGATCCTGGGGATGGGGATCAACACGACCCTGGCCGAGGACCAGTTGCCGGTGCCCACGGCCACCTCGCTGGCACTGGCCGGGGCGAGCGTCGACGCGGGCGCGGTGGCCGCGGGCGTGCTCGGCGCGCTCGGGGACTGGTACACCCGCTGGCTGGCCGCCGACGACCTGCGGGCGGAGTACGCCGCCCGCTGCGCGTCGGTCGGACGCCGGGTGCGCGTGCAGCTGTCGGCCGACGAGTTCGTCGAGGGCTGGGGGAGCGGGGTGGACGCCGACGGCTGCCTGCTGGTCTCGGTCGCCGGCGGCGAGCGCGCCTTCGCCGCCGGGGACGTGGTGCACCTGCGCTGAGCCTGGTCCCTGAGGAGCGAGCGCGACCACGGTCGCTGAGGAGCGAGCGCCAGTCCGGTGACGGTCCTGAGGAGCGAGCGCCGGCGAGCGTCACGAAGGGCCGCCCGTCCGTCCCCCTCAGCCCGGCCCCCATCGTCCTCCCGGGCCCGTCCCGGGATCTGTGGGACGATTGCCGGCATGGGGATTGATCCGTCGTTGCTCGGCGCGGGCGAAGTCGAAGTGCTGCACCTGCGCACGCACGCGAAGGCGCTGATCGTGCCGGCCATCGTGTTGGTGGCGGTCAGCGTGGCGACCGGCCTGCTCGTCGCGGTGCTGCCGGACAGCTGGCAACCCGTCGCCGACTGGGTGGTCGCCGTGGTGGCGCTGCTGGCGGTGGTCGTGTGGGTGCTGGTGCCGTTCCTGCGCTGGCTCACCTCGACGTACACGTTCACGGATCGCCGGATCATCACGCGACGCGGCATCATCACCAAGACCGGGCACGACCTGCCGCTGACCCGCATCGTCAACGTGGCGTACTCGCGCGGCCTGGTCGACCGGATGCTGGGCTGCGGGACCCTGATCCTCACCACCGCCGCGGACATGCCGGTGACGCTGGACGACATCCCGGACGTCGAGCGGGTCCACGTGATGATGACCGAACTCCTGTTCGGGAACGACAAGGGCACCGCCCCGGCGGGGCCGTCCGCTGATGACCACTGAGGTGCCCGACAGCGCGACCGAGAAGCTGGCGCTGCACCAGCAACTGGTCCGGTTCGTGATCACCGGCGGGCTCTCGGCCGTCGTCGACTTCGGCCTGCTCGTCGCGCTGATGAACCTGGCCGGGCTCGACCACACGCCGGCGAAGGCGATCTCGTTCGTCGCCGGCACGACCACCGCCTACCTGATCAACCGGCGCTGGACGTTCCGGTCGGACGGCTCGAAGCGCAAGTTTGCGGCCGTGGTGCTGCTGTACGGGGTGACCTTCGTGCTCCAGGTGGGGCTGTTCGCGGTGCTGTTCCCGTGGGTCCTCGGCCTGTGGGGCAGCCAGACGATCGCCCAGGTGGTGGGCTTCGTGATCGCCCAGGGTGTCGCGACCGCGGTCAACTTCGTGGTGCAGCGCACGCTGATCTTCCGCTGAGGCGTCCGATCTCCGGTCAAGGGGTTCGATCCCCCGGCCGTGGGGTTCGATCCTCCGCCGAGGGGCCCCGTCCCCCCGCAAACGCCCCCGAAACTCACAAACGCCCCCGAAGTTTCGCGGGCGTCTGTGAGTTTCGGGGGCGTTTGTGCGTGGATGCGGCCGGTCGCCGCCTCGCGAGTGTCGGGGGACGGGCGTCGCGGCATGATGGGGCGGTGACGAACCTCGACCTGACGGAGATCCGCGCGGAACTCCAGGCGAAGCAAGCCGACCTGCGACGCTCGATCGAGCGGCTGACGGCGCCGGCCGCCGAGGGCGCGACGATCGGCTTCGGCAAGCGCATCGGGGAGGGCACGACCCAGGCGATCCAGCAGATGGCGGACGCCTCGTCGGCGCAGGCGCTCCACTCCACCCTCGAAGCCGTCCGGCGCGCCCAGGCCAAGCTCGACGACGGCACCTACGGACTCTGCGAAGTCTGCGGGCAACCGATCGACGAGGACCGGCTGGAGTTCCGTCCCTGGTCGACCCGCTGCATGCAGCACGCCTGACCGCGCGGAGAAGGGACAATCGCCTTTCCTGCGGCGCCGACGCCAAACGCTCCCGAATTGTCCCCTCGCCACCGAAACTTCGGGGGCGTTTGTCAACTTCGGGGGCGTTTGCGCGGGAGCCGGGCCGGACGGGCGGGAACTGTCGGGCGGACGCGCGGGAGGCAGGCGAGCCCTAGAGCACCGTCATCTGCTGGGGCTCCACCAGGACGCCGCTGGCGGTCGGAAGGTCGGAGGGCATCACCCGGTAGACCCGCTGGCCGGCCGCCTCGGCGATGAAGTTGGTGGGCACCCCGTCGACGTAGTGGACGCCGGCGCCGTCGTCGGCCCCGTAGCCGCCGGGCAGACCGCCGTCCGCCACCGCCTCGGTGTAGGACGGGGCCCGCTCGGCCTCGCCGTCGAAGTGCGGGCAGAAGCTCCCGGGCACCAGGCCCAGCCCGCCACGCCACGGACGAAAGTCGCCGAACGAGTCGGTGATGCACCCTTGGTACCAGCACGACCCGCCGGCCGAGACCCCGGCCAGCACCACGTCGCCGGCCTCGTTCCGCGCGCGGATCGCCTCGTCCACCCCGTGCGCCTGCCACAGCGCCATCAGGTTCACCGTGTGGCCCCCGCCGACCAGCAGCAGATCGGCCTCCGCGAGCCGGGCGACCGACCCGGCCGAGCCGCCCTCCCACAGCGTGAGCACCATCGTGCGGACGCCGAGCGTCCCGTACGCGAGCAGGAACTTGTTGATGTACTGCGGGTCGTCGGCGGACGCCGTCGGCGCGAAGCAGACCAGCGGCGACGCCTTCCCGGTCAGCTCGACGAGGTAGCGGTCGAGGTTCGTCGGGGCGCCGAACGGCGACATCGAGAAGCCGCCGCCCCCCATGGCGACGATGTGCGCGGTCATGTCCCCATCTTGGCAGAACCCGACCCGACCCGGACCCGCCGATAAGCTCCCCGCGTGAGGACTCCCGCGGCAACGCTCGGCGTGATCGGTGGCGGCCAGCTGGCCCGGATGATGCACGCCGCGTCCATCGGGCTGGGGCTGCGGCTCCGGCTGCTCGCCGAGGGCCCGGACGTCTCCGCCGCCCAGGTGGTGCACGACGTCGTCGTCGGTGACTACACCGACCCCGACACGGTGGCCGCCTTCGCCGCCGGCTGCGACGTGGTCACGTTCGACCACGAGCACGTGCCCACGCAGATCCTGCACGACCTCGAGGCCGCCGGCATCGCCGTCCGGCCCGGGCCCGAGGCGCTCGTCCACGCCCAGGACAAGGCGGTGATGCGCGAGCGGCTCGGCGCGCTCGGCGTCCCGTGCCCGACGAACCGGGTGGTGCCGGACGCGGCCGCGCTGGTCGCGTTCGCCGACGAGTACGGGTGGCCGTGCATCGCGAAGACCTCGCGCGGCGGCTACGACGGCAAGGGAGTGTGGAAGCTGGACGGCCCCGAGCAGGCCAACATCCCGTTCGACGGGCTGCACGGCCTGCGCGCGGACGCCGTCGTGATCGCCGAGGAGTTCGTCGACTTCACCCGCGAGCTGAGCGTGCTGGTCGCGCGGCGTCCGGGTGGGCAGGCGGTGGTCTACCCGGTGAGCGAGACCGTCCAGACCGACGGCATCTGCGTGGCCACCACGACACCCGCGCCCGGGCTGCGTCCCGACCAGGTCCGCGACCTGCAGGCGATGGCCCTGCGGATCGCGCAGGAACTCGGTGTCGTCGGCATCCTCGCCGTCGAGCTGATGGAGGCCCGCGACGGCCGGATCGTCGTCAACGAGCTCGCGATGCGTCCGCACAACACCGGCCACTGGAGCATCGACGGCGCCGTCACCAGCCAGTTCGAGAACCACCTGCGCGCGGTGGCCGATCTCCCGCTGGGCTCGACCGCGATGGTCGCGCCGTGCGCGGTGATGGTGAACGTGCTCGGCGGCCCCCGCACCGACCTGCTGGGCGGGCTGGACGGGCTGTTCGCCTTCGACCGGGCGATCAAGGTGCAGCTGTACGGCAAGGACGTGGTGCCCGGACGCAAGGTCGGCCACGTCACCGCCGTCGGCGACGACGTCGAGGACACCACCGGACGCGCCTGGCGCGCGGCCCGGTACCTGAGAGGGGACAGCGATGAGTGAGCAGCCGTTGGTCGGGATCGTGATGGGCTCCGACTCCGACTGGCCGGTGATGTCGGCCGCCGCCGACGCGTGCACCGAGTTCGGCGTGCCCTACGAGGCGGACGTGGTCTCCGCGCACCGCATGCCGGAGGACATGGTCGCCTACGGTCGCACCGCGCACACCCGCGGGTTGAAGGTGATCATCGCCGGGGCGGGCGGGGCCGCCCACCTGCCGGGCATGCTGGCCGCGCTGACGCCGTTGCCCGTGATCGGCGTCCCGGTGCCGCTGAAGTACCTGGACGGCATGGACTCCCTGCTGTCGATCGTGCAGATGCCCGCGGGCGTGCCGGTGGCCACCGTCGCGATCGGCAACGCCCGCAACGCCGGCCTGCTGGCCGTCCGCATCCTGGCCGCGTCCGACCCGGAGCTGACGGCGAAGATGGTGGCCTTCCAGGAGGAGCTCCGCGCGTCCGCCCAGGCGAAGGGCGCCGCGATCCGCGGCTGAGCGGAACGAGGAGCGACGGCGACATGGACAGGGCCGCGATCAGCCTCGCCTGGCGGGGAGCCTTCGCCAACGACGAGGTGAACCGGCTGCACGCCGAGGCGTTCGGCCACCGCCTGCTCGACGACGACTGGAACGCCCAGCTCGAGCGCTTCAGCCTGGGCTGGGTGACCGCCCGCGACGGCGACACCCTGGTCGGCTTCGTCAACGTGGCCTGGGACGGCGGCGTCCACGCCTTCCTGCTCGACACGATCGTGGCCGCGTCCCACGCCCGGCAGGGGATCGCGACGCAGCTGGTGAGGCTCGCCGCCGAGGAGGCGGAGAGGTCGCCGTGCGAGTGGTTGCACGTCGACTTCGAGGAGCACCTGCGCGGCTTCTACCTCGACGCCTGCGGCTTCACGCCCACTTCGGCCGGGCTGATCCCGCTGGCCTGAGGACGTTCCTCAGCGCACCAGCTTTCGCCACCCGCCGGCCCGGTTGTTGGCGATCACCGCGCGGAACAGCGCCACCAGCGCCTCCTCGTCCAGCGCGTCGCCCTCGTACAGCTGGATCGACCGCGCGGTGGCGTTGCCATGCCCCTGGTTGATCAGCCCGGACGGGTCGGGCGCGATCGGGTCGTAGACGAACACGTTGAGGTGGTCCGACGTGCCCATGAGCCCGCAGATGTTGCCGCGCAGCACGAAGAACGGCAGCCGCGTCCGCTTGATCGTCTCCTCGACCTCCGGGTCGGCCTCGTGCACCGCGCGGCGCACCCGCGCCGCGAACGCCGCCTGCCAGTCGGGCAGCGTGGCGAGGTAGTCGTCCACCCGCGGGTCGTGGCCCATCGTTGTTCCTCCCGATCCCGAGGACCCGATTGTGCCCGCCACCGCCTCCGTCCGGCCACGGGGGTTCCGTCCGCGCACCGACTCTGCCTAGCGTGTTCGTGCGAGGTGTCGATCCGGGCCGTGCCCGTTCGTCGTCGGTGCAAGAGAGAAAGGAAGAGCCATGGAATACGTGTTGCTGTACACCGAGGGCACCGACCCGCAGCCGTACGACCCGGCCGAGGACCACATCGGCGAGTGGGTCGCCGACACGATCGAGCGCGGCATCTCCGAGTGGGGTGAGCGGCTGCGTCCGGGCCAGGACGCCACCACCGTCAAGGTGCGGGACGGCAAGGTCCTGGCCACCGAGGGCCCGTACACCGAGGCCAGGGAGTGGGTGGGCGGTTTCGACGTGATCAACGCCGCCGACCTGGACGAGGCGATCGAGGTCGCCGCGAAGCACCCGGCCGCGATCTTCGGCACCGCCGAGGTGCGCCCGTTCGTGGTGTGGCCGGACGCCGCTCCCGGCTACACGGTGGTGCCCGAGGGTTTCCACCTGCGCGAGGCGAAGGGGCAGCGCTACGTGCTGTTCGTCTGCGTCGACCCCGACGGGGAGAAGGACGGCGAGGGTGACGTCGAGGCCTGGGTCGAGGAGATGGACGGACGCGGCGTCCGGCTGTTCGGTGACGTGCTGCGCCCGCCCGCCGACGCCACCCTGGTGCGCAACCGCGGCGGCAAGGTGCTGGTCACCGACGGCCCGTTCAGCGAGGCGAAGGAGTGGATCGCCGGCTTCGACCTGCTGGAGGTGAGCGGGCTGGACGAGGCGATCGAGGTGGCCGCCAAGCACCCGATGGCGCGCGGCGGCCAGCTCGTGCTGACCCCGGTGTGGCCGTTCGACCCGATGGGCGACCAGGTGGCGCGCGCCGAGGGCGAGGCCTCCGACCGCGACCGGCGCACCGAGCCCGCCGTCGGAGGAACCCGCTGACCGCGACCGAGGGCCTGCCGGCCGCCGCACCCGACGCGGCGGTCGGCGCCGCCGTCCGCGCCGCCTTCGAGACCGAATGGGCGCGGGTGGTGGCGACGCTGATCCGGGTCACCGGCGACTGGGACGTGGCCGAGGACGCCGCGTCCGGCGCGTTCGAGCGGGCGCTGACCACCTGGGCCAGGGACGGCGTCCCGCGCACCCCGGGTGCCTGGCTGACCACGACCGCCCGCAACCTCGCCCTCGACCGGCTGCGCCGCCACGGGGTGGAGACCGGCAAGCTGCGCGATTGGAGCATGATGGAGGACGCCCGAGGGCACGCGGGTGACGACCCGGCCGAGCTCACGGTCGCCGACCCAGAGTGGGACGACCGGCTGCGGCTGGTCTTCACCTGCGCCCATCCCGCCCTGCCCCTGGAGTCGCGGGTCGCGCTCACCCTGCGGACGGTCGGCGGCCTGACCACGCCGGAGGTGGCTCGCGCGTTCCTGGTGAGCGAGCCCACGATGGCGCAGCGGATCGTGCGGGCGAAGGCCAAGATCGCGCACGCCGGCATCCCGTACCGGGTGCCGCCGCCCGAGGCGCTGCCCGAGCGCCTGGACGCGGTGCTCGCCGTGCTCTACCTGATCTACAACGAGGGCTACGCGGCCAGCTCGGGGGAGGCGCTGCAGCGCCTCGACCTCGCTGCCGAGGCGATCCGGCTCACCCGGCTGCTGGTCGGGCTGCTCCCCGACGACGAGGCGCGGGCGTTGCTGGCGCTGATGCTGCTCCAGCACGCCCGGTCGACCGCCCGGACGGACGCCGCCGGCGACCTGGTGCCGTTGGAGGAGCAGGACCGGACGCGCTGGAACGGGCCGGAGATCGCCGAAGGGCTGGCCGTGCTTGCGGGAGCGACCGGGCTCGCGGGCACCGCCCCGGGCCGGCGCGGCCCGTACCGGGTGCAGGCCGAGATCCAGGCCGTCCACGCCCTGGCGCCCACCGCCGCCGACACCGACTGGCGGGCGATCCTCGCCCGCTACGACGAGCTGCCGGCGACCCCGGTGGTCGAGCTCAACCGGGCCGTCGCGGTCGGCATGGCGGACGGCCCGGGGGCCGGGCTGGCCCTGCTGGACGCGCTGGCCACGTCCGGGGAGTTGGACGGCCACCACCTGCTGCCCGCCGCCCGGGCCGACCTCAGCCGTCGGGACGGGCGGGTCGGGGACGCCGTCCGGTTCTACCGCGAGGCGATCGGGCTGGCGCCCACCGGTCCGGAGCGGCGCTACCTCGAACGTCGCCTGGCCAGCCTCGCCGGTGCGGCAGAATCGACGCCGTGACCGGAACCGACCAGCTCGAGGCCTGGTGGGCCGGGTTGACCCCCGACCAGCGCGCACGGGCGGCTGCCATCGCGGCCCGTCCAGCACCCCGGGGCCTGGCGATCGACGACCTCACGGCATCGATGATCGTCGCCGGGCTGCCGACCTCCCGGATGGTGTGGACCGGGACCCCCGAGCACCTGGTGGAGATGCTCGACGAGGTGGCCGACTTCGTGACCGGGGCGGCCGGCCGCTCCTGAGGGCTGTCCCCCCGGGGCGACGTCTGGAAGGATGTGGTCCCATGGTTCCCCCCGAAAACCTGACCGCCGGCGTTCGTCCCCGCCGGATGCTCGCCCGGCTCGCGGCACTACTGGCCGTCCCGGTCGCCTCGGTCGTGCTCGCCGGCAGCGTGGTGGAACCGTCCGCCGCGGCCGTCCCGCTCGCCGTCCCCGCGGTCGAGGCCGCGCCGCTGCCGGACCCGGCCATCCTGACGGCGAAGCTGAAGAAGGTCTCCACGAAGAACATCGGCAAGGTCGGGCTGGTCGTCACCACCACCGACGGCCAGGAGCTGGCCGCGCGGTCGGCGAACACGCCGCTGACGCCGGCCTCCACCATGAAGGTGCTGACCACGATGACCGCGCTGGACGTCCTCGGCGCCGACGCGACGTTCGCGACCAGGGTCGTCGACGAGGGGAACGGACGCATCGTGCTGGTGGGCGGCGGCGACCCGCTGCTCACCGACAAGACCTCCACCTCGAGCTACAAGCCGGCGTCGCTGGCGAAGCTCGCGAAGGCGACCCTGACCGCTCTGAAGGCCGCCGGACGCAGCAAGGTCACCCTCCGCTACGACGCGTCCCTGTTCAGCGGACCCACGTTCTCGCCCCACTGGAAGTCGCGGTGGAAGGGCTGGGAGGCCCGCATCGCCGCCCTCGAGATCAACTCCGGCAAGCTCAGCAACGGACGCGCCTCCTCCGACCCGGCACGAACGGCGGCCAACGCGTTCGCCCGACGGCTGAAGGCGTCCGGCGTGAAGGTGACCTCGATCGCCGCCGCCCACGCCGACCCGGCGGCCACCGAGCTGGCCCGGGTGACGTCCACCACGCTGGACCGCATCATCCGGCGCACGCTGCTGGTCAGCGACAACGTGGCCGCCGAGACGCTCTCCCGGCAGGCCGCGGTCGCGCGCGGAGCCGCGGGCAGCTTCACCGGCGCGTCCGCGAACGTGACGGCCTGGCTCACCGAGCGCGGGCTGTGGAAGTCGGGACAGAAGATCCTGGACGGCAGCGGGCTCGCCCCCGGCAGCAAGCTGACCGCCAACGGGCTGGCGGCCGCCATCCGGCTCGCGCTGGCCGACGCCGCGTTCGCCCCGATCCTGGCGGGGCTGCCGGTGGCCGGCGAGAGCGGCACCCTGGAACACCGCTTCGACGACCCGTCGGAGAAGGCCGGACGGCACACCGTCCACGCCAAGACCGGCACGCTGAGCGGGCTGGCCGCGCTCGCCGGCTGGCTGACCACGGCCGACGGGGCGGTGCTGGTGTTCGCCGAGCTCGGCAACGACGCGTCCAGCTATTACCGGGTCTACGACTGGCTCGACCGGGAGGCGGCGGTGGTGGCCCGCTGCGGCTGCCGCTGACGTCCTGACCGCCGGACGGTGAAGGTGCCACCGCTCCGGGTACTGCTGTCGACACCCGGCGGCCGCCGGCTCTGACCAGCGAGGAAGAACCGATGGGACGGGTGATCTTCGACATCAGCATGTCGCTCGACGGCTACATCGTCGCCCCGGGGCAGACGCCGCAACAGCCGCTCGGTGAAGGCGGCGAGCGCTTGCACGAGTGGGCGTTCGGCGGCGACGACAGCAGCCTCGAGCTGCTGCGCAAGGCCAGCGCCACCCTCGGTGCGGTGGTCACCGGACGCACCAACTTCGAGCACGCGCTGCCCTGGTGGGGCCCGGACGGGCCGACGGGCTCGGCCCGCAAGCCGGTGGTGGTGCTCACCCACCAGCCACCGTCGGCGCTGCCGCCCGGATCGGTCTACACGTTCGTCACCGATGGCCCGCGGGCGGCCCTGGCCGCCGCCCGGGAGCGGGCCGGCGAGGACGACATCTCGGTGATGGGCGGGGCGGACGTCGGACGCCAGTTCCTCGCTGAGGGCCTGGTGGACGAGATCTCGCTGCACATCGCCCCACTGGTCTTCGGCGGCGGCCTGCGGATGTTCGACGAGCTCCCGATCCGGCGCGACCTGACCCTGATGGACTGCCTGGGCACCGGCAGCGCCGTCCACCTGCGCTACCGCGTCGACCACTGAGTCCGTGGGGGTCGGCGGCGCGGCACCGAGGAGGGCTGGGGTGCGCCGGTAATACTGGAGAGCGCCCGACAGCCTTCCCCGCAGGAGTTCTTCCATGGCCACGACAGCCCAGCCCGCCGGTGTGGAGATGCCCACACCGCTGCGTCGCAGCCAGGGCATCGCCATGCGGCGTTCGCTCGTCCTGATGCTGATGACCATCGTCATGCCCGGGTCCGCGCAGCTCGCGGTGGGCAAGCGGCGCCTCGGCCTGGTCGGCGTCCGCACCTGGATGACGCTGATCGGCCTCCTCGTGTTCGTCGGGGTCCTGCTGCTCATCCCCGGCGTCCGCAACCCGGTGATCGGCCTGATCGCGAGCCCCTTCGTGCTGACGGTCCTCCAGTGGGCGGTGCCGGTGCTGGCCCTGGGCTGGATCCTGCTGCTGCTGGACGCCTGGTGGCTGGCCAACCCGCGCCACCTCTCCACCGCCGGCCGGTGGGTCTCGGGCCTGCTCGCGCTGGTCCTGGTCGTGACCAGCGGCACGGTCGCGTGGAGCGCGTCCGGCGCGTTCGACGCGGCCAAGCTGATCGGCAACGTGTTCGGCGGCGGCGGCGACACCCAGGTGCAGAACGGACGCATCAACGTCCTGCTGCTCGGCGGCGACGCCGGCGCGGACCGCACCGGCCTGCGTCCGGACTCGATGACGGTCGCCAGCATCGACGCCGAGACCGGACGGACCGTGCTGTTCAGCCTGCCCCGCAACCTGCAGCACGCGCCGTTCCCGGCCGACTCCCCGCTGCACGCGAAGTACCCCAACGGCTACTTCTGCAAGGTGACCAACCTGGCCGACGCCTGCATGTTGAACGGCATCTACACCCTCGCGGTGCAGAACAAGAAGCTGTTCCCGGGTGTGAAGTACCCCGGTGTCGAGGCCACCAAGGGTGTCATCGAGGAGATCCTCGGGCTGAAGATCAACTACTGGGCGATGATCGACCTGAAGGGCTTCAAGCAGCTGATCAACGCCGTCGGCGGCATCCGGCTCGACATCGGCAAGCGGGTGCCGATCGGCAGCCTGCACGGCCCCAAGGGCGTCTACGACTGGATCGAGCCGGGCAAGAACGTGAAGCTGGACGGCTTCCACGCGCTCTGGTTCGCCCGCTCCCGGGAGTACTCCACCGACTACGAGCGCATGATCCGGCAGAAGTGCGTGCTGAACGCCATGCTGCGCCAACTGAACCCGGCCACGGTGCTGACCAAGTTCCAGGACATCGCCAAGGCCGGCGAGCAGATCGTCGCGACCAACGTGCCGACGAGCGAACTCGGCACCCTGCTCGACCTGGCGGTGAAGGGCAAGGCCCTGCCGATGGCCTCGGTGAGTTTCACCCCGCCGCTGATCGAGCCGATGAACCCGAACTTCGCCAAGATCCGTCAGGTGGTGACCGACAAGGTCGCCGACGCCGAGGCCGAGGACGCCGGGCCGGCGCCGTCCGCGTCCACGTCCGGCTCGGCGAGCCCGAAGCCGTCGGCGACGAAGTCGAGCAAGAACAACACCGACAACCTCGACAGCATCTGCAAGGTCAGCGGCTGAGTCAGAGCGTCCCGGAGCCGAGGATCGAGAACACCCACTTGCCGACCTCGGAGGTGACCTCGCGGCCGGTGGCGAAGTCGGCGACGCGGGTCATCACGGCCAGCCGGTAGTTGCGTCCGGAGCCCTCCACGGTGCCCATCGAGTTGACCGCCCACAGGTTGTCGCTGGACTTGAACTGCACCCAGCCGTTCTTGAGGTGCACCTGCACGTCGGACGACTTCGGCTGGCCGACTCCCCAGGTCTGGTCGTCCTGCACCTTGCCCATCAGGCCGTAGACGTAGGCGCCCTGCTCGGTGGTGAACGCGTCCGTCCCGCCCTCGGTGAGGTAGGTCAGCAGCAGCACCTGGTCGGACGGGGTCGTCCAGGTCCAGCTCCAGTCGGGACGGTTCTCGTCGCGGTGCGTGTGGGTCATCTTCAACTCGTCGGCCAGTGTCTGGTAGGCGTCCGCCCCGCCGCCGTAGGCCCACAGCGTCTCGGCCGAGTCGTTGTCGGACTGGGTGATCATCTTCGTCGCGACCGGGTCGAGGTCCGCGCCCAGCAGCCCGCCGGCCTTCCGCAGGGCCATCAGCGCGATCATCACCTTCACCATGGACGCGTTCTGGCTCGCGTAGTCGCCGTTGAAGCTGTACGTGCCGCCCGTGCGCACGTCCTGCACGTACACGCCGAACTTGTCGCTGCCGTTCGCGATGGTCTTCAGCACCTCGTCGAGCTGGGCGGTGATCGCCCCGTTGGGGGACGCGGTGGGCCGCGCGATGTTCGGGCCGGAGCAGCCGGTGAGCGTGGACGCGGCGAAGCCGCCGGTGACGAGCCCGGCGGCGGTCAGGCCGGCCGTGGACAGCAGCGAGCGACGGCTGAGCGGAGTGTTCATGTGGTCCGTCCGTGAGGGTTCTGGGGCCGTGGCCATCATGCCACCGGGTCGTCGACCCGCTCGGCAGTGACGATCCGGACGAGTTCGTCCGCGCCGACGTCGCCCTCGACCACCACGGCGGAGCCGCCGCCCAGGATCGGGCCGAGCACGGCGCCCGCCAGGCTCGTCCAGGCATCGGTCGGACGCACCAGCGCCCGTCCGGCGACGGGTGGCACCAGGGCGGTCGCCGCGTGGGTGAGGGAGCGCTCGGCGTCGCTCCAGGCCAGGGACCCGGCGTCCACCCCGGTCGCCCAGTGCGCGTCCGGCTCGGCCAGCGCCTCGCCGGTGTAGTCGAGCACGCCGTCGGGCAGCCCGCGCAGGCCCAGCCCCAGCGGGTGCAGCGAGCAGGCGAGGGTGAGCGCCGGCAGGTGGGGGAGCGGGTTCGCCGGGCCCACCACGACCAGCTCGGTGCCGGCGTCCGGAGCCCCGGCGCGGTACCCACACCCGCGCTGCCACGCGGCCACCGGCCAGACCAGGCTCATCCAGTGCCCGGGCGCCTCGACGCTCACCGGGCCGGCGACGGTGCCCTCGATGCCGAGGGTGTCCAGCAGGTTCGCGGTCTTGTCGACCCAGTTGGCGAAGGTGCGGACGCTCAGCTCGGTGCGCGCGCCGTCCGCCGGCCGGTACCAGGTGAGGAGCGGACCGGACCCGGACGTCCGGACGCGGTCGGCCAGGGCACGCACGATCGGGTTCTCCGCCACGCGGTCATGGTAGGCGGTCGGCGACGCTCGTCCCACGCGTCCCTTACGCTCACTTCATGCGCTACGTCGTGATCATGGCCGGCGGGTCCGGCACGAGGCTCTGGCCGCTCTCCCGCCAGGGAACGCCCAAGCAGCTGCTCCCGCTCGTGAACGGCAAGAGCCTGCTGCGGCTCGCCTTCGAGCGCGCGCTCGCGTCCGTCCCCGCCGAGCGGGTGTGGGTGGTCACCGGCGCCGCCTACGCCGACGTGGTGGCCGAACAGCTCACCGAACTGCCCGCGGGCAACATTCTCGGCGAACCGGTCGGACGCGACTCGCTCAACGCCGTCGCCTGGCCGGCCGCCGTGCTGCACCGCCTCGACCCGGACGCGGTGATCGCCCAGGTCTCGGCCGACCAGGTGATCGAACCGGTGGAGGTGTTCGCCGCCTGCCTGGACACCGCCTTCGCCGTCGCCGAGGCCGACCCCGACGTCCTCGTCACCCTCGGCGTCGTGCCGACCAGCCCGCACACCGGCTACGGCTACCTGCACCGTGGCGAACCGCTCGCCGGCTTCGCGGGCGCCCACAGGGTGCTGAAGTTCGCCGAGAAGCCCGCCCGCGAGGTGGCCGAGGGCTACCTGGCCTCCGGGGAGTACTGGTGGAACTCCGGCATGTTCGTGTGGCGCGCGTCCGCGCTGCTCAACGAACTGCGGCTGCTGCTGCCCGCGAACCATGCGTCGATCACCGCACTGGCCGAACACCCCGAGCGGCTCGACGAGATCTTCCCGACGCTGGCGAAGACGTCCGTCGACTACGGGATCATGGAGCCGGTCTCGACCGGGCAGGGCAACGGGCACGTCGCCGCGGTGGCCCTGCCCGTGCAGTGGCGGGACGTGGGCGGCTACGCCAGCCTCGCCGAGATCCTGGGCACCGACACCGCCGACAACGCGGTGTCCGGGCTGAGCGTCTCGGTGGACGCCACGGACAACGTGGTGGTGAACGCCGACCCGGGCTCGGTCATCGGGCTGCTCGGCGTGAGCGGGCTGGTCGTCGTCCGGACGCCGGAGGCCACGCTGGTCGCCCGTGCCGAGGACGCCGAGCGCATCAAGGAACTGGTGGCCGCGGTGACCGCCGAAGCCGGACCGCAGTTCGCCTGAACTCGACGCGGGCTGGTAGAACCTGTCCGTCCGCACGCACCCGGAGGAATCGATGATCGAGAACCTGAAGCGCATCCGTGAGCCGCTGGCCTGGGCGCTGATCGCGCTGGTGGTGGCGAACCTGGTGCTCGGCATCGTCCAGCTGGTGCAGCTGCTCGGCCAGGCCGTGCCGGTGTTCGAGGCGTTCGCCGCGATCGGCGCGTCGCTGATGAACATCTCGCTGGTGATCGCGGTGGTCGCGCTGGTCTGCATGTGCTTCTTCATCGCCCCGGCCACCCGGCACGCGTTCGCGGTGACGCTGACCGCGGCCTGGGTGCTCAGCATCGGCGTCGTGCTCACCGCGGTGTGCACGGTCCTCGGCGTGGCCGCCGCCGGCAACGCGTTCGGCGTGGCGCTGGAGATCATCGGCGGCCTGCTCGACCTGATCCTGAAGGCGGTCGCCGCCGGTGCGCTGTGGGTGCTGGTGCGGGGGGTGAGCGCGGGTCGGATCGACACCGCCGAGCCCGCCGCCCCCGCCGAGCTGGAGGCGTCCGCGGCGACGCCGGAGCCGGTCGAGGAGCCCCAGCCGCGCACGACCTGGCAGCGGTCCGAGGCGACCGGGGCGGTGTGGCGGACGGCCGACGACGCCGCGTCCGGCGCCCCGGGGGCACCCCGGTTGTCGACCGACGTGGGCGCCCAGATCTTCCGCGACGAGGACCCCGACGGCCCCCGCAACGGGCCTGCAGGGGCATAGTCACCCGTTCGGGGGACCCGCGGAGGAGGGTGCCGAATGGTAGCCCACCGGGGTTGACTTATCGTGAATGACAGGCGTGTAATTCTCTCCAAGTAGTTCGCGACGTCGAGTTGTGGGCTGGGTCGAGGAGAAATCTCATGCAGGAACTGTTCCTGATCACGGAGCCGGACGCCGAGGGCGTGTTGGGCTGGCAGGACCGCGCTCTCTGCGCCCAGACGGATCCGGAGGCCTTCTTCCCCGAGAAGGGCGGCTCCACCAGGGAGGCCAAGAAGGTCTGCCTCACCTGCGACGTCCGTTCCGAGTGCCTGGAGTACGCGCTCGCCAACGACGAACGGTTCGGCATCTGGGGCGGCCTGAGCGAGCGTGAGCGCCGCCGCCTGAAGAAGCGCGTCATCTGATCCCGCAGAAGCGGGGACCGTCGCCTTTCCTGCGGACGCCCCGTGCTGGAGCCCTGAACGGTGAGGGGACAGTCCCCCTTCCGTTCACCCCGGACGAGCGGGTCGGGGCTCGGCGGTAGGCTGTACCTTCGGTTCAGCGAGTCGGTCCGAAAGGTTGTGCGTGAGCGAGGACAACGTCTCCGGTGAGGACCCCTGGGCCTGGCTGCGCACCGTGGACCGCACCGCACCCCCCGACTACAGCTCCTTCCATGTCGTCGCCGGCGTCCTGCCGGTGCTCGGCGAGCCTGCCACCACCCGCACCAGAGACGCGGTGGAGGACTCCGAGGCCGTCGTCGAGGAGATCCGCGACAGCCTTCCCGGGGACGCGCCCGGCGACTGGTTCTGGATCGTGCCCGACGAGGTCGAACCGCTGCCCGGGGCGCTGACCGCCCTGCTCGAGCGGGTCCGGATCGACCCGGACGCCGCCGTCGTCGGCGCCCTTCTGATCGAGCCGCGCCGCCGCGGCGCCGGCACCCTGGTGAGCGACTGGGCGCAGACGATCAGCGGCAGTGGCCGGTTGCGTCCGCTCACCGAACCCGGGGAGCTCTACCAGGGCCAACTCGAGGCGGTCCGCGCCCTCGGCGTACCCGCGGGCGGCATGCTCGTCCGCGGCGACGCCTGGCGCTTCCTGGACGGCTTCAACGACGAACTCCCGCGCAGCCACCAGGGCTTCGACTTCGGCTGGCGCGCCAACCTCGCCGGCTACCGCGTGATGGCCGAACCCGCCGCCCAGGTGATCGACCACTCCCCGTACGGCGACCCCGCCGAGGACCGCGCCGCCGGGCTCGCGCTGGTGGCCGGCAACACCCGTCCGGCCCGCCGGTGGCTGACGTCCCTCCGGCTCGTCGTGGTGTGCCTGCTCAGCGCGCTGGGGCTGCTCCTCGGCAAGGACCCCGAGCGCGCGTCCGAGGAGGTGCGCGGCCTGGGACGCTGGCTCACCGGGCGCCGGCTGCGGCACTCGGTGACCGACCGGCTCGCCTCGCTGCCGATCACCCCGGCCGCCCGCCAGGCCACCCACGCGATGCGGCCCAGCCGCTGGGCGGGCCTGCGTCGCGGCGCCGAGCAGGTCGCCGGGCGGCTGGTCGAGTGGACCCAGACGTTCACCGGACGGGGCTCCGCGGTCAGCCTCGACGAGATGACCGGCGACGACTTCGCCGAGACCGCCGACCGGCGACACCGGCTCCCGCTGGCCGTCACCGGCCTGGTCGTCCTCGGCGTGGCGGCACTGGCGGCCGCGCGCACCGCGTTCGGCACCGGTTCGCTGAGCGGCTCGCAGCTGCTGGCCGCCCCCGAGGCCTGGACGTCGCTGATGTCGTCCTACCTCGCACCGGTCCCCGGATCCGGCGACGTCTCCGGTGCCCCCTGGGTCGGCCTGGCCGGGCTGTTCTCGCTGCTCACCCTCGGCCGTCCCGAGTGGCTGGTCACCGCCACCTTCGTCGCCACCGTCCCGCTGGCCTGGCTGATGGCCTTCCGGTTGCTGCGCCAGCTGGTCGCCGACCGGCGCCTCGCCGGTCTGGGCGCCCTTGGCTATGCCCTCGGACCGGTGCTCATCGGCGGGCTGAACGTCGGCAGCTTCGGGCTCGCCGCCACCTCGATCCTGTTGCCGATGCTCGCCTACAGCGGCTGGCTGTGGCTCTCCCAGGGCGACTGGAGCTGGCGTCGGGCCGGCGCGGTCGCGTTCTGGCTCCTGCTGGCCTGCGCGCTGGTGCCACTGTTCTGGGTGCCGGCCCTGGCCGCCGCGGTGCTGACCGGCCTGTCCGCCCGTCGCGCCCGGGCCTGGGCGCAGTGGGCGCTGGTGCTCGCTGCGCCGTTGCTGCTGCTGGTCGGGCCGTGGGGCTCGACCGTCCTGCGCTACCCCGGACGCCTGCTCACCGGCGCCGAACCGCAGCTCGCGCCGCTGACCACGTCCGAGCCGTGGCTGGTCCTGGTCGGCCATACGCTGGACGCCAGCCCGCCGCTGTGGATCTCGATCGCGTTCTTCGCCGTGCTGTGGTTCGCCGCCATCGCCGGTGCCGCCCGCCACCCCGGGGTGTCCGGGCGTGCCCTCGCCGGCGCCGGCCTGGCCGTCGTGGTCGCGGTGGTGCTCACCCGGCTGGTCGTGGAGCTGCCGCCGGGCAGCTGGTCGCGGCCGCAGGCCCTGGAGTGGCAGTTGCTCGCCGTTGCCGCGCTGGTGCTCGCCGCGTGTGCGGGGCTGGACGGCATCGCCACCGAACTCCAGGGACGCGACCTCGGCCTGCGCCACCTGACCAGCCTCGGCACCGCCCTGATCTGTGTGCTCGCGATGCTTCTCGGCGGAGTGTGGTGGGTGATCGGCGGCCAGACCGGGCTCACCCGCGGGGCGGTGGGCACCGTCCCCGCCTTCGTCCGCAACGCACAGACCTCGGCCACGCCCGGGCGGACGCTGGCCCTGGTGGCCACCGGCGACAGCGTCCGCTGGGCCCTGCTCGAGGACGACTTCGCGCGGCTGGGCGACGGCGAGCGCGGGGTTGCGTTCGGCGGTGACGCCGCCGCCAAGCAGCTCGCCGCGTCGGTGGCAGCGCGCCTGGTCGGCGACAGCGCCGACGACCAGCTGCTCCCCGACCTGGTGACCCTCGGGGTCACGAACGTCACCCTCACCGGCGGCAGCTCGACCCAACGGCTGGCGATCAACAACGTGCCCGGCCTCGGCCTGGGCACCGGCGACGCCACCCAGTACGTGTGGCCGGTGCCCGAGTCCGCGATCGCGGTGGTCGTGGGCGCCGACGACAGCCGGACACCGGTGGGCCAGGGCTCGGTGATCGAGGGCGGGCCGACCGGCCGCACCCTGCACCTCGCCGAGCCGCCCGACCCCCGCTGGGTGGTCCAGGTCGGCGCGACCCGGCTGGCGACCGCGACCGGCGGCGAGCCGGCCACCCGGTTCGCGGTCGGCGACGCGTCCGGCCCGCTCAACTACCGGCTCGACGCCGGCTCGCTGTGGTGGGTCTGGGTGCAGCTGGCCGGGCTCCTCGTCCTGGCCGTGATGGCGGCGCCGTCGGTGCGCCGCCGCAACGAGGCGTCCGGTCCCCGACGCGCGGCCGGAGGTGCCGAATGAACCGCTGGATCTGGCCGGGTGCGATCGTGGGCGGCGTCGCCGTGGCCACCCTTGCCGCCACCTTGATCGGCCCGCAGCCCCTGCCGACCACGCCCTTCACCGTGTCCGAGACCCGCGTCTCGGTGGTGTGCCCGGCATTCGAGTCGCCCACCGCGACCGTGCGGGTGGCAGCGCTGTCGACCGGGTCGGGCCTGCGCACCGCCACGGTCGCCCGTCCCACCGAGGTCACCGACGCCACCGGTCTGCGGGTGGTCAGGGACCCCGGCGTCCCGCTGCGGGTCTCCGCCCTGCTGCCCAACCCGTTCGGCGCGACCACGTCCGTCGCGGCGGAGGCCGGCGGCGACCGCGGCCTTTCCGCCGCCGCCTGCACCGCCCCCGCGACCGAGCACTGGTTCACCGGCGTCGACATCCGCACGATCGCGCAGTCGGAAGTGGTGGTGGCCAACCTCGACGGCACCCCGGCCTCGGTCGACCTCACCGCCTTCGGTGAGAAGGGCCGGTTCGGCGCGCCCCGCGGCGTCCGGGTGGAGGGCAACTCCGTGGAGACGATCTCGCTGGGCAACCTGGCCCGCCTCACCGGGCCGGTCACGATCCAGGTGAGCAGCAGCGACGGCCGGGTGGCGGCGTTCGTCCGGCAGCGCACGTGGCAGGGTGACGCCCCCCTGGGCGCCGACTGGCTGGACGCGACCACGGCGCCGGCGACCGAGCTGGTCGTCCCCGGCGTCCCGGCGGGGGAGGGCGCCCGGACGCTGGTGCTGACCAACCCCGGCGACCGCACCGCCACCGTCGCCGTCGGCGGCCTCGGCAAGGACGGACCGGTCGGCCTGGCCGGCGCCGAGCAGGTGGAAGTGCCGCCGCAGACCACCCGAACGGTCGATCTGGAGACCACCCTGGACAGCCAGCCGGGCGCGCTGACGCTGACCGCCACGCAGCCGGTCACGGCGGGGATGTGGCTCGACACCGGGGGCAGTCAGACCCGGCACGACCCGGCCTACACCGTCGCGACCCGACCGCTGCCGAGCGACGCCGTGTGGGCCCTGGCGCTGGGCAAGGGCGCCACCACCGTGCTCCAGCTGGCCAACCCGGGGGCGGCCGAGGCCGCGGTCACGGTGACCGCCGGGACCACAGCTGACGACGCCCAGCCGCAGCAGGTGAGTGTGCCGGCCGGTTCGATCGTCGAGGTTGCCCTCGCGAGGGCGGCGACCAACGTGGTGCGGGTCCAGACCGGGGCCACCGACCTGCGCGGGGCGCTGGTCAGCACCGACCGGCTGGGCAAGGTGCACGGCCTGGCGGTCATCGACCTGGCCGCGGAGGAGACCCACGGCGACGCGCCGGCGGTGTTCGACCCGCACGCCGGCAGCTGACGCCGCCGGATCAGTCCTCGGTGGGGTCGACCGACGGGTCGAGTTCCTCGATCCCGATGCCGGTGAGCGCGGAGAGCTGTTCGAGCAGTGCCCGGTGGACGAGCCGGCGCAGGTCGGCCCGCGAGCTGGCGCGGTGCTCCAACGGACGCCGGAACAGCACCACCTGGCCGTTGTGACCCGGCCGCGCGGGCACGGCGGCAGCCAGCGGCACCCGGGCGCTCGCCCAGCCGTCGAGGTTGCTGGGGACCTCCTCGAACCCGACGTCGATGCCGACCAGGGCCCGCGGGCACGAGCGTGCCGTGCGGGCCACCGAGGCGCGCAGCGCGCCGGCGAAGAAGTCCACGCCCCGGGCGTGCTGCCGCAGCGGAACCGGGGCGCCGGTGATCGGGTTCGGGGCGGCGAGGGGTCCGCGCAGTCCCCGTCCGTGTCGCTCCCGACGCCTCATGGCCCCCACCCTACGAGGTTTGCGCGGGTCGCGATCGCGCCACACACGGCCCGGTGCTCCCGGGCTGCGGGGGTCGGCGGCGGTACCGTGGCCCGGTGATCAACCGGCGCTGCTCGCGAACCGCGTGCGCCGGCCCGGCCGTGGCCACGTTGACCTACGTCTACGCGGACTCCACCGCCGTGCTGGGACCGCTGGCCCTGCGCACCGAGCCGGGCACCTATGACCTGTGCCGTGACCACTCCCAGCGCCTCAGCGCGCCCCGGGGGTGGGAGGTGATCCGGCTGCCCGGCGACCTGAACAGCCCGCGTGCCTCGGCCGACGACCTGATGGCGCTGGCGGATGCCGTCCGTCGGGTCGGGCTGGCCGACCTGCCGCCCGAGCCGGTGCAGCCCGCGGTGACCCGACGCAAGGGCCACCTCGCCGTGCTGGCCGACCCGGAGGGTGAGTGAGCCGCTAGGCTCGGAACGTGATCCAGCCCCAGGTTTTCAAGGCCAACGACATCCGTGGACTGGTGGGCGGTGGGTCGCCCGAGTGGGACCTCGACGGGGCCCGCGCCATCGGTGCCGCCTTCGCCGCCGCGTTCGAGCTGAACGGCCACGAGTTCGTGATGGGACGAGACATGCGCGCCGGTGGGCGTGAGCTCAGCCTCGCCTTCGCCGAGGGCGCCCGCAGCCAGGGCGCGAGCGTGGTCGACGTGGGCCTGGCCAGCACCGACGGGCTCTGGTTCGCGTCCGGCCACACCCACCTGCCCGGCGTCCAGTTCACCGCGTCGCACAACCCGGCCGGCTACAACGGCGTGAAGTTCTGCCTGCCGGACGCCGCACCGATCACCCCGGAGTTGATGGCCCGGATCACCGAGCTGTCCTACGTTGAACTACCGCCGGTGGCCGCGCCGGGTGGCTACCGCGAACTCGACGTGCTGGGCGCCTATGCCGCCCACCTGCACGCGCTGGTCGATCTGTCCGGAATGCGCCGGCTCACGGTCGTGGTGGACGCCGGCAACGGCATGGCCGGCTTCACCACCCCGGCCGTGCTCGGCCCGCTCGACGTGGAGGTCGTCGGCCTGTTCATGGAGCTGGACGGCACCTTCCCCAACCACCCGCCGAACCCGCTGGAGCCGGAGAACCTGGTGGACGCGCAGCGCGCGGTGCGCGAGCGCGGCGCCGACCTCGGCCTGGTGTTCGACGGCGACGCCGACCGCTGCTTCATCATCGACGAGCACGGCGACGTGGTCAGCCCGTCGGTGGTGACCGCGCTGATCGCCCGCGCGGAACTCGCCCGTGGGCCCGGTGGCACGATCGTGGTGAACACGATCACCTCGCGCGCGGTGGGCGAGGTCGTCGAGGCGGCCGGCGGCACCGTCGCCGTCAGCGCGGTCGGGCACACGCGGATGAAGGCCCTGATGGCCTCCCACCACGCGGTGTTCGGCGGCGAGCACTCCGCGCATTACTACTTCCGCGAATTCTGGGGCGCCGACACCGGCATGCTGGCGGGCCTGCACGTGCTCGCGCTGCTGGCCCGCTCGGGGCGTCCGATGTCCGAACTGGCCGCCGACCTGCCGCGCTACGCCGCGTCCGGGGAGATCAACAGCACGGTCGCCGACCCGAAGGCGGCGATGGCCGAGGTGGCCGCCGCGTTCGAGGGCCGCGGCACCACGAGCTGGGTGGACGGCCTGCTGATCAGCGGCGCCGACTGGTGGTTGAGCG
Organism: Actinomycetota bacterium; assembly: GCA_020161755.1. Lineage (GTDB taxonomy): Bacteria > Actinomycetota > Actinomycetes > Propionibacteriales > Propionibacteriaceae > Propionicimonas. The sequence continues at coordinate 178,890 of JAIUOS010000004.1, forward strand.
TCCGCGAGTCGAACACCGAACCGCTGCTGCGGCTCAACGTCGAGGCGAGGGACGACGCGCGGGTCGCTGCGCTCCGCGACGAGGCCCTGGCCATCATCCGAAAGGACTCCTGATGAACGATCTTCCCCCCGAGGTGCTGGACCTGCTGGTGTGCCCGTCCTGCCACAGCGGCCTCGCCTGGGACTACGAGGCGTCCGAACTGGTGTGCACCGGCGGCGGCTGCGGTCTGGCCTACCCGGTGCGTGACGGCATCCCGATCCTGCTGGTCGACGAGGCCCGCCGTCCGGGCAACGCCGGTTGAGGCGCTCGATGTACGAGTTCGACGACTCCCGGCTCGAGGACGCCGAGTCGCTGCGGGCGGCCGACCACCTGCTGCGTCCGCTGGCCGAGGCCGGCGCCCGGGTGCGGCGCGAGGCCGACTCGGCCGAGGTGCCGCTGAGCCGGCTGGACCCCAACGACCGTCCACGGGCGATGATCACCTTCGGCCCGGAGGCCCGGCTGCTGCGCGCCGTGCTGGAGCCCACCTGCCCGGTGCCGCTGGTGGCGTGGCCGCGGCTGGGACTGCCCGGCTGGGTCGGCCCGCTCGACATCGTGGTGGTGATGGGCGGCGGCGACAAGGTCAGCCTCGCCGCCGCGTTCGAGGCGGTGCGCCGGGGCTGTCGGCTGCTGGTCACCGGGCCGGCGGAGTCGACGCTGGCCCGCCAGTCGGCCTCCTCCTCGACCACCCTGCTGCCCACCTCGACCGGTGACCCGCTGGCCGCGGCGATCGTCGCGCTGGTCGCGTTGCACCGCCTCGGTCTGGGCCCGTTGGTGAACCCGGAGGCGGTCGCGGACGCCATGGACCAGGTGGCCACGGACTCCTCGCTGACCCTGGACGCCACCCAGAACCCGGCGAAGGCGATCGCGCTCGAACTCGCCGACGCCAAGCCGATGGTGTGGGGCGGGTCGATCCTCGCCGCCCGGGCCAGCCGGCGGATCGCGGAGTCGCTGCGCTCGGCCACCGGCCGCATGGTGCTCTCCGCCGACGGTGGCGCGCTGCTGCCGCTGCTGTCGGAGGTGCCGCCGCGGGACCCGTTCGCCGACCCGTTCGAGGAGACCGCCACCGAGCAGCGTCCCGGCCTGGTGCTGGTCGACGACGGCATGGACGACGAGCAGGCCGCGGAGGACCGCGTCCGGCTGCGTTCGGCGGCCCTCGCCCAGGAGGTGACGGTCTCCAACCTCGCCCACGAGTCCGGGACGGCGCTGGAGCGCTACGTCACCGTGCTCCAGCAGGGACTGTTCGCGGCCGCCTACCTGCAGGTCGGCCTGGGTCGCGTCGCAGCGAACGGGTGGGGCAGGATGTCCCGGTGAGCAGCCACGGGGGAACCAGGGCGATCGTCGCCGCACTGTCGGCGAACGCGTTCATCGCGGTCATCAAGTTCGGCGCCTGGGCGCTCACCGGGGCGGCGTCCATGCTGGCCGAGGCCGTGCACTCGGTGGCCGACACCAGCAACCAGGTGCTGCTGCTGCGCGGCGGCCAAGTGGCCAAGCGGGAGGCCAGCGAGTCACACCCGTTCGGCTACGGGCGGGCCCCGTTCATCAACGCGTTCCTGGTCTCGGTGATCCTGTTCAGCCTCGGTGGCCTGTTCGCCCTCTACGAGGCGTTCCACAAGTGGGAGGAGATCGCCGCCGGCCACCCCAACGAGCTGCTGGAGAGCCAGTGGTGGTGGGTGCCGGTCGCCGTGCTGGTGTTCGCGATCGTCGCCGAGAGCCTGAGTTTCCGGACGGCGATCCGCGAGTCGGTGCCGCTGAAGGGCACGCTGAGCTGGCCGCAGTTCATCCGCGCCGCCAAGTCGCCGGACCTGCCGGTGGTGCTGCTGGAGGACTTCGCCGCGCTGCTCGGCCTGGTCTTCGCGCTGATGGGCGTCGGCATGACGCTGGTCACGCACAACGGGCTGTGGGACGTGGCCGGCACCGCGCTGATCGGCCTGCTGCTGATCCTGGTCGCGGTGACGCTGGCGATGGAGACCCGCAGCCTCCTGCTCGGCGAGGCGGCGACGCCGCAGGCCGTGGCGGCCATCACCGCGGCGCTGGCCGGCGCGGACGGCGTCCGCCGGGTCATCCACCTGAAGACGCTGCACCTCGGGCCCCAGGAGGTGCTGGTGGCCGCCAAGATCGCGGTGGAGCCCACCGAGTCGGCCGCCCGGGTCGCCGAGGTGATCAACAACGCCGAGGTCGCGATCCGCTCGGCCAACCCCGAGGTCACCGCGCTCTACCTGGAGCCCGACATCGACCGCGGGACCCCCGAGACCCCCTGACGGAGATCGGGGACGGTTCTTCGATCCGCCACTTCGCGGCGGAAAACGGGGACGGTTCTTCGATCCGCCACTCCGCGGCGGGGAATGGGGACGGTTCTTCGATCCGCCACTTCGCGGCGGGGAATGGGGACGGTTCTTCGATCCGCCACTCCGCGGCGGGGAATGGGGACAGTTCTCAATACGTCCCGTCGAGGTGCGGAATTGCGACGCGGGGCGCTGCAGATAGGGTTGCTCCTCGTGGATCATCGCGTAGCAGACCTTTCCCTGGCCGCCTTCGGACGTGAGCAGATCACGCTCGCCGAGCACGAGATGCCGGGCCTGATGGCCCTGCGCGAGCGCTACGCGGAGAGCAAGCCGCTGCGCGGCGCCCGCATTGCCGGCTCGCTGCACATGACCGTCCAGACGGCCGTGCTGATCGAGACCCTGGTCGCGCTCGGCGCCGAGGTGCGCTGGGCGTCCTGCAACATCTTCTCCACCCAGGACGAGGCCGCCGCCGCCGTCGTGGTGGGCCGCGACGGCACCCCGGAGGACCCCAAGGGCGTCCCGGTGTTCGCCTGGAAGGGCGAGTCGCTGGAGGAGTACTGGGCCTGCACCGAGCAGATCCTCGACTGGGGCGACCGCCGCGCCAACATGATCCTCGACGACGGCGGTGACGCCACCCTCCTGGTGCACAAGGGTGTCGAGTTCGCGAAGGCCGGCGCGGTGCCGGAGGCGTCCGCGTCCGACTCGGCGGAGTACCAGGTGGTGCTGGCCACTCTGCGCGCGTCCACCCTCGACTGGGTGAGCATCGCCAACAGCATCTTCGGGGTCACCGAGGAGACCACCACCGGCGTCCACCGCCTCTACGAGATGGCCCGCAACAACTCACTGCTGTTCCCGGCGATCAATGTCAACGACTCGGTCACCAAGAGCAAGTTCGACAACCGCTACGGCATCCGGCACTCGCTCATCGACGGCATCAATCGGGCCACCGACGTGCTGATCGGCGGCAAGCTCGCCGTGGTCTGCGGGTACGGCGACGTCGGCAAGGGCTGTGCGGCCGCGCTGGCCGGCCAGGGTGCGCGGGTCGTGGTCACCGAGGTCGACCCGATCTGCGCGTTGCAGGCGTCGATGGACGGCTACCAGGTGGCGACGCTGGCGGACGTGGTCGGCAGCGCCGACATCTTCGTCACCGCCACCGGCTGTGTGCACGTGATCACCGCGGCGGACATGGCGGCGATGAAGCACCTGGCGATCGTGGGCAACATCGGCCACTTCGACAACGAGATCGACATGGCCGGGCTGGAGTCGATGGACGGGGTGACCCGGACGCACATCAAGCCGCAGGTCGACCGCTGGAACTTCCCGGACGGCCACTCGGTGATCGTGCTGAGCGAGGGACGGCTGCTGAACCTCGGCAACGCCACCGGCCACCCGAGTTTCGTGATGAGCACGTCGTTCACCAACCAGGTGCTGGCCCAGATCGAGCTGTTCACCCGGCCCGAGACCTACCCGGTGGGCGTCCACACCCTGCCCAAGCAGCTGGACGAGTACGTGGCGCGGCTGCACCTGGACGCGCTCGGCGTCCGGCTGAGCGAGCTCACCGCCGAGCAGGCCGACTACCTCGGCGTGCCCGCGGAGGGCCCGTTCAAGGCCGAGCACTACCGCTACTGACCGCGGACCAAAAGGGGACGGTTCCGAGATTCGGAGCCGTCCCCTTCCAATTCTACGATTCTCGGAACCGTCCCCGTTTTCAGCCGCGGGGGATCTCGAAGCGGGCGAGCTTGGCCTTGCCGCCGACCAGGGTCTTCCAGGCGCCGCGGTAGGTGAGGACGGCGAGGCCGGCGGTCGGGTACTTCGCGTGCACCTTGTCGACCAGGGCGGACGGCTTCGCCAGCGTGGTGATCAGATCGCCGAGCGTCGGCTGGTGGCCGATCAACAGGGCGGTGTGGACGGTCTCGTCCAGTTCGTGCAGCTCGCTCAGCAACTCACCGGGCCAGGCGTGGTAGATCAGCTCGGAATCCCGGACGTCGTTGCAGCTGGCCCCGCCGGAGACGGCGCCGGTCCAGGTCTGCTGCACGCGGGTGGCGGTCGAGGCCAGGACCACATCCAGTTCGTAGCCCGCCAGGATCTTGCCCGCGGCCACCGCGTCCCGCTCGCCCCGCTCCGACAGCGGCCGGCGCAGGTCGGCCTCCTCGGTGTGCCAGGACGACTTGGCGTGCCGCAACACGATCAGCGTCTTCGATGCCATGGCCTCATCCTAGGGGTGCCCGCGGCACCGCGAGCCACCACGCAATAGGCTTCCGGTCGACACCAGGCGTCCGGCGGAAGGGCCACCCATGCACCAGCGCGACTTCAGCCTCGACACGACCTCGCGGGACGCGGTGCTGCGGGTGAGCGCGCGGGGCCGGCTGATCCTCGTGCACCCGATGGCGAACCGTGGCACGGCGTTCACCCACGAAGAGCGCGAGCAGCTCGGGCTCTCAGGCCTGCTGCCGAGCCGGGTGACCACGATCGAGGAGCAGATGCGCCGCTCCTACGCGCAGTACACCCGTTCGCCGTCGCCGCTGGCCAAGTTCATCCAGCTCGCGCAGTTGCGCGACCGCAACGAGGTGTTGTTCTACCGGCTGCTCAGCGAGCACCTGGAGGAGATGCTGCCGATCATCTACACCCCGACCATCGGTGAGGCGATCGAGCGCTTCAGCCACGAGTACACCGGGGCGCGCGGCGTGTTCCTGTCGATCGACCACCCCGAACTGCTGGAGGAGTCGCTGCGCGACTTCGAGTTGGACGCCGACGACGTCGACCTGGTCGTGGTGACCGATTCCGAAGGCATCCTGGGCATCGGCGACCAGGGCATCGGCGGCTTCCAGATCGCGGTCGGCAAGCTGGGTGTCTACACCGCGGCCGCCGGCATCCACCCGCGGCGGGCGATCCCGGTGGTGCTGGACGTGGGCACCGACAACCTGGGCCTGCTGAACAGCGACGTGTACCTGGGCGAGCGGCACGCCCGCGTCCGCGGGGAGCGCTACGACGAGTTCATCGAGTCGTTCGTGCAGGCGGTCACCAAGCTCTTCCCGAACGCGATGCTGCACTGGGAGGACTTCGGCGCCGGCAACGCCCACCGCATCCTGGACCGCTATCGCGACAAGATCTGCACCTTCAACGACGACATCCAGGGCACCGCCGCGGTGGTGCTGGCGGCGGTGCTGGCCGCCGTCCGGCTGACCGGGGTGCCGCTCGCGCAGCACCGGGTGCTGGTCTACGGGGCGGGCACCGCGGGGGTCGGGGTGGCCGACCTGATCCGGGAGTCGATGCTGCGCGCCGGCGTGTCCGAGGCCGACAGCTACGCGCCGTTCTACACCTTCAACAGCCGCGGGCTGATCGTGGAGGACAGCGCCGGCATGCGCGACTTCCAGCGTCCCTACGCCCGGACGCGGGCCGAGGTGGCCGGCTGGGCGGTGGCCGACCCCGAGCGGATCACACTCGCCGAGGCGGTCCGCGCGGTGCAGCCGACGATCCTGATCGGCACGTCCGCCCAGCACGGCGCGTTCACCGAGGACCTGGTGCGCGAGATGGCCGCGCACTGCGAGCGTCCGATCATCATGCCGTTGTCGAACCCGACCAGCCGCTGCGAGGCCCACCCGGCCGACCTGCTGGCCTGGACCGACGGGCAGGCGCTGATCGCGACCGGCAGCCCGTTCGGCACCATCCGGTTCGGCGAGGTCTACCACACCATCGCGCAGGCCAACAACGCGCTGATCTTTCCCGGCCTGGGGCTGGGGGTGTCGGTGGTGCGGGCCGAGCGGGTCACGCCCGAAATGATCTACGCGGCCGCGGACGCCCTCGCGGGGCTGATGAACGAGTACCGGCCCGGGGCGTCGCTGCTGCCGTCGATGAGCGACCTGCGGCTGGTCGCCGCGACGGTGGCGAAGGCGGTGGCGGAGATGGCCGAGGCCCAGGGCCTGGCCCGGCGTCCGATGACCAACCCGATCAACGACATCTACCAGCGCATGTGGAAGCCGGAGTACCCGCGGCTGGAGATCCTGCCGCAGCGCGCGGAGTAGGGGTCAGTTGTCGCCCTCGCCGGGACGCAGCGACTCCCAGATCTCCTTGCACTCGGGGCAGACCGGGAAGCGGTCGGGGTTGCGGGACGGCACCCACACCTTGCCGCACAGCGCGATCACCGGTGTGCCCATCACCATCGCTTCGGTGAGCTTGGCCTTCGGCACGAAGTGCGAGAAACGCTCGTGGTCGCCCTCCTCGAGGCGCTCCTCGGGACGCGTCTCGACGCGTTCCTTGACGATCGTCGTCACCTGCGGGTTCTCGGTGGTCATCAGGCCCTCCTCGCGCGGCCGAGCTGCCGGATGAGTCCAAAGGTACCCAGCGCCGCGAAGAACAGGTACATCAGCACCTCACGGGAGTACTGCGACCAGATGCCGGGGTTCAGCAGGTTCTCCACCACGCCGCTCACCAGCATGTTGAGCGGGGCGTCCGGGTAGGCCGAGGTGATCGCGGTGACCGTGTCGACGGCGATCAGGGACGCGAGGCAGGCCGCCACGCCTCCCACGATCACGCCGATCACGGCCGGCGCGCCCTTCGCCGGGGCGCGGCCGGCGCCGAGCGTGTACAGCCACACCACCGCGTACGCCATCGCGAAGCTGGTGAAGGAGGCGAAGAAGTTGAGCTCCCACAGCACCACCGTGAGCAGGACGCCGACCGCGATCCCGCCGAGGGAGAACAGCACGCCGCGCCCGACCCGTTCGGTGCCGGGGACGGCCGGGGCCGCGGGCTGCGGCGGTGGCGCGTAGGGCGCCTGGGTGGCGTAGGCCTGGTTCGGGTGCTGCGGGGCGGCGTACGGCTGGGCCGGGTACGGCTGGGCCGGGTACGCCTGGGCCGGGTACGGCTGGCCCTGTTGGGACGGGTACTGCGGCCCGGCGTACGGCATGGTGGGCTGTGCGGCGTACGGCTGGGCGGGCTGCCCGGTGTACGGCTGGGCGGGCTGTGCGGCATACGGCCCCGGTGCGGGATAGGACGCCGCGGCCGGGGAGGGGGTCGCCGGGTAGGCCGGCGCCTGGAACGCCGGCCCGGTGGACGCCGTCCCCGGCGGCGGGGTGCCCGCGCCCTCCGGGACAACGGGGGTGGGCTGGTTCGAGGACATACGGGCTCCCGGGGTCGTGAAAGACTACGGGCCGAATCCTAGAGGTGAGGGAGGGGACGGATGGGCCAGATGCAGGATCCGGCCCCGTCCACCCGCACCTCTCGTCGTGGGCTCACCATCGGCCTGCTGCTCGGCGTGACCGCGATCGCGTTCGAGGCGATGGCAGTGGCCACCGCGATGCCCGCTGCGGCCGCCGACCTCGGCGACCTCGAGCTGTACGCCTGGACCTTCACCGCCTTCATGCTGGCCTCGACGTTCGCGATCGTCGCGGCCGGTCAGTTCAGTGACCGCATCGGCCCGAAGGTGCCGCTCGCGGTCGGGTTCGGCCTCTTCGCTGTGGGTCTGGTGGTCTCCGCGGTCGCCCCGACGATGCCCGTGCTGCTGGTCGGACGGTTCGTCCAGGGCCTCGGCGGGGGTGCGGCGAACCTCGCCGTGATGGTCCTCGTGGCCCGTGTCTTCGACGAGCGGGAGCGCGCGGTGATCATGACCGGGTTCTCCGCGGCCTGGATGGTGCCCTCGTTCGCCGGCCCGCCGATCGCGGCGTGGCTGACCAAGGCGCTGTCGTGGCACTGGGTGTTCTGGTCGGTGCTGCCGCTGATGGCGATCGCGGCGTTGCTGATGACCGGTCCGCTGCGGGCGCTGCGGCTGCCGCCGCACGCCGGGGTGGCGACCCTCAAGGGCCAGCTCCCGCGGGCCGGGGTCGCCGCGCTCGGGGCTGCGGCGCTGCAACTGGCCGGCCACCACCTCGACCTGTGGTCGCTGGCGTGGGCGGCCCTCGGCGTCGCCCTGCTCTGGTGGGGGCTGCCGCCGCTGCTGCCGCAGGGCTTCCGTCCGACCGGCGCCGGCCTGGACGCGCTGGTGGTGGTGCGGGCGTTCACCGCGGGCGCGTTCGCGGGTGGGCAGGCGTTCCTGCCGCTGATGCTGGTGCGCTCGGAAGGGCTGCCGCTGGACTGGGCGGGCTCGGTGCTGATCGTCGGCTCGGTCGGCTGGATGCTGGGGGCGTGGCTGCAATCGCGTCCGTGGCTACGGCTGCGGCGCGACCAGATCATCATCGCCGGGGTGGGCAGCGTCACCGTCGGGCTCGCGCTCGCCGCGGCGTCCGGCTGGCTCCCCGGACGGCTGCTGGCCGCAGCCGTCGTCGGCTGGTTCTTCGGCGGCCTCGGCATGGGCCTGTCGCTCGCGAGCACGTCGCTGGCGGTGATGCAGTTGTCCGAGCCGGTCGCGATCGGACGCAACACGTCCTCCCTCCAGGTGGGCGAGTCCCTCGGCAACAGCATCGGGGCGGGCATCGCCGGCACCCTGTTCGTGATCGGGCTGGCGCAGTCCAGCGGCGCGCTCGGGTTCGGCGGCGCGCTGACCGCGATGGTGCTGCTCGGGCTGGTCGCGCTGGCCGCGTCCTGGCGGATCGGTGCGGTCGAGAACCACTCGGTCTCCCTCTGAGCCTGATTCTGGCGCGAAAGGGGACTGTCCCCTTTCCCGCCAGGCTCGCGCTGGGACGCGGCGTGTCCCACGCGATAAAGTCTCGATGTCGAGAGATCAAGGGGAGGGCGCCGTGGCCGACGAGGTCGACCTGATCCTGGCGGCGTGGGCGCGTGAGCTCCCGGACGTGGACGTCACGCCGCTGGGCAGCCTGTCGCGGATCAGCCGTCTGGCCAAGCATCTCGACCGCGCCCGCCGCGACGCGTTCGCCGCCCACGAACTCGAGGTCTGGGAGTTCGACGTGCTGGCCGCGCTGCGACGCCAGGGCCGTCCCTACGAGCTGTCGCCGGGGGAGCTGATCCGGCAAACGCTGTCCACCTCGGGCACCATGACGAACCGGGTGAACCGGCTGGAGGCGCGCGGGCTGGTGGCGCGCCAGCCGAACGCCGACGACCGTCGCGGCGTGCTGGTCCGGCTCACGGACGCGGGTCGCGAACGCGTCCAGGAGGCGCTCGGCGACCTGCTCGCGTACGAGCGTCGGGTGCTGGCGTCCATCGAACCGGGGGAGCGCGACGACCTCGCCGCACTGCTGCGTCGCCTGCTCGCGCCGTTCGAGCGCACCTGACCCGCCCGCGGGCAGTATTGTTTGGCCGACCCGTCGACCGATCACGAAGGCGTGCCTGAATGGCTCTCTCCAACCCGTTCCTCGCCGAACTGGCGGACGCCTTCGGCATCGCCGGTGAATTCTGGGACTGGAAGGGCCGCCTCACCGAGGTGACCGACGAGACCGTGATCGCCATCCTCGCCGCGATGGACGTGGACGCGTCCGACCCCGAGCACGCCCGGGCCGCGCTGGACGCCCACCGCCAACGGCCGTGGACGCGCCTGCTGCCGCCGTGCGTGGTGATGGAGCAGGGCACCCCGCGGACCGTGCAGGTGCACCTGCCGGACGGTGAGTGGGTGCGGCTGGCGGTGCGGCTGGAGGAGGGCGGCTTCTGGGACGTCCCGCAGGTCGGCGACGACGAGCCGCCCCGCTGGGTGGACGGCGTGCTCACCGGCCAGGCGTCCTTCGAACTGCCGGGCAACCTGCCGCTGGGGTACCACCGGCTCCAGGCCACCACCCAGGCCGGGCAGTTCGAGTCGACGCTGGTGGTGAGCCCCTCGTTCCTCGGGTTCCCGGCGTCGATGGGGGAGAAGCGCGCCTGGGGGTACTCCGCGCAGCTGTACAGCGTGAGCTCCCACGACTCGTGGAACTTCGGCGACCTCACCGACCTCGCCGACCTGGCGACCTGGTCGGCCACCCAGCAGTTCGCCGGGTTCGTGCTGGTGAACCCGCTGCACGCCGCCCAGCCGGTGCCGCCGCTGGAGGCGTCCCCGTACCTGCCGACGTCGCGGCGCTACGTGAACCCGCTGTACGTGCGTCCGGAGGCGATCCCGGAGTACGCGGAACTGGACGACCGGTCGCGCAGCCGCATCGCCCAGCTCAAGGCGCGGCTGAAGAAGGAGCTCGCCGGCGAGGACCTGATCCAACGCAACGAGGTGTGGGCGGCGAAGACCGAGGCGCTGCGGGTGATCTACGACCACGGCCTGCGCCCGGCGCGGCGGATGGCGTTCAACGACTTCCTGCGCCGCGAGGGCCGCAGCCTCACCCAGTTCGCCACCTGGTCGGCGCTGGTCACCCGGTTCGGCGGCGACTGGCGGGAGTGGCCCGTGGAGCTGCGGCGTCCGTCCTCACCGACGGTGGCGCTGTTCGCCGAGCAGCACGTGGACGCGATCCTGTTCTTCGCCTGGCTGCAGTGGGTGGCGGACAACCAGCTGCGCGCCGCCCAGTCGGCGGCGAAGGACGCCGGCATGCGGATCGGCATCATGAACGACCTGGCCGTGGGCGTCAGCCCGTGGAGCGCGGAAGCGTGGACGTACGGCAACCTGTTCGCCGACAAGATCAGCGTCGGCGCGCCGCCGGACCACTTCAACCAGACCGGACAGGACTGGGGGCAGGCGCCGTGGCGTCCCGACCGGCTGGACGAGCTGTCGTACGCGCCGTTCCGCAGCATGGTGGGCGGCATCCTGCGGCACTCCGGCGGCATCCGGGTCGACCACATCATGGGGCTGTTCCGGCTGTGGTGGGTGCCCGAGGGACTCGCGCCCAGCCAGGGCGCGTACGTGCGCTACCCGCACGAGGCCATGGTGGGCATCCTGGCGCTGGAGGCGCACCGGGCCGGGGCGCTGGTGGTGGGCGAGGACCTCGGCGTGGTCGAACCGTGGGTGCGCGACTACCTGCGCGAACGCGGCATCCTGGGCACGTCGATCGCCTGGTTCGAGCGGGACGCCGAAGGGCGTCCGCTGGCTCCGGAGCAGTGGCGGGAGTACTGCCTGGCGTCGGTGACCACGCACGACCTGCCGCCGACGGCGGGCTACCTGGCCGGCGAGCACATCAAGCTCCAGCACGAGCTCGGGCTGCTGACCGAGTCGCTGGAGACCGAGCTGGCCAGCGCCGAGCGCGAGCGGACGGCGTTCATCGACGCGCTCCGGCATCGCGGCTTGCTGACCGCCGAGCCGGCGACGTCGGAGGACATCGTCGAAGCCCTGCACCGCTACCTGGTGGCCACCCCGTCCCGGGTGCTGTGCGCGGCGCTCCCGGACGCGGTCGGCGACCGGCGCACCCAGAACCAGCCCGGCACCAGCACCGAGTACCCGAACTGGCGCATCCCGCTGTCGGGGCCGGACGGCACGCCGCTGAGTCTCGAGCAGCTGTACAACGACGAGCGCGCCTTCCGGCTGGCCGGGATCATGAACGACTTCAGCGGCCCGATCCTCGTCCCCCGCTCTGAGACCGAGCTCGTCGTCTGACGGAATCGGGGACGGTTCTCTGATCCGCCAGATTCCGGCGGGAATCGGGGACGGTTCTCTGATCCGCCAGATTCCGGCGGGAAACGGGGACGGTTCTTCAGCCCCGTTGCGGGCGGGTTGGGAACCGTCCCCAATCCGGTCCGGGTCCGAGTTGGGAACCGTCCGCAATCCGGTCCGGGTCCGAGTTGGGAACCGTCCCCAATCCGGTCCGGGTCCGAGTTGGGAACCGTCCCCAATCCGGTCCGGTCGCTGCTCTCGGGTCAGCGAGCGGACGCCGTGACCAGGGCGAGCAGGGCTTCGGCGTAGGCGTCGGCGGCCTCGTAGGAGCTGAACACGCGCTCGGGCTGCCCGGGGACCTCGGCGAGCACCTGGAAGTCGCCCATCGTGGCGCGGGCGAGGCTGCGGAAGGCCGATCCGAGGAGCTCGCGGAGTTGGTCTTCGCGCGGCAGCCACAACGCCTGCTCGAGCTGCACGGAGTCCAGCGCCCACTCGGTGGTGCCGTTGAACGCGAGCAGGGTGCCGGTCGGGTACTCGCGGGCCTCGACGACCATGTCGGCGACGGTGAACACTTCGCCGATCACCTCGGCCGAGTGCAGCGTGAACCGGTCACCGGACTGCGGCTTCCACCGCACGCCGGCGCGCTCGAGCCGCTCGGCGTTCTCCACGGAGATCACGACGGCATTATGCGCGACCGGAGGCCGGCCGTGGAGCGACGTGTGGGCAGAATGGACCCCGTGACCGAGCCGGACGTGGACGCGCTGACCGACGAGCTGTACGGCGCCCCGCCCACCGACTTCGTCGCGCGACGCGACGAGCTGGCGAAGCGGACGCGCGAGGCGGGCGACCGCGACCTGGCCGCGGTGATCAAGGCGCTCCGCCGGCCGACGGTCGGGGCCTGGTACCTGAACGGTGCGGCCCGGGCGGGATTGGGCTCGCTGCGGGAGCTGCTGGGCCTGGGGGAGCGGCTGCGGTCCGCGCAGGCCGGCGGCGACTTCGCGTCCCTGCGCGACCTGGCCCGGCGGCGCGGCCCGCTGGTGGCCGATGTCGTGCGGGACGTCACGGCGCTGCTGAAGGAGCAGGGTACGGCGGCGACCCCGGCCGGTCTGGAAGAGGTGCGCAGCACGCTCGCGGCGGCGCTCGCCGACCCGGACGTCGCCGGCCAGGTTGAGAGCGGACGCCTGGACCGCGCGCACACCTACGGCGGTTTCGGCGAACTGGTGGCTGTGGCGCCGGGCGGTGCGCCGCCGAAGCTCACGGTGGCCACGGACGCCGGGGTCGACGACGAACCCGAGGCGCGGCGGGCCGCCGAAGAGGCGGAACGGCAGCGGGTCGCCGAGGCGCGTCGTGAGTTGGCGGACGCGGAGTCGGTGCTGGCGGACGTCAGCCGCCGCCGCGCGGACGTCGAGGGCGAGGCGCAGGACCTGGCCGAGCGAATCGCGTCCCTGACCGGGCAACTCACCGCCGCCAAGCACGAGCTGGCCGTGGTGGAGGCCGAACGGAAGGACGTCGTCGCGGAGGAGAAGCTCGCGAACCGCCGCGTCGAGGTGGCCCGTCGCGCCGTCCCCGGCTGAGCCCGTTGTCGGGATCAGCAGTTCGCGGTAGAAACCGGCGGCTCGCCAGCGGGGGCGCCTACGCTCCTGTCATGGCTATCGCACAGTTCCCGAGCGTCGTGATCGACTGTCCCGACCCCGTTGCCCTCGCCACGTTCTACGGCGCCATGCTCGACTGGAAGGTCGACGCGTCGCCCGACTGGGCGGAGATCCGGGCCGATTACGGCCAGATGTTCGCCTTCCAGCAGGTGGCGGACTACCGCCCGCCGCAGTGGCCCGGCCAGGAGCACCCGCAGCAGATGCACATCGACGTCGAGGTGGAGGACCTGGACGCCGGCGAGGCCGCGGTGCTCGAACTCGGTGCCACCCTGGCCGCGCACCAGCCCGGGGACACCTTCCGGGTCTTCCTCGACCCCGCCGGCCACCCGTTCTGCCTCTGCGTGAGCTGAGAGGCGAGCGCCCCACGAAGGTTCCTGAGTAGCGAGCGCCAGCGAGCGTCCCGAGGGGCCGGCGTCCGTTCCCGCACAGACGCCCCCGAGGTTGACAGACGCCCCTGAAATTTCGGGGGCGTTTGTCAGTTTCGGGGGCGTTTGCG
>JAIUOS010000005.1 GCA_020161755.1 Actinomycetota bacterium
AAGGTCGGCGCGGCCACCGAGGTCGAGCTGAAGGAGCGCAAGCACCGCATCGAGGACGCCGTCCGCAACGCGAAGGCTGCCGTCGAGGAGGGCATCGTCGCCGGTGGCGGCGTGGCGCTGCTCCAGGCCGCCGCGAAGGTGAGCCTGCCGGAGCTGACCGGTGACCAGGCCACGGGCGCGCAGATCGTGTTCTCGGCCTGCTCCGCCCCGCTGAAGCAGATCGCGGTCAACGCCGGCCTCGAGGGTGGCGTCGTCGCGGAGAAGGTGTCCCACCTGGACGCCGGCCTCGGCCTCAACGCGGCCACCGGCGAGTACGTCAACATGGTGGACGCCGGCATCATCGACCCGGCCAAGGTCACCCGCTCGGCGCTGCAGAACGCGGCGTCCATCGCGGCACTGTTCCTGACCACCGAGGCCGTGATCGCCGACAAGCCGGAGAAGGCTCCGGCCATGCCGGCCGGCGACGGCGGCATGGGCGGCATGGACTTCTGAGTCCTGCCTGCTCGACGCATCATCGAGGGCGGTCCCGCAAGGGGCCGCCCTCGCTGCGTCCCCTGCCGGATTTGGGGCCGGACGGAATAACGCCGGGGGTAGGGGTATTGAGAGCTAGGTGAGCAGCGACAGAGGGACAACCGTCGGCTTCCGGTCCGAGCGCGGGGCGGTGCTGATGGCGCTGATGCTGACCACCGGGCTGATCGCGATCGACGTCACGATCCTGGCCACGGCGGTGCCGTCGGTGGTCAAGGAGCTCGGCGAGTTCGACCAGTTCCCGTGGCTGTTCTCGGTGTACCTGCTGGCCCAGGCGGTGTCCGTCCCGATCTACTCCAAGCTCGCCGACACGATCGGACGCAAGCCCGTCATCCTGGTCGGCGTCGGGCTGTTCCTGCTCGGCTCGATCCTTGCCGGCGCAGCCTGGAACATGGGTTCCCTGATCGCCTTCCGGGTGGTGCAGGGCCTCGGCGCCGGCGCCGCCGCACCGATGTCCATGACCATCGTCGGCGACATCTACAGCGTGGCCGAACGCGCCCTGGTGCAGGGCTACATCGCCAGCGTCTGGGCGGTCTCCTCGGTCGTCGGGCCGGCGCTCGGCGGCCTGTTCTCCCAGTTCGTCTCGTGGCGCTGGATCTTCCTGGTCAACATCCCGCTGTGCCTCATCGCCGGCTGGGCGATCATGCGCAACTACCACGAGGACGTGACGCGCACCCGTCACCGCATCGACGTCGCCGGCGCCCTCCTGCTCACCGTGGGCCTGACCGCGGTCATCCTGGCCCTGCTCGAAGGCGGCAACGCCTGGGAGTGGTGGTCGGTGCCGAGCGTGGCGAGCTTCGCCCTCGGCCTCTCCGCCCTGGCCGCCTTCCCGTTCGTCGAGCGGCGCGCGGCCGAACCGGTGCTCGACCTCTCGATCCTGGCCCGTCCGCTGATCCGCACGACCACGATGGTCTCCCTCGGCGTCGGCGGGTTGCTGATCGGCATCACCAGCTTCGTCCCCACCTACCTGGAGAACGCGCTCGGGGTGGTGCCGCTGGTCTCGGGCATCGCGGTCGCTGCGCTCACCCTGGGCTGGCCGCTCGCCGCCGCGGTCTCCGGACGCCTCTACCTGCGGTACGGCTACCGGCGCACGGTGATGCTGGGCAGCGGTATCGCAGTGATCGGCACGATCGCGCTGGCCGCGTCCGGGCCGTGGCCGAACCCGGTGGTGGTGGGTGCGATCTCGTTCGTCATCGGCTTCGGGCTGGGCTGGACGGCGGCGCCGTCGCTGATCGCCGCCCAGGCGTCCGTCGACTGGAGCGAGCGGGCCGTCGTGACCGGCGTCAACGTGTTCGCCCGTTCGGCGGGTAGCGCGGTCGGCGTGGCGATCTTCGGCGCCATCGCGAACAACGTGATCGCCGCCGGACGCGGTGAGCACGATTACGCGACCATCGTCGCCGCGTCCACCTGGGTGTTCGTCGCGATCGCGGTCACCGCCGTGCTGACCTGGCTGGCCGGCACCCGGATGCCGCCGGGCACGATCGACGCGCCCGCCTACGCGCAGGTGCAGGTCGAACCCGCCGCCGACTGACGCGACGGGTCACGCGAGTCCTTGCGACGCATCCCCGGCCCGAACGGGTGAGAGGATCCGCCCCGGATTCGCACCACCTCAGTGGTGGATCCACGGGTTCCGCCGTCCACAGCGTGGATCGTCCCGGTCCCACCGGCTCGCTCGAACCCCGCCGCCGACTGACCTCACCGCGTGTCTGCGGCCCGCGCAGCCCGCGGCGGCCCATCATGGAGCCATGAGCGGCCTGCTCGAGGTGATCGCCCTGCACCCCGCCGACGCCGAGCGCGCGGAGGCCGGCGGTGCGGACCGGGTCGAAGTGTGCGGCACCCTGGACGAGGGTGGCATGTCCCCGACCCCGCAGCTGGTGGCGCAGGTGCGCCGCGCGACCAGCATCCAGGTGCGCGTGATGGTGCGGCTGCGGGCCGGGTACGGCACGGACGGCGGCGAGGCCGTCCGGCTGCGCGGCCTGATGGCCAGCTACGCCGACGCGGGCGCGGACGGCATGGTGCTCGGCTTCCTGAACGGTCTCGGCGAGGTGGACGCCCGGCTGGTCGAGGAACTGGTCGGCGACGGCCCCTGGCCCTGGACGTTCCACCGCGCGGTCGACGCCTGCCTGGACGCCGACAAGGCGTGGGCGGCGCTGCCCACCCTGCCCCGGCTCGACCAGGTGCTGACCGCGGGCTCCGCCCGCGACGTCGAGCACGGGCTGAGTGACCTGCTGGCCCGGGCCAAGGCCGACCCGTGGGCGGCTTCGGTGATGATGGCGGGCGGCGGGCTGCACCCCGACCACGTCCCGTGGCTGGCGCGCGCCGGCGTCCGTGCGTTCCACATCGGCAAGCCGGCCCGTCCGGGCGGCTCCTACAAGGCCTACGTGGACACCGACCTGGTGCGCTCCTGGCGCAACCTGATCGACGCCGAGGTCCGGCACCACCCCGCCGCCACTGCCTGAGGCGAACGGCCCCTACTGCTCGGGGGCGGGCTCGATGTGCACGAAGGTGGCCGTGCCCGGCAGGGCGGCGTCGATGGCGTGCTCGACGGAGTCGGCCACGTCGTGGCTGCGCTTCACCGTCCAGTCACCGGGAACGGTCAACGTGGCGTAGACGAAGCGCTGGCGCCCGGACTCCCGGGTGCGCACGTCGGCGATCTGGACGCGGGGGTCCGCGCAGACCTCGTGCAGTTCGCGGTTGACGACCTCGACCTCCTCCGGCGGCAGGGTGCCGTCCAGCAGTCCGACCACCGAGCGGCGCACCAGCTTGTAGCCGGTGAACAGGATGTTGGCGCCCACCAGGAGCGCGATGATCGGGTCGAGCACCAGCCAGCCGGTGAGCGCCACCAGGCCGATCGCGACCAGCACCCCGACCGAGGTCCACACGTCGGTGAGGAGGTGCTTGCCGTCGGCCTCGAGAAGGATCGAGCGGTGTGCGCGTCCGGCCCGCACCAGCAGCATCCCGGTGGTGAGGTTGAGCAGGGTCGCCAGCAACGACAGCGCCAGGCCCAGGCCCAGCTGTTCGAGCGGGGCGGGCGTCATCAGGCGTTCGATCGCCCCGTAGATGATGAACGCCGCCGCGACGAAGATCAGGCTGCCCTCCACGGCTGCCGACACGTACTCGGCCTTGCCGTGGCCGAAGTCGTGGTTGTGGTCGGCCGGCTTGGCCGACAGGCGCAGAGCCCAGCCGGCCACCAGGGCGGCCACCAGGTTCACCGTCGACTCCATCGCGTCCGACCACAGGCCCACCGAGTTGGTCAGCCAGGCGGCGACGACCTTGATCGCGACGGTGGCCAGGGCGGTGGCGATGGAGAGCCAGATGAACCGTTCGAGGAGTCGCTGGTTCGGGTCCGGGCCGGGCGTCGGGCTGCTGGTCAGCGGCGTTTCCTGCACCGGGTCATGCTACCGGCAGCGTGGATTCCTCGACCTCCCCGAGCTGTTTGGGCCACTCCTCGGGACGCTCCGCCAGGGCCACCAGTTCGGCCAGGTTCGCGGGCCAGACCGGGTCGGCCAGGCCGTCCAGGGCGTGCAGCGGCAGCCAGTCGCACCCGTCCAGCGTGAGCTGCTCGTCGGGGGTCAGGCCGCCGGGCTGCACCTCGAACGCGGCGTCCACCACGAGGACGAAGAAGCTCTCGGTCTGGCTGAGCACCTGGTCGGAGTAGCCGTGGACGACCGTCCGGACGGCCACCGGGCCCCGCAGGTCGCCGGCGCGCACGACCAGACCCGTCTCCTCGGCCACCTCGCGCACCGCCGCTTCGACCGGGGACTCGCCGGGATCGATGCCGCCGCCCGGGGTCACCCACCAGCGGGTGCCCGGCAGCCCCGGGTCGGTGTCGGCGAGCATCAGCGCCACCCGCCCGTCGGTGATCACCACCCGCGCCGCCTCCCGGGAGCGGCGCGGACGCAGTTCCGGTGCGACCGGCACGAACCGGCGGGTGCGGAACGGCTCGGGGCTGGACGGGCTGCCGCTCGCCGCGGTCATGGCGCGGGCAGCTCGATCGACGTCAGCGTCCTGAGGTCCTCGTCGAGGAGGTGGACGGTGACGGCGCCGGGCGCCAGCGCGTACCCGACCTGGCCGCTCACGCTCGTGCCGGCGGTCAGCACCGATCCTCCGAGCGGACGCTCCAGCGCCGGCCCGAAGACCGGCAGCGCCTTCTCGGCCCCGGACACGACCAGCAGGTCGAGCGGGTTGAGGGACAGCTCGCCGCCGCTGCACGCCACGGTCACGTCCAGCACCAGGTACCGCTCACCGGCCGGGGCGGCCATGGTGCCGGCGTCGGTCCACGTGGCCGAGTTCACGGTGACCGTGCCCGCCGCGCCCTCCGTGGCGAAGGTGCCGACCCCGCCCTCCTGCAGCGTCGTGGACGCGGTGCCCGCGGACGACGGACGGGCCGTGACCACCGCCGGCCCGGTCCCGGTGCTGGACGGCGTGGTGGGCGCGATCATCGGCAGGGCGCTCAGGGCGGCCACCAGCAGCAGGCCGCCGCCGACGATGGCGGCCACGACGGCACGGCGAGAGCGTCGCCGCGGGTGCTTCGGGCGGCGTCCCGTCGGCGGGGGAGCCTCGGTGAGGTGGCCCTCGGTGGCCGGTACCAAGCCCTGCGCCGGTGGCGCCCAGCCCTGCGGCGGTGCCGTCGCCTGCCCCGGCCCGTAGGTTCCGGGAGGCGGCGCCCAGCCCTGCGGCGGTGTCCGGGGCGAGGGCGGCGTCGCGCCCGCCGGCCCGGACGCGGGGGCCGCGCCGGGCGCGGCGAAGCCGGGGCGCTCCGGCGGCGGCGTGCCGATGCCCTGGCTGTCCGGTTCGGGAGCCATCAGCCGACCCGGTCCGGGCGCTCGCCGGCGCGGATCGCGGCGCCGACGATGAGTCCGATCACGATCGGCAGGATCCAGCACACGAACTGGGCGCCTCCCGAGAGCGCGGAGAACACCGCGTCGGCGTCGTAACTGCCGGACACGATCGAGATCAGTCCCACGAACCCGGCGAAGGCCAGCGCGACCGTGTACGAACGTCGGACGGCCGCACGCCGGTAGGCGATCCGCGCGGACAGCGCGAACGACACGAAGAGCATCAGGATCGACAGCCACGAGAACAGCGCGCCCAGGATCAGCGTGATCATCACGGCCGGGGTGGCCGCGAGCCAGATCTGGTTCACGGTCACCGGCGGCGGTGCGACCGGCACCCGGGACTCCGGCGGCGGCGCGAACCACTGCGGCGTGTTCGGGGCCGGGAACGGCGCCGGGTTGACCTGCGCGTTCGGCTGGACGGCGGCCTGCACCGGGAGGTAGCCGGTCAGCGGCGGGCCGGAGGAGGTGAACGGCTGGGTGGGCAGGCGGCCACCGGGCGTGCCGGGGCCGGCCGGCAGGCTGCCGCCGGCGGTGATCGCTGCCGCCGTCACCTCGAAGGCCATGTTGGGGTTGCGGCCGGGAGCGGCGTCCGGCACCAGGGTGGCCAGGTCGGGCTGCGGCCCGGCGGCCGGCACGAAGGACGGCTCGCCCGGTTCGGCGGGCGCCGTGACCGCCGGCGGCGGGACGGGAGCGGCCAGCGGCGGCAGTGGCGGCGTCACGAAGGCGGCCGGACGCTCCGTGGGCGCGTACTCGGGTCCGTCCTGCCAGCTGGCCATGGCCCAATGGTACGGGCTGCCCGATCGGGCCCGGCGACCCCCGCGACCGGTGGGGGACGGCCGCCGGTGCCTCCGCGACGTGCCGAGCGCCGGGCCGACCGGTTACGCTGGGGAGGCCGATCGGCGGAGTCGATCGGCCAGATCCATGAGTTGAGGGAAAAATGCCTGTTGGCAAGGTGCGCTACTACGACGCCGAGAAGGGTTTCGGCTTCCTGTCCAAGGACGAGGGCGGCGACGACGTCTACGTCCGCGCTGCCGCCCTGCCCGAAGGCGTGACCACCCTCAAGCGCGGCCAGAAGGTCGAGTTCGGCGTGGTGGACGGCAAGAAGGGCGAGCAGGCCCTGTCGGTGCGCCTGCTGGAGGCCCCGCCGTCGCTGTCGAAGGCGTCGCGCAAGTCCGCCGAGCAGATGGCGATCATCGTGGAGGACCTGATCAAGATGCTCGACGGCGTCGGCAACGGCTACCGCCGGGGCCGTTACCCCGACAGCAAGCTGGCCGGCAAGACCGCGGCGGTGCTGCGCGCCGTGGCCGACGAACTGGAGCTGTGACTTGGCCGCGACACTGGAACTCGACGACGCCTGCGTGGCGGCGATCGACCTCGCCCGCGACGCCGCCGTCCAGCGGGCCGGCGTGCTCGAGGTGGGCGACCACCGCGGCGTGGTCGCCGAGGACGTCCGGGTGGTCACCCACCTGTTCGACTGCGTGCATCCCGGCTACCCCGGGTGGCAGTGGTCGGTGACCGTCGCGCGCGCGTCCCGTGCCCGCGTCGTGACCGTCTCCGAGGTGACCCTGGTTCCGGGTGAGGGCGCGCTGCTCGCGCCGGCGTGGGTGCCGTGGTCGGAACGCATCGGTCCCAAGGACCTCACCCCCGGCGTGCTTGCGCCCGCCGAGGCCGACGACTACCGGCTCGAACCCGGCTACACCGGCGGTGAACTGGCCACCGACGAGGACCCGGCCGAGGCCAGCCAGACCCGCGCGGTCGTGGCCGAGCTCGGCCTGGGCCGCGAGCGGGTGCTGTCCCCCGAAGGCAGGGACGCCGCCGCGGAGCGCTGGCTGGAATCCCCCGGCGGTCCCGACAACGCGATGACGCAGCAGGCGCCCGGCTTGTGCGAGTCCTGCGGCTTCTTCGTGGCGATCACCGGATCGCTGGGACGCCTGTTCGGCGTGTGCACCAACGAGTTGTCGCCCAGCGACGGAGCGGTCGTCAGCCGCGACCACGGCTGCGGCGGCCACTCCGACGTGGTGGCGCCGGCCAAGGGCGTCGACCTGTCGGTGCCGGTGTGGGACACGATCAGCGTCGAGGAAGGCCTGTTCCACTAGGCCCTCAGGCTCCGCGCCCTCAGGCTCCGCGCCCTCAGGAGGGGGTGGTCCGCTCCTCGGCGGACGCGACCTCGGCGTCCGGGTCGACGGTGTCGACCGTGTCGTCCACGATCATCTCGACCAGCATCGGGTCGTCGGCGCCGGCCGGCACCCTGCGTCCGCGCTTGCGCCGTGACTTGCGGAACATGCCGAACGCCAGGCCCAGCAGGCCGATCACGGTACCGAGCACCGACACCCAGAAGTACCACTGCTTGCCGGCCGCGACGAGCTCCGGGGTGAACCACCAGCACACCACCGCGCCGATCGCGAAAGCGATGGTTCCGGTGGTCACGACGGCCACCCCGTCGAGGTCGAGGGCCCGCACGGGGGCCTGCACCATCAGCGGCCGGCGATGGTGGGTGTTCTGGCTCACGGACACCACGATACGGCCACCTCGCACAGCCCTACCATTCGGCCATGGCGAACCCTGGAACGACAACGGCAGACCCTGCCCCGAAGCTCAACAAGACCCTGGACGGCTGGTTCGAAGTCACCAAGCGCGGCTCCAACCTCGGACGTGAGGTCCGCGGCGGCCTGGTGACCTTCTTCACCATGGCCTACATCATCATCCTGAACCCGATCATCATCGGGACCCAGGCCGACGTGCAGGGCAACCTGATCACCGGCCAGCCGATCGCGGACGGTGGCGCCGCCATCGGGCTGTCGATGGCGATGGTGGCGGCCGCGACCGCCCTGATCGCCGGCCTGATGACCATCCTGATGGGCGTGTACGGGCGCTTCCCGATCGCGCTCGCCACCGGCCTGGGCCTGAACGCGCTGGTCGCGTTCACCATCGTCAAGCAGATGACCTGGCCGCAGGCGATGGGCCTGATCGTCTGGGAGGGCGTGCTGATCACGATCCTGGTGCTCACCGGGTTCCGCAAGGCCATCTTCGACGCCGTGCCCCGCTCGATGCGCGCCGCGATCTCGGTCGGCATCGGCCTGTTCATCGCGTTCATCGGCCTGGTCGACGCGGGCGTGGTCCGCACCGGCAGCGGCACCCCGGTCACGTTGGGCATCTACGGTTCGCTGCTCGGCTGGCCGATCGCGATCTTCCTGATCGGCCTGCTGATTCTGGTCGCCCTGTTCGTCCGCAAGATCAAGGGCGCGATGCTGATCTCGATCCTGGCCGCGACCGTGCTGGCCGTGATCGTGCAGGCGGTGCTCAACCTCCCGCTCGCCAAGGACGACACCGGTGCGATCGTCAACCCGACCGGCTGGATGCAGAACCTGCCGGCGCTGAGCGGTTTCAGCCTGCCGAACCTCGGCCTGCTCGGCCGCGTCGACCTGTTCGGCGCCTTCACCACCGCCGCCGGCCCGGCCGCGGTCGTCGGCATCCTGCTGCTGGTCTTCTCGCTGCTGCTGAGTGACTTCTTCGACACGATGGGCACGATCGTGGCCGTGGGCGCCGAGGGCGACATGCTCGGCGAGGACGGCAACCCGCCGCACACCCAGGAGATCCTGCTCGTCGACTCGGTGGCCGCGATCGCCGGTGGCCTGGGTTCGGTGTCGTCGAACACCTCCTACATCGAGTCCGCCTCGGGCGTCGGCGACGGTGCCCGCACCGGCATCGCGTCCGTCGTGACGGGGTTGGCGTTCCTGGCCAGCCTGTTCCTGGCCCCGCTGGTCGAGATGGTGCCCGCCGAGGCGGCCACCCCGGCGCTGTTCTTCGTCGGCTTCCTGATGATGGCGCAGGTCGTGCACGTCAACTGGGAGGACCCGGAGGAGGGCATCCCGGCGTTCCTGACGATCGTGCTGATGCCGTTCACCTACTCGATCACGATCGGGATCGGCGCCGGCTTCATCGCGTTCGTGCTGATCAAGGCACTGCGCGGCAAGGCCAGGGAGGTGCACACCCTGATGTGGGTGGTCGCCGCCGCGTTCGTGCTGTACTTCGCCCAGGGGATCATCACCAGCCTGATCCACTGACCGGCCACCGGCAGCCGGCCGACGCGAGGTTCGCCCTCCGCGTTGGCCGGCTGTCGGCGTTCCGGGGATGATGGCGCCATGACCGCACCTCTGGGAATCACCGGGTCGACCGGACGCCTCGGCGGCCGGATCGCCGACCGGCTGGCCGCCGCCGGCGCCACGCAGCGACTGCTGGTGCGCGACCCGTCCCGCGCCACCCCGCGACCCGGCGCCACCGTCGTCCGCGCCGCCTTCGACGACACGGACGCGATGACCGCGGCGCTGGCCGGCGTGGAGACCGTGCTGATGGTGTCGGTCTCGGAGAGCCCCGACCGTCTCGCCCAGCACTTCGCGTTCGTGGACGCCGCGGCGGCCGCCGGGGTCGCGCACCTGGTCTACATCTCGTTCTACGGCGCCGCCCCCGACTGCACGTTCACCCTCGGCCGCGACCACGACGCCACCGAGCGGCACATCGTCGCGAGCGGCCTGGGCCACACCTTCCTGCGCGACAACCTGTACGCCGACTTCCTGCCGGCGCTGGCCGGCGAGGACGGGGTGATCCGTGGCCCGGCCGGGAACGGACGCGTCGCCGCGGTCGCCCAGGACGACATCGCCGACGCGGCGACCGCCGTCCTCCTCGCGCCGCAGGCCCACGCCGGCGCGACCTACTCGCTCACCGGCCCCGAGGCGCTCACCCTGGCCGAGGTCGCCGCGGTGCTCACCGCCGGGCTGGGACGGCCCGTCCGCTACGTCGAGGAGACGCTCGCGGAGGCGTACGCGTCCCGGGCGTCCTACGGCGCACCCGACTGGCAGGTGGACGCCTGGGTGTCCACCTACACCGCGATCGCCGCCGGCGAACTGGCCGGGGTGACGCCGGACGTGCCGCTCCTCACCGGCCACCCGGCCACGTCGCTCGCCCAGCTCCTGGGGCGGGGCGGGTCGGCGTACTGATCACCCATCACGCCGTGCCCGTTTGAGAGGATGGACGCATGCCCGGACACCGGATCTTCGCCCTCAGCTTTGCGAGCATCTACCCGCTCTACGTGCAGAAGGTCGAGCGGAAGGGTCGCAGCAGGGCCGACGTGGACGCGGTGATCACCTGGCTGACCGGCTACGACGAGCCCGGGCTGGCGAAACTGATGGCCGACGGGGTCGACCTGGAGACCTTCTTCGCCGAGGCGCCCGCGTTCAACCCGAACGCCTCGCTGATCACCGGCGTGATCTGCGGCTACCGCGTCGAGGACATCGAGGACCCGCTGATGCAGAAGGTGCGCTACCTCGACAAGCTGGTCGACGAGGTGGCCAAGGGCAAGAAGATGAGTTCGATCCTGCGGGGGAGCGCCGGGTAGCACGGCGGGTGGCCACGGGCAGGAGCGGGAGGATTCACCCTGTCGACGGCCGATTCTGCGATCCGTCGTGTCAGCGAGCCGAATCCGGGACGGATGCTCTCACCGGTCCCGGCCCTTGCGATCGCCGGCGGACGTCCTGATGATGGGTGAACCCCGACCTGGAGGTGTGGAGGAGATGGCCAAGTACCTGATCTCGTTCCCGAGCGGTGCGATGGACGTTCCGGACGACGAGCTCCCGGCGGTGGCGGACGCCGCCCATGCGGTGGTGCGGGAGGCGAAGGCCGCCGGCGTGTGGGTGTTCGGCGGCGGCATCGACGAGAGCGTCCCGCCGGTCCTGGTCGGCGGCGACAAGACGGTGACGGACGGCACCTATCCGCAGACGAGCCGGATCGAGGGCGGCTACGCGGTGCTGGAGGTGCCCACTCGCGAGGAGGCGGTCGAGCGGGCGGCCAGGATCGCGGTTGCCTGCCGCTGCGCGCAGGAGCTGCGCGTCTTCGCCCACGACCCGGAGAGCTGAGGAGCCGGTCGCCGTTCCCGGGCTGTCGACGGCTCCCCGCTCACTCCTGGTGCAGCGCGGCGACCACGTCCAGCCGGGCCGCCGAGCGCGCCGGCCCGATCGCGGCCAGCACGCCGAAGGTGATGCCGACCACCACCGTGGCCACCAGGCCCGACCACGGGAAGGCGTACGGCATCTGCCAGCCCACCGCGCTCATCGCCACCACCAGGGCATAGCCCAGCCAGAGTCCGGCGACCGCGCCGAACACGGTGCCGATCACCGACAGCAGCAACGACTCGGCCATCACCATCCGCCGCACCTGGCGCCGGGTGGCGCCCACCGCGCGCAGCATGCCGATCTCCCGGGTGCGGGTCAGGACGCTGATCGCCAGTGTGTTCACCAGCGCCAGCAGCGACGGCAGCGCCAGCGCCGCCACGAGCACGTCGAAGATCACCGTGGTCGCGCTGAACGTCTTCATCTGCTCGGCCCGCCAGGTCGAGGACTCGTACAGCCGGAACGCGGGGAAGTCGCCGACCACCCGGTTCAGCTGCGCCTTCACCTGGTCCGGGTCGGCGGCGGCCGTGCGGTTCGCCATCAGCAGCAGGTCCGCGGTCACGTTGAAGTCACGCTGGAGGTTCTCCTGGGACGTGTACAGCGTCGACAGCTTGGCGTTCAGGTAGTCGTTGCCGATCCCGGCGAGGTGGTAGGTGCGGGGCCCGTTGGGCGTGTCCAGCAGCACCGCCTGGCCGACCATCAGGCTGTGCTGGGCGGCGTAGATGCCGTTGGCGACCACCCAGCGCCCCGTGCCGAGCTGGGCGACCGCGGCGTCGGAGGAGCCGGAGTTCCAGTCGAACGCGGCCACCTTCAGGTAGGTCGCCGGGTCGATGCCGATCACCTGGACGTCGCCCCCGTCCGACTTGGCCTGGGTGACCCGCAGCGTCGACACCGCCGCGATGCCGGGCACCGCGCGGACGTCATCGGTCAGCCGCGGCCCGGCGGCGACGTTGCCCTGGCCGAGGATGATCGACTGCGGGATCAGCAGGTAGTCCGCGCTCAGTGACTTGTCGAGGTAGGTGGTGAACCCGGCGAAGATCGAGGTGACCATGCTGATCACCGCCACGATGGACGCCAGCCCGAGCATCACCGCGGTCACCGTGATCGCGCTGCGTCCGGGGTTGCGCTGGAGGTTGCTGCGGGCGATCGCCCCCTCCCGGCTGAACACCAGCTCCAGCGGACGGGACGCCCAGTTCGTGATCGGGTTGACCACCGCCGGGGCCACCAGTGCGATGCCCACCAGGAACACCACCGCGCCCAGCCCGACCAGGGACGCCGACCCGGTGGTCAGCCCGAACAGCGACACCACCACCAGCCCGACCCCGATCCAGGCCCGCCGCCCGACCCGGCGCTCGTAGACCGCGCCGACCTGCGGACGCATCGCCTCCAGCGGCGTCACCCGGCCCGCGGCCCGGGCCGGGACGATCGCGGCCACCACTGTGACCCCGATCCCCAGCAGGACGGACGTGACCCAGGTGCTCGCGGTGAACACCGGGCCGCCGATGCGGAAGTGCAGCACGGACTCGAACACCGGCGACATGGCGGCGAACAGCCCGGCCGCCAGCCCCCAGCCGGCGAGGATGCCCAGCCCGGTGCCGATCACGCCCTGGATCAGGGACTCGACCAGGAACATGCCCATCACCGTGCGCCGCCGGGTGCCGATCGCGCGCAGCATGCCGATGTCGCGGCGCCGTTCGGCCACCACCGTGCGGAACGAGTTGGCGATGATGAAACCTGCCGTGGCCAGGGCGAACAGCCCGAACAGGGTGAACGCGAACTCGGCGGTCTGCAACGAGGCCAGCAGGCTCGACTCCGACGACAGGCCACCGACCTGGTAGTCGGGGCCGAGCGCGGCCGCGACCGCCTTCTCGGTCGCCGCACGGTCGGCGTCCGCGGTGAACGCGGCCTCGACCTGGGTGATCCGGGAGCCCAGCCCGAACAGCTGTTGGGCGGCCGGCAGGGTGAGGTACACCTGCTCCTGGCCGGGCACGGTGGCCGCGCTGAGCAGGCCCACCACCCGGAAGCGGGCGGTGCCGCCGGCGGCCGGCAGCACTAGCTGGTCGCCGACGCCCAGCCCCAGTTCGGACGCCAGGTCGGCGTTCATCACCACGGCGTTGTTGTCGGCGGACGCGAGCATCCGCCCGCTGTCCAGCGGGAAGTCGTGGACGCCGCCCACCGTCGCCAGGTCGATGCCGACGACCACCACCTGCGCGAGCGCGTCGGGTGCGGCGTCGGCGCTGCGGGGGAGCGGGGCGACCCGCTGCACCCCGGGGCTGGCCGTGGCCACGCCCGGCACCGCCAGCAACCGGTCGACCACGTCCGGCCGGAACGGCTGGTTGTAGGCGCTGGTGACGGTGAGGTCGACCTTGCCGGCTGCGGCCAGCAGGTTGTGGGTGAACGCGTCCACCATCGCCGGCAGGATCCCGTTCAGCCCGAACGTGAGCATCACCCCGAACACCACCGCGAGGGTGGTGAGGAACGAGCGGCTGCCGCGTCCCCGCAGGTAGCGCCACGCCAGGGTGATGGTGAGCTTCACAGCAGGCCGGCCTTCTCCAGTGCGCGCCGGGGCGCCTCGTGGCTGCCGTCCAGCACCAGGTCGTCGACGACGCGGCCGTCGCGCATCAGCACGAGCCGCTCGGCGAAGCTGGCGATCCGCGGGTCGTGGGTGACCATCAGGACGCTGCGTCCCCAGTCGGCACTGACCTGCCGCAGCAGGCCGCCGATCTCGCCGGCCGACTTCGAGTCGAGGTTGCCGGTGGGTTCGTCGGCGAGCACCAGGGCCGGCTCGGTGGACAGCGCGCGGGCGATCGCCACCCGCTGCTGCTGGCCGCCGGACAGCTGGTCGGGCCGGTTGCGCAGGCGGTCGCCCAGCCCGATCCGCTCCAGCCAGGTGGTGGCGCGGCCGTCGGCGTCGGCGTCGCCGTCCAGCCGCAACGGCAGGGACGCGTTCTCGACCGCGTTCAGCACCGGGATCAGGTTGAAGAACTGGAACACGAAGCCGATCCGGCGGCGGCGCAGCTCGGTGAGCCGGTCGTCCGGCATCTCCCCCAGGGGCGTGCCGTCGATGCTGATCGTGCCGGCGGTCGGGGTGTCCAGGCCGCCGAGCAGGTTCAGCAGGGTCGACTTGCCGCAGCCCGAGGGGCCCATCACCGTGATGAACTGGCCCTCCGGAACCACCAGGTCGACGCCGTCCAGCGCGCGCACCTCCGCGGCACCGGTGCCGTACACCTTGGTCAGCCCGGCGACCTCGACGATCGGCGGTTTCTCCGCCGGCAGCGGGACGCTCACTTCGTGCGCACCTGCTGGCCGTCGGACAGGCCGGACGCCCCGGTCGTCACCACCGTGTCGCCGGCCGACAACCCGGTGAGCACCTGGGCGAGGGTGTCGGTGGAGGCGCCGATCGTCACCGTCCGGGCGTGGACGACGTTGTCGGCGCCGAGCAGGAACACGGTCTTGGCCGAGCCGTTGCTGAGCACCGACTCGATCGGGACGGTCAGCGCGTCCGGGATCGACTTCACCTCGATGTCGGCCGACCCGCTCATGCCCTCGAACAGCCGGGCCTGGCCGGCCTCGATCGAGACCCGGACGGCGAACGCGACGCTGCCGGTACTGGTGGTCTCCGGGCTCGCCTGCACCCGCGAGACGGTGCCGGCGAAGGCGTCGTCGAACGCGTCCAGGGTGACGGTGGCGGTCTGTCCCTTGGCGACGTCGGCGATGTCGGTCTCGTTGACGGCGGCCTCGAACGCCATCCGGGTGGGGTCGACGACGGTGAAGACCGCGACGCCCGCGGTGACCCCGGCGCCCTTCTCGACCGTGCCGTGCGCGGTGACCGTGCCGTCGAATGGCGCGGTGAGCTCACGGGCGGCGAGGTTGTGCTCGGCCAGCGCCAGCGCCCGTTCCGCGGCGCGGACGGACGCCCCGGCGGCCGAGCGGGCCAGCGAGACCCGTCCGGCGACCGACAGCTGGTTCAGCGCCGCCTCGGCGGCCTTGAGGGCTGCGGACGCGCTCGCGCGCGCCGACCGCAGGGTGCGCAGCGTCGGCAACATGTCGCGGCGCTCGGCCGCCGTCGCGTCGTGGTAGTCGCTGCGGTACGAGGCGTAGTTCTTGCGGGCGGTCGACAGCTGCGACCGGGCGGCCGACAGGCCCGCGCCCGCCGCCGCCCGGTCGATCGCGGTGGGCACGCCGTTGGCGACCGCCTCCTGCTGGGCCTTCGCCGTGGCGAGGGCGGCCCGCGCCTGCACCACCGCCAGCCGGAGCGGCCCCGGCGACACCACGGCCAGCACCTGGCCGGCCTTCACGGTGTCGCCGTCCTTGACCTTCACCGAGGCCAGGGTTCCGACGGCTGGCGGGTACACCCCCGCGGTGTGAGCGGCGACCAGGGAGCCGGACGCGCTCACGGTGACGGCGAGCGGCGCGACCGCCGCAGTCGCCACCCCGACGAGGGGACGGTTGTTCGCCGCCGACCAGGCGTACCCGCCACCGAGGGCCAGCACCACCGCGGTCGTGACCCCGGTGGCGATGATGGTCTTGCGCTTCATGACTGTTGTGCCTCCAGCCGGCGGTAGAGCTGCCGGGCCATGTCGTTGTGTTGGGGTCCGAGGGGGACGGCGTACGCGCCGTCGGCGACGCCGAGGATGCGCTCCTGCGCCTGGTAGATGGTGGCCGAGCCCTTGAGCAGGACGTCGACGAACCGGTCCTCGTCGGTCGCGGCGAGCGCGCGCATCCACAGCTGGTCGGCGGCCTCGAACCACAGCAGCAGGACCAGGTCGGTGGCCGCCTCTACCGAGATCACCGACAGCGAGCCGTCCGCGGCGCCGTCCCCGATGATCGGGAGCAGCACCTCGCGTCCGCGCTCGCGCCAGGCCTGGAACAGCCGGTGGCGCAGGGCCAGGTTGCCGTCGGTGTAGAGGAACGAGGCGTAGGCGATGTCGGAGTTGCCCAGCTTGTAGGCGGCGGCCGCGTCCATCACGGCGCGCAGCCGTTCCGACGCGGTGCCCACGGCCCGGGCGGACGCCGTCGAGAGGTGGTCGAACAGGCTGTTCCCGAAGCGGCTGACGAGCTGCTCGAGCATGTCGTCCTTCGACGAGAAGTAGTGGTAGAAGGTGCCCTTCGCCACGCCGGCGGCCTGGGTCACCTGCTCGACGTTCATGGTGTCGAAGCCGTGGCTGCGGCACAGCTCGAAGGCGATGTCGAGCAGTTCGTCGCGGCGCACGTCGGGGTGCTTCACGACCCTGGTGCGGGGCGCGGACGCCGTTCTCGTCGGTGGTGCCATCACCTCTCCTGACCGTCGGACTCGTACTGACCGACCGTCGGTCAGTCTACTCCGTCCAGGGTGGACGCAAGGGCATCGGGCAGAGAATTCCGGCGGGTCAGGCGCGCAGGACCGTGACCAGGTCCGGCGGTGGCCGGTGGGCGGACGCGGCCGCGTCGTCCCAGGCATCGAACCCGTCCAGCCAGGCCAGCAGCGAGGTGGCGACGGGCTGGTCGTCGGCGTCCAGGCGGGGCACCGCCGGCCGCCAGGCGGCGGCCATCGCGCGCGCATGCTCGGCGTGCACCCAGCCGGCGGCCAGGCCCGGGCAGGGCATCAGCGCGATGCCGAGATCGCTCTTCAACAGGTTGCGGAGCCCGTGCCGGGCGGGCACCTCGGCACGCACGAGGTCGAAGTCGAAATCGTTGAGGCGGCTCTCGGTGAGGTCCAGGGTGATGCTGCCCCAGGCCAGCGCCCCGAGCCAGGTCTCGAGCAACAACCAGCCGGCGGTGAGCCGGTGCGGCGGCACGTAGCGTCCGCTCAGCAGGTTGTCGACGTCGGTGCCGTTCGGCACGTCGGGGCGCACCACCGGGGCGTCCGGCTGGCGGCGGAAGACGGGGCCCAGCTTGCCCAGCAGGCCAGGTGAGGTCGGTGTTGCGCCGCCGAACCGGTCGCGGGCGATGGCCCGCAGCGTGGTGGCGGTGTCCGGGCCCGCCCGGAAGATGTCCCGCACCTCATCGATCGCGATCGCGTAGAGCCGCACCGATCCCATGGGTAACACGCTAACCGCCTGGCATACATTTGGGCGCGTGAACCCGCGATCCCGACGCCTCGTCGTGACCGGCGCGTTGGTGCTGCTGCTCATCCTCGTCGTCGTGGGCAGCGTGCTCGGGTTCGGCCGGTAGGCTCCCGCTCATGATCCTGGCAGTGCGACGCGCGTTGGCCGGGGCCGCCCTCGGGGCCGCCCTGACGTGGGGTGTGGGCGGCACGGCCCTCGCCGAGACCCCGAGCCCGACCGCGACCGCCACGGCGACCTCGACGGCGACCTCCACCGGCACGGCGACCGCCACCGGGTCCTCCACCGCCACCTCGGAGGTCAGCGTCACCACCGAACCGGACTCGGAGACCCCGGACGCGGCCCTCGACAACTCCCGCACCTACCTCGCCATCGGCGGGGCTGCGGTGCTCGCGCTCCTCGCCGCGCTGCTGGTCTTCCTGCGCCGCCGCTGACCCGCCGTCAGGCCAACTCGTTCAGCTCGATCGAGACCCGGCGGAACTGGGCGGCGAACCCGGCCAGCACGCCGGCGTTGGGGTCGGGGACGGCCAGCACCCCGAACGGCTGGGGCAACCCGGCGGCGACGAGCCGCTCCAGACCGGGCTCGGCCAGCACCGCCGACACCGCCGTCCGGTCGCCGCCGGTCACCAGCGCCTCCAGGTCGCCGAGCCGGGGGAGCAGCACCTCGACCGCGTCGGCGGCGGCCGCCTCGAACGAGCGCTCCGCCTGGTTCGCCCGGCGCCGGGCGTAGCGCTGCTGCGACCAGCCGCCGGCCTTCGTCCGTCCCTGCACGTAGTGGCTGCCGTGGCGGCCGGCCACCAGCGCCTCGCCGTCGAACACGCCCACCGCGTGGGCCTTGCGACGCACGATCAGGGCGCCGACGACGCGGTGACGCGTGGACGCGGCCACCAGGGCGCCCAGCGGGTCGTCGCCGTCGTCCAGCTGTCCCCAGGGCAGCGCGATCCGGGCCTGGGCCCCGTCCGGCGCCACCAGCACCACGTGGGTATCGCCGACCCGGACGTCCGTACGGCCGTGGCGTTGCGCGAACCCGTCCAGCCACCCGGCAAGACGCTCGGGGGCGACACCGACGGTACGCGACATGGGCGGGGCGGTCATGGCTATAGTCTGGCAACCGGATCGCAGGGAGGAGGAGCAGTGAGCGACCTCATCGACACCACGGAGATGTACCTGCGAACGATCTACGAGCTCGGCGAGGAGGGCATCCCGCCGCTGCGGGCCCGGATCGCCGAACGACTCAAGCAGAGCGGACCCACCGTCTCCCAGACCGTCGCCCGGATGGAGCGCGACGGGCTGGTCAGCGTCCACCCCGACCGGCACCTGGTGCTCAGCGAGCGGGGACTGGAACTCGCCACCCGGGTGATGCGGCGCCACCGCCTCGCCGAACGGCTGCTCACCGACGTGATCGGACTGGACTGGCCGCTCGTGCACGAGGAGGCCTGCCGCTGGGAGCACGTCATCTCCACCGACGTGGAGCGGCGGCTGGTCGCGATCCTCGACGGCCCGGTCAGCTCGCCGTACGGCAACCCGATCCCGGCCCTGGACGAGCTGGGCGTCGACCCGGCCCCGGAGGGTTTCCTGGACGGCACCGAGCTGCTCTCGCTGAAGCTGGCCGACGGCCGCGCGCACGAGGTGGTGGTGCTGCGGATGAGCGAGCACCTCCAGAACGACCCGGTGCAGTTGGCCGCGATCGAGGCGGCCGGGGCACTGCCCGGGGTGCCGGTGCGGGCGGCCATGATCGGACGCCGGCTGGTGCTGGGCGACGAGGAGTCCGAGGCCATCCTCGACGGGACGGTCGCCGAGCACCTCTTCGTCGCGGTCGACTGAGAGCTCCAGGCGGACGGCAACGTTCTGCGCCCCACGGACGTGGGTAGGGACAAGCGGCGAGCAGGACGGCCGCTCGAGACCGGGAGCGGCGACCTGCCGTTCCCGACGAACCGCGGCCGATCGGTCGCCGTCCCTGTTGGAGGTATTGCCATGAATCACGACCGCTCCAGCGCGCGTCCCGGACGCCGCTTCCGCGAGCTGATCTGGTTGGTCGCCGTGTCGGTGCTGGGTTGCACGCTCATCGGTACGGCCGCCGGCGCCGTCGCTGCCACCCCGGTGGCCGAGCCGGATCCGGTCGCGGTTGTCGATCCCGTCGCGGTGCTCGATCCCATCGACGGCGACGACGAGGTCACCGTGGACGAGTCGGATCCGAACTACGTCGCTCCGCCGAACATCAACGTCGTCGTGGTGGACGGCCAGCTGGTCTTCGAGGACGGCCCCGACCTCGGCGACGAGACCCAGGGTCTGGTCCCCGAGGGCAAGTAGTCCTCCGGCACTCGCCACCCCCGACCTCGTTCCGGCCGCGCCGGAGCGGGGTCGTTCCGCGTTCGGGCCCGGGCGCCGGGACCTGGGGAATACCGGACGGCCCCGGCGGCGTTGTGGCCGAGGTATTCACCTACACCGAAGGATTGAGTGAGCATGGCAACCATCGCGGTCACCGAAGCCGAGTTCGGCGAGACCATCAAGGACGGCATCGTCTTCGTCGACTTCTGGGCCACCTGGTGCCCGCCGTGCCGCATGTTCGGGCCGGTCTTCGAAGCCGCGTCCGACGAGCACACCGACGCGGTGTTCGCCAAGATCGACACCGACGAGCAGCGTGACCTCTCGGCGGCCCTCGGTATTTCTTCCATCCCCACGCTGATGGCCTTCCGCGACGGCTATCTCGTCTACCGGGAGGCCGGGGCGCTCAACAACAAGCAGTTCGCCCAGCTGATCGACCAGGTGAAGGCGCTCGACATGGAGCAACTCAAGGCCGAGGCCGAGGCCGCCAAGGCGGGTTGAGCGACGCGCCGAACATCGTGTCCCCCATTGGGGTGACACGGACGGCAATGCCGACCTATACTCGAATCAGGTTCCTGCCCCATCCCCCCGGGCAGGAACCATTCATGTCTCCGGGGCCGTGACACTCAAAGGCGGTGACGCCCTAGCGTCCGATGCCCGCCGCGATGATGCTGGTCACGACCACTGAAGTGATGGTCACCGTGGAGAAGCCCGCGACGATCATCTTCGGCAGGATCGCCCCCTCGATCGCGGCGACCTCCTCCGGGTTCTCGCCGGCGCCCTTCGCGGCCTCCTGCGACAGGATCATCGTGCCCGGGAAGCCGTACAGCGCGGTCAGGCCAATGGCCATCGACATCGGGACGCTGTAGCCGACGAGCTTGCCGACCACCAGCGTGAACACCGCGATGCCGACCAGCCCGAACACGAACGCGATCGCGAGCGGCCCGGCCAGGGCTGCCAGGTCGGCCGGCTTCAAGGTGGCCAGCGGGCCGAACACCATGATCATGATCGCCAGCATCATCAGGCCGAACGAGTCGATGCCGTTGAGAGTGGACGGCTTGAACACCCCGGTCGTGCGCAGCACGATGCCCAGGATCAGCGCCACCACGAACGTGTTCAGCGTGCCCTTGGTCAGGTCGTTGATGCCCATGCTCACCAGCACCACGACGCCGACGCAGAACAGCGTGCCCGGCGTGGTGCGCAGGAACGCCGGCAGGCGTCCTTCGTTCGCCTGGGCCGACTCCGCGGCGGCGGGCGCCTCGAGGCGTCCGGCGCGGTACTCGTCCTTCAGCCGTGCCGCCTCGCGGCGCAGCAGCAGCGAGGTGAGCGGGAAGCCGAACAGGCCCTGGAGCGCGGCGATCAGCACCGGGAACGCGGCCACCGTGGTGAGGCCGACGCCGAGCGCCGCCTCCTGCACGATGAGGACGGAGATCGTGCCGCCCGACAGCGCGCCGATGCCGGCGATCGCGTAGTCGCGGCCGAACCGCGAGATCAGTTCGCCGTAGTCGTTGACGCTCGCGCGGATGCCGAAGATCACACTGGCGAGCAGCAGCAGCAGGCCGATACCGACCACGGCGGCGATGCCGATCAGCAGCGTCTTCCACTGCTTCTTGAAGTCGTCGAGGCTGATCATCGTGCCCAGGTGGACGATGATGAAGCCCACCACCACGCCGGCCAGGCCGAGCAGGGACGACGCCGGCAGCAGGTCCGGCGGGAACACCCCGGTCATGAAGCCGATCAGGAAGATGATCGAGGCCACGAACAGGCTCGACAGCAGCGAGCCGGTCTTCTTCGCCACCCAGTCGCTGACGGTCCAGACCAGCATGACGACCACGAAAGCCAGTACCGGATTCATGTGCTCCCCCACAGTGGTGCCGAGTCTCTCGCCTTCATCATGATGGGTCAGGCGCCGTCACGTGGTGCACTCGGCGGAGTTTCGCCCTGATTGGGCTCCGACTCGGCCGTCCCGGGGTGGATCCGCGACAGCAGCACCACGCCGGAGATCGCCACCGCGGCGAACAGCAGCATCAGCAGCGCCGAACTCCAGGTGAGGTTCATGCCCTCGCCGAGCACCGCGATCCCGTACGCGACGCCGGCCACGGGGCCGGCCGCGTTCAGCGTCCCGACGACGATCTCGGCGGCACCGGACGCGTACCCCTGCTGGATCCAGATGCCGGCCAGCACCATGCCCACCACGATCGAGGCGGCCAGCGTCCAGAACACCGGCGAACCCAGCCAGGGACGGCTGATGGTGTAGTGCCCGATGGCCTTCACCACGCCCGACTCCGCGCCGTAGATGACCGCGGCGGCGGCCGACCAGGCCAGGCACTGCCAGGCGACCGGCCCGCGCGCGCCGGCCAGCGCGAGCAGCGCGGCGATGCCGAAGCCGGCGAGGGTGCCCAGCACCAGCCACGCGTCGTTGAGGATCGGGTAGGGGGCGGCGTTGCGGATCGCCACCCAGGCGAACGCGACCGTGCCGGCGACGGTCAGCGCGGTCGCACCCCACATCGCGGGAGTGATCGGACGCCGGTGCACGCGCGCGGCCAGCAGGATCGTCCACGGCACCGCGAGGACGCCGATCGGCTGCACCACCGTGACCGGTGCCAGCAGCAGCGCGGTCATCTGGAGCACCGCACCCACGCCGGTGAGCAGCAGGCCGCCGAGCCAGCGACGGTTGCGGATGACCGCCAGCAGGTCGGCGCCGGACAGCTTCGCGCCCGGTTTGCCGGCGGTGTCGCCGACGGCGCTGTGCTGCACCACCGAGGCGACCGCCAGCGCCACCGAGGCGAGCACGGTCAGGACGACCGCCAACGGGATGTTCTGGGTCACGGGATGCCTCTCAGAAGCGCCAGATCAGGGGAACCCACGCCACGGCCACGACGAGGAAGAGCAGCAGCAGGGGGAGCCCCAGCTTCCAGTAGTCGGTGAACCGGTAGCCGCCCGGTTCCATCACCATCGTGTTGGCCGCGGTCGCGACCGGGGTCAGGAAGGACGCCGCCCCGCAGACGGTGAGCGCCATCATGAACGGCAGCACCGAGGCGTGCAGGTCGTGGGCGAGCACGGTCGCGATCGGCACCATGATCAGCACCGTCGCGGTGTTCGAGATCAGCTGGCCCAGCACCACAGTGAGGACGCAGAGGGCGAACAGCGCCAGGTAGGGCGAGGAGTCGCCGACCAGCCCCAGCAGGCCCCTCGCGATCAGGTCGGCGGTGCCGGTGGAGATGAACGCGGTGGACAGCGGGATCATGCCGCCGACCAGCACCACGGTCGTCCACGACACCGAGCGGTAGGCCTGGGTCGGGGTGAGCACGCGGCCGAGCACGATGGCGCCGGCGGCGAGGACGCCGGCGATGGCCGGGGGCACGATGCCGGTGGCCAGCAGGACCACCATCGCCGCGAGGATGACCATCGCGCGCTTCGCACCGACTCCCAGCGGCACCGAGCGGCGCAGCACCGCCGGGTCGTTGACCACCAGCACGTCGGGTCCGGCGGTGTGGGCCTGCAGGTGCTCCCAGGTACCGCCCAGCAGCAGCGTGTCGCCGGCCTGGAGGGTGGCGTCCGCACCGGTCACGTCCTCGCCGGCCCGCTGGAGGCCCAGCACAACCAGGTCGCCGCTGGGGGTGGTCATGCCCGGGAACAGGTGCACCCCGATCAGCGGGGAGCGGGGCGGGACGACCACCTCGGTGACACCCTTGCGGACGCCGACGAGCTCCCGGTCGGCCGGCAGCGCGTACTGCTCGCGCAGCGTCCGGGCGTGGTTGCTGACGTCCGGCGGGAGCACGGTGGGGGTGCGGTCGGGCAGCAGCCGGCGTCCGAACAGCGCGATGATCGCGATGGTGCCGACCAGCAGCGGCAGCCCGGCCAGGCCGAACTCGAGGAATGTGAACGGGCGCGCTCCCGCGTCGGCCGCACCCTCGCTGACGATGATGTTCACCGGGGTGCCGGTGAGGGCGAGCATCGAGCCGGCATGGGCGGAGAACGCCAGCGGCATCAGCATCTGGCTGGGTGGCAGGCCCACCCGCATCGCCACCACGACCACCACCGGGATCAGCGCGGCGACGGCGCCGTTCACGCTGATCAGGGCGGTCAGGACGGCGACCAGCAGGCAGATGACGACCAGCAGGGGCGTCCGCTTCTCCCCGCCCCGGGTGATCACCTGCTGCCCGGCCCAGGCGGTGACGCCGGTGGCGTCCAGCGCCTCGGAGACGATGAACAGGCAGGCGATGAAGATGACCGTCGGGTCGCCGAAGCCGGCCAGCGCCTGGTTGACGGTGAGGATGCCGGTGGCCCACAACGCCACTGCGACGCCGAGCGCGACGATGCCCATCGGTACGCGGTTCGTCATGAATGCCACGACCGCGAGGACCAGGATGGTCAGGACGATCGCGACGTGGTCCACAGCGAGCACCCTAGCCGCTCGTGGGGGGCTCGGGACGGCACCCCCTCGCGAACCCGCTCCGCGCCGCCCGCGAAGGGCTATCGTCAGCACCGAAGCCGCTGATTCGAAGGAGCACGATGAGCCGCAGCCCGAACAAGTTGATCCCCGCCGACTTCACGCCCGTTCCCGCGCTCGGGAACGCCTGCGAGGTGGCGGCCGTCGAGGACTTCGCGTCCGACCTGGACGCGGTCGCCCTACTGGTGGCGTCCGGCACCGACCTGACCGGCGTGGTCGGCCTGGGGACGGACGCGCTGGCGTCCGCCGGGTTCGACGCCTCGCCCGGGAGCAGCCTGGTGGTGGCCCGCGACGGCCACCCGATCGTGCTGGTCGGGGTCGGTGACACGGAGCTGACCGCCGACGCGCTGCGCGACGCCGCCGCGGCCGCCGCTCGCGCGACCGCGAAGAAGGGCGGCCGGATCGGCATCGACGTGCCGGCCGTGCCCGTCGATGCGCGGACCGCCGGGCAGGTGCTCACCGAAGGTGCGCTGCTGGCCCGCTACCGCTACTCGGTGTTGAAGGCCGAGGCCAAGGAGGTGCCGCTGGCGCTGCTGCAGCTGCGGGTGGCCGGGGCCGACGCCGCCGAGCTCGCCGCGGGTGCGGCGGTGGCGCAGGTCACCGTCCGGGCCGCTGTGGTCGCGCGCGACCTCGCCAACACCCCGCCCGGGCACCTCACCGCGTCCGACATCGCGGAGGTCGCCGCCGAGCTCGGCGCCGAGTTCGGCTTCGAGGTGGAGTCCTACGACAAGGCCGCGCTGATCGAGATGGGGTGCGGCGGCATCCTCGGCGTCAACGCCGGCAGCGAGGAGGAGCCGCGGCTGGTCGTCCTTACCTACACGCCGGGCGGCGACCCGTCCGGGCACCTGGGGCTGGTCGGCAAGGGCATCATGTATGACTCCGGCGGCATCAGCCTCAAGCCGTCCGACCCCATGCACCTGCTGATGAAGATGGACATGGGCGGTGCGGCGGCCGTGCTGGGCGCGTTCACCGCGCTGCGCGACCTCGGCACCACGGCGGCCGTGTCCGGCTGGCTGTGCTGCACCGACAACATGCCGTCCGGTTCGGCGTACAAGCTGGGGGACGTGCTCACCTGCCGCAACGGCACCACGGTCGAGATCAAGAACACCGACGCCGAGGGCCGGATCGCGATGATGGACGGTCTGGCGCTGGCTGTCGAGGCGGGCGTGGACGCGATCGTCGACATCGCCACGCTCACCGGGGCGGCCCTGATGGCGCTCGGCAAGTCGCGGGCGGCGGTGCTCGGCAGCGACCAGGGGATGGTGGACCGGGTGCTCGCGGCCTCGGCCGCCACCGACGAGCCGACGTGGCAGCTCCCGCTGGAGAAGAAGTACCGCAAGCAGCTCGACTCCGACATCGCCGACATCGCCAACCTGGGCGGCCCGCACGCGGGCGCGACGACGGCGGCGCTGTTCCTGGCCGAGTTCGTCGCGGACACGCCCTGGGCGCACGTCGACATCGCCGGCACCATGTCGAGCGACGCCGACGACGCCTGGCGCTCGGCCGGCGCCACCGGCTTCGGTGCTCGCCTCCTCGCCAACCTCGCCGCCGCCTACTCCGCCTGACCGGGGACGGTTCTTCGATCCGCCAGATTTCGGCGGGTTTCGGGGACGGTTCTTGGATCCGCCAGATTTCGGCGGGTTTCGGGGACGGTTCTTGGATCCGCCAGATTTCGGCGGGTATCGGGGACGGTTCTTGGATCCGCCAGATTTCGGCGGGTATCGGGGACGGATCTTCGAAGAGGAGCGCGCATCACAACAGTTGCGTATTGGCTTATATAAGAGCTGGCGCAAGCATGGTGCTGTGCACGCGTTGGACATCCTCGGAGACCCGGTCAGGCGCCGGATCCTGGAGCTGCTCGCCGATGGCGAACTGACCGCCGGGGGCATCGGCACGATCGTCCAGGCCGAGTTCGGGATCTCGCAGCCGGCGGTCTCCCAGCACCTCCGGGTGCTGCGTGAGGCGGGCTTCGCCTCCGTCCGGGCGGACGGTGCCCGGCGGCTCTACGCCGTCGCGCCTGCCCAGCTCGCCGAGGCCGACGCGTGGTTCGACCGGTTCCGCAGCTTCTGGGAGCCGCCGCTGGCGGCCCTCGGCACGGAACTGGCGCGCGGCCGGCGCGAACGGCGCCTGGCCGAACAGGCCGACGACAAGGAGTGATGAGCATGGTGGATGTGGACGGGCAGATCGCCGCGGTGCGCCGCGAACTCCGCACGACGGGGGAGGGCGCCGACGCCGTCCGCGAGCAGCGGTTGACGCAGGAGTACCGGGCCGACATCGCCGACGTCTGGGAGGCGGTCACCACGCCCGACCGGATCCGACGCTGGTTC
This sequence comes from Actinomycetota bacterium, assembly GCA_020161755.1. Lineage (GTDB taxonomy): Bacteria > Actinomycetota > Actinomycetes > Propionibacteriales > Propionibacteriaceae > Propionicimonas. Next base: position 26,458 of record JAIUOS010000005.1, read on the forward strand.
CTGCCGGTCACCGGCGACCTGCGTGTGGGCGGGAGTTACCAGATCGAGGGCAACGCCGGCGGCCGCATCCTCGAGTGCGAACCACCCGACGGTGACGCCGCGCACTACCGGCTCACCTGGGCGTACGGCGACGCCCCCGACACCTGGGTGACACTCCGGCTCACCGCACTCGCCCCCGACCGGACGCGGCTCGACCTGGCGCACCAGGCGCGCGTCGAGGACATCCCCGAGGAGCTGTGGCGGCAGTTCGGGCCGTCCGCCACCGGGATCGGGTGGGACTCGATCCTGCTTGGTCTGGCCCTGTTCGTCGGTGGCGCCAGGGACGGCGTCGCCCCGGCAGAGGCGGCCGCCTGGATGGCCGGCCCCGAGGGCCGACGCTTCAGCCAGGGATCGGCGGACGCCTGGGCTGCCGCCCACGTCGCGGACGGAGCTGACGCCGACGCCGCTGCGATGGCCGCCGCGGCCACCGTGGCGCTCTACACCCAGCCGCCGCCCGGGGTGCCGGAGCCGCCGTCCGACGGCGCTTGAGTCCCGTTCGTGCGTGAGCAGGGCTGGCCCGAACCCGCCTGACCGGGGACGGTTCTTCGATCCGCCAGATTCTGGCGGGTATTGGGGACGGATCTCGCGCTCAGGCGGATCGAGGAACCGTCCCCGTTTTCCGCCGAATTTTGGCGGATCGAGGAACCGTCCCCGTTTTCCGCCGAATTGTGGCGGATTGAGGAACCGTCCCCGTTTTCCGCCGACATCTGGCGGATCGGAGAACCGTCCCCGGGCTAGGCGGGGGACGGGTCGACGAGCACCGGGGACGCGGACGCCGTCGGCCGGGCGAGGGTGAAGGCGGCGAGCGCGATCAGGGCGGCACCGATCCAGTGCGGGGCGCCGTGGCTGAAGCCGTACAGCCACCCGGCCAGCAGCGGCGCGGTCATCTGGACGGCCGAGCCGAGCGACGACAGGCCACCGGCCAGCCAGCCCTGCTCGTCCGCGGCGACCGAGCTCGACATCAGCCCGTCCAGCGCGGCCTGCATGCCACCCTGGCCGGCGGCGAAGACCAGGCTCGCGGTCGCGAGCACCCAGGTGAGCGGGACGAACACCGCGACCAGCGCGAGCCCGACGCAGCCGACGAGCTGGCCGACCATGCCGCCGACCACGACCCCGCGCTCCCCGAACCGCTTGACCAGCAGGCCCAGCAGGAGGCCCTGGATGATGATGTCGACCACCCCGACACCGGAGAGCAGCAGGCCCACCTCGGTCGGGCCCCAGTGGACTGCGTCCAGCGCCAGCACGCTGACGTTGTTGACGAAGAAGGCGAACGGAATGCTGATCAGGGTGAAGCCGATCAACAGGCTGCGGAGTTCCCGGCGGGCGAACGCGGCCGAGATGACCTTCAGCGGGTGCAGCTCGGTGAGGTCGAGCGTGGTGCTCCGGTTGGCCGGCGACAGGCTCTCGGGCAGCACCACCGCCGCGATCAGGCCGATCAGCACGGCGATGGCGGCGGTGGCGAAGACCGGTGCGGACAGGCTGATCGTGGCCAGGTAGGCGCCGATCGCCGGTCCCACCATCGTGCCGATGCCGCCCAGTGCGCCGAGCAGGCCGTACCGCGCGGCCCGCTTCTCCGGCGGCGTGATGTCGGCGAGGTAGGCGAACATCACCGGCATGTCGCCCGCGGTGAGGCCGTCGATGATCCGCGACACCAGCAGCACCCACAGCGCCCCGCCGATGCCGAACATCACATAGCCGACGGCCGAGCCGAGGACGCTGACCACCAGGATCGGCTTGCGTCCCCACCGGTCGGAGAACGAGCCGAGGAACGGGGCCGCGAGGAACGCGCACAGGGCGTAGACGCCTTCGAGGACGCCCACCCAGAGGGCGAGCGAGGTCTCGGGCACGTACTCGCGGAGGATGAACGGCAGGACCGGGAACACGATCGTCATGCCGATCGTGGTCAGGAAGGTGATGGCGATCAGCAGCGGCCAGGCGAGCGGGTGCGTGGGGGTGGCGGACGGGGCGTCCGCCGGCTGGTCCGGTGGCGTGTGGCTCTCCTCGGGGGTGCTCATGACTCCTCCTCGGCCAGCAGCAGGTACAGCGACTTGCGGGCGGCGCCGAGGATCTCGACCGCGCGGACGGCCTGGGCGTCGGTCCCGGCGGCGTCCACCTGGGCGATCGCGCTGAGCAGCGACTCGGTGGCCCGGCGCAGCTGGACGCGCGAGCCGTCCGCGTCCGCCCACTGCTGCCACGGCTCCCGCTCGGCGCCGGACGGGGCGCTTCGGCGTCCAAGGTCGGTGATGCTGAAGACGCGCTTCGAGCCTTCCTCGCGGCTGCGGATCAGGCCCTGCTCCTGGAGCTGGCGAAGGGTGGGGTAGATGCTGCCGGCGCCGGGACGCCACACGCCGCCGCTGCGCTCGGCCAGTTCCTGGATGATCTGGTAGCCGTGCATGTCGGCCTCGGCGAGCAGCGCGAGCACGGCGGTCTGTACGTCGCCCCGGCGGACGCGGTTCGACCCGCGCCGCTCGCGGCTGAAGCCGCCGCCGAAGCCGCCGCCGAAACCGCCGCGTCCGCGGCCGGACGGGGGAGGGGTGAACTCGGACATATCGTTCTTCTTTCAGGTATCGAGATAGCATCACGATATATCGCGAACTGTCGGACGTCAACCATCATGACCGGCGTTCCCGAGAGCCCCGGACGCGGGGCTGGTGGCCGGGTGCCGCCGGGCCGTAGGATTTGGTCAAACGATTTAGCCGAGGAGTGCCCGCCTCCTCGCGATGACGACCCCAGGAGTACGCACATGGCCGTGAGCTTCCCCGACGTGACCGATCTGGCCGGCGTCCCGACCGGCGACATGCCGGGGGACAAGGTTCAGATCGGGCCGGGTCACGTGGCGAAGGCGCGGGTGATCTTCCCCGAGCTGATGCGGCTGCTCGAACCGCTGCTGGCGGCCGAACCGCACCGCGCGGTGGTCGCGGTCTGCGGGGGCTCGGGAGTGGGCAAGTCCGAGACCGGCTCGCTGCTCGCCCACGGGCTCAACGCGCTCGGGATCGGCGCCTACGTGCTCTCCGGCGACAACTACCCGCGCCGGGTGCCCGCGGCCAACGACGCCGAGCGCCTGCGCACGTTCCGGGCGGGCGGCACGCAGGGCCTGGTGGCCCGCCACGCCTACACCGCCGAGGTGCGCACCGCGCTGGCCGAGCTGCAGGCCGGCGACCGCGACGCCGATCCGGCCGAGGTGGCTGCACACCCGTGGCTGGCGACCTACCAGCGCGCCGGACGCACCGCGCTCGCCGGCTACCTGGGTACGCCGAACGAGACCGACTTCGACGAGGTCAGCGCGATCCTCGAGGCCTTCCACGCCGGCGCCGACGAGCTCCTGCTCAAGCGGATGGGTCGCACCCCCGACCAGCTCTGGTACGACGCGGTCGACGTCCGCGACATCCAGGTGATCGTCGTGGAGTGGACGCACGGCAACTCCGAGTACCTGCGCGGCGTCGACATCCCGATCCTGCTCAACAGCACCCCGGAGGAGACCCTCGCCCACCGCCGCGCCCGCAGCCGGGACGGCGCGGTCGACAGCCCGTTCACCACGACGGTGCTCGAACTCGAACAGGCCCGGCTGCACGCGCAGGCGTCCCGGGCCGCGATCATCGTCTCGAAGTCGGGCGAACTGCTCGACCACGACGGCTACCGCGCGGCGATGGGCGCCGACCTGCCGGGCGCCGGGACGATGCTGAACGTCTACCCCGACAGCATCGGCGGGAACCTCGCCGGCCTGGTCGCGTTCCTGCGACGCCCCGAACTCAAGGACGTGTTCAGCTCGGCCTACCTGCTGCCCAGCATCTTCAACACCGACCTCGACCGCGGCTTCTCGGTGATCGACTACAACCTGTCCGACCAGTTCGCGACCGCCGCCGACCTCGAGGCGCTCGACGAGGAGGGCATCGACTTCGCCTTCGACTTCATCCTCAACCACGCCTCCGTGCTGTCGCCGCAGTTCCAGGACATCCTCGCCCACGGCGAACGCTCGGCCTACAAGGACTTCTTCATCGACTGGAACGCCTTCTGGGCCGGCCACGGCGAGCTCACCGCCGAGGGCTACGTGCAGCCCGACCCCGCGCTGATCAAGGACATGTTCTTCCGCAAGCCAGGCCTGCCGATCCTGATGGTGCGGCTCCCCGACGGCACCGAGAAGCCCTACTGGAACACCTTCTACCAGGAGGTGCGCTACACCGCCCCGGACACCCAGCAGCTGATGCGCGCCACCGGCCTCCAGTACGGGCGCGCCGAGGTGCTGGCCGGACGGGTGGCGTCCGCGCTCGCGTCCGGCGGACGTCCGGGCGACGCCGACTTCACCGGCTTCGAGGCCGTGCAGGACGCGGTCGTCGACCTGGTCGAGTCGCAGCGCACCTACCTCGGCCAGATGGACCTGAACATCGCCAGCCCGCTGGTCTGGCAGTTCTACGCCGACGTGCTCGACCGGCTCGCCGGGTACGGGGCGCAGATCGTCCGGCTGGACGCGTTCGCGTACGCGCCGAAGGAGCCGGGGCTGAAGAACTTCCTCAACGACCCCGGCACCTGGGACCTGCTGGCCCGCGTGAAGGAGCTGGCCGACCGGCGCGACCTGCTGCTGCTGCCGGAGATCCACTCCACCTACGCCGAGGGCATCCACGAGCTGATCGCGTCCAAGGGGTTCCTGACCTACGACTTCTTCCTGCCGGGGCTGCTGATCGACGCGCTCGACCGGCGGGACACGTCCACGCTCAAGCGCTGGATCGGCGAGCTGGTGGACAGGAAGATCCGGACGGTGAACATGCTCGGCTGCCACGACGGCATCCCGCTGCTCGACCTGAAGGGCCTGTTGGACGAGGACCGGATCCAGGCCCTGATCGACACCATCGTCGGCCGCGGCGGCTACGTGAAGGACCTGCACGGCGCGAAGAACATGTACTACCAGGTGAACGCGACGTACTACAGCGCCCTTGGCGACAGCGACGCCCGGCTGCTGCTGGCACGGGCGATCCAGCTGTTCATGCCGGGCAAGCCGCAGGTCTGGTACCTCGACCTGTTCGCGGGCAAGAACAACCACGCCGCGGTCGAGAAGGCCGGCTCGGGCGGCCACAAGGAGATCAACCGCACGAACCTGGGGCTGGAGGAGGTCATCGACGGCCTCGACCGTCCGGTGGTGGAGCGGCAGCTCGACCTGCTGCGCTTCCGCAACACCTTCGGCGCGTTCGGCTTCGACGCCACCTGCGAGGTCGCCGAGACCGGCGACGACCGCCTGGTGGTCACCTGGCGCAAGGACGGCCACAGCGCCACCCTGGACGCCGACCTGGCCGCCGAGACCTTCACGATCACCGCCACCGACCCCGACGGCGCGACCCGGACGGTCTGACCCCCGGCCACCCCCCTCCCGAACAGCGCCGTCCGTCCCTGACGGCCCTTCGCCTCCGGAGTCTCCCGGCGGTGGAGGGCCGTTTCGGGGGTGACCCCCGACGTTCGCTCCCGAATTGTCCCTTCGCCACCGGAATTCCGGTGGCGAAGGGACAATTCGGTGGCGAAGCGGCCTAGCCTGCGGTCATGGCCCTTGCTGCGACCGTGATCACCGTGTCGGACGAGATCGCGGACGGCCGCGACCAGAACCGCGCGGGACCGGTGGCCGTCGAGCTGCTCGCCGCCCACGGGGCCACCGCCACCCTGGTCGTGGTGCCCGACGACACCACGGCGATCGCCGCGGCGGTGCGGGCGGCGATCGCGGACGGGTCACGGGTGGTGATGACCAGCGGCGGCACCGGCATCGGTCCCGGCGACGTCACCGTGGACGCGGTCGCCCCGCTGATGAGCTACCCACTGCCCGGCATCGTCGAGGAGATCCGTCGTCGGGGCGCCGCGCACGTCGCGTCCGCCCTGGTTTCCCGCGAGGTCGCCGGCATCGTCCTGGGCGAGCCGTCAGTGTTCGTCCTCACCGCGCCCGGCTCCCGCGGCGGCGTCCGCGACGCGGTGGACGTGATCGGACCGCTGCTCGAGCACATCGTCGGCCAGCTGGACGGCGCCGGCCACTTCTGACCAGACACCACTTCTGACCAGACGCAGAGCCAGCCGGCCCCCGGTGCCTCCCCATCCCTTGGAGGGCCCTTGGAGGGAGCCGGCTGACGTCCAACCGACCCGTCGGTCAGGACTTCTTCGGAGCCCCCGGACGGGCGTAGCGCCACCAGGTGATCACGACGCAGGCCGCGGCCCAGACCACGCCGATCCAGTAGAACGTCGACGCCGGCATGATGGTCAGCCCGACGCCGAACAGGAACGGCCCGAAGGCGGCGATCGCGCCGGTCCAGCCGATCACGCCGCCCGCCTGGCGACGCTCGAAGATCATCGGCATCTGCTTGAACGTGGACGCGTTGCCGATGCCGGCGAACAGGAAGATCGCCAGCATGCCCCACAGGAAGTTGTTGAACCCGGCCTGCAGCGTCGCCGCGCTGGTCAGGTTCGGGGTGAGCGAGGGGATCGTCCAGATGATCGAGCCGATCAGGCCCAGCCCCGACACCAGCGTCCAGATCGCGCCGCCCATCCGGTCGGTGAGCGGGGAGAACAGCACCCGCGCGCCCGCGCCGACCAGCGGCCCGAGGAACACGAACGCCGCCGGGTCGGGCACCGCGTACCCCTCGATCAGGATCTTGGCCGTGGCGCCCGCGCCCTGCACGATCCCCGGGTTGCTGGCGCCGTAGAGGTTGGCCATCAGCAGGCCGAACTGCGCGGACAGGCCCGAGAACGTGCCGAAGGTCATGATGTAGAGCACCGTCATCCACCAGGTGTCCTGGTTGGAGAAGATGTCGAACTGCTGCTTGATGTTCGCGGTGATCGGCACCGACTTCAGGTACTGCCAGGCGATCCACGCCCCGACCAGGATGAACGGCAGCCACACGAACGACGCGGCCTGGTACCAGACTTCTCGGTCCGGTTTGCCCGGGATCTTCATCATCTGGCTCTGGCCGAGCCACCACAGCATGCCCAGGCCGATCAGCCACGGGGTGAGCAGCTGCACCAGCGAGACGCCGAAGTTGCCGATGCCGGCCTGCAGGCCGAGGGCCGTGCCCTGCTTCTTGCGCGGGAAGAAGTAGGACGTCGACGGCATGAAGCCGGAGAACGCGCCGCCACCGATGCCGGCCAGGAACGCCAGCACCAGCAGCTCCCAGTACGGGGCGGTCGGCGACATCGAGCGGACGCCCCACCCGAGCACGGGGAAGAACAGCAGCAGCGTCGTCGCCGCGACCATCTTCCGGGTGCCCATGATGGGCGGCAGGATCATCCAGAACAGCCGCATCAGACCGCCGGACAGGCCCGGCACCGCTGCCAGCCAGTACAGCTGCTCCTTGGTGAAGGCGTACCCGATCGAGTTCAGCTTCGGCACGATCGCGGACGGCAGGAACCACGTGACGAAGCACAGGGTCAGCGTGAAGGTGGAGATCCACAGGGTCTGCCAGGCGAGCTTGGAGTTCCAGGTCTCCTCGTTCTCGGGGTCCCAGGACTTCAGCCACTCCGGGCCGGACTGCAATCTCTCGACGATGGTGGTGCTCATACTCCAGCCTCCTGGGTGGAACGGGTGTCGATGTGCTCGGTGTCGAAGTGGTCAGCGAGCTCCGGCGACTGCGCGTGCAGCATCCGGACGATCGTGAGGTGCATCCAGACCGCGCAGATCGCGGTGAGCACGAACATCACGAAGAACGTGCTGGACGGGAACCCCGTCCACAACTTGGTGTAGGCGAACAGCGGCGGCAGGACGAAGCCGCCCAGGCCGCCCAGCATCCCGACCAGCCCGCCGACCGAGCCGACGTTGTCGGGGAAGTACTCGGGGATGTGCTTGTAGACGGCGGCCTTGCCGACACCCATCGCGCAGCCCAGCAGGAACACCAGCACGACGAACCAGCCCAGGCTGATCGAGTAGCCCAGGTGCTCGCTCTGGCTGCCGTCCGGGTGGACGATCACGATGTGCCCGTTGGGCATCATCAGGATCCCGGACGTGACCAGCATCAGCGCGAAGGTGGCGTACATCACCTTGCGGGCGCCGATCCGGTCGGAGATCCACCCACCCACCGGACGCAGCAGCGACGCGGGGAAGATGAACGTGGCGGTGAGCAGGGCGGCGGTCCACAGGTCGACCTTGAAGTTGTCGACGTAGTACTTCGGCAGCCAGGACGACAGCGCGACGTACGCGCCGAACACGGCCACGTAGTACAGGCTGAACCGCCACACCCGCAGGTGCTTGAGCGGGGCCAGCATCTCCTTGATCGGCTTGCTCTCCCCGGCCAGCCGGTCGTGGTGGGGGACCAGCAGCCAGGTCAGCACCGCCAGCACGACCAGCAGCACCGAGTAGATCACCGGGACGAGCCGCCAGCCGCCCTGGATCCCGAAGATGAAGGTGGCGCCCGCGGTGCCCGCGATCAACGGCGGGCCGATGAACTTCGTGATCGACGCGCCGACGTTGCCGGCCCCGAACAGGCCGAGCGCGAAGCCCTGGCGATCGCGCCCGAACCAGGCCGCGTTCCAGGCGATGCCGACGCTGAACAGGTTGCCGGCGAAGCCGACCAGGAACGCCAGCACCAGCAGCACGCCGTAGCTGTGCGCGGTGGAGACGAAGTAGGCGGGGACAGCGGTCACGGCCAGCATGACGATCGTGACCTTGCGGCCACCGATCCGGTCGGTGATGATGCCGGCCGGCAGCCGCCACAGCGAGCCGTTGAGGACGGCCAGGGCGCTGATCCACGACAGTTGCACGTCGTCGAGCAGCAGCTCCTTCTGGATCTCGATGCCGAGGATGCCGAACATCATCCACACCGCGAACATCACGGTGAAGTCGATGGTCGACATCGCCAGTACGCGGTTCGCCCCGCGTCCGGTGTCGTGGACGGGCGGGATCACGTCATCGCCGTGGTGGTGGGGGCTCACGGCGGGAGGGGAGGCGGTCATTTGGCCTTTCGGTCTCGATCAGGGGTGCCGACCGGGTCCCAGCCGCGGACACGCCCGCGCGAAGGAGTCGGCGGGAGGGCGTCCCGGCTGCGGTAGACCACGTAGGGACGGAACAGGTAGTGCAGCGGGACGGTGAACGCGTGCACGAGCCGGCTGAACGGGATCAGGACGAACAGCCCGAACGCGATCAGGATGTGCACCTTGAACTGCCACGTGGCGGCCGCCATCGCCTCGACGTCGGGGGAGAAGACCAGCAGCGAACGGAACCAGATCGACACGGTCTCGCGGTAGTTGTGCTCGGTGCCGTCGGGGTACGCCCCGCCGGTGAGGGTGGCGACGATGCCGAGCACGATGGCCGCGACCAGCACCACGTACATCAGCTTGTCGTTGCGGGTGGTCGCCAGGAACACCGGGCCGGTGGTGCGCCGCCGGTAGATCAGCAGCGCCACTCCGACCAGGGTCGCGATGCCGGCCAGGGTGCCGGCGATGAGCGCGACCGCGTGGTAGTTCTCCTGCGACACGAACATATCGGTCCAGGCCTTCGGGATGAACAGGCCCATCAGGTGCCCGGCGAGCACCACGAACAGCCCGTAGTGGAACATCGGGGACGCGATGCGCAGCAGCCGGGACTCGTACAGCTGGGACGACCGCGTCGTCCAGCCGAACTGGTCGTAGCGGTAGCGCCAGATCAGGCCGGCCACGAGGGCCAGGGCCACCAGATAGGGCAGGACGCCCCACAGCAGGAAGTCCACGTCAACTCCTGACCACGTCGTTGAGGCCGACGAACTCGACCGGCTGGATCTCGCCGAAGAGGGCCTGCACCTCGGCGCGGGTGCGGGGGGACGGGCCGGGCAGCAGGGCGCAGACCGCCTCCAGCACGCCGGCGTGCGGCAGGTCGTCCTTCGCCAGCCCGAGCCGGATCAGTTCGAGGCTGGCGCGGAACCGCTCCAGCAGCGCGCGCCCCCGCTCGGGGTCGGCCACCGCGAACTCCAGCACCATCGGCAGGTAGTCGGGCAGTTCGCCGTCGAGGTCGACCACGAGGCCGGAGTCCCGGTAGACGGCCTTCACCTCGGCCAGCACCTCGCCGCGGCGCCGGGTGTCGCCGTCGGTCCAGTAGGACAGGTGCAGGGCGTGCCGCCGGGACAGGTCGAACTCCTGCACGTGGAACGCCTGGAGCTCCCCCAGCGGCCGTGAGCGCAGGTGGGCCAGGACGGGGGCGAACTGCTCGACCGCTGGTGTGTCGGAGAGCGCGGACTCGACGACGTCCAGTCGGTCGAGCAGTTCGGCTTCGGGGTAGGCCAGCACGAGTGCGGCGGCCTGGAGGGTGACGGCTGCGTGGGGGTCCCCCGCCGCGCTCGTCAGGGACCGTTCCTCGACGGCGAAGGGCCACTTCATGGCTTCGCGTCCTGGTTCGCGTCCCAGTTCAGGAGGGTGGAGCGCTGGCCGAGTTGGTCGGCCGAGGCGGCCTCCTCGGCGCGCTGGCGCTGCTTGAGGGCGGTGTAGGTCTCGATCGCGACCGGCACCGGGCGTCCGGACGCCTCGCCGAACGGCCCGGAGTCGTACATGCCGGGCCCGCCGTCGAAGTCGAGCGAGCAGGCCAGCTCCTCGAGGTTGTGCGCCTCCTCGCGGTGCGCGGTGGGGATGACGTAGCGGTCGTTGTACTTGGCGATCGCCAGCAGCCGGTACATCTGCTCCATGGCCTCCGGCGTCATGCCGACGGCGGCCGCCAGCTCGGCGTCCCGTCCGGTGCCCAGCGTCACCCCGCGCATGTAGGCGCGCATCGCGGCGAGCTTCTGCAGCACCCCGGTGACGATGTCGGTGTCCCCGGCGGTGAACAGCTCGGCGAGGTACTCGACCGGGATCCGCAGGGCGTCGATCGCGCCGAACAGGTTGCCGGCGGCCTCCGCGTCGTGCCCCTGGTCGCGCAGCAGGTCGACGACCGGCGACAGCGGCGGGATGTACCAGACCATCGGCATGGTCCGGTACTCCGGGTGCAGCGGCAGCGCCACCTTGAAGTGCTTGATCAGCGCGTAGATCGGCGAGCGCTGGGCGGCGGCGATCCAGTCGTCCGGCATGCCGCCGGCCTTCGCGAGCGCGATCACCTCGGGGTCGTGCGGGTCGAGCATCAGGTCGACCTGGGCGGCGTACAGGTCCTTCTCCTCGACCGAGGCCGCGGCCAGCACCGCGTCCGGGTCGTACAGGATGATGCCCAGGTAGCGCAGCCGGCCCACGCACGTCTCCGAGCACACCGTCGGCAGGCCCACCTCGATGCGCGGGTAGCAGAACGTGCACTTCTCGGCCTTGCCGGAGCGGTGGTTGAAGTAGATCTTCTTGTAGGGGCAGCCGGTGATGCACTGGCGCCAGCCGCGGCAGCGGTCCTGGTCGACCAGGACGATGCCGTCCTCGGCCCGCTTGTAGATCGCGCCGGACGGGCAGGACGCCATGCAGGACGGGTTCAGGCAGTGCTCGCAGATCCGCGGCAGGAAGAACATGAAGCTCTTCTCGTACTCGAACCGGATCTGCTCGTTGGCCTGCTCGCGCAGCTTCGCCACGATCGGGTCGGTGTCGCCGGTGGCGTGGACGCCGCCCAGCGAGTCGTCCCAGTTGGCGCTCCAGGTGATCTGGGTGTCCTCGCCGGTGATCAGCGACTTCGGCCGGGCCACCGGGAAGTCGTCGCCGAGCGGGGCCGAGATCAGGTTCTGGTAGTCGTACGTCCACGGCTCGTAGTAGTCGCCGAGCTCGGGCTGCACCGGGGACGCGAAGATGCTCAGCAGCTTCTGGAACCGTCCGCCGGCGCGCAGCTTGAGCCCGCCGGACGGGGTGCGCACCCAGCCGCCGCGCCACTTCTCCTGGTCCTCGTAGCGCCGCGGGTAGCCCAGGCCGGGCCGGGTCTCGACGTTGTTGAACCACACGTACTCGGTGCCGGCCCGGTTGGTCCAGGCCTGCTTGCAGGTGACCGAACAGGTGTGGCAGCCGATGCACTTGTCGAGGTTCATCACCATGGCCACGTGGGCCATCACACGCTTGGGGGCCATCAGTACTGCACCTCCTGCGAGCGGCGGCGGACGGTCGAGACGATGTCCCGCTGGACGCCGGTGGGGCCGAGGTAGTTGAACGCGTACGCCAGCTGCGCGTAGGCGCCGATCAGGTGGGTGGGCTTCACCAGGATGCGGGTCACCGAGTTGTGGATGCCGCCGCGCTTGCCGGTGGCCTCCGACTTGGGCACGTCGATCGTGCGCTCCTGCGCGTGCTGGACGTAGCAGATGCCGTCCGGCAGCTTGTGCGTCACCACCGCCCGGGCGACGAAGACGCCGTTGGCGTTGGTGAGCTCGATCCAGTCGTTGTCGGCGACACCGATGGACGCGGCGTCCGCCACGCTCAGCCAGGCCTGCGGGCCGCCCCGGCCCAGCGAGAGCATGAACAGGTTGTCCTGGTACTCCGAATGGATCGACCACTTGTTGTGCACGGTCAGGTAGCGGACGGTGATCGCCTTCTCACCCGTCGGCCCCAGTTCCGGCTCCCCGAACGCCCGGGTCATGTCCAGCGGCGGACGGAAGGTGGGCAGCTGCTCCCCGGCGTCGATGATCCAGTCGTGGTCGAGGAAGAAGTGCATCCGGCCCGACAGGGTGTGCCACGGCTTCAGCCGCTCGGTGTTGATCGTGAACGCCGCGTAGCGGCGTCCGCCGGTCTCCGAGCCCGACCACTCCGGCGAGGTGATCACCGGCTGCGGTGACGCCTGGGTCTGCGCGAACGTGATCTGGCGTTCCTCCTGGCCTTCGGCGAGGTCGGCGAGCTTGCGCCCGGTCTTCGCCTCCAGGTCGTGGAAGCCCTGCGTGGCCAGGGCGCCGTTGGTGGTGCCCGAGCAGGTCAGGATCGCTTCGGCGAAGCGGGAGTCGGTGTCGATCGCCGGACGGCCGGCGCCGGCGCCGGACGGCATCACGCCGTGCAGCTTCGCCAGCCGCTCCACGGGCTCCTTCATGTCGTAGGTGATGTTCTTCACCGTGAAGCCGAGCCGGTCGGCGAGCGGGCCGACCGTGGCCAGCTTGTCGGCGATCGCGGTGTAGTCGCGCTCGACCACCATCAGCTGCGGCAGGTTCTTGCCCGGCACCGCCGGCAGGTTGGTGCCGCGCCAGTCGTACACGTGGCCGCCGGGCTGGCTGATCTGGCCGGGGGTGTCGTGCTGCATCGGCACCGCGACCAGGTCGCTGCGGGTGTCCAGCCGGCCCTTCGCCAGCGTGGAGATCGCCCGGGCCAGCAGGGTGAAGAACTCGAAGTCGCTCTTGGCCTCCCACGGCGGGTCGATCGCCGGGGTGAACGCGTGCACGAACGGGTGCATGTCGGTGCTCGACAGGTCGTACTTCTCGTACCAGGTGGCGGCGGGGAAGACGAGGTCGGACAGCAGCGTGGTGGAGGTCATCCGGAAGTCGGCGCTGATCAGCAGGTCGAGCTTGCCCTCCGGCGCCTCCTCGCGGAAGTTCACGACCTTCGGCCGGGCCTCCGATGCGTGGTCGTTCGGCATCAGGTTCGAGCCGGTGCCCAGCAGGTGCTTGAGGAAGTACTCGTTGCCCTTCGCCGAGGAGCCGAACAGGTTCGAGCGCCACACCACCATCGTCCGCGGCCAGTTCTGGGGCGCGTCGATGTCTTCCAGCGCGGTGGTCAGGGTGCCGGCCTTCAGTTGGGCGGCCACCCATTCGCCGACCGAGGGCGCCTCGCCGGCGTCCACCGCCGCTTTGGCCTCGTCGGCCAGGTCGAGCGGGTTGCGGTCGAACTGCGGGTAGAACGGCATCCAGCCGAGCCGGTGGGACAGCGCCATGGCGTCCGCGGTGTGCAGCCCGTCGAGGCTGCCGGTCGACAGCGGGGACAACACCTGGTCGCTGGAGTAGCCGTCGGTGCGCCACTGGTCGGTGTGCATGTACCAGTAGCCGGTGCCGATCATGGTGCGCGGCGGACGCGACCAGTCCAGCGCGTTGGCCAGGTTGAACCACCCGGTCATGGGACGGCACTTCTCCTGGCCCACGTAGTGCGCCCAGCCGCCGCCGTTGCGTCCGATGCAACCGGTGAGCATCAGCAGCGCCATGATCGCCCGGTAGGTGACGTCGGCGTGGAACCAGTGGCAGATGCCGGCGCCGATGATGATCATCGAGCGGCCCTGGGACTCCTCGGAGTTCTTCGCGAACTCGCGGGCGATCCGGATGCACGCCTCGGCGGGGACGGAGGTGATCTCTGCCTGCCACGCCGGGGTGTAGGGGCTGTCCACGTCGTCGTAGCCGGACGCCCAGGTGCCGGGCAGGCCGTCGCGCCCGACCCCGTACTGGGCGAGCATCAGGTCGAGCACGGTGGTGACCAGGTGCTCGCCGACCCGGACGGCGGGCACGCCGCGGCGGATGACGGTGCCCTCCCCGCGCGGGTCCTCGAAGCAGGGCAGCGCGATCTCGACCGGCTCGGCGCCGGCCACGTCCAGCAGGCTCAGCGCGGGGTCGAGGTCGCCGAGCTCGAGGTTCCAGGTGCCCTTGCCGGCCTCGTTGTAGCGGTGGCCCATGGTGCCGTTGGGCACGGCGGGCGCGCCGGTCGCGGCGTCCCACAGCACGGTCTTGAAGGCGTCGTCGGTGCCGGGCTCACCGGGCAGGTCGGCGGCGGTGAGGAACTTGGACGCGGTCAGCCCGTGGCCGTCCGGGTGCTCGACGAGCGTGACCAGCATCGGCAGGTCGGTGTACTGGCGCACGTAGTCGGTGAAGAACGGCACCTGCCGCTCGACGTAGTTCTCCTTCAGGATCACGTGCCCGAACGCCATCGCCAGGGCCGCGTCCGTGCCGGCCTGGGCGGGCAGCCACTCGTCGGCGAACTTCACGTTGTCGGCGTAGTCGGGGGAGACCGTGATCACCTTGGTGCCGCGGTAGCGCACCTCGGCCATCCAGTGGGCGTCGGGGGTGCGGGTCACCGGGACGTTCGAGCCCCACATCATCAGGTAGGTGGAGTCCCACCAGTCGCCGGACTCGGGCACGTCGGTCTGGTCGCCGAACACCTGGGGCGAGGCCACCGGCAGGTCGGCGTACCAGTCGTAGAACGACGTCATCGCGCCGCCGATGAGGTGGTTGAACCGGGTGCCGACAGCGTGCGAGACCATCGACATCGCCGGGATCGGGGAGAACGAGACGCAGCGGTCGGGGCCGTAGGTCTTGATCGTGTTCACATACGACGCGGCCGCGATCTCGAGCGCCTCGTTCCAGGAGATGCGCACCAGGCCGCCCTTGCCGCGCGCCGACTGGTAGCGCTTGCGGGTCTCGGGGTTGGTGGAGATCTCGGCGAATGCGGCCACCGGGTCGCCGAGCCGGGCCTTCGCCTCGCGGTAGGCCTCGATCAGCACGCCGCGTCCGTACGGGTAGCGGACGCGGGTCGGCGAGTAGGTGTACCAGGAGAACGCGGCGCCGCGCGGGCAGCCGCGGGGTTCGTACTCGGGACGGTCGGGGCCGGTGGTGGGGTAGTCGGTCTGCTGGGACTCCCAGGTGATGATGCCGTCCTTGACGTACACCTTCCACGAGCACGAGCCCGTGCAGTTCACCCCGTGCGTGGAGCGAACGACCTTGTCATGGCTCCATCGGTCGCGGTAGAAGACGTCTCCGGCGCGTCCGCCCTCACGGAAGACGACGCGGCCGTCGGGGGTCTCCTCCCACTTTGTGAAGTACTTCCCGAGCTTCAACAAGGCGTCGGTTGCCGGCCCGTCCAGGCGCGCTCGCTCGGTGGTCATGGCTCATGCTAACCAGCAATCCGGACTTGATACGAAGTTCTCGGTAAAAAACCGGGACGGCCTTGCGCGGTCGCCCCGACAGCTGTTACCAGCCGCCTGCGAACGGGGGCAGGACCGCCACCTGGCCACCCAGCCCAGCTGCCGACAGGAACCGGCGCGTCCTTGAGGCGGCGGATCTTGCATTCGCTGTGATTAGTCGTCTGCCTCCTCGTCGAACGGGCAGTCAGGGGGCTCATCAATCACGGGTGTAGTCGGGTTCTGAACTGAGTCCGCCGGTCTCGAGCAGGGATCTGGCGATGTAGTTGGTGAGGGTGCGGAAGCCGAGGGCGGAGCCTCGGAGGTGTTCGGGTCGGCCGTTGATCGCTTCGGGGCTCGCCCGGCGACGAACTCCTGGGAACGCAGCGCACGGAGCCTGTGGGTCTGTTATGAATAGGCAGTCTTGCTCACCCCCGGGCGTCGCGCTGCATCTGTCGTGTCGCTGCCCTCTGCATGAAGGACGGATCTTGATGTTGCGTCTGCCGATCACCCAGCCTGGTGTTGTGGTTCCGCGGTGGCTGGCCGGGGTGTTGTCGATCGCGCTGTGCTTTTCGACCGAGATGCCGATGGCTCGTGCGGAATCACCGTCGCCGTCGCCGACCCCGGGTGAGACACAGGCCGCCCAGGCCGCCGCGGCCGATTCCGACGGTGATGGGACGCCGGACCGGCCGGATCTGGTGTCGGCTGGCGTGACCGCGCGGGTGCTGGGTGTGGCGGTGGAGGACTTGTCGCAGCGCAGCGAGCGGGTGCGGGTGCTGGTGAACCCGGACGGCACGCTGGAGCAGGAGTCGCATGCCGCGCCGGTGTGGGTGAAGGACGCCGACGGGAAGTGGGTCGATGTCGACTACACGCTGGTCGCACGCGACGGTGGCGGGTTCGCGCCGAAGGCGTCGCCATCCTCGGTTCTGATCGATGGGGGCGGGGCGAAGGAGTTCGCCCGGTTGGATCTTCCGGGCGGGGGTTCGACGGTGTGGTCGTGGCCGGAGGACCTGCCCACGCCGGCAGTGGAGGGTCCGACCGCCACGTATGCGGTGGTTGATGGGGTGGATCTGTTGGTGACCGCGACCCCGATGGGGGTGTCGACCCGGATCCGGATCAACACCGCGGAAGCGGTCGTGCCGGAGTTCACGGTGAAGGTCCGGACCACGGGTGTCGATCTATCGCAGTCCGGTGATGGCCAGTTGGTGTTCAGCGACGGCGACGACACCGCTGGCCACACGGCGTCGCTACTGGCGTGGGATGGGCGGCGGGACAAGTTCGGTGACCCGCTGGAAGTGGTG
Source organism: Actinomycetota bacterium (assembly GCA_020161755.1). Lineage (GTDB taxonomy): Bacteria > Actinomycetota > Actinomycetes > Propionibacteriales > Propionibacteriaceae > Propionicimonas. Next base: position 43,468 of record JAIUOS010000005.1, read on the forward strand.
CCGGTGGAGGCGACGCTGGGGGAGACCGCGACCAGGGGTTCCAGGACCGACCAGGATCTGACGTTGACGACGCCGACTGAGTTGGTGGATGACCCGGATGTGGTGTACCCGATCGTGGTGGATCCGGAGTTGTCGCCGTTGTCGCCGTCGCAGGACACGTGGGTGCGCAAGGACACCACAACGATCGAGAATGGCTATCGGTTGATGACCGGCAGGCTGGATGGCAGCCCGAACGACAATCCGACGATCAGCTACCTGCAGTGGCCCAACGGTGAGATCTCCGGCCGGAAGATCTTGAGCGGCAAGCTGTACCTGCTCCAGTACGCCGCCGGGTCGTGCGGGTCGCGGACGATGAACATCCATCCGTTGGGTGGGGCGTGGAGTGATCTGACCACGAAGTACACCGACAAGCCGATCGCCATGACCAGCACAGGTACCTCGTCGACGTTGACGAAGAACCTGGGCGGGGACGGGTGCAGTGCCCCGAACGGGTTCGTGTCTGCCGACATCACCAAGATGGTGCAGGCCTGGGCCGACGGCCCGACGAATGGCGGGTTCACGAACTACGGCATCCAGCTGAACACGCCGTCCGGCAACGCCTCGGATGTTACGTATGAGCGGCGGTTCTGCTCGGTGAACCCGGACCCCTCACACACCAGCTGCAAGACGAGCAGTGAGGCGCCGTATCTGAAGTTGGTCTATAACAGTGCACCCTTGCAGGCCGGGTGGGTGTCGATGGATGCTTCCCGTACCTTCGACGGCAAGTTGTGGACCTCCACTGCCACGCCGACCTTGTCGACGTCCGCGACGGACGCCGAAGCTTCGAAGGTGAACTACAGCATCGAGGTGCGCACCTCCACCGACGCCACCGATATTGCCGCCTCCTGTATCACCGGCCAGGTCGCAGCCGGATCGACCGCGAGCTGCAAGCCCGCAACCGCTCTGACAGATGGCCACTCGTATGTGGTCCGCGCGCGGGCGACCGACGAGCACGGACTGGCCGGGGATTGGTCTGAGTGGCGCAGCTTCGGCGTGGACACCACTGCGCCATCCACCCCGTTCATCAGCTGCGACGGCTACGGTTCCGATACTTGGCTGACCAGCCGCATCTCTAGCACGACCACCTGCGCGTTCACCTCCTCCGGCGTGGCGGACTTTGAATGGCGCCGCACTCAGGCCGGGACGGTTGAGGATCAGCCCGCCGTGGTCGCCTCGGGCGGGGCGGGCACAACTGCAGCGATACCGGTTCCCGAGGCTGGTGTTGTGAAGATCGAGGCCAGGGCCAGGAACAAGTCCGGGATCGCCAGCGCGTGGAAGACGCTCACTTTCGGGATTGGCTCCGCAGCGATCACGCAACCGATGCTGGATGACCGTTCCACCTCTACCTTTCCGGTTCAGGCGCTTGCAGGGGAGGGCGCGACGTCGGCACGTGTTCAGTGGCGATACGCACCCGACACCGAGGGGGACACCACCAACGGCTGGAACGAAGCCACAAAGTTGCAGTTGAAGTCCACCGGAGCCACCTGGACCGGCACCCTTGCCAGCACAACGCCTTTCTCCCAGATCCCGCTTCTGACCTGGACCCCGTCGAAAGAGCTGGGAATCAGTGTCCCCTCCACGGTCCAGCTGCGCGTCGTGTTCGCCTATCCGGGCGGGGTGGAGATGCCGTCCCCGCTGCAGCGCGTCCTGCTGATCCCTCACGCCTTCGGCGGCTCATACCCGACCAAGGAGGTCGGCCCGGGCGCCATATCGCTTTTCACTGGCGAGTACCAACTGTCTGAGACCGACGTTTCCGTGCCCGGCGCTGGCGGGAATTTGACCTTAGGTCGCACGCACGGAACCCTAACTGGCGACCTGGCAGGACCGGCCGGGGTGTTCGGTCCCGGCTGGACTGCGGACTTTTCAGGTGAGGGCACCGGTGCCGCCGGATATGTCGTTACAGACAACACCGCCATCGACGGTACCATCATCCTCACCTCACCGGCAGGTGACTCCGATGTCTACGCCCACTCGACCGGCACGAAGGGCAGCCTGAAGGTCGGCGCTTATGAGGGTGTCGGTGAGACCAGCCTAAACCTCGCCAGGCTCAACCTCGCGACTGGTGGCGGGACGGGGATAAGCCACACGCTCACACTCACCGAGCTAGACGGCACGATCACTCAGTTCCAGCGCACCACCGCCGGAGTCTGGAGTACACACAAGACTGTCGAACCTGAAGACAACTCAACGGTGCAGTTCGTCCGTGACAGCAACGGACTCATCACCTGGATCCTTGCCCCCGCTCCGGCGGGTGTGACCTGCTCCGCGACCACGCAGACCAAGGGGTGCCGCGCCCTGAAGTTCAGCTACACCACGATCAACGGCGGAGCGCGGCTCACCAAGGTGCAATACGTGGCGTGGGATCCCAAGCCCGGCACCGACGGCACACCGACGGCGGCCGCCGCTATGACCAGCATCGACGTGGCGGGGTACGCCTACGACAGCGCCGGCCGGCTCATTGAAACCTGGCAGCCGAACGTCTCGGGCGACAGTGGAACCGGCCACAAGACACTCTACGAGTACACGACCATCAACTCAAAGACCGCCATCACCAAACAGAGGGACCCGGGCCTGGTGCCATGGCGCTTCGATTACGACAGCGAGGGTCGGCTCGCCCACGTCAAACGGGCCCTCGACCCGGCAGTCGGCACGGGCGACGCCACTTGGACCATCGCATACGACACACCGCTCGTCGGTGGGGGCCTTCCCGATCTCACCGCGAACTCGATTGCGGCTTGGGGGCAGTTGGCGGCGGATGCGCCCGCTGGCGCCGCCGCCGTCTTCGAGCCGGACCATGTTCCAGGGCTCGCTCCGACGAGCACCGACTGGCCTTACGCAACCATCAGCTACTACAACCAAGCGGGCCGCACCACCAACACGGCTGTCTTCGGCGCCGGGCACTGGCTGATCGACTCGATTCGGTACGACGCACAAGGCAACGCCACCTGGAGCCTGTCCGCGGCGGGTCGGGACCAAGCGCTCGCCGAGCCAGATCCGGCTACCGCAGCCGACAAGTACGCGATACTCAGCGTGTACAACGCTGCCGGGACTCGAGTGGAAGAGACCTACACCCCAATGCGCGAAGTTGTGCTCAGTAACGGTCACACGGTGTTCGCCCGGACAGTCGTCACGACCGGGTACGATGACGAGGCCGACTCCAGCTTGATGCCGGGACGACCCACCAGTGGCGTGCCCGAGGGCGGCTATCAGCTTGCCATTGAGCAACGCGCAGCCGTGACCGACAGAATCCTGCCGAATGCTGAAGGCAACACGTGGGACACCCGCAAGGTCAGGTACCGGTACGACCCCGTCAGCAGCGGGGACACCTCGGGCTGGCTCTTGAGGGTCCCGACCCGCACGCTCACCCAAGACGGCGACGGTTGGGCGACTGCCTTGACTCGATATGACGAGACGGGGCGCGTGGTCGAGACCCGCACCACCGGGGGTACAGCCATCACGGACGGTTCTTCGAGCGACACCTACTCCACAAGAACTATCTACTACACCGCCGATAACTCCGCGCCGGAAAGCTCCTGCCGATCCAAGCCGGAGTGGGAAGCCAACCCCTGCATCACAAGGTCAGCAGGTGACCCTTCCTCGGGTGCCCCGATCCCGCGCAAGACCACACTCGGATACAGCGTGCTCGGTGCCGTCACCCGAACTGAGGAGACCGCATCCACCAGTACGCGCGTCGTCGTCACGGCCTACGACTACAAGAGCAGGCCGACCGCGAGCAGCACGACTCTTGCTGGGGCAGTTACGATCAGCGGCACGACGGGCTATGACGCCACCACAGGCACGATCACCTCCACCACGCGGGCAGGCTTGACTGAGACGCTTACGTACGACTCTTGGGGTCGTCAGCTGACGCGTGCAGATGGCACCGGGAACCTTGCAGCCACCACCTACGACGTCGCTGGAAGAACTAGTACGTTCAACGACGGCAAGGGCACCTACACCTACACATGGGACGGCACCGACAACCAAGGCAAAGCGGAACACCGTGGACTCGCCACTCGAATCGACCTTGGCTATGCCAGCGGAGATGCCGACCAGGTGACGGGCAGCTACGACGCCGCCGGCAGCATCACCAAGGAAACCCTGCCGGGCGGCTACGTCAAGGCGTGGACGTACAACACCGTCGGGCAAGCGACGGCCTTGAGCTACACGCAAGCCATTGGCGATGTTCCCGTTCCGATTCTCGGCTTCACTCAGACGTACGACCACTACGGGCGCGTCGTCACGGCCACAGGGCCCGCTGGAAGCCAGCGTTACAGCTACGACGATAGGGCGAGGCTCACTCGAGTCGAGGACACCACTAGCGAAGGGTGTACCACTCGCTCATACACGTTTGCAGGTGACAGCAATCGCACGAGCCTCACCAGCTATTCACCCGGCAGCGCCGGTGCTTGCCAGACATCTGTCCCGGCAGCCGCTGCAAGCTACACCTACGATGAGGCCGACCGAATCACCACGCCCGGCTACACCTACGATCAGCTCGGCCGGACACTTACGGTTCCGAAGGTCCACACCAATCAAGCCGAAGACGCGTTGGCCAGCGCCTTGACTGTCAGTTATGCCGCCAATGACATGGTCGCCTCGATCCAGCAGACGATCCGCAAGCCGGGTACAGGTGATGTCCAGGTTCGCAAACAGACGTTTGGTCTTGATGGCGCCGACCGCATCTCGGTAACCAAGACCTTTGCGGATAACGTTCAACTGGCCGAGGCTCTCAACCATTACGACAGCGAAAGCGATAGCCCGGCCTGGACCCAAACGAAGACCCGGGCCGATGCGAACGACGCCTGGACCACTACCTGGAACCGATACCTAAGCGACCTAAGCGGCAGCCTCGCAATCGACGTCAACGACGCCGGCGCAGCCACCGTCCAACTCGCCAACCTGCACGGGGACGTTGTCGGCACGGCCATACTGGGCCTTGCGGGGATTAGCAGTTACGTCGAAGCCGACGAATTCGGGGCGCCCAAAGCCGGGGGCGCAGGTCGGTACAGCTGGCTCGGCACCCAGCAAAGAGATACTGAAGTCATCGGGGGCCTTATCCTAATGGGAGCGAGGCTTTACGTTCCCGTCACGGGCCGGTTCCTGTCAATCGACGCCGCCGATGGCGCAAACGCGAACCGGTACACCTATCCGGTTGACCCAATTAACCAGATGGACACGAGTGGGCGTAATCCACTCGTAGTTGCGCTCGGTATTGGCGCCGGCGAGTTGGCCTTGATCACTGCAATCTCGATTGTTGTGGGTGTGGGAAGTGTGGCCGCTGCTTTCCTGCTCCACCGCCTCCTCGCTATAGGCAAAGATATGTTGTGGCGCCTCGCTACGAACACCTGGCTCACGCAGGCCGTTGTGAAGGTAGCCTACACAACCTATAGGTGGAATTACACGTATCGAGGCTATGAGGTCCTATATCAAGACCATGGCAAATGGAAGACTTGGAAGTACGGGATTACCTCCGTGGCCGGAAACAGTCGACCGCTAAAGGGTGTCGCAAAGTGTCAAGCATCGGGCTACGCATGTAAGTTCAAGTGGCGGGCGAATTATCTCCCAGGGTACTGGACAGCGCGACAGTGGGAGTATGCCATGATCGCCGCCTATGCTGTTCGGCACTGGGGTCGTTGTCCGCCTGGGCAATGGTTGAGCTGCAAGTAGGTGGGGATGATTAGGCTTTGGACGGCTGAGGTTTTCCCACCGCTTCATTTCGATCCCGCGTCCAATCGGGCCCTTCCGGACCGCGCGGGCGACCGGCGCGCGAGCGCACGATTCGGCATCCACAGTAAAGTGCTCACGTCTATCGGACACGATCTGGACCAGTGCTATCGGAAAGCGGGTCTGGCAGGCGCTGAGTGCGTCGTGTACGCGTCCTTCGAGGAAGCCCCCCTTCCCTGGTTCGCCACTGGGTCCACCCCGGATGGCTGGGTCTCTTCAGCGACGATCGCAGTTCCTCGGCGAGTGGGCGAGGTCGAGAGCATCACACAATTGAGCGCGATCTTGAGGCGTTTCGTCAGGTCGGCGCTCGAGGAGCTTCACCACGTTGATTTGGCCGCATTGCCACTGGACGCGGAGGTTCGTGTGCCCTTAGCTACGCTCCGGGCGCTCCCTGCATGCGGGCCCAAACGCGGCAAGTGGAGTCGGAACCCTGACGTGGACGCATTTGCGAAGGCGGCGCGTGTTATCGCGGACTTGGCTGAGGAGTCTCTGCCCGAGCTGGGTTTGACGGGGTGGTGGCCCACGCTCGACGTGCTGCCTGTGATTACACGGCAGCCGGACACAACCCCGAGCCTGTCGGATGCTGCCAGGCTCTACTCGGTTCCTGTTGAGCCCGGGTTCCATAGTCTGGATCCGATGGTCCGGGGTGAGTTTGTGCTCGGTGCCTTCATGGACGGGCTGAAGGCAGTCGGGGCGGCACTGGGAGAGGATTGGGCGTGGGCAATCTCAAGAATGGCGGCCACCGTACGGAGGGCTGGTTTTGTCTGTTCCGCGATTTCGGAGCCCTTCCAATCGCCGGACGGTGCGACCTACTATGCCGAGTATCGGGCCGATCTGGACGGTCCGGCAGCTCGTCTGCACGCCCGGAAGGCGGATGTTGACCGTGCGGGCGAGTGGCATCGGGTCGGCTGCGGAGTCGCGCCGTTCCGATTTCTCACACCGCTGCAGGACATCCAGGCGACGGGGTCCAACGTGAGGTGGCGGCTCCCGGGATGGACGCGATGGTTGTCTGAAGACCCGCTGGCTTGGGCGCCTGCGGAGGTCTAGCACGATCTTCCCCGGGTCATGCACCGCCAGCGGTTTGCGCCACCGGGCCAGACCGGTCGACAGCGCCCCACCCAGCCCGGTCACGTCCACCGTCCGGGTCAACAACACCCCACCGGCCTGACTGAACGCGCGACACGCACCCGGAGCCGACGTTCACCCGCGGGTACAACCTGCCAGTACGCTTTACCTTGAAAGTGCTCCCCGCTCGGACCGAATGTCGGCTTCAACAACCTCATTCTCCCAAGCCAGGAGCACTTTCACCGCTCAAGACACGACCACATCATGAAAGCGCGAGGCTAGCCACCACAGCGCCTCATGGCCACCGTGCTGGTCGCTCTAATTCGTGCCGCCGCCCCCGCTGCTTCCCTTGTTTGAGGCCCTTTCCGGCGGGTTGCCTCCGCCGCCGCACACTCCGCCGCAGCCGGCGCCGTCGTGCCATGCGCCAACCCTGGCATTCGATGACGCCCCCACGCGTTGGCCGCCTCAGCCGCCTGCGAACGGGGGCAGGACGTCCACCCGGGCGCTGCCCGGGATGCGTTCGGACGGCTCCCGCACGGGGGCGCCGTCGACCAGCAGCGAGCAGGACGCCAGCACGCCCGCGAGCTTCGCGTTGGCACCGGCGAGACGGCTGATCAGGTCGGACGCGGTCAGGTCGCCGGCGTCCAGCGTGGTCGTGCTGGTGCCGGCCGCGTCCGCCGCCCCGGCGTAGAAGGTGATCTGCATCGCTCAGCCTCCGATCGAGCTCATGGTGCGCGCCGGCTGCCGGAAACCCGGACGGTCGATGCCGTGCCCGGCGGCCTTGCCGCGGTGGGCGCCCAGCCACAACCGGGCCAGTTCGGTGTCGGACGCGCCGTCGCGCAGCGGGGTGCGCAGGTCGGTCTCGGTGCGGCTGAACAGGCAGGTGCGCAGCTGGCCGTCCGCGGTGAGCCGGGTGCGGTCGCAGGCCGCGCAGAACGGGGCGGTCACCGAGGCGATCACGCCGATCCGGCCGGCCGGGTGGTCGTCCGACGCGGCCACCAGCCACTCCTCGGCCGGGGCGCTGCCGCGCTGCTCGGCCGGGGTGAGGACGAAGCGTGTCCGCAGGGCGGCCAGGATCTCGGCCGAGGGCACCATCGTGCTGCGGTCCCAGGTGTGCTCGGGGCCCAGCGGCATGTGCTCGATGAACCGCAGCCCGTAGCCGCGGTCGAGGCAGAAGGCGGCCAGCGGCACCACGTCCGCCTCGTTCACCCCACGCATCACCACGGTGTTGACCTTGATCGGTCGCAGCCCGACGGCCTCGGCGGCGGCCAGGCCGCGCAGGACGTCCGGCAGCCGGTCGCGCCGGGCGAGCGCGGCGTACCGCTGCCGGTCGAGGGAGTCCAGCGAGATGTTCACCCGGTCGAGCCCGCTCTCGACCAGCCGGTGGACGTGCTTGTCGAGCCCCACCCCGTTGGTGGTCAGCGACAGTTCCGGCGCGGTGCCCTCGTCGGTGCGCAGCCCGGCGGAGGCGGCGATGATGTCGGCCAGGCCGTGGCGTAGCAGCGGCTCGCCGCCGGTGAACCGCAGCTTGCGGACTCCGAGCAGGCCCACGGCCACGCCGATCAGGCGGGCCACCTCCTCGTCGGTGAGGACGTCGGGGGTCGGCAGCCACGGCAGGCCCTCGGCGGGCATGCAGTAGCTGCACCGCAGGTTGCAGCGGTCGGTCAGCGACACCCTCAGGTCGCGCGCGACACGTCCGTGGGTGTCGCTGAGCGTGCCCAGCGGCAGGACGGTGGTCGGCACCCGGGCTCCCAACGATCGAAGGTCTGGTCCAACCTAACCCGTAATAGTTCCAAAGCTCTAGTGCAAACCAACTTGCGCGTGGGGGATCATGGGAGCACCCACACCCTGAGGAGGCCTCCGATGACCAGGAGCGGGGCGACGCGCCTCGGCCCGACCCGGACCGACGTGCTGCACCACCTGCGCGTCGTCGGCGAGCCGGTGCCGGTCGCGGAGGTGGCCGAGGCACTCGGGCTGCACGCGAACACCACCCGCTTCCACCTGGACGCCCTCACCGAAGCCGGTCTGGTGGTGCGCGAGGCCGAGGAGCGCAGCCGCCCCGGGCGTCCGAAGATCCTGTACAGCGCAGCGCACGGCCACCGCAGCCACAGCTACCGCGACCTCGCCGGGGCGATGGTGCGGCACCTGTCCGAGGCGATGGAGGACTGGTCGGAGCGCGCGGTGGCGACCGGCGTGTCGTGGGGTGAGGGGCTGCGCGCCGAGCGGGGCGCCCTCGCCGCGGACGAGGACCCGCTGGACGGCCTGGTCGACAGCCTGGACGAGCTCGGCTACGCACCCGAACTCGTCCCCGGCAGCCGGTTCGCCAACGACGGCGAGACCATCGTCGAACTGCGCAGCTGCCCCTACCGCGAACTGGCGGACGCCGACCCGGAGGGCGTGTGCAAGGTGCACCTCGGGCTGGTGCGGGGACTGCTCGGCGACGATGCGGACTGGAACGTGCTCGCCATCGAGCCGTTCGTCGCTCCCGGCACCTGCGTGGTGCGGCTGGAGTCGGTGACCCGCGCCGGGACGGCCGATGCGTGACCTGCTGACCGTCGAGGAGTACCTGGCGGAACTTCTGCTGCTGGTGCGTCCCGACGACCGCTGCGAATCGGTGCCGCTGGCCGCTGCGACCGGCCGGGTGCTGGCCGCGGAGGTGGCCTCCACGGCGTCCATCCCGGCGTTCGACAACTCCGCGATGGACGGCTACGCCGTGCGCTTCGCCGACGTGGTGGACGCGCCGGTGACCCTGTCCGTGGTCGGTGACGTGCCGGCCGGCAGCCCGCTGGACCCGGCCGCCGGGCCGGGGGAGTGCGTCCGGATCATGACCGGGGCGCCGCTGCCGACGTTCGCCGACACCGTGGTGCCGGTGGAGCACACCGAGGTACAGCCGGGCGCCGTCGTGGTGCGGGTCGCCCCCGCGCGCATCGGTCAGCACGTGCGACGGGCGGGGGAGGACATCGCGTCCGGTGCGGTGGTGGCCGGTCCGGGAGCGGTGCTGACACCGGCTCGGCTGGGCGCCCTGGCGGCGGCGGGCATCGTGGCGGTGCCGGTGCGGCCCCGCCCGGTGGTGGCGGTGTGCGCGACCGGCGACGAGCTGGTCACGGACGGCTCGACGCTGCGGCGCGGGCAGATCCACGAGTCGAACTCGGTGGCCCTGGCCGCCGCCCTCGAACGGGACGGGGCGGACGCGCGGCGCAGCCTCCCGGTGGGCGACGCCCCCGACGCGCTGGCCGCGCGGCTCGACGACCTGGTGACGCAGGGCTGCGACCTGGCGGTGCTCACCGGCGGGGCCAGCGTCGGCGCCTACGACGTGGTGCGGGACGTGCTCACCGGGGCCGGCGGCACCTTCCGGCACGTGCGGGTGCAGCCGGGCAAGCCGCAGGGCTGGGCGGTGTGGCAGGGGCTGCCGGTGGTGTCGCTGCCGGGCAACCCGCTGTCGGCGTCGCTGAGCTACGAGGTGTTCGTCCGTCCGCTGCTCGACCACATCCTGGGCCGGCCGGGCGTGGCGTGGTTCGGCGCGGTGGCCGGCAGCGCGTGGACGTCACCGGCGGGGCGGCGGCAGCTGCTCCCGGTGCGGCTGGGCACCGACGGCGACGGACGGCTGGTCGCCGTGCCGTCGCATGTGCGCGGCTCGGCGTCCCACGTGGTCACGTCGCTGGCCGACGCGGACGGGATCGCGGCCGTCGCCGAGGACGTGGACGCCGTCGCGCCCGGCGACCTGATCCAGGTGCGGTGGCTGTGATCGAGGACTACGACGCCATCGTGCTGGCCGGGGGCCGTGGCTCCCGGCTGGGCGGGGTGAACAAGCCGGAGGTGCGGCTGGCCGGACGCCGGCTCCTGGACATCGCGCTGGCCGCTGTCTCCGGCGCCCGCCGGGTGGTCGTCGTCGGTGACGTCGAGGTGCCGGACGGCGTCCTGCTGACCCGGGAGGACCCGCCCTTCGGCGGTCCCGTCGCCGGGGTGGACGCCGGCATGGCCGCCCTGTCGGCGCAAGGCGTCGAGGAACGGTCCCTGAGGAGCTCGCGAGGAACGAGCGAGCGTCACGAAGGGCCGTCCCCCTGGACCGTCCTGCTGGCCAGCGACTTGCCGGGTGCGGAGGCGGCGGTGGCGACGCTGCTCACGTCCGAGCCGGCGGCCGAGCACGACGGTGTCTGCCTGCTCGACGGCGACGGCCGGCTCCAGTGGCTGCTGGGCTGCTACCGCACCGAGGCGCTGGCGCGTCGGCTCGGCGAGCGCGGCGACCCGCCGCTGACCGCCATGTGGCGGCTGCTCGAACCGCTGAACCTGCTCGGCGTACCCGCCCACGGGGCGTCCGTGGAAGACCTGGACACCCCGGCGGACGCCGAACGCTGGGCACGACGGGAGGGTCCGGTCGAATGGTGAGGCTTTCGCCGCTGGTCGAACCGGGGCCGGAGCTGTCCGCGTCCGACCGGGAGCGGTTCGCCCGGCACCTGCCGGTGCCCGAACTGGGCGAGCTCGCGCAGCGGCGACTGCGCGCCGCGAAGGTCTGCGTGGTCGGTGCCGGCGGTCTGGGCAGCCCGGCGCTGCTGTACCTGGCCGCGGCCGGCGTCGGCACCCTCGGGGTGGTGGACGCGGACGCCGTCGAGCTGGTCAACCTCCAGCGGCAGGTGCTGCACACGACCGGGGCCATCGGCAGCCCCAAGGCGGTGAGCGCGGCCGGCCGGCTCACCGAGCTCGACCCCGGCATCCGCGTGGTGCCGCACGAGGTGCGGCTGGACGCGTCCAACGCGGCCGAGGTGCTCGGCGGCTACGACCTCGTCCTCGACGCGGTCGACAACTTCCCGACCCGCTACCTGATCTCCGACACGTGCGCCGAGCTGGGCCTCCCCGTGGTGTGGGCGGCGGTGCTGGTCACCAGGGCGCAGGTGAGCGTGTTCTGGGACGCCCCGCGCAGCCCGGACGGGCCGCTGCCCGGCATCACCCTGCGCGACCTGCATCCCGAGCCGCCCGCGCCCGAGAGCTGGGTGACCGCGGCACAGGTCGGAGTGCTCGGCGCGATGTGCGGGCAGGTCGGGGCGCTGATGGCGACCGAGGCGATCAAGCTGATCACCGGCGCCGGCGACCCGCTGTTCGGCCGCATGCTGTACCTGGACACGATGGCCGCCACGTCGGCGACCGTCCCGCTGGTCCCGAGGAGGACGTCGTGAGCGAGTTCACCCACCTGGACGCGTCCGGGCAGGCCCGGATGGTCGACGTCACCGGCAAGGACGTGACCGTCCGGACGGCGACCGCCGAGGGCCTGGTGCGCTGTCCCGAGGCCGTGGTGGCTGCGCTGCGGGCCGGCGAGGTGCCGAAGGGCGACGTCCTGGCGGTGGCCCGGATCGCCGGGATCGCCGCGGCCAAGCGGACGCCCGAACTGCTGCCGCTCGCGCACGTGATCGGCGTCCACGGCGTGGCGGTCGACGTCGCGGTCGTCGACGAGGGCGTCACGGTGCGGGCGACCGTCCGTACCGCCGACCGCACCGGCGTCGAGATGGAGGCGCTGATCGCGGTCTCGGTGGCCGCGCTGGCCGTCGTCGACATGGTCAAGGGCCTGGACAAGCGGGTCGAGATCGCCTCCGTCCGCCTGGTCGCGAAGTCCGGCGGACGCTCCGGCGACTGGCAGCGCCCCACTTGATCCCCGCCGAACGCCACCGTTCCGGTCAAACGCCACGACCTGGGCGGGAGCGTTTGACCGAAACGGTGGCGTTCGGCGGAAAGCGGCGGGTTACAGGCCCGACCAGCGGTAGCTGCCGTCGGCCTCGAACTGCTGCTTCCACACCGGCAGCTGCGCCTTCACCTGCTCGACCACCTCGGCGCAGACCGTGAACGCGAGCCGCCGATGCGCGGACGCGACCGCGACGACGAACGCGTTGTCGCCCACCACCAGGTGCCCGATGCGGTGGACGGCGGCCACCGTGCAGGCGCCGTCCGGGTCGGCCCCGGCCAGCACCTCAGCGACGACCTCGCCGATGCGTTGCGGCGCGGACGGGTGGCAGGTGTAGTCGAGCGCGACCACCTCACCGGTGGCCTGCGGGTCGTGGTTGCGGACGACGCCGACGAACTCGACCAGCGCCCCCGCGTCCGGACGGGCGACGAGCGCGGCCAGCTCGCCGGCCTCGACGGCCGCGTCCCGCACCTCGGCCAGCACGACCGGCATCAGTGGTCACCCCCGGCCAGCTGGTCGAGGATGTGGTCGACGAGCGGCAGCACGACCGCGATGCCCTCGCCGGCGGCCCGCGGGCTGCCCGGCAGGTTCACCACGAAGGCTCCGCCGACGCCGTCCACGGCATCGACCACACCCGCGATCCCCCTTGTCAGGGCGGCGTGGGACGAGCGCTGCGCCCCGTCCGCGCGGATCAGCTCGGCCACCCCGGGGAGCTGCCGGTCGAGCACCTCCCGGGTGCCCTCGGGCGTGCGGTCGCGCGGCCCGACCCCGGTGCCGCCGGTGGTCACCACCAGCCGGGCGCCGCTGTCGAGCGCCTCCAGGAGTGCCTGGCGGACACTGTTCTTGCCGTCGGGGACGACGCTGCGCGTCACCTCGTAGCCGGCCTCGACCAGCGCGGACACCAGCACCGACCCCGAGACGTCCTGGGCCAGCCCGGCAGCGCAGCGGTCGGACACCGTGATCACGCGGCAGCTCTGCATCACACCTCCACAATGGACCTTCCGCAGACCGTACCGCGAGCGGCCGCGTCCTCGTCCGGCCGGGTGGGGCTCAGGCCCAGAGGCGGTGGTAGGCGTTGATCGCGGGCTGCCCGCCGAGGTGGGCGTAGAGGACGGTGGAGTCGCGTCCGATCTCGCCGGAGGAGACCAGGTCGATCAGCCCGGCCAGCGACTTGCCCTCGTACACCGGGTCGGTGATCATCGCCTCCAGCTGGGCGCCGAGCCGGATCGCTTCCATCGTGGAGTCGACCGGGATGCCGTACAGCTCACCGGCCCAGCCCTCCAGGACGGTGATCTCGTCGTCGCGCAGGTCGCGTCCGAGGTCGATCAGGGCCGCGGTGGCGCGGGCGATCCGTCCCACCTGGTCGCGGGTCTGTTCCAGGGTGGCGGACGCGTCGATGCCCAACACGCGCCGCTTCACGCCGGTGAGGTCCTCGAGGGCGGCGAACCCGGCGATCATGCCGGCGTGGGTGGAGCCGGTGACGGTGCAGACCACGATGGTGTCGAACAGGACGTCGAGCTGCTTCTCCTGCTCGGCCACCTCGAACGCCCAGTTGGCGAACCCGAGCCCGCCGAGCGGGTGTTCGGAGGCCCCGGCCGGGATCGGGTACGGCCGGCCGCCGGCGGCCTCGACCTCGGCGAGGGCGTTCTTCCAGGAGTCGCGGATGCCGATGTCGAAGCCGGCCGGGTCGAGCCGGGAGTCGGCGCCCATCATGCGCGAGAGCAGGATGTTGCCGACCTGGGTGTTGGTCGGGTCCTCCCACGGCACCCAGTGCTCCTGGACGAGTCGGCACTTCAGCCCGAGGAACGCGGCCACCGCGGCGACCTGCCGGGTGTGGTTGGACTGGTAGCCGCCGATCGAGACCAGCGTGTCGGCGCCGCTCGCGAGCACGTCCGGGACGATGTACTCCAGCTTGCGCACCTTGTTGCCGCCGAACGCGAGGCCGCTGCTGACGTCCTCGCGCTTGGCCCACACCTGGGCGCCGCCGAGGTGCCGGCTCAGCCGCTCGAGGTGATGGACGGGGCTCGGCCCGAAGGTCAGCGGGTGGCGGGGGAATTCCTGGAGCTTCATGGGTTCCTCTCCTCGGGTGCGTGCAGCCTAGGGAACCCCGTCCGCCCGCCGACCGGGTCTCAGCCGACGGTGCTCCGGACCAAAAGGGGACAGTCCCCTTTTGGTCCACGTCGCCGGGTGTTCCGCAGAAAGGGGACAGTCCCCCTTCCTGCGGCGCGGGCTAGAAGCTGCCGCCGCCGCTGCCGGTGAAGCGGCCCATGTCGCGGTGGGCGTTCATGCGCTCGACCTCGAGCTGGGCGCGGTTGCGCTGCGCGTCCATCGCGCGCTCCTGTGCGTCCGACAACGGCGGACGCCCGAACCGCTTGCGCCAGGCGGCGCGGAGACGGGCGGTGAAGCCCTGGGGTTCGGCTGCTCCGGGGGTGCTCTTGGCAGGACCTCTCGCTGGTCTGGTGCTCCCAGCGTGCCACGCCGGCCACCCGCCCAGCGGTGTTTGTTCAGGAGAGCGGGTAGGCGACGTAGGCGAACCGGCGGCTGTCAGGAGCCCAGCTGGGGACGTTGATCGTGCCTTGGCCGCCGAACAGGTGGACGAGGTCGGTGCCCGTCCTGTCGGTGCCGAGCAGGCGGATGATCACGTCCAGGTCGGCGGGGTGGCCGAGGGTGCCGGGCGGGAAGCTGACGTACACCACGGACGAGCCGTCGGGGGAGACGTGCGGGAACCAGTTCACCCGCTCGTCGGTGGTGAGTTGCTCGACGTCCGAGCCGTCGGGACGCATCCGGAACAGCTGGGCGTGCCCGGGCGTGGTCGACCCGCGCTCGGAGTTGAACCAGATCCACTCCCCGTCCGGGCTGAACTCCGAGCCGTCGTGCGGCGCGGCACTGTCGGTCAGCCGGACGTCGGCGCCGCCGGAGGCCGGGACGGTGAAGATGTTCGTCCGGAACCCGTCCGGGAGCAGGTCCATGCCGATGTAGGCCAGCAGGTTCCCGTCCGGCGAGATGCCGTGCAGGAAGTGGACGAAGTCCGGGCCGTGATCGTTGGAGACGCGGTGGGACGTCCGGGCGGCCAGGTCGACCCGGTGCAGGTGGCCGTCGAAGCCGGACACGTAGGCGAAGGCGCCGTCGGGGGACAGGACGTGGTCGTTGTTCACCAGCGGCAGCCCGGGCACGACGATCGGTTCGAGCTCGCCCCCGCCGGCCGGGACGCGCTGCAGCAGCCCGTCCCCGTTGACGATCAGCCACTCGCCGTCCGGCGTCCAGTTCGGCGCCTCGAACAGCACGTCCGGCGACTCGGCGACCAGCGTGCTGGTGCCGGTCGCCAGGTCATGTGTGAACAGCTGCGACCGCTGTCCGGGACGCAATCCGCGCGCCTGCTGTTCCATCGGTTCCTCCCTGAGCTCTCCGGACGCCACCTCGCCACCGAATTGTCCCTTCGCCACCGGAATTCCGGTGGCGAAGGGACAATTCGGTGGCGAACCGGCCAGCAGCAGCCTGCCACGGGCACGGGCTCGGGGGCGTCCACACGGGCGTTGGTTTGCGCATTCGCGGTGGCGAAGGTGGAAGATACGCAGGTGGGCCCGGCTTGCGGACGCGAGGTACAACTTGATCGGGCCACGGATCAGCTGAGGAGAAGCGAACATGCCGAGTCTGGGCGGTTGGGAATGGGTCATCATCGCGGTGGTGGCGCTGGTGCTGTTCGGCGGCGCGAAGCTGGCGAACTTCGGCAAGAACGCCGGCAAGGCGATTCGTGAGTTCAAGGAGGAGACCAAGTCTCCCAACGAGGTCGGTCCGTCCACGGTGACCCCGCCCGCTCCGCAGGCTGCCCCGCAGCCCGCCCCGCACGTCGACGAGGCCGGCCCCAAGGCCTGAGCCCGACGGACGCGCGGAGCGCGTCCCCCACCCCGTCAGCGGGGAATTCCACAGCGATCCCACAGGAGTGCCCGAACGCGTCCTGAGGACGCCGAATGCCCTGATCCTGCCTACCCGTGGGCGGTTTGGTCTCGGCCAGATAACGATCCGGTCAAGAGCCGATCAAATCTCGCCAAGACCCGATGAGAGCGTTTGCGGTCTGTGCTAGCTTCCTTCTGTTGGCTGCACCGCGGCGTCAGCGGCGGGTCTGCTTTCCCAGCAGTCGACACCGGGTGGAAACCGGGTTCGTCGGGGGTCAAGGGGGACTTGTGGAGCAGGGTTGGCTGGATCTGGCCGATGCCAGGTGGACCGTCCGTGCGGACGATGCCGCCCAGGGATGGTCCGAGGTTCCCCCGGCGCTCCGCGAGCAACTCAGGCGCGGCATACCGGCCATCGTCCCCGGTGTCGTCCACACCGACCTCCTCGCCGCCGGCCTGATCGACGACCCCTACGTCGGCACCGCCGAGGCCGACCAGCACTGGGTCGGCCGGCAGGCCTGGACGTACCGCGCCGAGTTCGACCTCGCCGCCTACGCGGCCGAACTCACCAGCGAGCACTGCGACCTGCTGTGCGACGGGCTCGACACCGTCGCCGAGGTCTTCTGCAACGGCGCACCCATCGGCCGCTCGGTCAACATGCACCGCCGCAACGTGTTCTCCACCCAGGGCCGGCTCAAGCCGGGTCTGAACGTGATCGAGGTCGTGTTCGCCCCGGTCGAGGAGTACGCCTCCCAGATGGCCGAGCTCGTCGGCGAGCGCGTCCACGTCGAGCGCGACCCGTACAACCTGGTGCGGAAGATGGCCTGCAACTTCGGCTGGGACTGGGGGCCACGGCTGGTCACCGCCGGCATCTGGAAGGCGATCGGCCTGCGCAGCTGGGACGTCGCCCGCGTCCTCGACGTTGCGGTGTTCGCCACCGCGGCCCGCAACGCCTCCGGAGGCTGGGACGGGGAGTTGCGCGTGCACGCCGAGACCACCGGAGACCTCCGCTTCGCCGCGATGACCGTGCGGGTGAGCGGGCCCGGCGCCGCGGCTGCCGAGGCGACGGTCATGGCCGAGGAGTGGACCGAGGTCGTGGTACCCATCAGTGGCATCGAGGCGTGGTGGCCACACTCGCTGGGCGAGCAGCCGCTGTATGACGTTGAAGTACTACTCCACAACGACACCCGCATCCTCGACCGGGTGCTGCGACGCACCGGCTTCCGCAGCGTCGAGCTCGACACCACCCCGGACGCCGATGGCGCGGGCGCCACCTTCGGGCTGCGGATCAACGACGAGCTCGTCTTCGTGCGCGGCATGGACTGGATCCCCGACGACTGCTTTCCGAGCCGGATCACCCCGGAGCGCTATCGCGAACGCGTCCAGCAGGCCAAGGACGCCAACGTCGACCTGCTGCGCATCTGGGGCGGTGGCATCTACGAGCAGGCCGCGTTCTACGAGGCCTGTGACGAACTCGGGGTGATGGTCTGGCAGGACTTCTGCTTCGCCTGCGCGGCCTACCCCGAGGAGGAGCCGTTCCGCTTCGAGGTCGAGGCCGAGGCGCGCGACAACGTGATCCGCCTCTCCGCCCACCCCTCCCTGGTGATCTGGAACGGCAACAACGAGTGCATCTGGGGCTTCCACGACTGGCTGTGGGAGGGCCAGCTGGGTGACCAGACCTGGGGCGCCGGCTACTACTACGAGCTGCTGCCGTCGGTGGTCGCCGAGCTCGACCCGACCCGCCCGTACTGGCCGGGAAGCCCGTCCTCGGGCGTCAACGAGGTGCCGCCCAACGACATGAACTACGGGTGCGTGCACATCTGGGACGTCTGGAACGAGCGCGACTACACCGCCTACGACGACTACTCGCCGCGGTTCGTCGCCGAGTTCGGCTACCAGGGCCCGGCCACCTGGGCGACCTGGGCGCGCACCCTCGAACCGCAGGACCGCAGCGCTACCTCGCCGGCGATGCTCGCGCACCAGAAGGCCGCCGGCGGCAACAGCAAGCTCGACAAGGGCATCGCCGGCCACCTCCCCGCACCCGGCGAGGGCCCCGAGGACTTCGACGACTGGCTGTTCGCGATGCAGCTCCAGCAGGCCCGGGCCGTCCGCTACGGCGTCGAGCGCTGGCGCTCGCTGCGCGGACGTTGCCTCGGCTCGATCGTGTGGCAGCTCAACGACTGCTGGCCGGTCACCTCCTGGGCCGCCCTCGACCTCGGCACCAACGCCGCCGGCGAACCGGTCGCCCGACGCAAGCCGCTGTGGTACGCGCTGCGTTCGGCCTACGCCGACCACCTGGTCACGCTCCAGCACGATGCGGACGGCTGGCGCGCGGTGCTGGTCAACGACGGCACGGACGACTGGACGGCCCAGGGCACCGTGGCGCTGCGCGGGTTCGACGGCGCGGTGCTGTGGTCGCTCGACGTCGCGCAGGTCGTGCCGGTGCGCTCCCGGGTCGACCTCGTCCTGGACGGGCTGCCGGACGGCGTCCGAGACGACGTCGCGCTGGTGGCCGACCTCTCCGGCGCCGAGCGGGCGCTGAAGCTCCTGGTCGAGGACGTCGACGCCGCGCTCCCGACGCCGCGCTGGACGGCGACCGTGACCCGCACCGACGCCGGTACCCGCGTCGACGTCACCGCCGAGACCTTCGTGCGCAGCCTGTGCCTGTTCGCCGACCGGGTGGCGGAGGACGCGTGGGCCGACACGCTCGGAATTGATCTCTTCCCCGGTGACTCCCACAGCTTCAGGGTGCATGGTGGCCTCAGCGACGACGCGTCCGGGTTGACCGAACGACCGGTGCTGCGGGCCCTCACGAATCCGCTGACCCCGAGTGAGGCCCTATGAGGGTGCCTTGACCTACGGTCCCGCAACTGCGGGACGGTGACCAGCAAGAACCGCAGTACCAGCCTGACAAGCAGTAACACACCCAAGTAACCGCATTGAGGCCCAACGAGGGGCCGATCCAATGGAGGTAGTAAATGTCAGAGTCAATGTTCGAGAAGCCGTCTCGTCGGTCGTTCATCAAGCTGGGCGGCGTCGTCGCCGGCAGCCTCGCCCTCGCGGCGTGTGCGGGCGGCGGGGGCGGCAACGCCACCTCGACCGCGTCCGGTGGCACCCAGCCCGGCATCGGCAACAACGGCCAGGTCGGCAAGGGCCGGTCCGGCGCGACCGCCGACACCCTGTTCATCGCGGGCTTCCAGTGGGGCGCCCCGGCCACGTTCAACCCGCTCGCCCCGACGGCCGCGTGGCCGGCGTCCGCGAACGTGATGCAGATCGTCTACGAGACGCTGCTGCGCTGGAACATCGCCACCGGTGAGATCATGCCGGGCCTTGCCTCGGCGTACACGCTCGACGGCACCAAGACCATCACGTTGACCATGCAGGACGGCGTCACCTTCTCCGACGGCACCCCCTGCACCGCCAAGGACGCCGCGGCGACGTTCGAGCTCGGCAAGAAGAACCCCGGCATCGCGACGGCCGCGTTCTGGTCGGCGGCGGACGCCGTCGAGGCCACCGACGACAAGACCCTCGTGGTCACGGTCAGCGCCAAGACCAAGAACGTCGGCCAGGTGCTGCGGATGCTCACCGAGACCTACGTCCTGCCGTCGGCCGTGTTCTCCGCGATCGCGGACGACAAGCTGCCCACCGAGATCATGGACAAGCCGATCGGTACCGGCCCGTTCACCCTCGACAAGGCCGACCAGACCCAGGTCGTGCTCAAGCTCAACGAGAATTACTGGGGCAAGACCGTCTACGGCGGCCTGCCGGTGATGAAGCAGATCATCCACCCGATCTTCAAGAGCAACGAGGACGGCAACCTCAAGTTCCAGGCCGGCGACCTCGACATCATGCAGCAGTTCGTCTCCCAGATCTGGAAGATGTGGGAGGCCGGCAAGCCGGTCGGCACCTACCTGAAGGACAAGCCGTACTACCTGCCGGGTTCGATGCCGATGCTGCTGATGAACACGACCAAGAAGGGCCTCGACAACCCGGTCGTCCGCAAGGCCATCGCGACCGCGATCGACTACGCCGCGATCGCCGACACGGCCATGTCGGGCTACTCGGCCGCCGTGCAGCCCAGCCTGATCATGCCGACCGGTGCGGAGAGCAAGTTCTTCAACAAGGACGAGGCTGCCGCCAAGGGCTGGAAGACCGACCCGGCCGCGGCCGAGAAGCTGCTCACCGACGCCGGTGCCACCAAGGGCTCCGACGGCATCTACACCCTCGACGGCACCCGCCTCGGCCCGTACACGCTGATCACCCCGACCGGCTGGACCGACTGGAACGCCGCCTGCGAGATCGTCGTCAAGAGCCTCAAGGCGATCGGCATCGACGCCAAGACCAACTTCCCGCAGCAGGCGGAGACCACCCAGTCGATCCAGGGCGGCTCCTTCGACATGGCCTGCTGGTACGTCTCGGGCGTGAACCCGGCCACCCCGTGGGCCCGGTTCAAGGACATCATGAGCCAGTCGGAGATGCAGCCGATCGGCAAGACGACCTTCGCCAACTACGGACGCTGGAAGAACGACGCCGTCGAGGCCATGCTGACCGAGGCGTCCCAGGCGACCGACGACGCCACCAAGAAGACCGCCTACGACAAGCTGGACGCGCTCTACCGCGAACAGGTTCCGGCCTGCCCGCTGATGTACCGTCCGGACGAGTTCTACGAGTACAACGCAAACAACTTCTACAACTGGCCCGACGAGAAGAACTCCTACGCCCCGCCGATGTTCCGTGGCGCGGGTAACACCTGGATGTACAAGATCAAGAAGATCGCCGGCTGAGTCCGCAGAGTCAGCTGATCTAGGAGAGTTGGGGCAACCATGGGTCTCAAGCGCTATTTGGCGAACAAGACACTGTGGTACCTGGGTGCGCTGGCGGTAGCAGTGGTGTTGAACTTCCTGCTACCCCGGCTCATCCCGGGTAACCCGGTGGATGTGCTTGTCTCGAAGCTCGGCCAGGGCGGCATGTCGTCCGAGGCGCAGAAGCAGACCTACGAGGCATTCCTGAGGGAGTTCGGGCTGGACAAGTCCCTCTGGGACCAGTTCGTGCTGTACATCACGGGTGCCCTGCACGGGAATTTCGGGGCGTCGTTCTCGTTCTACCCGACTCCGGTGTCGAGCCTGATCGAACAGTCGGTCCCGTACACCCTCGCTCTCCAGCTCCCGGCGATCATCCTGGGGTGGATCATCGGCAATGTCCTGGGGGCTGTGGCTGCGTACAAGGGCGGCTCCTGGGACAAGTCGGTGTTCACCACGTCCCTGGTGTTCTCCTCGATTCCCTATTACTGCCTCTCCATCGTCCTGCTGTTCGTCTTCGCGGTGACGCTGGGGTGGTTCCCGGTCGGTGGCGCCTATTCCCTGGGGATGAGTCCGGAGTGGAGTTGGGATTTCTTCTCCGACGCCCTGACGTATTGGTGGTTGCCGTTCATCTCCTTGTTGTTGATCAACATCGGCGGCCAGGCGGTCGGCATGCGTTCGATGGCGATCTATGAGCTGGGTTCGGACTACGTCAACTACTCCCGCAGCTTGGGGATTGGCGACGGCAAGATGACCCGTTACATCTTCAACAACGCGATGCTGCCCCAGATCACGGGTCTGGCGTTGAGCATCGGCACGATGGTCGGCGGTGCGCTGATCACCGAGTTGGTGTTCAACTACCCGGGTATGGGCAGTTTGTTGTTCGGCGCGATCTCCTCCAGCGACTATCCGGTCGTGCAGGCGGTCACCCTGATCATCACCGTGGCCGTGCTGGTGGCCAACTACCTGGTCGAGATCCTGTACGGCTTCATCGACCCGCGGATCCGCGCAGCCAAGTCCGGGGAGAAGTGACATGACCAACATCCAGAGCAGTGCTGTTGTTGCCGAGACCGAGGGCCCGCTGGTCCCGCCGGAGCCCGGTGCGGCCACGAAGGCCAGGCCGGCCTGGCGCAGCCTCAACTTCGGGCCGCGGTTGTGGGTGTCGGCGGGGCTGATCCTGCTGATCACCCTGCTGGCGTTCGTCGGGCCCCTGTTCTATCCGTACGCCCCGGATCAGAAGGTCGGTTCGCTGTACGACTCGCCGAGCGCGGAGCACATCCTGGGCACGGAGAACTTCGGTTACGACACGCTCGCGGTGCTGATGTCCAGCACCCGGAACTCGCTGATCAACGGTTTGCTGGCCGGCACCTTGGCGGTGTTCATCGGTGTCACGATCGGCATCCTGGCCGGCTACGTGGGCGGCTGGCTCGAGGAACTCCTGATGGGCTTCACCAACATCGTGTTGGCGATCCCCTCGATCGTGATCCTGATCCTGATCTCGATCTCGCTGCAGAGCACCGACATCCCGTTCCTGAAGGGCATCGTCGGGTTGGCGTTGGTGATCGGCATCACGTCGTGGCCATGGACGGCCCGAGCGGTCCGGGCGCAGGCGAGTTCGGTCGGCACCCGTGAACACATCGACGTCGCCAAGCTGTCCGGTGCCCGCACCCCCGGCATCCTGCTGTTCGACGTGCTGCCCTACCTGGCCAGCTACGTGGTGATGGCGTGGGTGTTGCAGCTGGCGTCCGCGATCCTGGCCGAGTCGACCCTGTCGATGCTCGGCCTGGGCCCGTCGGGCACGAACTCGTTGGGTATGCAGCTGCACTGGGCGTTGGCGTTCCAGGCGGTCGCGACCGGCGCGTGGTGGGCGTTCCTGCCGCCCACGATCGTGCTGACGCTGATCAGCTTCGGTCTGTTGTACCTGCAGTCCTCGCTGGACGAGGTGTTCAACCCGCGGCTGCGGCGCGGGAAGAAGAAGAACCTGGCCGCCGCTGCGGCGCGCCGGGCCGAGAACGCCCGCAAGCTGGCAGAACAGAACGAGCGCGAGGAGGTGACCGCATGAGCGGGGTCCTGATGCGGGCCACGAACGTGACCGCCGTGTACGCCGCGGACAGCGGCAAGGACGTGCCGGCCGTCGACAACGTCACCCTCGAGGTGCCCGACGGCCAGATCCTCGGCCTGGCCGGTGAATCCGGATGTGGCAAGTCGACCCTGGGTAATGCGCTGGCCATGATCGCCAACCCGCCGCTGTACGTGGTGGCAGGGAAGATGGAGATCGGTGAGGAGACGATCGACCTCAGCACCCTGGCCAAGGGCGCGAACGAGGTCCACCGCGGCTACCGCGGCGCGACCGTCTCCCTGCTGCCCCAGGGCGCGATGAACGCGGTCAGCCCGACCCTGCGGATCCGGAACCTCGTCGTCGACGTGATGCGCGCCCACAAACGCGACACCACCAAGGAGGAGGCGCTGGACCGGGCCACCGACCGGCTGAAGATGCTGGAGATGCCCACCCGGGTCCTCGACCAGTACGCCCACCAGCTGTCCGGCGGCATGAAACAACGCATGGTCACGGTGGTCTCGACGCTGCTGAACCCGCAGCTGCTGATCGCCGACGAACCCACCTCGGCGCTGGACGTGTCCAGCCAGAAAGCACTCATCGAGATGCTGCTGGCGATGGTGGAGAAGAAGATCATGCGCGGCGTCATCTTCATCACCCACGACCTGCCGGTGCTGTCGATGGTGACCGACCGGCTCGCCATCATGTACGCCGGCAAGATCGTCGAGAACGGGCCCACCGAGGAACTGGTCAACAACGCCCGCCACCCCTACACCTCGGCGCTGCTGTCCTCGGTGCTCGACCCGACCGAGGAGACCAGGACCAAACACGTCCTCGGCATCCCCGGCTCCCCACCGAACCTGGGCAACCCGCCGTCCGGCTGCCGGTTCCACCCCCGCTGCAAGTTCGCGATGGACGAATGCTCGGCCACCGAACCCTCCTTCCTGTACGAGCGTGACCACGCGGTCGCCTGCTGGTGGGCCAACAAGCACGCGTTCGAAACCGTCCCGATGGAGGTGAACCAGGCATGAGCGAGCAACTCGACACCACCCCGACCACCGGCCCGGTGCTGTCCGCGGTCAACGTCACCAAACAGTTCCGGGTCGCCGGCGGCCACATCACCGCCGTCGACGACGTCAGCGTCGACTTCCACGCCGGCAAGGTCCTGGCCGTGGTCGGCGAGTCCGGTTCGGGCAAGTCCACCCTGGCCCGCATGCTGCTCCGCCTCATGCCGGTCACCTCCGGCCAGATCATGTACCAGGGCAAGGACGTCACCCACATCAAGGGCGGCGAACTCCGCAAGTACTGGACCGACGTCCAAGCCGTGTTCCAGGACCCGTTCTCCTCGTTCAACCAGTTCTTCAGCGTCGGCCACACCCTGCGCCGCGGAATGGGACGCCAACACCTGTCCGAGGAGAACCTCGACCAACTCATCGAAACCTGCCTGGGCTACGTCGGCCTCAAACCCGCCGACGCCGTCCACAAATACCCCCACCAACTCTCCGGCGGGCAACGCCAACGCGTCATGATCGCCCGGGCACTCATGATGAACCCCAAAGTCCTCCTCGCCGACGAAGCCACCTCCATGCTCGACGCGTCCCTACGCGTCAGCGCACTCAACGTCCTCCAGGACCTCCGCGACAACCTCGGCCTCACCGTCCTGTTCATCACCCACGACATCGGCCAAGCCTGCTACCTCGCCGACGAAGTCGTCGTCATGGAACACGGCCTCATCGTCGAACGCGGCACCACCGACGCCGTCATCTTCGACCCGAAGAACGACTACACCAAACGCCTGCTGGCCGACGTGCCCGACCTGAAGGGCAGCCTCAAGGTCCGCAAGGACGGCTGAGGCAACGTTCGGGACCTCCGTCTGCCGTCCAACGAGGGGCGGCAGACGGACCTGCGTGGCTGAGAGGAAAGACAGGAATGGGCATCGACTTCCCGCGCGGCTTCGGGTTCGGGTCGGCCACCTCGGCGTACCAGATCGAGGGCGCCGCCGCCGAGGACGGCAAGGAGGACTCGATCTGGGACGTCTTCTGCCGGGTGCCGGGGGCGATCGTCAACGGCGAGGACGGGACGCTGGCCTGCGACCACTACCACCGGCACGCCGCCGACGTGCGGCTGCTGGCCGACCTCGGCATGAACACCTACCGGTTCTCGGTGTCGTGGCCGCGGGTGCTGCGGGGCGACGGCAGCGTGAACCCCGCCGGCATGGACTTCTACTCCCGGCTGGTGGACGAGCTGCTCACCGCCGGCGTCACGCCGTGGCTGACCCTCTACCACTGGGACCTGCCGGCCTCGCTGCCCGGTGGCTGGACCAACCGTGACACCGCCGCCCGGTTCGTCGACTACGCGACCGCCGTCCACGACCGGCTCGGCGACCGGGTCGACACCTGGACCACGCTGAACGAGCCGTGGTGCTCGTCGTTCCTGAGCTACGCGGCCGGCGTCCATGCACCGGGGTGGACCGACCCGGCCGCCTCGATCGCGGCCGCGCACCACCTGCTGCTGGCCCACGGCTGGACGGTGCAGGCCCTGCGCGCCGCGCAAAGGTCGGCGAGCCTGGGAATCACGCTGAACTTCACCCCCGCGCTGCCCGCGTCCGACAGTCCGGCGGACGTCGACGTCGCCCGCCGCGTCGACGGCACCGCGAACCGCTTCTTCACCGACCCGATCTTCACCGGCGCCTACCCCGCGGACGTACGCGAGGACCTCGCCGCGGTCTGGCCCGAGGACCTCGTGCACGACGGCGACCTCGCCGCCATCAGCACCCCGATCGACGTCCTCGGCGTGAACTACTACACGACGAACGTGTTCACCGCAGGGCCGGACGCGGCCCCGTCCGGCCCGACCCCGCACATCGCCGCGCCGGACGCCGTCCAGGTGCTCCGCGACCTGCCGCTGACCGACATGGGCTGGGAGGTCGAGCCCGACGGGCTGCGGCGGCTGCTCGGCTGGCTGCACACCACCTACACAGGACCGGCCGGTACCGCGCTGGTGATCACCGAGAACGGCGCCGCGATGCCGGACGAGGCGGACGCCGACGGCCATGTCGACGACGCCGACCGCATCGACTACCTGCGCCGCCACCTGCACGCCGTCCACGCCGCGATGGCCGAGGGCGCCGACGTCCGCGGCTACCTGGCGTGGTCGCTGATGGACAACTTCGAGTGGTCTTTCGGCTACGGCAAGCGGTTCGGCCTCGTCCGCGTGGACTCCTCGCTCCAGCGCATCCCCAAGGCCAGCGCCCGCTGGTTCGCCCACGTCGCCCGCACGGGCCACGTCGACTGACTCGACCGGGCGAAATGAAAGGGGACAGTCCCCTTTCGTTCCGCCACCCACCACCATCGAAGGAGAACTCCCCATGACGGACATCGACGCGAGGATCGCCCTCACCGGCGGACGCGACTTCTGGAACACCCACGCGCTGCCCGACGCGGACCTGCCCGCCATGACGATGACCGACGGGCCGCACGGCGTCCGTCTCCAGGTCGCGTCGGCCGACCACGTCGGCATCAACGAGTCCGAACCGGCGACCTGCTTCCCGCCGGCGGTGGGCCTGGCGTCCTCGTGGAGCCCGGCGATGCTCGCCGAGGTGGGCGCCGCGCTGGCCGCGGAGTGCCGGGCACTCAACGTCGGCGTCCTGCTCGGCCCGGGCATGAACATCAAGCGGTCGCCGCTGTGCGGCCGCAACTTCGAATACTTCGCCGAGGACCCGCTGGTCGCCGGTGAGCTCGCGAGCGCGCTCGTGAACGGCATCCAGAGCGGCGGCGTCGGCACCTCGGTCAAGCACTTCGCGGCGAACAACCAGGAGACCGACCGGATGCGCCGCGACTCCCAGGTGGACGAGCGGACGCTGCGCGAGATCTACCTGCGCGGCTTCGCCAAGGTCGTCCGCTCGGCGAAGCCGTGGACGGTGATGTGCTCCTACAACAAGCTGAACGGCGTCCAGGTCAGCGAGAACCACTGGCTGCTCACCGAGGTGCTCCGCGACGAGTGGGGCTACGACGGCGTCGTGGTGTCCGACTGGGGCGCGGTCTGGAACCGGGTGAACGCCCTGAAGGCGGGCCTCGACCTCGAGATGCCCGCCAACCAGGGCCACGAGGACGCGGTGCGCGCGGCGCTGGCCGCCGGCGAGATCGACGAGGCCACCATCGAGCAGGCCGCCGGCCGGGTCGAGGCGATGGTGCGCAAGGCGATGGCCGGACGCGAGGGTGCCACCGACAGCTTCGACGTCGACGCCCACCACGCCCTGGCCCGGAAGATGGCCGAGCAGTGCGTGGTGCTGCTGTCGAACGACGGCGTGCTCCCGCTGAAGCCGGAGACGAAGGTCGCCGTGGTGGGCGAGTTCGCCCGCACCCCGCGCTACCAGGGCGCCGGCTCGTCCCGGGTGAACCCCACCCGGCTCGACAACGCGCTGGACGCCATCCAGGCGCTGGTCGGCCACGAGGTGCCGTTCGCGCCCGGCTTCACCACCGCGCCGGGCCAGGAACTGGCCGCCGACGCCCACGACCGGGCGATCGCCGTGGCCCGGGAGGCCGACGTGGTGCTGGCGTTCCTCGGGCTGGGGGAGAGCCACGAGTCGGAGGGCTACGACCGCGAGACCTGCGACCTGCCCGCCGAGCAGCTCGCGCTGCTGAAGGAGCTGCTCTCGGCCAACCCGAACGTCGTCGTGGTGCTGTCCAACGGGTCGTCGGTGCTGCTGCCGTTCGCCGACAAGGTGCGGGCGATCGTCGAGGGCTGGCTGCTCGGCCAGGCCGGCGGTTCCGCGCTCGCCGACGTCCTGTACGGGGTGGTGAACCCGTCCGGCAAGATCACCGAGACGATCCCGCGGCGGCTGGAGGACGTGCCCTCGTTCCTCACCTTCCCCGGTGACCTCACCGGCGTCCGCTACGGCGAGGGGCTGTTCGTCGGGTACCGCGGTTACGACGCCGCCCGCACCGAGGTGGAGTTCCCGTTCGGGCACGGCCTGTCCTACACCACGTTCGACTACTCCGGGCTGGCCGTAACCGCGACCGACGCCGGGCTGGACGTGTCGGTCACCGTCACCAACACCGGGACGCGTGCCGGACGCGAGGTCGTCCAGGCCTACGTCTCGCTGCCGTCCTCCCGGGTCGAGCGGGCGCCGCGCGAGTTGAAGGCCTTCGCCGACGTCACCCTCGAGCCGGG
Source organism: Actinomycetota bacterium (assembly GCA_020161755.1). Lineage (GTDB taxonomy): Bacteria > Actinomycetota > Actinomycetes > Propionibacteriales > Propionibacteriaceae > Propionicimonas. The sequence goes on from JAIUOS010000005.1 coordinate 71,887, forward strand.
CGAGGCCGCGGTGGTGCAGCTGCCGATCCCGTCCGAAGAGCTGGCGTACTGGAGCGTGCTGGACGGGGCGTGGATCGTCGAGGGCGGCACCTACACCGTCGAGGTCGGCGCCTCCAGCCGTGACCTGCGGCTCAGCGCCGAGGTGGCCCTCACCGGCAACGAGCCGGTCCGTCCGGTGACGCTCAACTCCACGCTGGAGGAGGCGTTCGCGGTGCCGGGCTTCGCCGAGGCGATCGGCGGCATGGTGTCCGGCATCTTCGGGGAGGACGATCCCGACCTGATGCGGATGATGGCGGCCATGCCGCTGGCCGCGCTGGTCGGCTTCAGCGGTCGTCCGGAGTCGGAGGTGCAGGCGCTCCTCGACGCGCTGAACGCCCAGAACCGGTAGCCGGTCCAGGTCGTGCAACCCGGTCCCGTCCGCGCACCCGGAGGCGCGGACGGGCCGGGTGTTTCTGTCACTTCTGTCCCAGGAGTCACACCCTCAACCCACGCTCCAGAGACGGCGGTCTCGGTTTTCCCCACTGGCCGGGGCTCGGCTAACCTCGTTCGACTGGGGCAATTGTGCCGCCCCACAGTTGTGCCTGATATTCGCTCTGGGGGAGAACGCAATGGCCCGATCCGGCCGAGACCATGCCGTGCCGATGAGTGCTGCGTCACGAACACTGCTGAGGCTGCTGCTCTCCTTCGTCCTGGTCGTCACCGGGCTGATCGTCGCCGCCCCCACCACCGCGTCCGCCGCGGGCGCCATCACGCTGTCCAAGACCAGCGACGGCACCGTCCTTCTGGGCGGCAACGCCGGCTTCACCCTCACCGCGGGCAACGCCGCCGGCAACCCTGAGCAGTACAACCTGTCCTACACCGACACGCTGCCCCCCGGCGTGGCCTACGTCGACGGTTCGACCAGCCCGGCCAACTTCGGCGAGCCCGAGATCATCACCACCGAGGTGGTCGTGGACGGGACGACCTACGACCAGCAGACGCTGGTCTGGGCCAACGTGTCCGACCTCACCCCCGGCTCCACCATCGCCCTCCACTTCGCCGCGGAGGTCGACCCGAAGCTCTACCCGATCGGTTCGGACGTCAAGAACACCGCGACCGCGGTCACCAGCTCCGACCCCCGAGAGGTGCCCGAATTCGACCCGACCGGCGCGCCGGTCCCGGGCGTCGAGACGGTGTCCGCGAGCTCCTCGAGCACGACCGCCGTCACCGCGATCCGGATCACGAAGGCGTCCGGGGTGGACGGCGAGCTGACCCCCGAGGACGAGCTGATGCGGGGCGTGAACGACCACCAGTCGGTCTACTCCCTGACCGTGACGAACAACGGCGTGGACAAGACCGACAGCGTGGTCGTCACCGACTACCTGCCGGCCGGCCTGGAGTTCCTGGGCTGCGGCGGCGACTTCAACTCCACCAAGCCGGAGTACCCGGGCGCGTCCAACGTCGTCGACGACGTCGCCAAGTGCACCGAGCCGAAGACCGTCGAGACGGTGCAGGACCCGAAGGGCTACCCGGCCGGCGTCTACACCAAGGTCATCTGGGAGCTGGATTCGATCCCGGCGTCCGGGAAGTCCGTGATCCGCTACGCGGCGGGCATCCCGCAGCGCTCGAACACGATGGACTTCGGCGGCGAGACCCCGGCCATTGACGGGGCGCAGGCGGCGAACCTGGACAACAACAACGGCGCGGCCACGACCGAGACCAAGAACGAGCTCGGGCTGACGAACTACGCCGAGGCGGCGGGCAACTTCGAGGGCGCCGGCGTCGCCGACACCACCAACCACACCGTCACCGCCGAGGACCTGCGGATCGTCAAGGGCGTCTCGCCGCAGACCTTCTCCCAGGGCGAGCTGGCCACCTACACCCTCGTGGTGGACGCCAGTGAGTACGCGAACGCCAGCAAGCTCGTGATCACCGACGAGATGCCGGCGGGCCTCTGCCCGGTGCAGACCAGCGATCCCTCGTACACGCCGCCGGTCGCGGAGTGCAAGATCGACCAGGGCGAGAAGCCCACCAACGGCAGCATCACCGGCGTGATCGCCAACGCGGACGGATCCTTCACCCTCACGATCACCCCCGACAAGACGAGCCTGGACGCCAACGGCAACCTGGTCATCACCTACCAGGCGCTGATGCGCCAGTACTACGACGTCGACTCCAGCGCCCCCACGTCGGCCGCCGACTCGTTCACCAACACCGTCCGGATCGACGGGGTGACCGTCCCGCCGGACACGGTGAACGCGCCCATCACCGACGTGCAGGAGGTCAGTGACGAGTCCAGCGCGACCATCCTCTCCGGCGGTCCGCAGCTCACCAAGCTGAGGATGGCGAACGCCACGCCGATGTCGTGTTCGGAGAAGATCGGCGACTACTCCGACGACCCGGACGACGACACCAACCCGTTCGCCGAGGGTGACCGGGTCTGCTTCTTCCTGCGGCTGGACTTCCCCGACGCCGTCGACACCCGCAACGCCCAGCTCACCGACTTCCTGCCGCTCAACCTGACGTACGAGTCCTCGACCGTCGTCACCGGCAAGGACCTGGTCGCCGCGATGCTGCCCGACACCCCGACGAACTACGTGCAGTGGCAGCTGGGCTCTGGCAAGCCGCGCGTGGTGCCCAAGGGGTCGGTGTTCGAGGTGGTGGTCTCGGCCATCGTCTCCAAGCCGGCGCCGGTCACCACCCCGGTGAAGGTGCTGGACAAGGACAACCTTGCCAAATTCCGCTACACCAACTCCGCCGGGCTCAGCCAGTCGTTGCGCGACTCGGTGACCGTGCCGCTGGGCCCGCCCCCGCCGATCGGCATCGTCAAGGGTGTGGAGTCGCTGAACGGCACCACCCTCGACGCCGGCGCGCCCAACAACCTGGACGGCGTCCAGGTGAAGGGCGACGACAAGGTCGTCTTCCGGATCGACGTGTCGAACCTGGCGAGCGCCGGGGAGATCAACGGGGACACGATCCTTGCGCCCGACGTCTGGGACGTCCTGCCGGATGGCATCACCTGCGCGAACATCAGCACGATCAGCGACAGCGGCGTCTGCTACGACGCCGGTGCCACCGGCCGCCCGGCCCTGGCCAGCGGCAACACCACCTCCGCCGTGATCCGCTGGCAGCTGCCCGCCGACTACACGATCACGCCCGGCGCCACGGGCAAGCTCACCTACACGATGGCCATCCCCACCGGGGTCAGCGTGAGCACGACCTACACCAACACGACTGCTGTCGCGTCCTACACGACCGCCACCAACATCGGTGGCGTCTCGCCCGCCGCGGTGCACAACCCGGCCAACAACGTGGACGCCGGCGTGCCGTCGTCCGCCATGGACGTGCCCGCCGCGAGCGACTACTCGTGGGTCTACACGGCGGACGCCACGGTCGCCAAGAGCAACGTGACCGACATCACCGCGATCGGCAACACCGCCTCGCAGGCGGTGGTGGGCGAGACCCTGACGTACACGGTCTCGGTCAAGATCCCCGCCCGCACCACGGTGTACAACGCCGTGCTCGTCGACCCGATGCCCACCGGGATCGACTTCGTCGGCCCCGCCACGGCGGCGTTCTCGGCCACGGGCACCTCGCCGGCCACCGGCGCCCTGCCCACGGGCGTCACCCTCACCTCGACGGACGGCACGCTGAAGTTCGGCACGTCCTACGCGAACACGACCGACACCGACCAGCTGTTCGAGGTGAAGATCCCGGCCCGCGCGAACAAGGACGCCGGCAACACCCAGGGCGTCACGCGCACCAACACCGCGAGCTTCACCAGTGACACCGCGCAGACCGGCGGCACCGCTCTGCCCGCGCGCGAGGCCCAGAGCGACGTCACGATCGTCGAGCCGTCACCGAGCCTGACCAAGTCGGCCACCCCGACCGACGTCGCCGGCGGCCAGACCGTGACCTACACCCTGACCGCCAGCAACGCGGCCGGGCGTCCGCCGCTCCAGGACTCGTGGGTGGTCGACTGCCTGCCCGGCACGGTCACCTTCGGCACGTTCACGACCACGCCGTCCGGCACCACGGCCACGACCGAGGCCGGCACGGGCACCAACGGGTGCGCGACCGGTTACACCCGGATCGCCTGGAACATCGGCTCGCTCGCCGGCGGCCAGAGCCTCGCCCTGAAGTACACCGGCATCGTCAACCCCGCGCCCGCCGGTGCCGAGAGCTACACGAACACCGCCACCCTGACCGGCGGAACCCTGAACGACGGCAAGACCGATCCGCTCGCTGCGGACAACCCCAACGAGCGGACCTACAGCGACACCAGGACCGCGACCCTCAACGTCACCGGGGCGACGGTCATCAAGTCCGCGACGCCCGCCACGCTGACGCCGGGGCAGAAGGGCACCTGGATGGTCACCGCGACCATCCCGGCCGGCATCAACTTCTACGACGCCTCGGTCATCGATGTGCTCCCGGACGGCTTCGTCCTGTCCAGCCTCACCACCGACTCGGTGACGTGCGCGCCGGTCGGCGGCGGCTCCTGCACCGTGGCCGGCACGTCGCTCACGGCCACCAACTCGGGCCGGACCATCGGCTGGTTCCTGGGCGACCTCGCGGTGAGCGCGCAGGTGCGCACCGTCACGATCACGTACTCGGGCCTGCTCGATCCCGCCAACGCGGGCAACACCGCGGGCACGACGCGCACCAACTCGGCGACGATCCAGTGGAACACCACGAACCACACCGATCCGACGAGCACCGGGGACACCTGGGACAAGACCAGCCCGGCCGCGACCGCCACGATCACCGTCGTCGAGCCGGCCCTGACGGTGGACAAGTCGGTGAACGACACCACCGTCGAGCCGGGCCAGACCTTCACCTACACGGTCAAGGTCGCCAATGACGGCCGCGCGGCCAACCTCAGCGCGGCATACAACTACACCGTGGTCGACACCGTGCCGACCGGCGTGGTGGTGGACGCCGCCACGATCAGCAACGGTGGCGTCCTGGCCGGCGCCGGCGCCAACGGCGGCGGCACGATCACCTGGACGGTCGCCGGGCCGCTGGCTCCGAACGCGTCCACCAGCTTCACGTACAGCGCGAAGCTGGCGGCGTCCAGCACCCTGACGACCGCAGCGCTGACCAACACGGCCGACATCACGAAGTACGAGTCGCTGCCGACCGGCGGCCGCACCTACGACGGCCCCAGCGACAGCCAGGCCGTCACGCCGGCGTTCCCGCACGTCACCCCGACGAAGTCGGTGGCTGCCGGGCCGGCCTACCTGGGCAAGCCGAAGACGTGGACGATCACCGTCACCAATGACGGCACGGCCACCGCCTACGGCGTCGACGTCACCGACACCCTGCCGATGAACTGGACGTATGACGCCGGCTCGGCCAACGCCAGCGTGGCCGGTGCCGCGTCCACCCAGGTGGAGCCCGTGCTCAGCACGGTGGCGGGCAAGCAGGTCCTGACCTGGACGAACGCGGGCACGATTCCCGCCACCGGTGTCAACAAGACCCTGGTGATCACGTTCACGGCCACCCCGAAGGATCCGGACGCGGCCACCGACCCCGGTGTCGGCGCGAGCGTGAACCACACCAACTCGGTGGCGGTCGTGGCCGAGGACGCCACCGGCGCGACCGGCAACTCCACCGGTCCGTACAACGCGGGCCCCGCGACGGCGTCCACCCACATCGACTCGGCCGACGTCCAGATCGTCAAGACCAGCGATGACGCGGTGGCGGGCCAGGACCTCACCTACACGCTGGACGTGAAGAACAACGGCCCGGACACGGCCGTCGGGCCGTTCACGGTCGTCGACACCCTGCCCACCGGGCTGGGGACGGTGACCGCGTCCGGCTCCGGCTGGACCTGCACCGTGTCCACGACCGAGGTGAACTGCGTCCGCACGACCGCCGCCGACACCCTGGCCGCGAACGCCAGCTTCCCGTCGATCACGGTCAGGATCGCGATCCCGTCGGACGTCGTCAGCGGTACGAAGATCGACAACACCGCCACGGTGACCGCGACCACGCACGACCCGGACCCGACGAACAACACCAGTTCCGTCACCGACACGGTCGCGCGGTCGGTCGACCTCGGCATCGTGAAGAAGACCACCACGAACCCGGTAGTCGCGGGACAGAACATCACCTACACCCTGGACGTGACCAACCACGGCCCCAGCGACACCGACGGACCGATCGTCGTCACCGACGACCTCCCCTCGGGCGCCACGTTCGTCTCGGACACCGGCACCGGCTGGGACTGCGACCGTGACGGCGACACGCTGACCTGCACGCGGACGGCCGGGCTCACCAACGGCCAGGCGGCCCCGCAGATCACGGTCGTGATGTCCGTGCCGGCCGATCGCACCGCGAGCCTGACGAACACCGCGTCGGTCGAGGGTCCCGAAGATGATCCGAACGAGGACAACGACGAGAGCACGGTGACCGATCCGGTCACCACCTCCGCCGACCTGGGGCTCACCAAGATCCACCAGGGCGCGTTCATCCCGGGGAGCACCGGCGTCTACGAATTCACGGTCATCAACAACGGCCCGTCCGACGCCGCTGCGCCGGTCAGGATCACCGACCAGTTGCCGGCCGAGCTCACGTTCGTCTCCGACGACTCCACCGCGTGGGACTGCTCGGCGAATGCGTCCAACCTGTTGACCTGCACGTACTCCGGCAGCCTGGCAGACGGTGCCACGCGCAGCTTCACGATCACGGTCGACATCGACTCTGCGCAGACCGGCGACATCACCAACACCGCGAGGGTGAGCTCGCCGACCACGGATCCGCACACTCCGAACAACGAGAGCACGGACAGCACCGGGGTGGACGTGAAGGCCGACCTGGGGATCGAGAAGACCCACACCGGCGACGCGACCGCGGGCGAGAACCTGGACTTCACCCTCGAGGTCACGAACCACGGCGACTCCGACTCGCCGGGGCCGCTCACGGTGAATGACACCCTGCCGACCGGCATGACCTTCGTCAGTGCATCCGGCGGCGGTTGGAGCTGCGACGCCACCGGTCAGGCGGTCACCTGCACCCGGACGGCGGGTCTCGTCGCCGATGCCACGTCGACCTTCACCATGACCGTGAAGGTGGACGCCGGCGCCGGCCCCGCCACGCTGACCAACTACGCAAGCGTCTCCGGGCCGGCTGCGGACACCAACCCCGACAACGACACCGATACCGATGCGGTCACGGTGAAGGACTCGGCGAACGTCCGGATCAGCAAGACGGCCGATGCGACCAGCGTGGTCGCCGGTGAGGAGGTCACCTACACCCTCACGGTGACCAACGACGGGCCGTCCGACGCCGACAACGTCCACGTCACCGACGCGCTGCCCACCGGCCTCGTGTACGACAGTGTCACGTCCGCCTCGTTCACCTGCGCGGACGCGGACCCGATCGACTGCACGCTCGCCACCATGCCCGCCGGCGCCGTCCGCACCATCACGGTGACGGCCACGGTCGGCTCGGGGGTCGCGGAGGGCGCCACGATCGAGAACACGGCCAACGTCAGCACCAGCAGCCCTGGTGACGACCCGGACGACAACGAGGACTCGGCGTCGATCGACGTGGTGACGAGCGCCGACCTGAGCATCGAGAAGACCCACTCGGGCGGCACGATTCTCGCCGGCGACAACGTGACGTTCGACCTCGCGGTGCACAACGCGGGTCCCTCGGACGCGATCGCCGACGTGGTGGTCGCCGACACCCTGCCGACCGGCATGTCCTACGTCAGCAACACCGGCCCGTGGACGTGTGAGGCGGTCGACCAGACGGTGACCTGCACTCTGGACGACGACGCGTCGGTGCTGGCCGACAGTGACGCCCCGGCCCTGACGATCACCGCCCTGGTGGCCGCCGATCTCGATCCGGACTCGCTGGTCGATGGGGTGCTGACGAACAGCGCCGAGGTGACCAGCCCGACGTACGACGACAACGGCGACAACAACTCCGACACCGACACGGTGCCGATCGAGTTCGCCGCCGACCTGTCGATCACCAAGACCCACGACGCTGCGGACGTCCGCGTTGGTGACGACCTGGACTTCACGCTCCAGGTGACCAACGACGGCCCGTCCATCGCGCGCGAGGTGACCGTGACCGACACGCTGCCGGACAGCCTCGAGTACGTCAGCGCGACCGGCGACGGCTGGACCTGTACCGCCACGGGCCAGGAGGTGGACTGCACGCTCGACGACCCGCTCGCCGTGGGGGATGCGACGCCGATCACGGTGACCGTCACGGTGCTCGCGGCGGCGTACCCGTCGGTGGACAACACCGCCACGGTCGACGCGACGACGCCCGACCCGAACGACGAGAACAACTCGTCCACGGATACGGTGACGGTCCCGCCGAAGGTCGATCTCGGGATCACCAAGACCCACGAGCCGGAGCCGATGCAGGTGGGCCAGCAGGCCACCTACACCATCGGCGTGAGCAACGCCGGGGACACCGACGATCCCGGGCCGATCACGGTCACGGACACGCTGCCGGACGGCCTCACCTACGTGAGCGGGACCGGGGACGGCTGGGTCTGCGGGAATGAGGGCCAGGGCGTCAGCTGCACCCGGGCCGCCGGTTTGGGCGCGACGGAGAACACCAGCATCGCGCTGGTCGTCGAGGTCGGCCCCGCCGCCTACCCGGCAGTGACCAACACCGCCACGGTGTCGACGCCGTCGGAGGACACGAACACGGACAACAACGCCGACGACGACCCGGCCACGGTGCTGCCGCTGTACGACCTGTCCCTGGACAAGGAGCTGCTCAGGATCACCGGGAGCCGCGCCGACTGGAGGCTGACGGTCACCAACCACGGGCCCAACCCGGCGCCGAGCAGCGCCGTGGTGGTCACGGACAACCTGCCCAACGAGCTCACGTACCTCGACTTCACCGGGGACGGCTGGACCTGCACGCCGCAGGGCCAGGCCGTGGTGTGCACCTACGACTCGGAGCTTGCGGCCGGGGCGAGCGCGTCCGTGGACCTGCACACGTCCATCGACTCCGGGGCCTCGGGCACGATCGTGAACAGCGCCACGATCGAGGACGGCGTCACGGACACGGCGACCGGCAAGATCCCGACGGCCAACGACGGACTGGCCTACACCGGCGGCGTCGCCTCCGGGGTGGCCGTCCTGGGTCTGATCTGCCTGGCGGCCGGAACGCTGCTGCTGAGCCGCCGGAGGCGGCGCGCCTGACCTTGGGTGGCTGGGGGCCGGACCGTGTGACCACGGCCGGCCTCCAGTGCTGTTCGGGCTTCCGTGATCTTCGGCGCGGATGATCCGCGGCGCTCGCCCGCTCCTCGCTCAGCGTGTACGCAATTCTACGGCCGCGCTGTGGCGGCTCAGGTTCTGGGGACGGGGGAGGGGTTCGCGCAGAGCGGAGATGGCCCGCCGGGCTGGCGGCCCTGACCCGTGGACCCCTCCTTCGGGTCGGGCTCGCCCACGACTTCTGCCGACGCCCCCCTCAGATCGGCGTGAGTCGCGCCCCCAGGCGGCGGAGCCGTGGGAGGAACCGTGCTCAAGGGTACGGACGTGGTCGGGGGCCTTGTCAGACCCCTCCCGGGTGACTTTGGCCGATTCCGGCGGACGGCTCGTGCGGGCTGCCGCACAGGGCGCGACAGGTGCCCGCCAAGGCCTCAAGGTCGGATCGGTGGGCGCCTTGGCTGACTGCTGCGGAGCGCCGCCGCCCGGGATGGAGCGGTGCCGCGAGCCTGCTGACCGGGAGAAGGGCGAGATTTCATCATCGTGCGCGCTGCTGACCGCCCAACCCGCTCGTCATCCCGGTACACGTCGGGATCCCCGTCCTGTCCTTTCGCCGAACGCCACCGTTCCGGTCAAACGCCAGCGCCCAGGCAGGAGCGTTTGACCGGAACGGAGGCGTTCGGCGTGAGGCGTCCGGCAGGTCGCTCTGGTCGGCGGTAGAAGTCCACGGTCGAGACGCTGCTCATGCCGTGGAGGAGCCCGATCGTCCTCATGCGGCCGCTCCCAGGAGAGCCGGCTCGTCGGCGTCGGCCGAGCGGACGGGAAGGTGCCGGCGCGAGTTGAGGACGACGACCGTGGTGGACGCGACGGCCAGCACGACGAGCGCGGCGAACAGCTGCGGGGTCGTGAACGGCGGGGTGATCGCGGCCATCGCCGTGGGCGTGAGGAACCCGAGGTACGCGACCGCGTAGAAGACTCCGGTGAGCCCGGCCAGGTGGCGCGGTCCGGCGATCCGCTGGACCTCGAGCAGGCCGGTGGACAGCGCGATGCCGATGCCGGCCCCCGACGTCGCCGCCGTGACGATCCCCAGGAAGGGCGAGCTGGTCACGGCGACCAGCCCGACGCCGGCCACCGACACGGTCAGGGTGACCATCGCGGTGATCAGGCCGCGGGCCGTGTCGACCGCGTCGAGGCGCTTCGCGACCGGCTGGACGAGGGCCGCGACCGTGAGCGAGACCACGGTGAGCAGCGTGGCGTACGCGATCCCGAAGCCCCCGATCCGGTCGCGCAGCAGCACCGGGACGTACCCGTACGCCAGCGCGGCCAGCCCGAAGATCCACGGCGCCGCGACGACCACGACCCGGGTGAAGCGGCGGTGGGACGCGGCCGGCACCCGCAGGCTCGCCCGCAGCGGCACCCCGTCCGTCCGCGCCGGGCTGGTCTCGGGGATTCGCCGCACCAGGAACAGCGGCGGGATCGCGATCAGGATGTGCGCGAGGTACGGCAGCACCTCGGGTGCCGGCCCCCACTGGGCGAGTGCCCCGGCCACCCCGGCGCCGAGCGCCGAGCCCAGCGAGAAGGCGAGCGAGGCGCGGCGCGCGCCGCTGCCGGCGTCCGCCGTGGGGTCGTACGGCGCCTGGGAGAGTTCCTTGAGCCAGCTGGTGCCCACCGCCATGGCGGTGCCCACCGTGATCCCGGCGAGGAGGCGTCCGACGTAAATCGGCGCCGGGCCGAGGAAGCCGAGCGCGAGCACGATGCTCGTGGCCAGCGCGGACACGGCCCCGGCGAACATCACCGGACGGCGGCCGTACCGGTCCGACAGCGGGCCCGCGACCAGCAGCGACGGCGCCAGGGCGAGAACGTAGACCCCGAGGAAGGCGTTCACCACCACCGTGCTGTAGCCGTCCACCTGCTTGTACATCAACAGCAGGGGAGTGAACTGGTTGCCCGCCCACGAGCACACGAACAGCGCGACGAACGCGCCCTTCCAGGCGCGCATCACAGGATCCCGCGGTGCCGCCGGACGTGGCCCGAGATCAGCCGGCACAGCTCGTCGGCGTCCCCGCGCTGCGCGGCGGCCAGCATGAGCTCGTGCTCGGCCAGTGCCCCGGCGACCTCCTGGGGCCCGACCTGGAGCAACTGGTGGCGCAGGCGGTGCTGGCGGTCGCGGAGCAGTTCGTGGAAGAACAGCGCGGTTGCGTTGCGGGACGCCCGGATCAGGATCGCGTGGAACGCGCTGTCGAGCTCGACGAACCGCTCCTCGTCCCCGGCCGCAGCCAGCTCCCGCTGGCGGTCGACGTTCGCGGCCATCTCGGCGAGTACCGCGGACGGGAGCGCGCCCGCGCCGAGCGCACGGCGGGCGGTCGAGCACTCGATCGCCTCACGCATCTCCAGGACGTCGCGGGCCTCGTCCGGCGCCATCGGGACGACCGCCGCGCCCCGGCGCGGGGCCAGACTGAGCAGCTTCTCGCCCTCCAGGCGGAGGAAGGCCTCGTGGACGGGGGTGCGGCTGATGCCGAGCTCGTCGGCGATCGTGACCTCGCTGAGCAGCTCGCCGCCGGCGAAGCCGCCGGACAGGATCAGCGACTTGGTGTGGTCGTAGGCACGTTCAGCCACGGGCTGGGTCATGGGATGACCGTAGCTTGCATGCAAGCATGAGTTCAAGTCTGCATCCACGCCTTGGCGAGGGTAGGGGCGAGGAGGGCGCGCGGATGCGACGATGGCGCCATGTCCAGGGGTCCACATCGGCAGGTTGCGTTGCCCCGCGGCTCTGGAGCCAACTCCAGTAGTGGGTGGGCTCCGCATTTCTGCTTGTCAGGTGCTCGGGACACAGGCAGCCCGTTGGCGACCCCAGCAAGATTCGAACTTGCGACACAAGGTTTAGGAAACCTCTGCTCTATCCCCTGAGCTATGGGGCCAAGTGGCCGTGGCGGCAGGCAACAGCGTAGCGCCTTGCCGGATGGTCACCCGACTGGGGGACCCGTGCGCTGGCTAGGGAAGAAACCTTCTCCGAGACCGTCCGGATTTGGCGATTCGAGTTTGCTTTGGGCCTTCCGTCGGCTAGAGTCAGGGACTGAGAGTGACGCACTCGATGTTGTCTCCTGGGGGTGGGTAGACGGCTTTCAAGCCCTTCGCGGTGCGTCACTCTCGCTCTGTCCGCAGGTTTGCCTGACCGCGCCGATCTCATCTGGCGCCGACGGGGCGGGACGCCCGCTTCCCCGGCTAGCATCCGTCTCATGACCCCCGCCGCACTCCAGGAGTGCCTCGACAAGATGGGCGCCGCCGGCATCAACCAGGCCGCGATCGACAACTTCCGCTACTACTGGCAGCAGTGCGCCTCGGGCGTCACCGGCGTGATCCGGGAGGACACCATCCGTCCGCTGCTCGACCCGCCGCAACTCGACGCCGTCGAGGTGGACGAGGACGACGCCCGCGCCGCCCTCCAGCAGACCGTGATCATCAAACTCAACGGCGGGCTCGGCACGTCCATGGGGCTCGAGGCCGCCAAGACGCTGCTCCCGGTACGGGACGGACGCACCTTCCTCGACCTGATCGTCGACCAGGTCCGCCATGCCCGGAGCCGCTACGACGCGCGGCTGCCGCTGGTGTTCATGGACAGCTTCCGCACCCGCGAGGACACCCTCGCCGCGCTGGCAGCCCACGCCGACCTCGTCGTGGACGGGCTGCCGCTCGACTTCCTGCAGAACGCCGAGCCCAAGATTCTCGCCGACGGGCTGGGCCCGGTGGAGTGGCCGGCCGACCCGAGCCTGGAGTGGTGCCCGCCCGGCCACGGCGACCTGTACCCCGCGCTGTGGGGCACCGGGCTGCTCGACGCCCTGATCGACGCCGGCTTCCGGTACGCCTCCGTCGCCAACGGCGACAACCTCGGCGCCGCCCCCAACGCCGAGCTCGCCGGCTGGTTCGCCGCGTCCGGCGCCCCCTATGCCGCCGAGGTGTGCCCGCGGACGATCAACGACCGCAAGGGCGGCCACCTCGCGGTGCGCATCGCCGACGGCCAGCTGATCCTGCGCGACACCGCGCAGACCGCCGCCGAGGAGATGGAGTTCTTCACCGACGAGCACCGCCACCCCTACTTCCACGCGAACAACCTGTGGCTCGACCTCGTCCAGGTGCGCGACCTGCTGCGCGAGCGCAACGGCGTCCTCGGGCTGCCGCTGATCCGCAACGACAAGACCGTCGACCCGTCCGACCCCACCTCGCCGAAGGTGATCCAGCTCGAGAGCGCGATGGGTGCGGCCATCGAGGTGTTCCCGGGCGCCACCGCGATCGCGGTGGGGCGCGACCGCTTCCTGCCGGTCAAGACCACCAACGAGCTCATGCTGCTGCGCTCCGACGTGTTCGAACTCGGGACGGACGGACGGCTGCACAGCCAGGTCGACCGCATCCCCGAGGTCGACCTCGACCCGGCCCACTACAAGCTGATCGACGATTTCGAGTTCCTGGTGACGGTGGTGCCCTCGCTGCGCGGGGCCGAGTCGCTGCGCGTCCGCGGGGAGTGGCGCTTCGACGCCCCGGCGGTCGTCGCCGGCGCGGTCGACCTGGCCGACACCGGCACCGTCCAGTCGTACCGGTGAGCGTCCGCTGGCACGCGGCCCTCGGCTACGCGCTGACCGGTGCGGAACTGGCGCTGCCCGAAACCGGACGCCCGGACGCGGCTGCGCTGATCGGTGAGTTGGCGGACGCCGGCTGGCCGGCGGAGCGGATCGCCCGGCATGCGCGCGAAGTGGCGGACGCGGAGCTCGGCTGGCCGCACCAGGTGCCACTGGCGCTGCGGGAAGGATGTGGGGCGGCCCAGTTCGCCGCCGTCCTGGGGGCGACGCGGGCGCTGCTCGAGCTCACCACCCTGGAGACGCGCCCCCCATCGGCCCGGCGGACGCTGGACCGCGACGAGGAGCGGTTGATGCGGGAGAAGCCGCCGCACCACGGGTCCTGACGGGTCGCGGGGTCCGGGTCCGCGCCCGGGCCCCGCGACCACTCAGGGTTACTTCTGCTGCTGGTTCGCCAGGAGGTCGCGGATCTCGGCGAGCAGTTCCTCCGACGTCGGCGCGCCGGCTTCGTCGGCCGGGGCCGGCTTCTCGGTCATCTTCTTCAAAGCGTCGTACGGCTTGACGATGCCGAAGTAGACCACCGCGGACATGATCACGAAAGCGACCAGAGCGGTGATGAACTTGCCGATGTTGACGCCGCCAACGGCGACCGCGCTGAAGTCGGGCGCGCCACCGAGCTTGCCGATGATGTCCATGACGAGCTGGGTGAAGGCCGTCACCACAGCGCCGAACGCGGCTGCCATGATGAAAGCGACGGCGAGATCGATCAGGTTCCCGCGAAGCAGGAAGTCCTTGAAGCCCTTCATATAAACACTCCTTCTTTAGGCCGATGGGCATTGGAACCTTAGGCCATTACCCGTCAATGAACCGCGAAACTCAACGATGAGACGGACATTGACGCCGCAATCGCGGCTGCCTGGGCCGAACTGACCTCCAGCACCACCAGGCGTGAGGTGCTGTTCGCCAGCACGCCGGCATCGTCGACCGAGGGGAGCGCGGCCACCCTCACGTTGGCGGCGACCACCCCGTAGGCGGAGCCGGTCGGATCGGGCCCGAGGATGTCGATGCGGCTGCCGACCTGGAGCAGCGAGACCGCTCCGGAGGTGCCGAAGCTCACGGGGAGGCCGACCAGACCGGGGCCGACGCCGCCCTCGTCGCCCAGCAGTAGCGTGCCGGTGACCACCTGCCGCGCCGGCACCTCGACCACCGTGATGTGCCCGATGGCCTGCGCGAGGTCGGTGAGCGCGCCCTCGGCGACCACCGAGGACGGCACCGCGGCCAGGCTGAGGTCGGACGCCGAGACCGTGCTCCCGGCCGGGATCGTTCGTTCCGCCACGACGACGCGGGAGTCGGCGCCGGTGCGCGCGGAGAGGGCGTTCAGACCGGCGAGGACGGCGATCGCCACGAGAAGGGCGGCAAGGCCGCGGCGGTGCCAGCGCGCTGCGCGGCGGAGAGAGTTCAACAGGTGCACACCGTGATCTTCGGTGCGCGGGGGCTGGACGCGTCAGGCGTCCACAGGCTCAGGCAGCGCTGGTGGAGGCTGTGGATGACGCGGGCTTCGCGTCGGACTTCGCCTCGGTCTTCGGGGCATCGGCAGCCTTCGCCGCCGGGGCGGATGCGTTGGCCTTGCCCTTGCTGCGGTTGTCGGTGGCGTAGAAGCCCGACCCCTTGAACACGACGCCGACCGCGTTGAACACCTTGCGCAGGTTGCCGTCGCACTCGGGGCAGTCGGTCAGCGGGTCGTCGGTGAACTTCTGGACGGCTTCCACTTCCGTGCTGCACGTGGTGCACCGGTACTGGTAGGTGGGCATGATCACTTCCTGGCGAGGTCGAGTCTGGGAAATGGTACCCAGCCAGCAGCACAACGCCGAAATCGGCGTCCCTATTCCACCGCGTCGATCCGGCGCCGCTCGGTCACCAGCAGATCGACGTTGCGGTCCCAGTCGTCGGTCGGCAGGTCGTCGAGTACTTCATCGTCATACAGCAGCAGCCCGAGCCGAGTGTCCGGACGGGCGTGGGCGAGCGCACGGTCGTACCAGCCGCCGCCGGTGCCGAGCCGCCGCCCGTCCGGGGTGCCGGCGAGCCCCGGCAGCCAGACCCAGTCGGCCTCACCGAGCGACTCCGGCCCGAGCGGCGGTCCGGGCGGGGACGGGATGCCCAGCGGGCCCGGGACGAGGTCGTCGGCGCCGGTGTACCAGGCCCAGCCGGGTTCGCGACGCAGCACGGGCAGCAGCACGCGGACGTCCGCCAGCCGCAGGTACTCGATCAGGGCCGCCGTGTCCGGCTCGCCGCGAAGAGAGGCGTAGGCGGCCACCACGCCCGCACCCGCACACGCGGCGAGGGCGCGGGTGGTGCGGGCGTCGTCGGCCGCCGGATCGGACGCGCGGGACGCGCGCGCCGCGCGCAGCCGCGTCCGCAATTCGGCCTTCGCGGCGGATGTGGAGCCTTGCGGCTGGCCTTCCGGGCCCGCGCTGGTCATTGACTTATCGTAGGCCCATGCCCCTATTCGCCCGCCCGAAAGAGGACCTCGCTCCGGAGGCCGAGGTCGCGCCGCCGCGCGCACCGCGCCGCCTCGATGGTGGCTCGGACGCGGACGTCCGCCGCTGCCTGGAGGCCCACCGCGACTTCCTGCTCGGCCAGGTGGAGAGCCTGCACCCGTTCGGCATCGGCCTGCTCGACTCCGCCGGCCTGACGCTGTGCGAGTCGATCGTCTCCGACCTCGACCTGCCGACCTTCACCACCGCCATCACCGACGGCTGGGCGGTGCGCCACGCCAACCTGGTGGGCGCGAGCCCCGAACTCCCGGTGATCCTGCCCGTGGTCGACGAGGTCGCCGCCGGCGGCTACCGCGGCGCGCCGCTGCCCAAGGGCGCGTGCGTCCGGGTGGCGGCCGGGGCGCCGATCCCCGAGGGCGCGGACGCGGTCATGCCCGCGGCCGAGGGGCTGGCGGTCGGTGACGAGGTGCAGTTCACCGGGGAGGTCGACCACCTGGCCAACCTGCGGCTGGTCGGCTCCCGGATCAGCGACGGTGAGGAGCTGGTCGAGAAGGGCGCCGTGCTGACCCCGCGGGTGCTGGGCCTGATCGCCGAACTCGGTCACGACAAGGTGCTCGCCCGGCCGCGTCCGCGGGTGGTGGTGCTCACCGCCGACTCCTCGCTGGTCGAGCCCGGCCTGCCGCTGACCCGTCCCTGGCAGGCCTACGACGCGTGTACGACCCTGCTCGCGGCCACCGCCCGCGTCGACGGTGCCCAGGTGTTCGCCGGCGGCATCGTCCCGGCCGAACCCCGGGCGCTGGCGACCGTGCTGGGGGAGCAGCTGATCCGTGCCGACCTGCTCCTGCTGGTCACCGAGGTCACCGACGAGTTGGTCGGGATGTTCACCGACGCGGACGCGATCGACGTCGCCACCTGCGAGGCGCTGCCGGGCCGCCAGCTGTTCGCCCTCGTCGGTCCCGAGCAGTCGCCGGTGCTGGTGCTGCCGCCCGGGCCTGTGCCCGCGTACCTGGCCTACCTTCTGCTCGGGCGTCCGCTGGTGCAGCGGCTGGCCGGCGCGGCCGACACGTGGCCCTCGGAGGAGATCGCCCCGGTGACCGTCGAGCTGCCGCCCGACCCGGCGTCCCGGGTGCTGCTGGCCGAACTGAGCGAGCGCGGCGTGACCCCGTTGGCCGGTGAGGAGCCCGGCGCGGCGGAACTCGCCCGCGCGAACGCGTTGCTCCTGCTGCCGGCCGACGGCGAGCCGGTGCCGGCCCACGGCGACGTCACCTGCTGGTTGCTCGACTAGCCGACGTCGATGGCGGGAACCTCGTGGCCGGTGCGACTGGCCCATGGGCCGGTGACCCTGCGTCCGCTGCGACGCCGCGACGAGGGCGACTGGGCACGCATCCGTGACCGCGCGGGGTCGTGGTTCCGGCCGTGGGACTCCACGCGTCCGCCCACCTCGCCCGAACCCAGCCTCACTTTCGGCCAGCTGGTCACCACTTTCGCGGTCCGGGCGCGGCGCGGCCAGATGCTGCCGTGGGCGGTGGAGTACACCCCGCCCGGCCAGGAGAAGCCGGTGTTCGCCGGCCAGGTGACCGTGTCGGGCATCACCCGCGGGTCGGCGTGCTGGGCACAGGTGGGCTACTGGGTCGACCCGAAGTGGGCGGGGCGGGGGATCATCCCGACCGCGGTCGCGATGGCCTGCGACTACTGCTTCGACGTGCTCGGGCTGCACCGCATCGAGATCGCGATCCGTCCGGAGAACGCCAACAGCCTGGCCGTGGTGCGCAAGCTGGGCGCCCGGTTCGAGGGACGCCGGGAGCGCTACATGCACGTCGACGGGGCCTGGCGCGACCACGATGTATTCGTGCTCGAGGCCGGGCCCGAATCCGGTGCGGTGCTGGCGCGCTACGAATCGCAGCACCGGCCGGTCGGCTAATCCTCGACACTCCGCCCCGGGTGGGACGGATGCCGCCACCGGCCGAATACGGTTCGGGGTGTGGGAATGACCGGGCTGATCTTCGCAGTGATCGCTGCCGCCTGGTTGATGTACCTGATCCCCTACTTCCTGCGCAGCCGCGGCGAGGACTTCGCCGAGGAGGCCGCGGTCGAGATCCCGTTCAGCCCGTCGGTGACGATCGTCCGTAGTGGCACGTCCCTGGCCGAGGCGGACGAGGGGACGGCGGCGGTGTCCACCCCGCTGACCCGCCGGTCGATGCTGCGCGACCTGCACCTGCGTGACCTCGAGGCCGCCCAGCGTCGCCGCCGGGTGCTGATCTTCCTGCTCGTCGTGCAGTTGATCGTGGCCGCGCTGGCCGGATTCGGCATCGGGGCGTGGTGGGTGGCCGTGATCCCGGCCGTGCTGATCACCGCGTTCCTGGTGGTGGCGCGGTTCAGCGTCCGGGCGATGCGGGCGGACCTCGCCCGCTGCGCGGAGGCGATCCGGGAGTGCCCCGACGAGGAGACCGTGGCGATCTCGCTCACGCCTTCGGAGGTGGCCGAGCACGAGCACTCGATCGAGCTGAGCGTGCCGGTGAACCGGGTGGCGTCGCTGTGGGACCCGATCCCGATCACGCGTCCGACGTACGTCTCCAAGCCGCTGGCGCCGCGCACCGTCCGCACGATCGACCTGTCCGCCCCGGTGCTCACCCCGGGCATCCCGGTGACCGCCGACCCGATCGAGGATCCGGCCGCCGCCGAGCCCGACGCGCAGGAGGACGTGGGCTGAACCCCGTCCGGCAGGCGCGCTTGCCCGCCCGCACCGGCAGCGCTTCGATGGGCGCATGCCACCGCCTACCGCGCCGCCCGACCGGCTCGAGTTCGACGGCGGCGTGCTGATCCGCGTGCGCCAGGAGCAGGTGGCCGAGGTGATCGCGGCGGCCGCGGCCAACGCGTCCAGGCTCCGCGACTGGATCTCCTGGGGCGACGACCCGGTGTTCCGGGCCGAACGCATCGGGGCCGCACCGACCGACTGGGACGCGCACCTGGTCTACCTCTACGCGCTGCGGCTGGGGGAGGGGCGTCCGGTGATCGGCGGGTTCAGCCTGCACCGCCGCCTGGGCCCGGACGCCCTTGAGGTCGGGTACTGGCTGGACGCCGGCCACACCGGCCGCGGCCTGGCCACCGGTGCCGCGGGCGCGCTGACGGCCGCCGCGCTCGCGCTGCCGGAGATCAGCCGGGTCGAGATCCACACCGACGAGGCGAACGTCGCCAGCGCCGCCGTCCCTCGTCGCCTCGGCTTCTGGCTGGTGCGCACCGACGACTACGCCTCCCGCTCCCCGGTGGAGTCCGGCCGCCTCCAGATCTGGACCACCCCCTGACCAGCGCCGGACGGTTCCGTGAGCCGTCCCCGCGGTTCAGGGCATCCGCAAAAGTGTCCCGTGCCGGGACGGACGGGCGGCCCTAGCGTGAGTGCTGCCCGGACGACGTCCGTCCGGTGCGAGGAGGTGTGTAACCATGCTCGCCGACTTCGCCCCCATCCCGACCATCGCGGTCACCGACCTGCCCCGAGCGCAGGAGTTCTACGAAGGCGTCCTTGGCTTCAGCAAGGACGGCGATGCCCCGGACGGGGTGATGTACCGGGCCGGCAGCGGCTCGTTCCTGGTCTACCCATCCGGCTTCGCCGGCACCAACAAGGCCACCTACATGTCGTTCCAGGTGCCCTCCGACGCGTTCGACGACCTCGTCGGAATGCTGCGGTCGGCCAGCGTCGACTTCCTGACCTTCGACACCCCGGTGGGCACCTGGGCGGACGGGGTCGCCGACTTCGGTGACGGTGCCCGCGCCGTCTGGTTCACCGACCCGGACGGGAACATCCTCAACATCGACACCGCCGGCTGATCGCGCGGAGCCGCCCCTTCGCCGGAGGGATGTGACGTGGCGGCCGGCAGCTTGAGGAAGGCTTGATGTTGCTTTAGGGCGGTCGTGGCGCGGCTGCCCCTAGCGTGGTGTCATGAAGCTCGCCCCCGCCGCGTCTCCGGGCGCCCTGAGCCGGATGGCCCTCGCGCTCGCCGCCGTCGCTCTGCCCCTCGCCGCCTGCTCGTCGCCGTCCGCAGCGCCGGTGGCGCCGACCGCGTCCGTGTCGGCGCCGGCCACCAGCGCGAGTGCCACGCCCACGCCCACGCCGACGCCCACGCCGTCCGCGAGTTCGCCCGTTCCCGCCCCGACCGCCACCAAGGCGGCCGGCTACACCATGGCGGACGTTCGCAAGCACGCCACCGCGTCCTCCTGCTGGAGCGTGGTGGACGGCACCGTCTACGACCTGACGAAGTGGATCAACCGGCATCCGGGCGGCCGCGCGCGGATCCTCGACATGTGCGGCAAGGACGCGACGCGGGCGTTCACCGCCGAGCACGGCAACCAGAAGCGCCCCAACGACATCCTCGACGGCTACAAGCTCGGGAAGCTCTCCTGACCGATGCCTCACACCGCCGTGGTCGATCCGGTCGGGACGTCGCTGCCCGGCCCGGCACGCTGGCTCGGCTTCGCCGGGCTGGCCGCCGGGCTGGCGCTGATCGTCCTCGACGGGACGGTCGTAGCGGTCGCCCTCCCGTCGATCATCGACGACCTCGACCTCGGACTGGCGGACGCGCAGTGGATCAACAGCCTCTACGCCGTGGTGTTCGCCGCGTTGCTGCTCACGTCCGGACGGCTCGGCGATCGGTTCGGGCGGCGGCTGGTGTTCCTGATCGGCGTCTCGGTCTTCGCGATGGCCAGCCTGACCGCGGCCGGGGCGCAGGACGCGGGTGAGCTGATCGCGTCCCGCTGCGTGCAGGGGCTCGGGGGAGCGCTGATCCTGCCGGCCACGGTCTCCTCCCTGAACGCGACCTTCCGCGGACGTGACCGCAGCCTCGCGTTCGGGCTGTGGGGTGCGGTGATGGCGGGTGCTGCCGCTGTCGGACCACTGCTCGGCGGCTGGCTCACCACCGCCTTCGGCTGGCGCTGGGTGTTCCTCGTCAACCTTCCCCTCGCCCTCGTCGTGGTCGGCCTCGCAGCCGGTTTCGTGACCGAGACCAGAGGGGAGGCCGGGCACGGCTTCGACCTGGGTGGGCTGGTCACCAGCGGGCTCGGGCTCGGGCTGGTGGTGTTCGGCCTGATCGAGGGACCCGACCTCGGCTGGCTGACCCCGAAGAACGAGTTCACCCTCCTCGGCCTGACCTGGCCCGACACCGCACCGGTGTCGCCGGTGCCGGTGGCCCTGGTGGCCGGAGCGGTCCTGACGGGGCTCTTCCTCGTCCTGCAGCGTCACCGCTCGTCGCGGGGGCGCACGGTCATCCTCGACCTGTCGCTGTTCGCGGTTCCGACCTTCGCGTGGGGGAACCTGGCCGCCGCGATGGTGGCGGTGGGGGAGTTCTCGCTGCTGTTCGGCCTGCCGCTGTACCTGGTGTACGCGATGAAGCTGTCGATCCTCGAGGCGGGCTGGGTGCTGGCGGCGATGGCGATCGGCGCCTTCGTGGCCGGTGCCCGGGCACGCTCGCTGTCGGCCCGGCTGGGTGCGCCACGGGTGGTGACGGTGGGGCTGGCCGCCGAGCTCGTGGCCGCGGTCGTCGCCGCGCTCGTCCTGCCGTCCCAGCCGGACGCCTGGCTGATCGCCGCGCTGCTCGCCGTCTACGGGCTCGGGCTGGGCCTCGCGTCCGCCCAGCTCACCTCGACGGTCCTGCGGGACGTGCCGGTGGAGCTCTCCGGCGTGGCGTCCGCGACCCAGAGCACCGTCCGGCAGCTCGGCTCGGCCCTCGGCGCGGCGTTGGCCGGGACGGTGCTCGCGCTCGGCTTCGCCGTCACGGTCCCGGCCCGCCTGGCGCTCGTGGCCGATGTCAGCAACGACGACGCGAACACGATGATCGACTACATGACCGGCACCGCCGGCGCGGTCATCTCGATGATCCGCAAGAAGGGCACCCACGGCTACTTCGGCGAACTCGGGCCGGCGGTCGCCGACCAGCTCTCGGTGGCCTTCGCCCAGTGCGTGGGTTGGGTGCTGTGGGTGGCGGCCGCCTTCATCCTCCTCGGGCTGGTCGGCGCCCTCGCCGTCGAGCGGGCGGCCCACCGGACGCCCCAGGACTGACCTTCCGCCGCCACAGAAGCCGGCGATACCTGGAGAAGCCGCCGGAATTCCGGCGGCTTCCACGACTTTCGGCGGCTTCTGTGGGGACGCGGCGGCGGGTGGCCCGCCCGTCAGGGAAGAGTAAAGACCGGTCAGGGCTGCGTCAGGGCCCGACCGCGGCCGGTGCGCGCGACGCAGGATCGGGGCGTGATCGAGGATCTGGTGGCCGCCGTGATCGGCCTTGCCCTGCTGGTCTACCTGGCGTACGCCCTGGCCCGTCCCGAACGGTTCTGACGATGACGCCCGCACTCGCCGGTGTGCTGTCCGTCCTCTGCGTGGTCGTGATCCTGGTGGTCATCCACGTCCCGCTGGGCAGCTGGATCCACCGCGTCTTCACCTCCGAGCACCACACCCGTGCCGAGCGGGCCGTGTACCGGCTGGTCGGCGTCGACCCGGACGGGGAGCAGCGCTGGACGACCTACGCCGTCTCGGTGCTCGCCTTCTCCGGCGCCTCCATCCTGCTGCTGTTCGGATTCCTCCTCGGCCAGGGCTTCCTGCCCTGGTCCCAGGGCCGGTCGATGAACGTCGACACCGCCCTCAACACCGCGGTGTCGTTCGTCACCAACACCAACTGGCAGAGCTACGCCGGCGAGGCCGGCACCGGCTACCTGGTGCAGGCGGCCGGATTGACCGTGCAGAACTTCCTGTCGGCGGCCGTGGGGTTGGCGGTCGCGATCGCGGTCGTCCGCGCCCTGGCCAGGCAGGACAGCGACCGGATCGGGAACTTCTGGGTGGACGTCACCCGCGGCACCCTGCGCATCCTGCTGCCCCTCGCCGTCCTCGCGGCCGTCGCGCTGGTCGCGGGCGGCGTGGTGCAGAACCTCATCGAGCCCACCACGATCACCACGATCGGCGGCGGCCAGCAGGTCCTCCAGGGTGGCCTGGTCGCGAGCCAGGAGTCGATCAAGGAACTCGGCACCAACGGCGGCGGGTTCTTCAACGCCAACTCCGCGCACCCGTTCGAGAACCCGAACGGCTGGACCAACCTGCTGGAGGTGGTGCTCCTGCTGGCCATCTCCTCCGCGCTGCCCTACACCTACGGCCTGATGGTGAAGGACCGTCGGCAGGGGTTCGCGCTGGCCGGCGCCATGGGTGTGCTGATGGTCGGCGCGATGGCACTGCTGACCTGGTCCGAGGTAGCCGGCGGCAGTCTGGAGGGCAAGGAGCAGCGGTTCGGTACGGCGTGGTCGGCGATCTTCGCCTCCGCGACCACCGGCACCTCGACGGGCGCGGTGAGCGCCATGCACGAATCGCTCCAGCCGCTCTCCGGCGGCGTGGCGCTGCTCAACATGATGCTGGGCGAGCTGTCGCCCGGTGGCGTCGGCACCGGCCTCTACTCGATGCTCGTGATGGTTGTGCTCACCGTCTTCATCGCCGGCCTCATGGTCGGCCGGACACCCGAACTGCTCGGCAAGACAATCGGACGGCGGGAGGTCACGCTGGTCTCCCTCGCCCTGCTCATCACGCCGACCCTCGTGCTGGTCGGCACCGGCATCGCGCTGGTCAACCCGGTATCGCTGGACGCGATGTCGACCGCCGGCCCGCACGGCCTGTCGGAGATGCTCTACGCGTTCACCTCTGCCGCCAACAACAACGGTTCCGCGTTCGCCGGGCTGTCCGCCGACCAGCCGTTCCTCAACCTGGCCCTCGCGACCTGCATGCTGCTGGGACGGTTCGTCCCCATCGTCGCGGTGCTGGCGTTCGCCGGCGGCGTCGCACGCCAGGGACGCCGGCCCGCGACCGCCGGCACCATGCCCACCTCGACGGCGAGCTTCGCCGGCTTCCTGGTGGTCATCATCCTCATCGTGGCCGGGCTGACGTACTTCCCGTCCCTGGCCCTCGGTTCGATCGCGGAGGCACTCTCGTGAGCACCCATCCCCGTCCCGCCCACCCGTCGCTGGCGGTCACCGCCTGGCGGTCGCTACCGCAGGCTCTGGCCAAGCTCGACCCGCGGCACGTGTTCCGCAGCCCGGTCATGTTCGTGGTGTGGGTGGGCTCTGCCCTCACCACGGCGATCTCGGTGGTGACGCCCTCGGTGTTCGCCATCTCGGTGACCGTCTGGCTCTGGGCGACGATCCTGTTCGCCAACCTGGCCGAGGCGATCGCCGAGGGTCGCGGCAAGGCCCAGGCCGATACCCTCCGCAGGACCCGCACGCAGACCGTGGCCCGCCGGCTGACCGCGTCCGGCTCCGAGGAGGAGGTGGCCGGCACCGAGCTGCGGGTCGGCGACCGGGTCGTGGTCGAGGCCGGGCAGGTGATCCCGGGCGACGGCGACATCGTGGAGGGCGTCGCGACCGTCGACGAGTCGGCGATCACGGGCGAGTCGGCCCCGGTGATCCGGGAGGCCGGCGGCGACCGGTGCGCCGTCACCGGTGGCACCACGGTGCTCAGCGACCGGATCGTGGTGCAGGTCACCGCCAAGCCGGGCGAGACGTTCATCGACCGGATGATCGCACTCGTGGAGGGCGCGTCCCGGCAGAAGACCCCGAACGAGATCGCCCTGGGCATCCTGCTGGCCGCGCTGACCATCATCTTCCTGCTGGCGGTGATCGCCCTGCAGCCGCAGGCGATCTACTCCGGCGACCGGCTGAGCCTGGTGGTGCTCGTGGCACTGCTGGTGTGCCTGATCCCGACCACGATCGGCGCCCTGCTGTCGGCCATCGGCATCGCCGGCATGGACCGGCTCGTCCAGCGCAACGTGCTGGCGATGTCCGGACGGGCCGTCGAGGCCGCCGGGGACGTGAACACGCTGCTGCTGGACAAGACCGGCACCATCACCTTCGGCAATCGGAGGGCGAGCGACGTGTATCCCGTCCACGACGCCGGACGCGACGAGCTGCTGGCCGCCGCCCAGGTGGCGTCCTTCGCCGACGAGACCCCCGAGGGCCGCTCGATCGTCGAGTACGCCGCGGCCGAGGGAATCAGCGGCCCGCTCGCCGACCGCACCGCGCTCGTCAGGGCGGGGGCGACGTTCGTCCCGTTCACCGCGCAGACGAGGATGTCCGGCCTCGACCTCGCCGACGGCACGCAGATCCGCAAGGGCGCCGGCTCCGCCGTCGCGGCCTGGGTGGCGGCCGAGGGCGGTACGCCGCCGCACGACCTGCAGGCGCTGGTCGACGGGGTGTCCGGGCAGGGCGCAACCCCGCTGGTGGTGGCCTCGCGGGCGCCCGGCCAGGCGCCGCGCACGCTCGGCGTGGTGCAACTGAAGGACGTGGTGAAGCCCGGCATGGCCGAGCGGTTAGCCCAGCTCCGCGCGATGGGCATCCGCACGGTCATGATCACCGGCGACAACCCGCTGACCGCGAAGGCGATCGCCGCGGAGGCGGGCGTGGACGACTACCTGGCCGAGGCCACGCCGGAGGACAAGATGGCGCTGATCAAGGCCGAGCAGTCCGGCGGGCGGCTGGTCGCGATGACCGGGGACGGGACCAACGACGCCCCGGCGCTGGCCCAGGCCGACGTCGGCGTGGCGATGAACACGGGCACGTCGGCGGCGAAGGAGGCCGGCAACATGGTCGACCTCGACTCCGACCCGACGAAGCTGATCGACATCGTCGCCATCGGCAAGCAGCTCCTGATCACCCGCGGCGCGCTGACCACCTTCTCGATCGCCAACGACGTTGCCAAGTACTTCGCGATCATCCCGGCGATGTTCGTGGCGGTCTACCCGGGCCTGCAGGCGCTCAACATCATGCGGCTGGCGTCGCCGGCCTCGGCGATGCTGTCGGCGGTCATCTTCAACGCCCTCGTCATCCTCGCCCTGGTGCCGCTGGCCCTGCGCGGGGTGCGGTACCGCCCGATGAGCGCCTCGGCGATGCTCAACCGCAACCTGCTGATCTACGGGCTCGGCGGCATCGTCGCGCCGTTCGTCGGCATCAAGCTCATCGACCTCCTGGTCTCCCTGCTCCCCGGATTGGTGTGATCGACATGGTGTGGCGTCAACTCCTCGCCTCGCTACGTTTCCTCGTGGTGATGACCGTCCTGCTCGGACTGGCCTATCCGGCGGCGGTGACGCTGGCCGCCCAGGCGTTCGGTTCCCGCGCCGCGGGTTCGCTGCTGACCGACGCCGACGGCCGGGTGGTCGGCTCCGCGCTCCTCGGACAGGCGTTCGGCCCGGAGTGGTTCCAGGGGCGACCGTCCGCGTCCGCCTACTCGGGGGAGACCTCCGGCGGCACCAACCTGTCGCCCGCCTCGAGCGACCAGGCGGACGCCAGGGCGCAGCGGAAGGCGGACCTGGTGGCGGCGAACCCGGAGGCCATCGGTCCGGTTCCAGAGGACGCGCTGACCGCGTCCGCGTCCGGCCTCGACCCGCACATCTCGGTGGCGTACGCCCTGTGGCAGGTGCCCCGGGTGGCGCGGGAGCGCGGCGTGGACGCCGGTGCCCTGAGGAACCTGGTGGCCGCGGCGACCGAACCGGCGCCGCTGGACTTCCTGGGTCAGGATTCCGTCAACGTCACGCGCCTCAACTTCTCCCTCGCCGGTGGGGTGCAAAGGTAGGGCCATGGCACGCGGCAGGCTGCGCATCTACCTCGGGGCCGCCCCGGGGGTGGGCAAGACCGTCGCCATGCTCGACGAGGGCCACCGCCGCGCCGAACGCGGCACCGACGTGGTGGTGGGGTTGTGCGAGTGCCATCGCCGGCCGCACACCGAGGCCCTGCTGGACGGGTTGGAGGTCATCCCGCGACGGCAGCTGGAGTATCGCGGCACGACGCTGGAGGAGATGGACCTGGACGCGGTCCTCGCGCGGCGCCCGCAGGTCGCCCTGGTGGACGAGCTCGCCCACACCAACGTGCCCGGCTCACGCAACGAGAAGCGCTGGCAGGACATCGACGAACTGCTGGACGCCGGCATCGACGTGATCTCGACGGTCAACATCCAGCACCTGGAGTCGCTGAACGACGCCGTCACCTCGATCACCGGGATCGTCCAGCGCGAGACCGTGCCCGACGAGGTGGTGCGCGCCGCAGACCAGATCGACCTGGTCGACATGTCCCCGGAGGCGCTGCGCCGGCGCATGGCGCACGGCAACATCTACAAGCCCGAGAAGGTGGACGCCGCCCTGGCGAACTACTTCCGGATCGGCAACCTGTCGGCGCTGCGCGAACTGGCCCTGCTGTGGCTGGCCGACAAGGTGGACGCGGGGCTGGAGTCCTACCGCGCGGCGCACGGCATCACCCAGAACTGGCCCACGAGGGAACGGGTCGTGGTCGCGCTCGCCGGCGGGCCCGAGGGAGAGGTCCTCCTACGGCGCGGTGCGCGGATCGCGTCCCGACTGGCGGGGGGCGAACTCCTGGCGGTCTACGTCTCCCGCAGCGACGGATTGACCGCTCCGCTGTCCGTGGTCGCCGGCCTGCGCCGGCTCACCGAGGAGCTCGGGGGCGAGTTCCACACCGTCACCGGCGAGGACGCCGCGGACGCCGTGCTCGCGTTCGCCCGCGGCGTCAACGCCAGCCAGGTGCTCGTCGGGGCGTCCCGGCTGCCGGCGTGGCAGCGCGGGTTCAGCACCAGCATGGCGGAGCGGATCATCGCCGGCTCGGGCGACATCGATGTCCACGTCGTCACGCACCCCGGGGCGGGCAAGGGCTTCGGCAGGCGGCGGGGCAGCGCGCTGTCGCCGCGGCGGGTCTGGGGCGGGCTGGCCACGGCCGTTCTCCTGCCGCCGGTGCTGACCTGGATCCTGCTCGCGGACCCGTTCACGTCCGACCTGCCGCTGGACATCCCGATCTTCCTGCTCGCCACCGTGGTCGTGGCGCTGATCGGCGGCGTGGTGCCGGCCGTCGTCGCGGCGGTGGTGTCCTCGCTGCTGCTGAACTGGTTCTTCGTCCCGCCGGTCGGCACCCTGACCGTCGCCAACCCGGAGAACACGCTCGCGCTGGTGGTGTTCGTGCTGGTCGGTGTCCTGGTGGCCCTCATCGTGCACCGCAACGCCCGCCGGACCGAACAGGCACTGGCGGCGCAGCAGGAGTCTGCGGCGCTGGCCGAGTTGTCCCACTCGCTGCTGGGCTCCACCGATCAGCTGCCCCTCCTGCTGCACAGTGCGGTCGACATGTTCGGCGTCCGGGCTGCGGGCATCATCCACCGGCCGGCGATCGGGACGCCGGAAGTGGTCGCGTCCGTCGGGGACCTCGATGTCCTGGCGCCCAGCGACCACGAGGACGCCGGCGAGGCCCACGAGCTGATCCTGCAGCCGCCCGGGCTGGCCGCGGGCCGCCGTCGGCTGTTCGCGGCGTTCGGTGCCCACGCCGGCGCCGTCCTGCAGCGGCAGGAGCTACTGCGCTCTTCGCTGGCCGCGGCCGAGTTGGCTCGCGACAACGCTGCCCGGACGGCCCTGCTGTCCGCGGTCTCCCACGACCTGCGCACCCCGCTGGCCGGCATCAAGGCCGCGATCGGCAGCCTGCGCTCGGCAGAGGTCACCTGGTCGGCCGAGGACGAGGAGGAGCTGAAGGAGGCGATCGAGGAGTCGGCCGACCGGCTGGAGGCGCTCGTCGGCGACCTGCTGGACATGTCGCGGCTGCAGGCCGGTGCGCTCGTGGCGCACTGCCGTCCGACCGACCTCGGCGAGGTCATCCCCGGCACCCTGGCCACGCTCGCCGATCCCGGCCGCACCTCGTGGGAGATCGAGCCGGACGCGCGCTACGTCTTCGCGGACGCCGGCCTGCTCGACCGCGTGGTCGCCAACCTCACCGAGAACGCGCTGCGCTACCAGCTGGAGAGCGAACCCGTGCTGGTCCGGGCGAGCCGGGTGGCCGACCGGGTCGAGATCCGGGTGATCGACACCGGCGTGGGCGTGCCCGAGGGCGACCACGAACGCATCTTCCTGCCGTTCCAGCGCCAGGGCGACGTGCCGGCCGGGAACGGTCTGGGACTGGGACTCGCGGTGGCTCGCGGCCTCGCCGAGGCCATGGGCGGACGGCTCGCGGCAGAATCGACCCCGGGAGGAGGGCTGACCATGGTGGTCACGCTGCCCACCCATGAGGGCCAGGAGTTGTCGACGGGGGAGGGGGGTGCCCGATGAGCCGGATCCTTGTCGTCGACGACGACCCCGTCCTGCAGCGCACGCTCCGCATCAACCTGCGGGCCCGCGGGCACGAGGTGCTGCTGGCCGGCAACGGACGCCAGGCCGTCAGCACTTTTCTCGCCGACCAGCCCGATCTGGTCGTCCTCGACCTCGGGCTGCCCGACCTGGACGGCGTGGACGTGCTTCGTCAGCTGCGCACCCGGTCGGCCGTCCCGGTGATCGTCCTGTCGGCGCGGCAGGAGGCCGACGACAAGGTCGAGGCACTGGACCAGGGCGCCGACGACTACGTCAGCAAGCCCTTCAGCATGGACGAGCTCATGGCCAGGGTGCGGGTCGCGCTCCGGCGCGGCTCGGCCGAGGCGGACGCTCCCGAGACGCTGGATTCCCATGGCCTGGTGCTCGACTTCGCCGCGCACACCGCCATCAGGGACGGTGCCGTCGTGCACCTCACCCCGACCGAGTGGCGGTTGCTCGCCGAGCTCGCCCGGCACGGTGGGCGGGTGGTGAGCCACGAGGACCTCCTGCGCGCAGTCTGGGGGCCCAGCTACGGCAGCGAGCACAACTATCTGCGGGTGTTCGCGAACCAGATCCGCCGCAAGATCGAACGGGACCCGGCCGGCCCGCGGCACCTGATCAACGAGCCGGGCCTGGGCTACCGCCTCG
Source organism: Actinomycetota bacterium (assembly GCA_020161755.1). Lineage (GTDB taxonomy): Bacteria > Actinomycetota > Actinomycetes > Propionibacteriales > Propionibacteriaceae > Propionicimonas. The sequence continues at coordinate 101,883 of JAIUOS010000005.1, forward strand.
TCCCCTGACGGTGGCGTCCCGTCGCTCGGGGTCCTGCGCTGAGTTCGGGCGGCTGCCACGCGGCGGTCGGGGCGGCCCCGTCCGCCCACTTCGCCACCGAATTGTCCCCTCGCGCCCGGAATTCCGGTGGCGAGGGGACAATTCGGTGGCGAACCGGCGTCCGGGCCTGGTTCGGCGACGGGGCTCGGCCGGTCCGGCAGAGGCGAGCGCCCGGCAGCGATAGTCTCGCGATAGCCGCCACACCGAGGAGAGAGCATGACCCCGCAGGCCGTCCGCGCCCGGGACCTGGTGACGCCCGCCGACGTCGTGGACGTGTTCGTCTACGTGGTGGTGCTGAACCTGGCCGCGGAGTACCTCCCCCAGGTGATCACCGAGACGTTCACGCTGTCGCTGGTCACCGCCGTGCTGCTCAAGCTGGTGCTGGAGGTGGTCCTGCTGGTCAAGAACCGGGTGAAGGTGCGGTTCAAGGCCGCCACCACGATCGTCGGCAAGGTCGGCGCGGGGTTGCTGCTGTGGGCGGTGCTGGTGGGCAGCAAGTTCGTGGTCCTCGAACTGATCGCGCTGCTGTTCGGCGACTCGGTGCGGCTCGGCGGCTTCTTCGCCGTGACCGGCCTGATCCTGGTGCTGCTGCTCGCCCGGGCGGGCGTCCGGCGGTTGCTGCACGAACCGTCCGAGGACTGAGCCCGGACGCCCCGCGTCATTACTCCGGCGGCGGCACCACGCCCAGCTGTGCGGAGACCTGTTCGATCGTCGTCAGCACCGAGACCACCTCGTCCAGCGGGTGCAGCGGAGACTCCACGCGTCCCTGCCCCGCGTAGCCGGCCAGCGCGACCGCCTCGTAGCTGAGGGCGTCGTAGGGGTCGTGGAAGGTGTCGTCGGTCCAGCCGGCGGTGACCGCCCGTCCGCCGGCGCGGGTGGTCAGCACGGTCTCGGTCGGTGCGTAGAACGGACGCCGCAGCTCCAGGCGCCCGTGCGACCCGACGACGAGCGCCCGGTTGGGCAGCTCGGAGACGATCGAGGTGGCGACCATGGCGACCGCGCCGCCCGCCGAGGTGAGGAGAGCCGAGGCCCGCAGGTCGACCCCGTTGGCCAGCCGTTGCCCGGACGCCTGGACGCGCACCGGGGTGCCCAGCACCGAGGACGCGAACGAGATCGGGTAGACGCCGACGTCGAGCAGGGCGCCGCCGGCGAGGTCGGGGTTCCACAGCCGGTGCGCGGGGTCGTAGGGGGTGGCGAAGCCGAAGTCGGCGTCGACCTGGTGGACGTCGCCGAGCGTGCCGGCGGCGAGCAGTTGGCGCAGGACGTCGGCCTGCGGCAGGTACCGCGTCCACATCGCCTCCATGACCAGGACGCCGGCCGCGCGGGCCGCGTCCGCCACCTCGCGGGCATCGCGGGCGGACGCGGCGAGCGGCTTCTCGACCAGCACGTGCTTGCCGGCGGCGATCGCGGCCAGCGCCAGCGCGGCGTGCGCGCTGTGCGGGGTGGCGATGTGGACGACGTCCACCGCCGGGTCCTCGATCAGGTCCTGCGGCTGTGCGTGCACCCGAGGGATGCCGTGCGTCGCGGCGAAGGCGGCGGTGCGCTCGGCGTCCCGGGCGGCCACCGCCACCACCCGCTGGTCGGTGCGCCGGGTCACCGCCCTGACGAAGGCGGCCGCGATCCAGTTGGTGCCGATCACGCCCCAGCGCAGGGACGGGACCGGCTCGGCGAACAGCGGACGGGGCAGCGGCAACGACATGACGACCTCTCCTTTGAGCGGACCAAAAGGGGACTGTCCCCTTATGGTCCAGAACCCGCGCCTGGAGCGAAACGAAAGGGGACTGTCCCCTTTCGTTTCGCTGGGGTCAGCGGACCGACAGCACCACGCCCTCGCCGGACGCGACCGCGGACGAGCCGCCGACCCAGACGTCGATCTCGGTGGCGTCCTGCACCCAGTCGTGGCTGACCGCGCTCCAGTAGCGCAGCTGGTCCTCGCCGAGCTCGAACGTGACCGTCCGGGTCTCGCCGGCGGCCAGCGTGATCCGCTCGAAGCCCTTCAGCTCGCGCAGCGGCCGGCTCGACAGGCCGTGGCGCTGGTGGATGTACAGCTGCACCACCTCGTCGCCGGCAACCATCGAGGAGTTGGTGACGTCCACCGACACGGTCGTGCTGGCGCCCACCGCGATCTCGGACGGCTCCAGCCGCGGCCGCCCGTAGCTGAAGGACGCGTAGGACAGCCCGTGGCCGAACACGAACAGCGGCGTCGACTCCTCGCCCCAGTAGCGCTGGTGCGCCTCCTCCGGCTGGAACGTGCGGTAGTGGCTGTACACCATCGGCACCTGCCCGACCGTCCGCGGCCAGCTGAACGGCAGCTTCCCGCCCGGTGCCACGTCCCCGAACAGGGCGGACGCGACCGCGGCGCCACCCTGACTGCCGGGGTACCAGACCTGGAGGATCGCCGGCGCGTGCTCGGCCGCCCAGCGCAGGTCGAGCGGACGGCCCGACATCACCAGCACGACGGTCGGCGTCCCGGTCGCCACGACGGCCTTCAGCAGCTCCAGCTGGCGTCCGGGCAGGTCGAGGGTGGAGGTGGACGCCTTCTCGCCGATCATGTTCTGCGCCTGCCCGACCACCACGACGGCCACCTCGCTGCCGCGGGCCAGCTCGACCGCGCGCGCCAGCTCGGCGTCGTCGTCGAAGCCCTCGGGGACGGTCGGCAGGCCGTGGTCCATGCGGTCGAACATCGACTCGAACACCCGGGTGTCCGGACGCACGCCCGGCGCGAACTCGACCTGGACGCCTTCGCCGGCGCGGGCCCGGATGCCGTCGAGGATCGTCACCGTCTCGGTGACGTCGTGATCGAAGACCCACGGGCCGAGCGTGTCGCGCTCGGCGTCGGCGAGCTGGCCGATCACGGCGATCCGCTGCTGGCCGGCCAGCGGCAGGAGGCCCTCGTTCTTCAGCAGCACGAACGTCTTGGCGGCCGCCTTGCGCGCCACCTCGCGGGACGCGGCGTCGGCCAGCACGCCCGGGGCGGCGGCCTCGTCCACGTACGGGTGCTCGAACAGCCCGATCCGGAACTTGGCCTCCAGCACGCGCCGGACGGCCTGGTCGAGGTCGGCCTCGTCCACGCGTCCCTCGGTGACCGCCTGCGGCAGCCGGCTGAAGGCCGGGTCGAACATGCACATCTCCATGTCGAGGCCGGCGTTGAGCGCGCGGGCGGCGGCGTCGGTGAGGTCGGACGCGAAGTGCTGCACCTCCAGCGACCGGACGGCGTTCGCGTCGCTCACCACGAAGCCGTCGAACCCGAACTCGGTGCGCAGGATGTCGGTCAGCAGCCACCTGTTGCCGCTGGCCGGGACGCCGTTGAGGTCCATGTAGGCGCTCATGATGTTGCCGGCGCCGGCCTCGACCGCCGCCCGGAACGGCGGCAGGTAGACGTTGTGCAGCTCGGCGTCGGAGATGTCGGAGTCCTCGTAGTCGCGGCCGCCGCGGGCCGCGCCGTAGCCGGCGAAGTGCTTGGGCCCGGAGATCACGTTGGCGTCGCCGAGGTCGCCCTGGAAGCCGCGCACCTGGGCGGCGGCCACCGCGGCGCCGAGGCAGGGGTCCTCACCGGCCCCTTCGATGATGCGGCCCCACCGTGGGTCGCGGGCGATGTCGACCATCGGGGCGAACGTCCAGTCGATACCCACGGCGCGGGCCTCGCGGGCGGCGACCGACTGGCCCTCGGCGATCACGTCCGGCGACCACGACGCTGCCAGCGCGATCGGCACCGGCAGGATCGTCCGCAGGCCGTGGATGACGTCGAAGCCGAAGATCACCGGGATGCCGAACCGGCTGCCCTCGATCGCCTTGCGCTGGAGCCGGTTGTGCAGCGCCGCGTCGCGGACGAACAACAGCGAGCCCGCACCGCCCTGCTCCAGCGCGGCCTCGACCCCGGCCGGCTGCATCGCCATCGACCGGGCCTCCTCCGGCATCGCGGCCAGCGCCTCGGCCGAGGGCAGCTCACCGGTGCCGAAGTAGAAGTACTGGCTCAGCTGGCCGGCCTTCTCCTCCAGCGTCAGCCTGCTGAGCAGGTCGGCAGCCCGTTCCTCGGGGCTCAGGGTGGCGTCCTGGTAGGGCAGTTCGGGCATCGTCGGCCTCTCTGGTTGCTGTGCCTGGGCAAGGTGCGTCCCGCGTCCGCGGGCACCTCACCCGCTCAGCCTAGGACCCGGAGAGGCCGCCGTGTCGAAGAAATGAGAAGGCTCTCATAACTGCCCGGCGTCACGACCAGCGGAACTCCATCGCCGCGGCGTGCTTGTCGGTGTCGCGCATGGCGTCCAGCGTGGCCATGTCCGTGCCGGAGATCTCGAAGTCGAGCTCCGCGTTCTGGCGGATGTGCCCGGTCGACGTGGCCTTCGGCAGCACCACCGCACCCTTCTGGAGCAGGTAGCGGATGCACAGCTGCGGCGCGCTGACGCCGTAGCGGGCGGCGATGTCGGCGATCTCGGGGTGGTTGACGATGAGCCCGTGCGCGAACGGGGAGTAGGCCTCCACGACGATGCCGTGCTCCGCGCAGGTCGCGACGGTGTCGGACGGGTCGAGCCCGATGAACCACCGGATCTGGTCGACCATCGGCGTCACGGTGCAGGCCGGCAGCAGGCTCTCCAGGTCGTCGCGGTCGAAGTTGGAGACACCGATCGCCTTCACGCGTCCGCTGGCCAGGAACTCCTCCATGGCCTTCCAGATCTCCCTGTTCTCCTCGCGGCAGTCCTTGCCGATCTCGTCCCACGGCCACGGCGCATGCACCAGGTACAGGTCGAGGTAGTCGAGGCCGATCTCCTTCATCGTGGTCTCGAACTCCTCCACGGCGCGCGCGTAGCTCTTGGCCTCGGCGGGCAGCTTGGACGTCACGTAGACCTCCTCGCGCGCCAGCCCGGAGTCGCGCAGCGCGCGTCCGACCGACGCCTCGTTGTGGTACGCCCGCGCGGTGTCGATGTGCCGGTAACCCAGCCGCAGCGCCTCGGAGACGGCGCCGCAGCACTCGTCGCCCTCCTTGAGCAACCAGGTGCCGAAGCCGATGACGGGGATCGTGGTGCCGTTGGCGAGGGTGTAGGTGTCGGTGAGGACGGTCATGGTGCTCCTTTGTCGGTCAGCACCACGCTAGGGGAGTCCGGCGCGGGAAGGCAGGTACTGGCAGTACCCCGGAGCCCCGGAACGGGCCACCCCAACCACGCCCGAGGTGGAAAACGGGCAATCGGACGCGGAATTGCCGCGGGCGATTTACGGCGGGTGGCCGTCCCAGGTGTAACGCGCGTTCGGGTCCTTCCGCAGGTGCGCGACCCGAGCCGGTAATCGGCCTTTGTCAGCTCTCGATCAGCGCGTAGCGGGGCTGGGAGCCCGAACGGGGCCGAACCAGGTGCCACGACGCAGAGAGCTTGCCGGCCACGCTCGGGTGCGCCTCGGTGAAGGCGCGACGGGGAGCGGGGTGATCGGCGGCCGAGTGCATGGCGGTTGCAGGGGCGAGATCTTGGTCAATGGACATTGGCGGACTCCATTACTGGGGGTACGTAATGCAGGTGGTGAGGGTGTTTTCGCACCGCTCGTGGGGGGGTGTCCGATCCACAGGTGGATCGAGGGGCACAACTTTTGCACAAAGGGGGCCTTCTCGGAAAGAGAATTCCCGCTTCCATTTTCGGGAGTGCGAGGGTTGACGACGCGGGCAGGGTTGGCAGGGTAGGGACGAAAGTGGACGCAGGCCGCCCCAGCCGAGGAGGAGAGCATGACCATCGCCGACCGACAGCCCCGGATCCCGCGGGTGTCCTCCTTCGAGCCGGTCCGTCGCGCGGTCGTCGTGGGCGCCGGGACGATGGGCGCCGGCATCGCCGCCCACCTCGCCAACTGCGGTGTCTCGGTCACCCTGCTCGACCGGGTCGCCGAGGGCGAGGACCGCTCGGCCCTGGCCCGCAAAGGCATCGCCCGGCAGCTGGCGGTGGGCGGGTTCATGACGCCCGCGTTCGCCGACCGGGTCACCCCGGGCACCGTGGACGACGACCTCGGCGCCTGCGCGGACGCCGACTGGATCATCGAAGCCGTGTTCGAGGACCCGGCGATCAAGCACGACCTGTACCGCCGCCTCGACGGCGTCCGCCGGCCGGGCACGCTGGTGTCGTCGAACACGTCCGGCATCCCGGTGCACGAGCTCGTCGACGGCCACTCCGACGACTTCGCCCGCGACTTCACCATCACCCACTTCTTCAACCCGCCGCGCACCATGGAACTGCTGGAGGTCGTCGCCGGCACCGCGACCAGTGCGGCAGCCCGCCGGCGGGTCACCGCGGTGGCCGACTGCCAGCTCGGCAAGACCGTCCTCGACACCCCGGACACCCCCGGCTTCATCGCGAACCGGCTGGGCAGCCACTGGATGGCGGTCGCCGCGCTCGAGGCCTTCCGCCGCGGGCTCGACGTCGAGACCGCGGACGCTGTGATGTCGCGTCCGTTCGGCATCCCGCGCACGGGCGTCTTCGGGCTGTTCGACCTGGTGGGCATCAACCTGGTCCCCCTGCTGTGGCCGGTGCTCCAGAACGCCCTGCCCGCCACCGACGCCTGCCACCGCTACGACCTCGGCACCGACCGGGTGTTCACCCACCTGCTGGCCAACGGGCTGATCGGACGCCAGGGGCCCGGCGGCTTCCACCGGCGCCGCAACGAGGTCGGCGAGAAGGTCCAGGAGGTGCTCGACCTGGAGTCGCTGGCGTACCGGCCGGTGCGCACCGTCGACGACCCGGCCGCGACGGCGGGTGACCTCGCCGGCGTCCTGGCCACCGACAGCGCCGCCGCCCGCTGGGCGGAGGAGGTCTTCGTCGAGGTGCTCGACTACGCGTGCGCGATCGCTCCCGAGGTGGCCGAGGACGTGGAGGCCATCGACGACGGGATGCGGCTGGGCTACGCGTGGGCGAAGGGCCCGTTCGCGCTGGCCGACACCGTGGGCGCCGGCGTCCTGGCCGAACGCTTCACCGCGACCGGCCGGGAGGTGCCGCTGCTCCTGCAGCGCGCGGTGGAGGCCGGCGGCTTCTACCCGGCCGCCGACTCGGTGCTCGGCACCGACGGCTCGGTGCGCTACCGGCGCCGCGTCGAGGGCGTGGTCACGGTGGCCGAGGCCCGGCGGAAGAACGGGGTGCTCGCCGAGAACCCGTCCGCCGAGCTTGTCGACCTCGGCGACGGTGTCGCCTGCCTCGCGCTGCGCACGAAGATGAACACCTGCGACCTCGGCGTGGTCGAGATGGTGGAGCGGGCGACCGAACTCGGCACGGCCGGGGCGTTCCGGGCGCTCGTCATCGGTTCGGACCACCCGCGCGCGTTCTCCGCCGGGGCCGACCTGGCCACGTTCGTCCGGTTGCTCGACGCCGGTGACGCGGACGCCCTGCGCGGCTTCGCCCGCCGCGGCCAGCAGGCGTTCCAGGCGCTGCGCAACGCCGCGTTTCCCGTCGTCGCGGCGGCCCGCGGCTTCGCGCTCGGCGGCGGCAACGAGCTGATGCTGACCGCCGACCGGGTGGTGGCCCACGCCGAACTGAAGGCCGGCTTCCCCGAGCGGACGGTGGGGCTCATCCCGTGCTGGGGCGGCGTCACCCAGTCGCTGGCCCGGGCGGCCGCGGCCGGCGCGGACGATCCGGCGGCGGACGCGTTCTGGGTCACGTCGAGCTGCGAGGTGACCCCGTCCGCGTGGCAGGCCGGCGAGTGGCACCTGCTGCGGGGCACCGACGAGGTGGTGGCGTCCGCGCGGCGGGTGCTCGCCGAGGCGAAAGCGGTGGCGCTGGAGTTGGCTGCGTCGGGGGAGAAGGCCCCGGCGCCCGGACCGTTGCCGCTGCACGATCCCGCGTCCGGTGCCCTCGACGCCGGCTGGGCGGACGCGTCCGAGACCGACCGGGCGATCGTCGGCGGGCTCGCGGCGATGCTCACCGGCGGCGCGGCGGGGGAGACCACGACCGAGGACGACCTGCTCGCCCGTGAGATCGACGTGGCGCTCGACCTGCTCCCGCGGCCGGCGAACACCGAGCGGGTGCGGCACCTGCTGGCCACCAACCGTCCGCTGGCGAACTGAGGAGGGCCGGTGGCGCTGCCCTCGTCCCTGGCCGGACGCCTGCGGGTGCCGGTCGTCGCGGCGCCGATGTTCCTGGTGTCAGGGCCCGATCTGGTGGTCGGGGCGTGCCGGGCCGGGGTGCTCGGGACGTTTCCCGCGCTCAACCAGCGCACGACCGCCGGGCTGGAGGAGTGGCTTGACCTCATCGAGGGTGCGCTCGGACCGGACGACGCCCCGTTCGGGGTCAACCTGATCGTGCACCGCACCAACGCCCGGCTGGCCGACGACCTCGCCGTGGTCGTGCGGCACCGTGTCCCGGTGGTGATCACCAGCCTCGGGGCCGCGCCCGAAGTGGTGGCCGCCGTGCACTCCTACGACGGCGTGGTGTTCCACGACGTCACGAACGCCCACCACGCCCGCAAGGCCGCGGAGGCCGGGGTCGACGGGCTGATCCTGGTCGCGGCCGGAGCCGGTGGGCACGCGGGCGCGCTCAGCCCGTTCGCCCTGATGGCCGAGGTGCGGGCGTTCTTCGGCGGCACGATCCTGCTGGCCGGGGCGTTGTCGTCCGGCTCGGACGTGCTCGCCGCGCGGGCGATGGGTGCCGACCTGGCCTATCTGGGGACGCGGTTCGTCGCCACCCAGGAGTCGCTGGCCAGCGCGGAGTACCGCGCGCAGGTGGTGGCGGCGGGCGCGTCCGACATCGTGTACACCGCGAGCGTGAGCACGATCCCGGCCAACTTCCTGCGCCGCAGCCTCGAGCTGGCCGGGATCGACCCGGACGCCGCTCCCGGCCCCGTCGACCTGGCGCACGTCACCCGTCCGACGGAGTCCGACGCGAAGGCGTGGCGCGACATCTGGTCGGCCGGCCAGGGCGTCGCCGGGATCGACGCCGTCCTGCCCGTCGCCGAGGTCGTCGACCGTCTCGCCCGCGAGTACGCGGACGCCCGCTCCCGCCTGCTGGCCAAGGAGCGCTGATCCCGGACGACGGCGAGCTCCGTCAGCCGAGGGCGCGGGTGATCAGGTCCTTGACGCGCTTCTCGACGTCGTCGTTCCACTCCAGGATCGCGAAGGCCGTCGGCCACATCACGCCGTCGTCCAGCTTCGCCACGTCATGGAAGCCGAGGTGGCCGTAGCGGGTCTTGAACTTCGCGGCCAGCTGGTAGAAGAAGACCATCTTGCCGTCGGACACGTACGCCGGGTAGCCGTACCAGGTGCGGCTCATCAGCTGCGGGAAGTCGCGCTTCACGAGGGCGTGCAGGCCCTCGGCGATCGGCTTGTCCTGCTCGGTCATGCCCTCGATCGCGGTGAGCAGGTCCTGCTCGCCGGCCTCGCCCTCGGCCTGGCGCTTGCGCTCGGCCGCGGCCTGCTTGATCGCGGCCTTCTCCTCGGCGGTGAAACCCTTCTTCGTCTCTGCCATACCGTCATCCTCACATGTCGTGTGCCGGGGCTGACAAGCCCTGATGCCCGTCGATCCCGAGGCGCGCGGCCAGTTTCGCCGGCGCCACCACGGTGTAGGCGTCCGCGAGCAGGTCGGCGAGCTCACCCTCGTCCACGTCACGGTCGAGCCGGATGCCCAGCCAGCCCCGGTGCCCTACGTAGGGCGGACGGAAGAACACGTCCGGCCGGCCGGCGACCAGCGCCTCCTGGACGCCCGGACCGGCCGCGCACCACAGGTGCGGGAAGCCCAGGTCGTGGTGGCCGTCGAGCCAGGCGGTCGCGAACGACGTCCTGCCGCGCACGAACCAGGCGGGCACCCCGTGGCTGGGCCGCTCGGTCACCTCGGGGAACGCCAGGCAGATCGCGCGGAGTCGTTCGACAAGCGCTGCCATGACCCCGATCGTAGGCCGGCCCACCGACAGTGCGCATCGGCAGGAGCCGTCCACGCGATTAGGCTCACCCGGGACGAAGGGGAGTCGAGCGGAGGACAGCGGATGGAGCTGGTGCAGCGCATGCAGCGCCACGGCACGACGATCTTCACCGAGATCAGCGCGCTGGCCGCCCGGCACGACGCGGTCAACCTGGGCCAGGGGTTCCCCGACACCGACGGCCCGTCCGAGCTGATCGAGGCCGCCAAGCGGGCCATCGACACCGGTCAGAACCAGTACCCGCCGCTCAGCGGACGCCCCGAACTGCTGGCAGCCGTCGCCGACCACCAGCGGCGCTGGTACGGGATCGACGTCGACTTGTCCACCGAGGCGCTGGTCACGGTGGGCGCGACCGAGGCTATCGCCGCGACGATCCTGGCGTTCTGTTCGCCCGGCGACGAGGTCGTGATGTTCGAGCCGTACTACGACTCCTACGCCGCGATGGTCGACCTGGCCGGCGCGACCCGGCGGACGGTCGTGCTGCGGTTCCCCGACTTCGCCGTCGACGAGGCGGCGCTGCGGGCCGCGTTCAGCGCGCGCACGAAGCTGGTGCTGCTCAACAGCCCGCACAACCCGACCGGCAAGGTGTTCACCGACGCCGAGCTCGCCCTGATCGCTCGACTGGCCCGCGAGCACGACGCGTGGGTGGTGACCGATGAGGTGTACGAGCACCTGGCGTTCGCCCGTCCGCACTGCCCGATCGCGACCCTGCCGGGCATGGCCGAACGGACGCTGACGATCTCCTCGGCGGGCAAGACGTTCTCCGCGACCGGCTGGAAGGTGGGCTGGGTGACCGGTCCGGCCGCCGCGGTGGCCGCCGTCCGCACGGTCAAGCAGTTCCTCACGTTCGGTGTCGGCGGGCCGTTCCAGCTCGCGGCGGCCGCCGCGCTCTGCCTGCCCGACGACTACTTCACGGCGTTCCGTGACCGGCTGCGCGGCAAGCGTGACCTGCTGGTGGACGGGCTGGCCGGCGCCGGCTTCGACGTGGCCGTGCCCGAGGGCACCTACTTCGTGGTGGCGGACGCGGCCCCGCTCGGCGTCACCGACGCGTCCGCCTTCGCCCGGGAGCTGCCCGCGCGGATCGGTGTCGCGGCGATCCCGGTGCAGGTGTTCCACGACGACCCGGACGCCGCCCCGTCCCTGCTGCGCTTCGCGTTCTGCAAGCGCGACGAGGTGCTCCGCGAGGGCGTCCGCCGCCTCGCCCGCCTCTGACCGAAACGAAAGGGGACAGTCCCCTTTCGTTTCGCCGCTGAAGAAGGACGGTCCCCTTCCCGCCACGTGGACCGAAAGGGGACTGTCCCCTTTCGGTCCGCGGCACCATCCCTCAGCTGAACGAGCGCGGGATGTGCGGCGCGTAGTGCTCCTCGAGCCGGCCCACCTCGTCCTCGCTGAGGTGGACGTCCAGCGCGGCGACCGCGTCGCTCAGGTGGTGGGGCTTCGTCGCGCCGACGATCGGCGCGCTGACCACGGGGTTCTTCAGCACCCAGGCGAGCGCGACCTGCGCCATCGGGACGCCGCGCTCCCCGGCGATCGCCTGGACGGCGTCCACGATTGGGGCGTCGGCGTCCTGGTCGTAGCGGCGTCCGACCTGGTCCACGTCCATCCGGGCGGTGTGCTCGCCCCACGGGCGGCAGACCCGGCCCTTCGCCAGCGGCGAGAACGGGATCGCCCCGACGCCGGTGTCGGCGAGGAGGCCGAACATCTCCCGCTCCTCCTCGCGCATGATCAGGTTGTACTCGTCCTGCATCGAGACGAACCGCGTCCAGCCGTTCAGCGACGCCGTGTACTGCATCTTCGAGAACTGCCAGGCCCACATCGCCGACGCGCCGAGGTAGCGGGCCTTGCCGGCCTTCACCACGTCGTGCAGTGCCTCCATGGTCTCCTCGACGGGCGTGTGCGGGTCGAACCGGTGGATCTGGTACAGGTCGACGTAGTCGGTGCCCAGTCGGGTCAGGCTGGCGTCGATGTTCTCCATGATCGCCGCGCGCGACAGTCCCGAACCGCCAGGGCCGGGGTGCATCGGGAAGTACACCTTGGTGGCCAGGACGACGTCCTCGCGCCGGGAGAACGTCCGGATCGCCCGCCCGGTGATCTCCTCGGAGGTGCCGCCGCTGTACACGTTCGCCGTGTCCCAGAAGGTGATGCCCTGCTCGACAGCCTGGGCGAAGAACGGCTGCGCGGCGTCCTCGTCGAGCGCCCACTGGCTGAAGCCGCTGGCGTTGTCGCCGAAGCTCATGCAGCCCAGCGCGATCCGGCTGACCTTCAGCCCCGAGGTGCCGAGGCGGGTGTACTCCATCGTGGTCTCCTTCGTCGCCGGTGTCGGCACGGCCATTCCACCACCGGGCGACGCGGACGAGACAGGTCCTGCCAGTAACCCCCTTCCCCGCCAGGTGGACCAAAAGGGGACTGTCCCCTTTTGGTCCGGGCGGGCTCACTCCTCGCTGGCGAGACGGGCCACGTGCAGGGTCAGGTAGATGACCTCGTCGGCCGTGATCGGCTTCTCCAGCCGCAGCTCGAGCAGCGCCTTCACCCGCTCGGCGCACAGGTAGGCCCGTGGGAAGGCGGTGCGGATCGTGGACGTGAAGCTCTCCGGGTTCTCGACGAGCTGCTGGCCGGCCTCGACGCGGACGAAGAAGTACCGCAGGTGCGTGATGAACCGGGCGGCGTTGATGCTCTCGGTGTCGAAGTGGCGGTCGAAGGCCGAGTCGAGCACCTCGAACACCTGCCGGAACAGCTCGGTCATCCGCACGGTGCGCGACAGGTCGTCGGTGGCGAACATCGCGTTGACGAAGTGCAGTGCGATCGGCACCGCCTCGTCGGCGGGCAGGTCGACGCCGGTCCGGGACGTGACCAGGGCCACCGCGTCCCGGGCGACCCGCAGCTCGCTCGGGTACAGGTGCGCGACCTCGGCCCGCAGCGGGTACTCGACCTCGATGTGCTGGCGGACGCGCTTGATCGCGAAGCTGATGTGGTCGGCCAGCGGGATCACCATGCCCTGCCCGAACGCCGTCCCGAGCCGCTCCTGCGCGAGCTGGAGGATCTCCGCGGCCAGCAGGAGGTGCTCGGGCGGGATCTCGGTCAGGAACGCGGTCAGCTGGTCGATGTCGTGCTGGGCGTCGGGGACGAAGACCTGCTGCACCTTCCCGGCGTCCACCCGGTCGCCCTTGCGGGCCTGGAAGCCCAGCCCGCGCCCGGTGAGGACGACTTCCTTCCCGTCGTCGTCGGTGGCGAGGACGACGTTGTTGTTGAAGACCTTGAGCACATCCACGTGCGGTCCTTCCAACGTCAGTGGGCGCCCGCCCGGTTCCCCCGGTCGCGCTGGTGGGCTACGTCCGCAAACGTAGCCCACCGGTTCGGCACGGGTGACCGGACGCGCGTCCGGGTCAGGTGAGGCTGGCGCCGTTGGTCGCGATGACGTCGGCGTACCAGTCGAACGACTTCTTCTTGAAGCGGTCCAGGGTGCCGGTGCCGTCGTCGTTGCGGTCGACGTAGATGAAGCCGTACCGCTTGCTCATCTGGGCGGTGCTGGCCGAGACCAGGTCGATCGGGCCCCACGAGGTGTAGCCGAGCACCTGGACGCCGTCGGCGATGGCCTCCCCGACCTGGACGAGGTGGTCGTTGAGGTAGGCGATCCGGTAGTCGTCCTCGACGGTGCGGACCCCGTCGACGTCGACCAGGACGTCCTTGGCGCCCAGCCCGTTCTCGACGATGAACAGCGGCTTCTGCCAGCGGTCCCAGAACTGGTTGAGGACGATCCGCAGCCCGACCGGGTCGATCTGCCAGCCCCACTCGCTCGCCGGCAGCGTCGGGTTGCGGACGCCGCCCATGATGTTGCCCTCGCCGGCCACCCGTTCGGGGTTGGCGGTCTCGCAGATGCTCATGTAGTAGCTGAACGACACGAAATCGACGGTGTGGGTGAGGATCTCGCGGTCGGCGTCGGTGATGTCGAGGGTGATGCCGTTCTCCCGGAAGTACCGCAGCGCGTAGCCGGGGTAGTAGCCGCGGGTGTGCACGTCGCTGAACATCAGGTTGGCGTGGTCGGCCGTCATCACCGCGAGCACGTCGGACGGGTCGGGCGTGAGCGGGTAGATCGGCATCGCGATGACCATGCAGCCCACCTGGGCGCCGGGCAGCAGCTCGTGCGCGAGCTTGGTGGCCGCCGCGCTGGCGACGAGCTCGTGGTGCGCGGCCTGGAACAGGTCGCTCTTGCTGAGCTGGTCGGCGGGGGTGTTGATCCCCCCGGACATCAGCGGGGCGTGCAGCACCGAGTTGATCTCGTTGAAGGTCAGCCAGTAGGTGACCTTGCCGCGGTAGCGCTCGAAGACGGTACGGGCGAAGCGCTCGTAGAAGCCGATCATCTCCCGGCTCACCCAGCCGTTGTACTTCTCCGCCAGGTGCAGCGGGGTCTCGTAGTGGGACAGGGTGACCAGCGGCTCGATGCCGTGCTTCGCGCACTCGTCGAACACCCGGTCGTAGAAGGCGAGGCCCTCCTCGTTCGGCTCCTCCTCGTCGCCGTTGGGGAAGATGCGGCTCCAGGCGATGGACAGCCGGAACACCGAGAAGCCCATCTCGGCGAACAGCGCGATGTCCTCGGCGTAGCGGTGGTAGAAGTCGATGCCGACGAGCTTGAGGTTGTCCTGCGTCGGCGCGTCGGTGCGGGGGGCGACGATGCCCTTGGGCATCACGTCCTGGATGGACAGGCCCTTCCCGCCCTCGTCGTAGGCGCCTTCGATCTGGTTGGCGGCGGTGGCGCCTCCCCAGAGGAAGCCCTCGGGGAACAGCGTGGTCGTGGTGGTGGTCATTGCGAATCCTTCGGTTCTGGGTGTGGAGGGGGAGTGGGCGGACGGAGCCCTGGCCGGGCCGCAGGGGAGCCCGGCCAGGGGGTCCGGCTCAGCGCTCGATGACGATCGCCGTGTCGCCGTGGGTGACCTGGTGGCACTCGGCGGGCAGGACGGCGGCGAACTGCGCGGTGTTGGTGACCACGACGATCGTGGTCGGGTCGTAGCCGGCGGCCTTCACGGCGTCCAGGTCGACGGTGGCGAGCAGGTCACCGGCCTCGACGGTCTGGCCCTGGGTGATCGTGGTGGCGAACCCCTTGCCGTTGAGCTGGACGGTGTCGATGCCGATGTGGATCAGCGCCTCGACACCCTCGGCCGACTTGATCCCGAACGCGTGGCCGGTGGGGAAGGCGGAGACCACGGTGCCGGCGAACGGGGCGTAGACCTGGCCGTTGCTGGGGACGATGCCGATGCCCTTGCCGAGCGCGCCGGAGGCGAACACCTTGTCGTTGACGTCGGCGAGCTGGACGACGGCGCCGCTGACCGGGGCGGCCAGTTCGGTGGCGCCGGGGCCGGCCGGGATCAGCTCGGCCCGGGCGGCGTCCTCGTTGGGGAGGTCGTCGAAGCCGAGCACCATCGTCAGGGTGAAGGCGATGGCGACGGCGACGCCGGTGCCGATCAGCTGGAGGGCGAAGCTGCCGTGCTGCATGTAGGCGGACAGGCCCAGCAGGGACGGGAACACGAACGCACTGGACGCGGAGCCGCCGGCCGCGGCGATCGCGCCGCCCACCACACCACCGGCGATGGCGTAGTAGAAGGGCTTCTTGAGGCGCAGGTTGACGCCGTAGATGGCGGGCTCGGTGATGCCGGCGACGAAGCCGGAGAGGGCGGACGGGCCGGCGAGCTCCTTCAGGTTGACGTTCTTGGTCTTGAACAGCACGGCGAGGGTGGCGGCGGCCTGGGCGAGGACGGCAGCGGGCAGCGGGCCGGCCATCAGGGAGTAGCCGATCGTGGCGTAGTCGTTGACCATGAACGGTACGAAGCCCCAGTGCAGGCCGAACAGCACGAACACCTGCCAGAAGCCGCCCATCAGGGCGCCGGCGAGCCACGGGACGGTGGTGAACAGCCAGGCGATGCCGTTGGAGAGCGCGCTCGCGGCGTAGCTGGTGACCGGGCCGACGGTGAGCAGGGTGAGCGGCACCATGATCAGCAGGACGAGCAGCGGCGTGGTGAAGTTGCGCAGCCAGTGCGGCAGCACCTTGTTCAGGAACTTCTCCAGGTAGCTCTGGAGCCACACCGAGACGATGATCGGGATCACCGAGGAGGTGTAGGTGACCATCACGACCGGAAGGCCGAAGAAGGTGACCGGGGTGGTGGCGCTGGCCAGGGCCACCATGCTCGGGTAGCAGAGCGCCGCGGCGATCGCCATCGACGTGAACTGGTTGGTCTTGAACCGCTTGGCGGCGTTCACCGCCAGGAAGATCGGCAGGAAGGTGAACAGGCCGTCGGCGGCGGCGTTCAGGATCGTGTAGGTGGTGCTGGTGGCGTCCAGCCAGGAGAAGGTGGTGGCCATCGCGAGGAACGCCTTGAGAAGGCCGGCGCCGGCCAGCGGCCACAGGATCGGGGTGAAGATCGAGGAGACCAGCGAGATGAACCGGTTGAGCAGGTTGCCCTTCTCCTCGCCGCCGCCCTCGGCGCCGTCGGCGGTGAGCTTGGAGATCTGGCCGATCTCGGCGTACACGATCGGCACGTTGTTGCCGATGACGACCTGGAACTGGCCGCCGGCCTCCATGACCGTGATCACGCCGGGGAGGCGCTCGACGCCCGCCTTGTCGGCCTTGGCGACGTCCTTGAGCCGGAAGCGCAGGCGGGTCGCGCAGTGCGTGAGGGAGGCGACGTTGGCTTCGCCCCCGACCTTCTCGAGTACGTCACCGGCCAACGTCCGGTAGTCGACTGACGGCATTTCTTCTCCTTCGAACAACTCTGTTCAGGGCCGGAAACGCAGAAAGACCCGAGCCGACTCCCGGAGTTGCACAAGACAGAGCATGCCGAAAGCTAGCTCAGGCCTTGCCTCTTGCGAGTAACAACCCTGGGGAACCGCTCAGGTTCCTGACCGAAAAGCTAGCACCGCTCGGATTTGCCGTCAACCATTCTGTGCCGGTCAGTTCAGCTGGCGCGTCCGCACCAGCGGGAACACCGCCGACATCAGCCAGCGCGGCATCCGGAAGATCGGACGGTTGCGGGTCAGGACGTCGATGGCCGCCAGCTCCCCGGCGTCCAGTTCGAAGTCGAAGATGTCGAAGTTCTCGCGGATGTGGACGGGGTTGGTGGACTTGGGGATCGCGACGTGGCCGGACTGGACGTGCCAGCGCAGGATGACCTGGACGGGGCTCTTGTCGTGGCGCTGCGCGATGGCGACGATCGCGGGCTCGGCCAGGAGGTCGCGCGAGCCGTGCCCGACCGGGAACCAGGCCTCGGGGACGATGTCGTGGGTGCGCAGGAAGGGCAGGAGTCTGCGCTGGCGCCAGTAGGGGTGGAGTTCCACCTGGTTGACGACCGGCCGGATCTCCGCCCGCGGCAGCAGCTGTTCGAGGTCGGCGATCGTGAAGTTGCTCACCCCGATCGAGCGGACGGTGCCCTGCGCGACGGCGTCCTCCATCGCGGCCCACGTGCCGAGGATGTCACCGACCGGCTGGTGCAGCAGGAGGAGGTCGAGGTAGTCGGTGCCGAGCCGTTCGAGGCAGCGTCCGATCGCGGCGGGGGCCTTGGCGGCCCCGTACTCCGAGGGCCACAGCTTGGTGGTGAGGAAGATGTCGGCGCGCGGCACCCCGGACGCGCGCATGCCGCGTCCGACGGGGCGCTCGTTGCCGTACATGACCGCGGTGTCGAGCAGGCGGTAGCCGGTGCCCAGTGCGGTCTCGACGACCGACTGGCAGGTGAGCCCGTCCGACACCAGGTAGACGCCCAGGCCGAGCTGAGGCATCAATGCGCCGTCGTTGAGCGTGAGTTGCATACCACCAGCTTGACGCATCGGTGGGGCCAATGGGGGGAGGGTGGCTCTGGGCGGGAGCCGCAAAGTCCCCCGGACGGGGACTGAGATGGCTTGTCAGCAGGCAAATAGGATCGCGCTGATCCCGTTGACGGCCAACCCCAGCCATACCCCCCGACGGCCCTGCGCGGATCGAGCCCGCCGCGCAGATCCCCCCTCGCGGCGGGCTCACCCATTCTTCGGGCCGGGGCTTATGCTCGGTCGTCATCAAGGCGATCGGTCCGGAGGTGGCGAGATGGACGCGGAACCCTCGGCTCGGGTGAACGTGGCCGGCAACCCGTCGACGCCGATCGAGACGCTCGTGGCGCTGACCGCGGACCCGGATCCGGACGTGCGACGCGCGGTCGCGATGAACGAGGCAACGCCCGCCGAGGTGCTCTCCCGGCTGGTCGACGACCCGGACCCCGGCGTCCGTGGGCTGCTGCCGTTGCGGGACCTGCGTCCCCAGGACCTCGACCGGTTGTGCGCGGACGAGCACCCCACGATCCGTCGGCTGGCGAGGGAGGTCCGCGCCGTCCGGCAGCCGGCGCCCGCGCCAATGTCACCGGCGGCTCCTGCGGTGACGACCCCACCTCCGCTCCCGATGAAGCCGCCGAGCCCGATCGTGCCCGGCCCGCCACCGGCGATGCCGTTGGCCGTCGTTTCGCCGGCCCCGGTCGCGGCCCCGCGAGGCAACCCTCGCGGGCTGGCCGCGCTGCTGGACCGGATCGGTCCCCTCCCACGCGTCATCGTGGCGATCCTGGGTGCGGTCCTCGCCGGGATCGTGGCCCTCACCCTGGTGGCCCTGGTCTCCGGTGAAGGTTCGGCCTTCGAAGGAGGCGTCGTCGTGGCGATCCTGGTCGCGACGCTGCTGGCGATCGTGTACGGAGTGGCTCGGGCCGTGCACCGCCCACCCCCGCCGCCGGACGGGGACCGCGAGCTCTACCACCCCGACGACCTTCGCTAGGACACCGGGCGCCGTCGCTGATCGACAGAGAGCGCCCGGAGTGCGCGCGCCGCAACAGCTACCTCCCGCCGACTGCACCGACCACGAGGGCACCCGGGCATCGCGCCCCGACGCCGCGGCGGGGGCATCCCATCAGAGGGGCATAACGTGTAACAACTGGCGATCTGGGCGCACATTACTCGAGTAACGGCGAGATCCGCCTCGGGCGTCACGTCCTGCTCAAGACCCAGGCCGTCCCCAGCTACGAACAAGCTTGCGGCCAGTCGCGAGACGCGTGTGAAGCCAAGGTGGCCGAGATCTTCCAGCGTTGACGTCAGCGGTGCATGCAGCCATATCTCAAACTGGCATGATTCGTCATCAGCTACGCTTACGTACATACGTTTCGTCCCGAAAGGGGGTGAAGGATGTCGACCCTGAGACCAAGCACGGCCGAGGAGGCGGGTCTGTCGCGCAGCGGACTGTATCGTGCGGCGCGCGAGGGGCGGCTGGAGCGGATCGCGCGCGGCATCTACCTGCCCGCGGATGCTCCGGCAGGGGACTGGGACTGGCTCGAGGCAGCAACCCGTCGCCCGGATGCGACGATCTGCTTGGCGTCGGCGCTTGCCCATCATGATCTGACGGATGCGATTCCCGCCGCGCTGGATGTCGCGATCCCGCGCGGGTCACGGACGCCGGCGAGTACGGGGGCGATTGCGTGGCATCAGTTCGACCGGGCCACGTTCGACATCGGCCGCCAGGAGATCCCGATCCCGGGCACGGATCAGCTGATCGGGATCTATTCACCCGAGCGGTCGATCGCGGATGCGTTCCGGCTGCGGGGCGGGGTTGGGTACGAGTTGGCGCGCGAGGCGTTGAAGGAGTGGCTGCGCCGCGGCGGGAAGCCTGATCGGCTGATGGAGATCGCCTCTCTGCTCCCGAGGGCGAAGTCTCCCGTCTTGCAGGCGTTGGAGATGCTGGCGTGAGGGCGGGCGATGAGGTGTTCCGCCGCATCCAGTCTGCGGCGCGCTCCACATCGGCGAAGAGCGGGACGGGTGCACCGACGCAGGAGTATCTGATCCGGCACACGCTGGAGTCGTTCCTGGACCGTCTCACCCGGACCGCCCATGCCGAGGATTTCGTGCTCAAGGGAGGGATCCTGCTGGCGGCCTACGGCGTGCGGCGGCCGACGAAGGACGCCGATGCGAACGCGATCAGAGCGGACGTCGCCGCCGATCATCTTGTCGCAGTGGTTCGCGACATCGCTGCGGTCGAAGTGGAAGACGGTGTGGTGTTTGATCTCGACTCCATCAGCGTGCAGGAGATCCGCGAACACGCCGACTACCCCGGATTCCGGGTGCGAGTCGGTGCGTCGGTCGGGCCGTGGAAGGGCGCGGCCGCGTGGGATGTCTCCACCGGAGATCCGATCGTGCCCGCTCCCCGTCAGGTGTGCATCGACCGTGTGCTGGGCGACCCGATCGTGCTTCTGGGCTACGCGCCCGAGACCACGATCGCCGAGAAGGGCGTCACCATCCTCGAGCGGGGCATCACCAGCACCCGGTGGCGCGACTATGTCGACATCGTCCAACTTGCCCGGCGAGGCATCGACACTGACGAACTGCTCCGCTCCGCACGGGCCGTGGCCCGCCATCGCGGCGTCACGCTCGAACCCATCGCAGCGCACGTCGTGGGCTATGGGCAGATCGGCCAGGCCAAGTGGGCGGCGTGGCGTCGCAAGGAACGACTGGAGGCGGTCTGCGAAGCAGACCTCAACGAGCAGATCGCGTTGGTTGCCTTCTACCTGGATCCCGTGTTCAGCCGCGGAGACGCCCCGCCGCCTCGCACATAGCGCGCGTTGTCCGCGCCCCGAACCGTTGGGGCATGACTGCTACAACCACACGGCCCGCTTTCTCCGCTTCGGGCAGTGTCCTACGTCCGCGTCTCCATCCTCGATCAAGCGACGGGGCTCTGAGCCGGAAGGGTTATGGATACCCGCGCAGCGGGAAGCGAACCGTCGACGGGCCTATGAGGCCGCCCTCTCGGACGGCCCCACAAGCGTGGGTTGCACTTTTGACAGGAGGAACTGGGTGGAGCTAAGGGGATTCGAACCCCTGACCTTCTCATTGCGAACGAGACGCGCTACCAACTGCGCCATAGCCCCAGGTGCCTTGCGGCCCGTACAGGTTAGCACCGGCTGAGCCTGGGTCGAAAACCGGGTGCGGAGGCCCTTCGTGACGGTTCGCCCGTTCCTCCCGAACCTCCTCAGGGAGCGGGGGAGGGCGCTACGGCGAGGCCAGGTCGAGGCCGACCACCGCGCCGATCACCGTCAGGGCGGGGGGTCGGATGCCGGCCTGGGCGGCCAGGTCGGGGAGCGTGGCGACCGTGCCGCGGACGACCTGCTGGTCGGGGGTCGTCGCGTTCGCGACCACCGCGGCGGGGGTGTCGGGCGCGAGGCCGCGCTCGACCAGCCCGGCGCAGATCGCGCCCAGGTTCGTCACCCCCATCAGCACCACGATCGTGCCGCTGCCGGTCGCGAGCGCGTCCCAGTCGACCGTGGACGCCGGGTGCCCGGGGCCGACGTGACCCGACACCACCGCGAAGTTCTGGCTCAGCCCCCGGTGGGTGAGCGGGATCCCCGCCAACTCCGGGCCGGCGATCGCCGACGACACCCCGGGGATCACCCGCACCGGCACGCCAGCCTCCGCGCACGCCAGCCACTCCTCCGAGCCGCGCCCGAGCACGAACGGGTCGCCACCCTTCAGCCGCACCACCATCGCCCCGGTCCGCGCGTGCTCCACCAGCAGCCGGTTGATCTCCTCCTGCGACACCTGCCGTCCGCCGGGGATCTTCGCCACGTCGACCAGCAGCGCGTCCGGCCGGGTCTCCTCCAGGCAGGCCAGCGGGGCGAGGTGGTCGTACAGCACCACGTCCGCCTGCCGCAGCGCGCGCAGCCCGCCCACGGTGAGCAGGTCCGGGTCGCCCGGCCCACCGCCCACCAGCACGACCTCGCCCCGGCGGTCAGCCATCGGCCCCGCCCAGCAGGTCCAGCAGCCGGTCGCGGAGCGCCCGCGCCGCCAGCGGGTCGTGGTTCGTCAGGACGCCGATCGTCGCGTCCCCGACCGCGCCGGTCGCCGGCGTCCACGCCGTCCCCAGTTCGGCCCGGTCGGCCCGGACGCAGAACGTGTGCCGCGCCTCCGCCGCCGCGGCCACCCGCGCGTTCACCTCCGGCGAGTCGGTCGCGGCCAGCACGTACCAGGCCCCGTCGAGGTCCGCGTCCTCGAACTCGCCCCGCCGCCACGTGAGCGCGCCGGACGCCGCCAGCGCCGCCAGGTCGGGATGCAGTTCGGGCGCGACCACGGTCACTTCGGCCCCGGCCGCCAGCAGCTTCGGGACGCGGCGCCGGTGCACCGAGCCGCCGCCGACCGCCACCACCCGGCGTCCCGCCAGCAGCAGCCCCGCCAGGTAGGCGGGCGCTCCCGGATCCGGTGGCACCGTCACGGCAGCCTCCCTTCGACGCGTGGCACCCTAGCGTCCCGGCCCGTCAGGCCACCGGGAAGACCAGCTTCGTCACCGTCTTCGCCGGTTCCTCGTCGGGCTCGCTGAGGTACAGCTCGTACATGGAAGGGGCGAGCTCGTGCTCCTCCATCTCCAGCCAGGGCATCAGCTCGCCGTAGGCGCCGGGCAGCTCGTCGTACGGACCGACGTGCGTCCCCACCACCGCTCGGGTCTCGGGGTGCTCCCGCACCACGAGCCCGTCGATCGCGGCCGACGCGCCGACGCCGAAGCCGATCTCGACGTCGACGGTGTCGGTCGGCATCCCGAAGTACTCCGCGTACGCAGGCCCGGCGATGCCCACCCCGGCTGCGCCCAGCAGGCCGGCCACCTGCTCGTAGGTCGGCCCGAACACCGCGGACAGGTCCTCGCGCGGCACGGTCCTCCTGACCCCCGCGCTCACCCACGCCTCCATGTGTTCGATGTGCGGATCAACGCCCGTCATGTCGGCCTCCTCGCCCCCGGTGACCGTTTCACGCTAGTCCGGACGCGGGTCCGCGTCGAGGGCCGGGTCGGCCCTTCGTGACGCTTCGTTCGTTCCTCACGACGCTCCTCAGGGAACGCGGAACTCGGCGTCCGCTATCCTTCCGGCATGCACAGCGACCGGATGCGGGGCCGAATGCCGGCCCGTTGTTGTGCCTGCTGTCGGTGTTGGCTCTGACCGAGCCCGACCCACGGACGCCTCCGTCCGCACGACCTTCCACCACCCCGTCCCGGATGCCCGGGACCGCACCCGACACCGTCCGGCCGACTCAGGAGCCAGCCACCATGACCAAGACCGCCGCCCGCCTCGCCGCAGCGCTCGCCGCCCTCGCGCTGACCGCGTGCACCGCCACGCCCGCCAGCACGCCGACCGCCGCGAGCACCGCCCCGCAGCACGGCGGGACGATCACCTACGGACGCCCCGCCGCGGTGACCTCGTTCGACCTCAACAACCAGATCACGTCCAACAACGCGTTCGCCATCGACAAGGTGTTCGAGCCGCTCGTCTCCTTCGACACGACCGGCAAGATCATCCCCTGGCTCGCCGAGAAGTGGGACGTGAGCTCCGACCTGCTCACGTACACCTTCACCCTGCGCGACGGCCTCCAGTTCTCCGACGGCACCCCGGTGACCGCGAAGGACGCGAAGTTCTCCCTCGAACGCCACCTCAAGGTGGAGGGACCGCTGCCGCTCCAGGCGCCGATCGCGAGCATCACCGCCACCGACGACCGCACGCTGACGATCGTCCTGAAGAGCGCGTACACCCCGTTCCTGTCGGAGCTGTCCGGGTTCTCCAACGGCATCTTCCCGGCCGACTTCGGCGGGAGGACCGAGAAGGAGTTCTTCGCCAAGCCGATCGGCACCGGCCCGTGGGTCGTCGACTCCTGGGACCCCAGCGGCGACACCACCTTCAGCGCGAACCCGCACTACTGGCAGGAGGGCAAGCCGTACGCCGCGAGCCTGGTCTACAAGGTGGTCGCGGGGGACAACCAGCGCATCCAGCAGCTCGAGGCCGGCCAGCTGTCCGGTATCGAGGGCGTGGCGCCGGCCACCATCGCCCAGCTCTCCGGGGACGCGAACGTGACCGTCTCCGAGCTGGGCTCCTGGGAGGTCGAGCAGGTGTTCTTCAACACCCAGAACCAGTACTTCGCCGACCCCCACGTCCGCCGCGCCATCGCGCTGTCGCTGAACCGGGACGCGATCACGCAGGCCGTCACGTTCGGTGCCGCCCAGACCGTGAAGACGCTGATCCCGCCGACGATCCAGTACTCGGCGGACGTGAAGGCGCTCGACAACGACCCGGCGGCGGCGAAGACGGAGCTGGCCGCGTCCAGGTTCCCGCAGGGGTTCACCGCGACGATCCTGATCGCGTCCGGCAACTCGGTGCGCACCCAGGAGGCGCAGATCATCCAGGAGGCGGTCAAGCCGCTGGGCATCACGCTGAAGATCGAGTCGATCGAGCTGAACGCGTTCCGCGAGCGGTTCTTCGCCTACAAGTTCGACGCGATGATCAACTCCGGGCAGAGCGACGCGCCCGACCCCGACGGCCTGATCGCCTTCCAGACCGACCCCAAGGGCTTCAGCAAGTCGTACTGGACGCACTACACCAACGACCGGGTCACCCAGCTCGCCGAGCAGGGCCGCACCACCCCGGACGGCGAGGCGCGGGCCAAGATCTACGCCGAGATCCAGCAGATCCTGGCCGACGACGTGCCCTACATCCCGCTGTACAACACCAAGAACGTGGTCGCCTCGCTGGGGTTCGTCCACGGCCTCACGCCGCGGATCAACGGCAGCGTGCTGTTCCAGGACGTCTGGCTCCAGCAGTAGCGTTCGCCAAGCCCGGTCCCGGGCGGGGAGAATCAGGCCATGCGTTGGGTGGGGCGCTCGCTGCTCGCCGTCGTCCCGGTGACGATCGGCGTGGTGCTGGCCGTCTTCTTCCTGCTGCGCATCGTGCCCGGCGACCCGGCGGCGATGATCCTCGGGGAGCGGGCCACGACGGCGTCCATCGAGGCGCTGCGGCAGCAACTCGGGCTCGACCTGCCGCTGGGCCGGCAGCTCGGCGACTGGCTGGTGGGGGTGTTCACCCGCGGTGACATCGGCACGTCGCTGGTCACGTCGCAGCCGGTGGCGTCGCTGGTCGCTTCGCGGGCGGGCCTGACCGCGCTCCTGGTGCTGCTCAGCGTCGTGTTCACGGTGCTGATCGCGGTGCCACTGGCGATGCTCGCGGCCAGCCACAAGGACGGCCCGCTCGACCACCTGGTGCGGGTGGTCCCGACGATCGGCATGGCGATGCCCACGTTCTGGGTGGGGCTGCTGCTGATCCTGGTGTTCGGCGTCAACCTGCACTGGCTGCCGGTCGGGGGTGTGGGTACCGGTCCCGGCGAGCCGCTGCGCAGTCTGGTGCTGCCCGCGCTGACCGTCGCGCTGGGCATGTCGCCGCCGCTGGTCCGGGCGTTGCGCGAGCAGCTCGTCGAGGTGCTGGACGCCGACTTCGTGGTCACCCTGCGCGCGGCGCGACTGCCGTCCTGGCGCATCCAGGCGCACGTGCTGCGCAACGCCGCCGGGCCGACCGTGTCGCTGCTGGGGCTGAACGTCGCCTACCTGATCGGCGGCACCCTGGTGATCGAGAAGGTGTTCGCGATCAACGGGCTGGGGGCGCTGCTGTTCTCCTCGATCAGCACCCGCGACTTCCCGGTGGTGCAGGGCATCGCGCTGGTGCTGGCCCTGACCGTGGTGCTGGTCTCGTTCCTCACCGACGCCGTGGTGGCCCTGCTCGACCCGCGGGTGCGTGCGGCATGAGCACCGCACCCGCGCGGGAACCGTCCCCCGGAACGGAGCTGATCGCCACCCGGGCGCCCGGGCGTCCGTCCGTCCGGTGGTGGCGGCGGGCCCGGCGGACGCCCGCGCTGGTCGCGGGGGCGGTGATCCTGGGCGTCATGGTGGTGCTGGCGGTGTTCGCGCCGGTCCTGGCGCCGTACGACCCCAGCGCGCAGGACCTGGGTAACGGGCTGCGTCCGCCCTCGGCCGCCCACTGGTTCGGCACCGACCAGCTCGGACGCGACATCTGGTCCCGGGTGATCGCCGCCGCGAGCACCGACCTGCGGATCGCCGTCCTCGCCGCGATCACCCCGTTCGTGGTCGGGGTGGCGGTGGGCCTGGTCAGCGGCTACGCCGGCGGCTGGCTCGACTGGGTGATCGGACGGGTCGTCGACACCTTCGTCGCGTTCCCGTTCTACGTGCTGGTGATCGCGGTGGTGTTCGCGGCCGGCACCGGCGAGCGCGGCATCTACGTGGCGTACGCGCTGGTCGGGTGGATCAGCTACGCCCGGGTTATCCGCGCCCGCACCCGCACGCTGTGCCGCGAGGGCTGGGTGCAGGCCGCGTACGGGGGCGGGCTGTCGCACCCACGGGTGGTCGCGCGGCACCTGCTGCCCAACGTGCTGCCGCTCGCCGTGGTGCTGCTGATGACCGAGATCCTGCTGATCATGGTCGCGGTGGTGACGCTCGGCTACCTCGGCCTGGGCGTGCAGCCGCCCACCCCCGACTGGGGCACGATGATCAGCGACGGCCAGCTGTTCCTCACCACGCGCTGGTGGGTGCCGACGCTGCCCGGGCTCGCGGTCGTCACCACCGGGGTGGGCCTGTCGCTGCTCGGAGACGGGCTCGCCGACGTGTGGAGGCTGCGATGAGGGTCGTCGACCTGCGGGTGGCCGGGGAGACCGAGCTGCTGCACGGCATGAGCTTCGAGGTCGGTCCCGGCGAGGCGGTCGGGCTGGTGGGGGAGTCCGGGTCGGGCAAGAGCCTGACCCTGCGGGCGATCATGGGCCTGCTGCCGCGCGGACTCACCCGCACCGGCGGGCAGATCGAGCTGGACCGCACCGCGTCCATGATCTTCCAGGACCCGCTGACGTTTCTCGACCCGCTCACCCGGGTCGGTGACCAGGTGCGCGAGGTGTGCGAGGTGGCCGGACGGCTCGACCGCCGCGCGGCCGGGGCCCGGGTGCGGGAGCTGTTCGCCGACGTCCGGTTGCCCGAGCCGGAGGTGCTGGCCCGGCGGTACCCGCACCAGCTGTCCGGCGGGCAGCGGCAGCGCGTCCTGCTGGCGCTGGCGCTGGCCCAGAACCCGGGGCTGTTGCTGTGCGACGAGCCCACCACCGCCCTCGACGTCACCGTGCAGCGCGAGATCCTCGACCTGCTCGACACGTTGCGGCGCGAGCACGGCCTGTCGCTGCTGTTCGTCAGCCACGACCTGGCCGTGGTCGCCCAGCTGTGCGAGCGGGTGGTGGTGCTGCACGAGGGCCGGGTCGTCGAGACCGGGCCGACGCTGCGGGTGGTCACCGCACCGCAGGACGCGTACTCGCGCCGCCTGGTGGACGCCGTCCTGCCGCTGCCACCGCTGGGGGCGGGCGATGACTGAGCTCGAGGTGCGCGGGGTGAGCGTCGAGTACGCCGGACGCCGGGTGGTCGACGACGTGTCGCTGCGGGTCGTGCCGGGGATGATCGTCGGGCTGGTGGGGGAGTCCGGCTCGGGCAAGACCACGATCGCCCGGGCCATCGTGGGCTCGGTGCCGCTGGCGGCCGGCTCGATCGCGCTCGGCGGCGTGGTTCTGGGGCGGCGGCGCAGCGCGTCCGACCGTCGGGCGATCCAGCTCGTGCAGCAGGACCCGTTCGCCTCGCTGAACCCGCTGCTGACCGTCGGCCAGGTGCTGGAGGAGCTGCTGCGCGTCCACGGCCTGGCACAACGCGTGACGTTGTCCCCCGAAGTCGGGGCACAACGTCACGCGCTCCGCCGCCGTGCCGAGGAACTCGTCGGGCTCGTCGGGCTGCCGCCGGACGCGCTCGAGCGCTACCCCCGCCAGTTCTCCGGCGGCGAGCGCCAACGCATCGCGATCGCCCGGGCGCTCGCCGTCGAACCGCGGGTGCTGGTGGCCGACGAACCGACCAGCGCTCTCGACGTCTCCGTGCAGCGGACGGTGCTGGACGTGCTCTCCGGGCTGGCCGAGAGCATGGACCTGGCCGTGCTGCTGATCTCGCACGACTTGTCGGTGATCCACGCGGTGTGCGACGACGTCGCGGTGCTGAAGGACGGCCGGCTGGTCGAACACTCCCCGGCCGCCCGGTTCTTCGTCCACCCCGAGCACCCCTACAGCCGCCGCCTGCTCGAAGCCGTCCCCCGCCTGCCCGAGCGTGGCGGGAAAGGGGACGCTCCCGCCCGCCCCGAAACGAAAGGGGACAGTCCCCTTTCGTTTCGCTCGGCCGGACCAAAAGGGGACAGTCCCCTTTTGGTCCGCTCGACCGGGGTGCCCGAGGTCGGGGAGGCGGTCGGACGCATCACCGGCGCCTTCGTGCTGGGCGCGGACGGGGTGTTCGCGCAGCGGGACGTGGACCTCGACGCCGGGCTGGTCGCCGCGCCCGGTGCCGAGCCGGACGGGGCGGAGGTGGCGGCGTCCGGGCTGTGGGTGACGCCGGGCTTCGTCGACGTGCACACCCACCTGGCGTGGAGCGACTTCGACGCCCACGGGCCAGACCCGGACGGCGCCCGGCGCAACCGGCGCGCCACGCTGGCCGCCGGCGTCACCACCGTCCGGGACGCGGGCGGCTACGGCCCCGACCTCGCCCGGATACTGGCCGGCACCCCCGGGCCACGCGTGGCGCTGAGCATCGACATCCTCGGACCGACGGACGCGCGGGGCGCGCGGCACCTGCGCGACCGGGTCGCCCGGCTGGCGGACGCGGGGGCGACCTGGATCAAGGTGGCCGCCACCGGCGGCGTCGGGGCGGGCAACGCCCAGCTCGAGCCGGTGTTCGCCCCCGACGAGTTCGCCGCCATCCTGGCGGCCGCCGACCGCGCGGGGTTGCCGGTGATGGTGCACGCCTGGGGAGGTCCCGCCCTCGACCAGGCGATCGACCTGGGCGCCAGGAGCATCGAGCACGCCGTGTACCTCACCGCCGCGCAGGCGCAGCGCGCCGCCTCAGCCGGCACGTTCGTGGTGCCGACGGTCTGGATCTACGCCGACGTGCTGCGGCTGGCGAGCGAGGGGACGCTGCCGAGCACCCTGGCCCCGGCCGCCCAGCGTGCGGTGGCCGCGCACCCGCAGGCGGTCCGGCACTGCCTGGAGGCCGGGGTGCGGCTCGCGATGGGCACCGACGCCGGGCTGCCGAGCCAGCACGGGAGAAACCTGCACGAGGTCGCGGCGATGATCGACGCCGGGGTGCCGGCCGACGTCGCCCTGCTCGCGGCGACCGCCGGCGGCGTCCGGCTGCTCGACCCGGACGCGGACGCGCCGCTCACCCCCGGGGCCCCGGCCGACCTGGTGCTCTTCGACCGAAACCCGGCCGTGCCCGAGGCGCTGCGCGATCCGGAAGCGGTCGTCGCGGTCGTCCAGGGCGGTCGCGTCGTCCATCGTCGCGAGCCCGACCCCGCCGCCTGACCCCCGCCGTCCAACCCCCCGCCGCCCGACCCTCCAACGCCGAACGCCACCGTTTCGGTCAAACGCCCTTACCTGGGTGGCGGCGTTTGACCGAAACGGTGGCGTTCGGCGAGAGAGAGGAGCGACTAGACGATGAGCCGGGCCGGGTCGACGCGACGGCGGAAGAGGCCCCGCGTGGTCGGCGCCGGGGCGCCCCACTCCGGGGCGGCGTGCCGGGCGAGGTAGGCGTCCGGGCCCGGGAAGGCGCCGGCGCGTCCGGTGGGCACGGTGACCAGCGGCAGAGCGACGGGCTCGAGTGAGCCGACGGGCTCGAGTACGGCGACCGGCTCGAGGGAGGCGATCGGCTCGAGGGTGGCGACCGAGGTCACGGACGGGGGCGGCTCGATCGGGCCCTGGCTGGCCGAGGACTCCTGGATGATCTCCATCGCCCGCAGCAACCGTGGCACGTAGTCGGTGCCGACGGCGTCGGACGGGTCATCTGCGAATCGGGAGCCGTACACGGCGTCCCTCCTTTGCTGGATCAGGGAAGAGAGTTGGGTCATGAGAAGTCGACGTTGCTGAAGAGGGAGTCCTGGAAGGAGCCGGTGCGGTACTCCCACCGTCCGGTGGCCACACCGACTCCTGCGGTGGTCCACTGGTCGCTCATCAGCGCTTCGCAGTGGCCGCTCCTGCTGTTGATCCACTGGTCGACCACGTCGGACGCCTCGTAGCTCTCGGGGGAGAGCGCGAGGATCTCGCCCCAGCCACTGGTCATTCCGGCGAGCGCGAAGCGGGTGCCGACCGAGCGGGTCAGGTAGGTCTGGTGGCTGATGCCCTTGTAGACCGACTGCCGGGCCGCCAGGTCCCGGCTGTGGGAAAGCGCCAGGTCGGCCAGCGTCCCGTCGGACGTGAGCGGCTCGACCGGTGGCATCTTCTGGCCGTCGCAGGTCTGCGCCTCGGCCCGTCGCGCGTTGATCTCGTCGAGGACCGCCTGCTCGAACGGCTCGAGGTCCCGCGGCATCGCGGCGTAGGTGAAGGTCGTGGTGAGCGTGTTCGACCCGGTGTAGACCTTGACCAGGCTCGGTCCGCCAAGGGACGCCGGCGTCGTCACGACCACGGTTTGGTCGTCCGCGCTGACCACGGTGCCGGGCAGTTCGGGCAGGACGCCGCTGCCGTCCGCGGTGTCGGACGCCGCGACCTGCGGCGTGAACGTCACCTGGGTGGTGCCGGCCAGGCCGGAGCCGGTGAGGGTCAGTTCGGTCCCGCCGGACAGCGCCCCGGTGGTGGGGTAGTGGCTGGTCAGGCTCGCGGCCGCCCCGACCACCACCCGGTCGACGATCACCTGGACGCCGGTGCTGTAGCCGGCCTTGCGGCTGCCCTGCTTCGGCTTGTAGATGCGGTAGTAGCGGTCGGCGTCGCTGCTGGTACCGACCGTGACCCGGTAGCCGCCGGCCCGCGTGGTGTGGATCTTCTTGACGGTCTTCCACTTCGTCGACCCGACCATGCGGCGCTGGAGGTACACGTAGCGGCTGGACGGCCGCGGCGACACCGTGCCCGTGAAGGTCACCGTGCCGCCGGCGGCGACCGTGGTGGCGGAGGCGTCCACACTCACCCTGAAGCTCGCGGCCTGCGCCGGAGCGGCCGTGAGCACGAGCAGGCCGGCGATCAGCCCGAAGGCCGTCACCAGCGCCGCGGTGCTGCGCAGCAGTGTCGAGTGCATTGTGTGTAGGACCCCTCCCGGATGCCCTGCGAGCCTTTCACCGCAGGGTGACTAGGCGTAAGGCCCCTTCCGGGTGACGCCCGGACGGGGGGATCCCGGTATCAGGGGCCGGGTTCCGCGCCTCGACCGGGGTAGTTGGCAGCGGGCCACCGAGGGGGAGGGGCATCGTGGACGTACTCGACAGCGTTTTGGTCGGCATCCGGTCGGGCCGGACCTGCACCCTGCCGCTGCTCGACGGCGCGGACGTCACGATCAGCGGCCCCGCCGCCGACCAGGTCAGGGCCGAACTCCACTCGCAGGCTCCCGCGCGGCTCCTGCTCACGCCGTGCGTGGACGCCGGCGGCGCCGACGCGACCTTCGAGGTGCGGCTGCACCACGTGGGTGGCGACGAGGTGCTGCGCTTCTTCATCGTGGCCGACGATGCGGCCGTCCGACCGGGCGGGTGGTCGTCCGGGAACGCCGTGGCCTGACCAGCCGCCAGCCTCGTCGCTACCCGGACGCGGCGAGCGCGGCCCGCAGGCGTGCGGCGTACTCGGCCTCCTCGCCGTCGGCGTAGCGGGTGCGCGGCCAGAAGAAGCCGCGCAGCCCGTCGCCGCGGTGGCGCGGCACCACGTGGACGTGCAGGTGCGGCACCGACTGGCTGACCACATTGTTCATGGCCACGAACGTGCCGTCGGCGGCGACGGCCGGGCCCATGGCGGACGCGATGCGCTGCGCCACCGTGAACAGCGGCTCCATCAGCGGGCCGGGCAGGTCGAGCAGGGTCTCGACGTGCCGGGTCGGGCAGACCAGCACGTGGCCCTTGAACACCGGCCGGTGGTCGAGGAACGCGACCACCGCCTCGTCGCGCCAGACCTCGGTGGTGGCGAGCTCGCCGGCGACGATCTGGCAGAAGATGTCGGTGGCCATGCCGCGATTCTGCCACCGCCCACCGACGATGCCCCGGAAAGCGGAAGGCCCCCGCACCGAGGTGCGAGGGCCTTCGTCTGCGTCTGGGATCAGAGCGGGGTGATGTTCGAGGCCTGGGGACCCTTCGGGCCCTGGGTGATCTCGAACTGCACCTTCTGGTTCTCGTCCAGCGTGCGGAACCCCGAGCTCGAGATCGCGCTGTAGTGGGCGAAGACATCGGGGCCGCCGCCGTCGGGGGCGATGAAACCAAAGCCCTTCTCGGCGTTGAACCACTTAACGGTGCCAGTGGCCATGCAGGAACTCCTTCTTGTGCGTGCAGCCCCGACTTCCGGAGCCGCCTTGTTGTCCCGCACCCCCCCGAAGGAGCTTCACCCCGCTTCCCGGCCGGGAAGCTGAGCCGGTACAGCGACTACGCGAGAAACCATAGCGGCTGGTCCCCCGTCTGGGGAACAGGCAGTGAGCGCGAGCCTGCGCTCAGTTCTGCGGGACGGCGGGCGCCGCGGGCGCTGTGGCGACGCGGACGGTGAGCGCGCCGGGCCGCACCCGGGCCCGCATCCGGCTGCGGGTGCCGACCGCATCGCCGTCCAGCTGGGCCTCGACAGGCTCGCGCGTGGCGACCTGCACCTCCTCGGAGTCGAGGTGGACGAACGCCGGGTGGCCGCGCCGGCGTCCGGACACCACGTTCAGGCCGATCGCGAGCCAGCCCGAGATCGACCGCGGCGAGGCCAGCACGGTGTCGAGCCGCCCGTCGGTCAGCTCGGCCTCCGGGATCAGCCGCAACCCGGCGGTGAGCTCCCCGCAGTTCGCGACGAGCACGGTGCGGGCGTGCTGGCTGACGGCCCGCTGGCGGTCGGCGGCGACCCGTACGGCGAACCCGATCCGGAACAGTGCGGCCGCGCCGGACACCGCGTACGCCAGCCAGCCCACCCGCCGCTTCAGCTGGGCGTCCACCCCGGCCATCATCTGGGCGTCGAAGCCCATCCCGGCCATCACCAGGAAGATCGTCGGCTCCTCGTCGTCCCAGACGACCTCGCCCACGTCGATGTCGAGGTCGGAGCCTTCGAGGGCGACGACGAGCGCCGCCTCCAGGGTGTCCATCGGCAGCTTCAGGTTGCGGGCCAGCAGGTTGCCGGTCCCCCCGGGCAGCAGGCCCATCGGGACCCGCCCGGCCGGGTCGCGGTCCACCAGGGCGCTGGCCACGTTGCGCACCGTCCCGTCGCCGCCGAGCGAGCAGACCAGCTCGGCGCCGTCCTCGACCGCCTGGCTCGCCTGGCCCTCCCCGGGGTCGTCGAGGGTGGTCTCGTACCAGGTCGGTTCGGTCCAGCCGTTGGCCGCGCACAGCTGCGCGACGTCCGCCTTCACGGCGGCGAGGCTCGCGAACTTCGACGGGTTCGCCACCACCGCCCAGCGCTGCGGAGACGTGGGGTGGGCCATGCGCGCACTCTACGAGATGTCTGCGGGGCTCCGGAACGCCCGGTCCTGCCCTAGTGTCGGGTCATGAAGACCAATACGGCGTTGCAGGTGATCTTCGCGTTCTTCCTGGGGCTCGTCGTGGTGGCGTTCGTCGGCATCGGCGTCAACACCTTCTACCCCGAGCCCACCTACACCGGTGGCGACTACCCCGCCGGCCTCTACTCCGACTGGCGCCTGGTGACCGGGATCATCCTCCTGGTCTGCGCGACGGTGCTGCTGGTGATCTCGCTGGTGCTGCCCGAGGACCAGGGCGTGCTGTCGAACGGGCTCCTGCTGGGCGGGGTGTTCACCATGGTCTACGCGGTCGGTGTGACCGTGAGCAGCGACCGCAGCGTGGTGCGCTTCGTCGTGGTGGCGTTCGCCCTCGCCGTCACGATCGGGATCGGCTACCTGAAGTTCGTCGGCAACCGCCGACGCCGGGCGGTGGCCGGAGGGGGAGCGACGGGCGGTGCCACGCCCGCCGACCCGGGTGGTCCGGCGCCCGAATGGGCAGCGCCCGCGGATACGGCGGCCGTCCCTGCCCACGACGCCGAGGCGTCCGTTGGCGCCGCGGCCGGGCAGCCCGAACTCGCCGCCCGGCTGGCTGCGGTCGAGCGCAAGCTGGATGCCCTGTCCCGCGCGCTCCAGGGCTGACCGACTGGTTATGCTCGGCACATGAGTCAGCAGCCGTGGCCGCCCCAGGTGGGACAGATCGCGAACGGCCACCAGTGGAACGGCACCCAGTGGGTTCCGCTCCCGCAGCAGGCCGCCCCCCAGGTGGGGCAGGTCGCGAACGGGCACCGGTGGGACGGGCGCCAGTGGGTGCCGGTGGCGGCGCAGGCCGCACCCCAGATCGGTCAGGTCGCGAACGGGCACCGGTGGGACGGGCGCCAGTGGGTGCCGCTCCCGCAGCACACCGCCCCGCAGCAGGCGTCCCCGCAGGTCGGTCAGGTCGCGAACGGTCACCGGTGGGACGGCACGCAGTGGGTTCCGCTGCCGCAGCAGGCCGCCCCGCAGGTGGCCGCCCCGCAGCAGGCGTCCCCGCAGGTCGGTCAGGTCGCGAACGGGCACCAGTGGAACGGCACGCAATGGGTTCCGCTGCCGCAGCAGGCCGCCCCGCAGGTGGCCGCGCCGCAGCAGGCCGCCCCCCAGATCGGACAGGTCGCGAACGGTCACCGGTGGGACGGGCGCCAGTGGGTGCCGCTCCAGCAGCCCGCGCCGCAGGTCGGACAGGTCACCAACGGTCACCGGTGGGACGGGCGCCAGTGGGTGCCCATCGCCGGGGCGTCCGCCGTCCCGGCTCACCCGGTGCTGGTCGAACTGCACAAGTTCGCGGAGGCGTGGGTGTTCGACTGGACGCAGCAGGGCGACACCATCGTCCTCTCCCGGGTGATCGCGGAGCAGAAGGAGTTCATGGCGGCGGGACGCCTCGAGTACGTGGCGCACGTCCGGGTGGACGACCCCTCGTGGGAGGTGCGGTTCGTCGACGCGCTGAGGGAGACCGGCGTGCCCGGCACCCCGGAGGCCGCGTCCGCCACGACCGAGACGATCGAGGAGCAGGCGGCGCGGTTCGGCGTGAGGTACACCGTCGACTTCCGCTTCGACATGGTGCGGACGCAGGTGCGCAGCATCGCCGAGGGTGCGCACTACACCTTCCGTTACGGACCCTGGTGACGGCTGCGCCGGCGACGCTCAGGGCGTGATCGTCGCGGTCAGGTAGGGGTTCGCGCCGTCCCTGGTCGTCACCGCGGCCCGCCAGCCGTCGCCGTCCGGCTGCCACCAGGCGCCGACGGTGCTCGGCAACAGGATCGGTTTGGCGAACGACACGTCCACCGTGAAGGCTCCGGGGAGACGCGCGTCGAGAGCGGCGAGGAGCCGGGCGTGCGTCCACATCCCGTGGATGATCGGACGCGCGAACCCGAACGCCCGCGCCGCCAGCACGCTGGTGTGGATCGGGTTCGGGTCGCCCGATACCCGCCGGTAGTCGCGTCCCAGGCCGGCCGGCAGTCGCCAGGTAGCGATGGGTGGCACCACCTCGAACGGCGGACGCGGCTCCGCCGCCACCTCGCCGGGTGTGTTGGCCCCGGGTGCGAGATAGGTGCTGGTGCCGTCCCAGACGAGGTCGTCGCCCGCGCGTACCTCGCCGACCAGGTCGAGCAGCGCACCCCGACGGTGCGGGCGCAGTCCGCCCGCGCGCACCGAGAGGTCGAGCACCTCGGTGGCGTCCACCGGGCGGTGCAGCCGCATGCGGTTGGTGACGTGCACCAACCCGGGGAGCCGGATCGTCGACTCCTGGGCGCTCAGCAGGTGGAGGTGCAGCCCGAACGTGAGCACGTGCAGCCAGGTCGCCGGCACCCGGTCGCGCAACGGGAAGCCGCAGACCCGGTCGTAGTCGGCGAGGCGGGGCAGCGGTTGGGCGAGCCCGGTGACCACGACCGTCCGGGCCGGCAGGCGCGCCTCGGCGCGGGGCTGGGGCAGCAGCGCCTTCGCGAACAGCGGCCCGAGCCGCGGCAGCGCGTCCAGCCGTTCGACGTCGCGGTCCATCAGGCGCCCACCAGGTTCTGTCCGCAGACCCGGACCACCTGGCCGGTGACGCCGCCGCTGGCCGGGTCGAGGAGGTAGCCGATGGTCTCGGCCACGTCCACCGGCTGACCGCCCTGGGCGAGGCTGTTCGCGCGCCGGAACACCTCGCGCTGCACGAACGGGATACGCGCGGTCATCTCGGTCTCGATGAAGCCGGGCGCCACCGCGTTGACGGTGATGCCGCGTCCGGCCAGCTCGGTCGCCTCGGCCCGGACGAGCCCGATCACGCCGGCTTTCGACGCCGCGTAGTTCGCCTGGCCCTTGTTGCCGGCGATGCCCGAGGTGGACGCGATGCCGACGATGCGTCCGCCGTCCGCGAGGCCACCGGGCCGGCCGTCGAGGAGCACGGGGTTGATGCGCAGCTCGGCGGCGAGGTTCACCGCGAGCACCTGCGCCCACCGGTCGGCATCGGTGTTGACCAGGAGCTTGTCGCGGGTGATGCCGGCGTTGTGCACGATGCCGTGGATGCGGGCGTCCGCGCCGTACCGGGACGCCACGTGCGCGGCGATCCTCTCGCCGGCGTCGGGCGCGGTCACGTCCAGCTGGAGGGCGGTGCCGCGCAGGTCGTTGGCGAGCGCCGCCAGTGCCTCGCCGGCCGCCGGCATGTCCACGCAGGCCACGCGGGCGCCGTCCCTCGCGGCGACGGTCGCGATCTGCGCGCCGATTCCGCGGGCCGCCCCGGTGACCACCACGATCCGCCCGGCCAGGGGTGCGGCCGTTTCGCCACCGAATTGTCCCCTCGCGCCCGGAATTCCGGTGGCGAGGGGACCTTTCGGTGGCGAAGTCTCGGGGGCCGCGTCGCGGAGCGTCGGGCCGACCGTCCAGGCCTGGCCGTCGACGAACGCGGAGCGGCCCTCGAGCAGGAACAGCAGGGTCGACGCGAGGTCGGACGGGGCGGTGCGCGGCGCGACCAACACCAGGTTGGCGGTGGCGCCCCGGCGAAGTTCCTTTCCGACCGTGCGCATGATGCCGTCGAGTGCCTGCCTGACGGCCTGGGCCTCGACGCCGTCCACCTCGGCCTCGGCGACCAGGATCACCCGGCCGGAGCCGTTCAGCGCCTTCATCGCCGGACGTAGCACTGCCCGCACCCGCTCGAGCTCGTCGATGCGGCGCAGCCCCCGGGCGTCGACCACCAGCGCGCCGATCCGCTGCGGGTAGGTGGCCTCGGAGCCGTCGTCGCTCACGGCGCCCACGGTGGTCACTCCCAGGTAGCGCAGGGTCTCGGCGACGAGCTCGGAGCCCGCGAGACTGGCGAGCGCCACCGGCCCGTCGGGAGCGGTGCGTCCGCGGCGCAGCACCGGCGGTTCGGCGAGGCCGAGGCCACCGGCGACCGCCTTGCCCGGAGCGGAGTAGAAGACGCGTTCGAGCAGCCCGGCCATCACACCGCCTCGAGGATCGCCACCACGCCCTGGCCGCCCGCCGCGCACACCGACACCAGGCCGCGGGCGCCGGCGCCGCGTTCGTGCAGCAGCTTGGCCAGCGTGGCCACGATGCGTCCGCCGGTGGCGGCGAACGGGTGCCCGGTCGCCAGCGAGGAGCCGGTCACGTTCAGCCGGTCACGGTCGATGCTGCCGAGCGCGCCGTCGCGTCCGAGCCGCTCCCGGCACCAGGCGTCCGACTCCCACGCGGCCATCGTCGCCAGCACGGTGGACGCGAACGCCTCGTGCAGCTCGTAGAGCGCGAAGTCGCCCAGCCCCATGCCCTGGCGGGCGAGCAGCCGGGCCACCGCGTGGGCGGGGGCGAGCAGCAGGTCGTCGCCGCTGGTGTGGTCGACGGCCGCGACCTGGGCGTCCACCACCCGCGCCAGCACCGGCAGGCCCTGCTCCTGCGCCCAGGCCTGTTCGGCCAGCAGCACGACGGCGGCGCCGTCGGTGAGGGCGGTCGAGTTGCCGGCCGTCATGGTGTCGCCGAAAACCGGCTTCAGCGCGGCCAGCTTCTCCACCGACGTGTCGGGGCGTAGTACGTTGTCCTTCGTCAGGCCGAGGTAGGGCGTGACGAGGTCATCGAAGAACCCCGCCGACCACGCGGCGGCCAGGTTGCGGTGCGACGCGGCGGCGAGTTCGTCCTGCGCCTCGCGGGTGATGCCCCAGGTGGCCGTCGTGCGCGCCTGGTGCTGGCCCATCGACAGCCCCGTCCGCGGCTCCACCACCTGGGGCGCCACCGGAGCCAGGTCGCTCGGCCGCAGCGACGCGAACGCCTTCAGCCGGTCGGGCAGCGTCCGCGCCCGGTTCGCGGCGAGCAAGGCCCGCCGGAAGCCCTCGCTGACCGCGATCGGCGCGTCCGAGGCCGAGTCGACGCCACCGCCGACACCCACGTCGGCCTGGCCGAGCGCGATCTTGTTGGCGATGTAGATCACCGCCTCCAGGCCGGTGCCACAGGCCTGTTGCAGGTCGACCGCTGGCGTGGTCGGCGCCAGGGCGGAGGACAGCACCGCCTCGCGGGTGAGGTTGAAGTCGCGCGCGTGCTTGAGGACCGCGCCCGCCGCCACCTCGTCGAGTTGCCGGCCGGCCAGCCCGAACCGGGCGGCGAGGCCGTCGAGGGCGGCGGTCAGCATGTCCTGGTTGCTCGCGGACGCGTAGGCGCCGCCGGTCTTGGCGAACGGCGTCCGGTTGCCGCCGACGACCACCGGGGTACGGGGAAGCTGCATCGGTCCTCCTCAGGGATTTACGCGATACCGACGGTAGCAGATACGAAAAGTACTGGGTACTGTGGAGACATGCAGACCGACGGACGCGACACCCGCTGGGCGGAGCACCGGCAGACCCGGCGGCGCGAGCTCGTCGAGGACACGCTGCGCGCCGTCCGCAAGCACGGCGCCGGCGTCGGAATGGACGAGATCGCCGCGCAGGCGGGCACCTCCAAGACCGTCATCTACCGGCACTTCGGTGACCGTGCCGGCCTCTATGCCGCGGTGGTCGCCAGCGTCCACGACTTCATCCACGCCGACCTCCGCGTCGCCCTCGAGCTCACCGACGCCGCCGACCTGTCCCGGCTGGCCCACGACCTCGCCGACGCCTACTTCGCGCTCGTAGAGCGCGACCCCGAGATCTACCGGTTCGTGCTCAGCCCGCCGGCGAGCGACGCGGCGTCCATCGACCCCTACGGCGGCCTGCCCGAGCTGATCGGCGGGCAGGTCAGCGCGGCCATCGCCGCCCACCTCGCGCGGCAGGGCCAGGACCCCGCCTGTGCCACCACCTGGGGCCACGGCCTGGTCGGCTTCATCCGTGCCGCGGCCGACAGCTGGATGGCCACCGAGCCCCGTCCGTCCCGCACCGAGGTGCTCGCCCACGTCGACACGTTCTTCACCCCCGCGCTGGCCACCGGGCTGGCCGCCGTCCCGCAACGACAGGAGCAGTGATGACCCAGGTGATGGATCCCGCCACCCGCACCAGCAACCACCCGGAAGTCCCCGGGGAGCAGCTCACCGACCTGGGCGCGGCCCTGCGGCACGCCTTGGACGGCCAGTGGGCCGAGCGGCGTGCACAGGCCAGGGCGACGTTCCCGTCGGCCAACCTGCTGCGTGACCCGGACCTGTCCTATCCGGAGGCGCGCGACTGGGTGCTGGTCCGGCTCCGCGAGCTCGTGGACGCGGGCTTCGGCGCGGCCGGCGTCCCGCGCAACGCCGACGACACCGCCGACCCGGCGGCCGCGGTCATCGCCTTCGAGCTGCTCGCGCACGGCGACCTGTCGACGCTGATCAAGTCGGGCGTGCAGTTCGGGCTGTTCGGCGGCGCCGTCGCCAACCTGGGCACCCGCTGGCACCACGACACGTTCCTGCCCACGATCACCAGCGCCGAGCTGCTCGGCTGCTACGCGATGACCGAGCTCGGCCACGGCTCGGACGTCGCCGGGCTGGAGACCACCATCACCTACATCCCCGAGACCGACGAGTACGAGGTGCACTCCCAGACCCCGGACGCGACCAAGGCCTACATCGGCAACGCCGCCCGGGACGGCTCGATGGCGGTCGTGTTCGGCCAGCTGCTGGTGCACGGCAAGAACCAGGGGGTGCACGCCGTCCTGGTGCCGATCCGCGACGAGAACGGCGCCGACCTGCCGGGCGTCAGCACGTCCGACCATGGTGGGAAGGGTGGGCTCCAGGGCATCGACAACGGCCGGTTGACCTTCGCCCGCGTCCGCGTGCCACGGCAGATGCTGCTGAACCGCTACGGCGGCGTCGACGACACCGGCCGCTACGCCTCGTCCATCGACAACGCGAACCGGCGCTTCTTCACGATGCTGGGGACGCTGGTCCGCGGCCGGGTCTGCATCGCGGCCGGCGGCGGCATCGCGGCCCGGCGCGGGCTGTCGATCGCCACCCGGTACGCGCTGAAGCGGCACCAGTTCACCGCGCCCGACCGGCCCGGCGGCGTCCTGCTGCTCGACTACCTCACCCACCAGCGGCGGTTGATCCCGGCGATCGCCCGGGCGTACGCGATCGGGTTCGCGCAGAACGAGCTCACCGAGGCGCTCGCGCACATCCAGGGCGGCGGCGAGCACACCGAGCGCGAACAGCGCCAGCTCGAGACGCGCGCGGCCGGGCTGAAGGCGATGGCCACCCGGTTCGCCAACGACACCCTGCAGGAGTGCCGCGAGGCCTGCGGCGGGGCCGGGTTCATGGCCGAGAACCGGCTGGTCGGGCTCCGCGCGGACGCCGACGTGTTCGCCACCTTCGAGGGCGACAACACGGTGCTGCTCCAGCTCGTCGCCAAGGCGCTGCTCACCGACTACAAGCAGGTCTGGGGCGACATGGACCGTGCCGGGATGGTGCAGGCCACGGCCAGGATGGTCGGCGACACGGTGCTGGAGCGCACCGCGGCCAACCTGCTGATCGACCGCCTCGTCGGCGCCGCCAAGCGGCGTCCGGAGGAACTGACGCTGGTCGACCGCGGCTGGCACGCCTACCTCTTCGAGGAGCGGGAGCGGCACTCGCTGGAGTCGCTCGCCCGGCGCATGCGGGGCGCTAACGGACGCGACTTCGAGGCCGTCAACCGGCTCGGCGCCCACATGCTGTTCGTCGCGCGCGCCCACCTGGAGCGGGTGACGCTGGAGGCGTTCATCGCCGGCATCGAGGCCTGCGAGGGCCCGGACGCCCGGCGCGTGCTGGAGCGGCTGTGCAGCCTTTTCGCGCTGGACAGCATCTCCACCGACGCCGCCTGGTTCCTCGAGCACAACCGCATCTCTACCGGTCGCGCGAAGGCGGTGGACGCGCAGATCGACGCGCTGTGCGGGGAGCTGCGTCCGCAGGCCCTGGAGGTCGTGGAGGGACTGGGCATCCCCGAGGGCTGGCTGGGTGCTGCGTTCCTCGCAGACTGAGTGAGCGCATTTCGCCAACCCCGGCGCGGTGGAGCACTATTGGGTCCATGGAGTCCACGGCGCGGTTCGGCTGGTGGCCGACCCTGCACCTGGTGGTGGCGCTCGCCGCGATCGCCCACGGACTCATCATCGTCGTGGTCTGGGTGGCGAACCTGGTACTCGCCGGTGACGAGGAGATCGCGCCGGGCATCCTCACCACGCTGCTCGTTCTCGGCTGGGTGGAGATCGCGCTCGGCGTGCTGGTGCTCGGCGGTCTCGCGGTCGGTACCT
The DNA here is from genome assembly GCA_020161755.1 of Actinomycetota bacterium. GTDB lineage: Bacteria > Actinomycetota > Actinomycetes > Propionibacteriales > Propionibacteriaceae > Propionicimonas. The sequence continues at coordinate 143,233 of JAIUOS010000005.1, forward strand.
GGCTGCATCGTCCCTTGTGGGCGCGCGGCGTCGCGTCCGTGATCCTGGGGATGGTGCTGCACTGGGGCTGGTGGCTGATCGACCGTCGGTTCGACGTGTTCGGCACCGCCGGCCTCGGCGCCGGCGACCCGGCCCTGATCGGCCGGCTCGAGGCGCGGCTGTGGACCATGCTCGCCGTCGATGCGGTGTCGGTGGTGCTCCTGGTGCTGGGCGGCGTCCTGCTGCTCCGCCACCGCCCGCGTCCCGTCGCTGAGGTCGAGGACGCCGCCACCGACTCGCAGGCTGTGACGTAGGCGGCGACATCGCGACCCCACTCACAGCGTGTGGTCAGGGGAGGCCGAGGTAGCGGCGGCCCAGGGCTGCGGCGAGGCCGCCGGCGATCACCACGACGATGTAGGGAGCCTTCAGCTTGAGCGCGACCGCGCCCGCGGCGAGGGCGAGCAGGCGGGCGTCGAGCTGGATGGCCTGGCCCTTGCCGACGGTGTTCATCACGGTCAGCGAGGTCAGCAGGCCGACGGTGAGCGCGCCCGCGAGTTCGTGGAACACCGGACGGTCGAGCACCGACTGCGGCAGCAGGTAGCCGGCCAGCTTGATCAGGTAGGCCGCCACGCACGCGCCGATCACCCAGGCCCAGAGGCTCATTCGGCACCCCCGTCCCCGGGCAACGCCGGGACGTGGCGCCGCCGCCAGGCCCACCAGCCGGCGGTGACGACCGCGGCGATCAGCACCGGGATGCCGGGCGGCACCAGCGGCAGCGTGACGATCGTGGCCAGCGCCGCCAGCACCGCGATCGCCGCCGGGTCGCGTCCGGTGAGGCGTGGCCAGAGCAGGCCGAGGAACGCCGCCACCGCGGCACCGTCCAGGCCCCACTGGCCGGGGTCGCCGATGGCATTGCCGGCCAGGGCGCCGACGAGGGTGAACGTGTTCCACAGCACGTAGACGCCCAGCCCCGCCGTCCAGAACCCGCGGACGCGCTCGTCGTGGTCCTCCTGCGCGGTGGCGGTAGCCGTCGACTCGTCGATCGTGAACTGCGCCATCAGCGGGATCAGGCGCCGCGGCGGACGGATCAGCGCCTTCAGCTGCATGCCGTAGACGCCGTTGCGGACGCCGAGCAGGGTGGCGGCCGCCCACGCCGCGCCCCCCGTCCCGGCGCCACCGATGACCCCGATGAACGCGAACTGGGAGCCGCCGGTGAACATCAGCGCACTGAGCGCGCAGGTCTGCCAGACGTTCAGGCCGGCGGCGACGGACAGCGCACCGAAGGACACCCCGTAGACGCCCACCGCGGCCGCGATGGACAAGCCCATCCGGACGGCGGGGGTGAAGGTCGGCAGGCGCACCGCGTCAAGCTAACGCACTCGGCGCTCGCGGCTCCCGGGAATCTCAGCGGCCCGCGATGAGATTCCGGCGTCCCGGTGAGCCCGCGGGGAGCGACGCAGGGCTACGGTCGGGCGCATGGACGAGACGACGGTGCGCCGGCTGGTGCCGACCCGGTTGGCCGAGCGGGCCGAGCACGACCGGGCGGCGCTGGACGCCCTGCTCGACGAGGTGCTGGTCGCGCACGTCGGGCTCACGCTCCCGGAGGGTCCGCTGGTGCTGCCGATCGGCTTCGCCAGGGACGGTGACCGGCTGCTGCTGCACGGCTCCACCGGCTCCCGGTGGCTGCGGGTGCTCGCCGGTGGCGCGGACGCCTGCGTCACCGTGACCAGCCTGGACGCGCTCAAGGTGGCCCGGTCGGCGTTCGAGTCGGGCATGCGATACCGCAGCGCCTGCCTGTTCGGACGCTGCGCGCCGCTGCCCGCCGACGAGGCGTCCGCCGCGCTGGTGCTATTCACCGACCGCCTGTTGCCCGGACGAAGCCGTGAGATCCGTCCGAGCACCGCCCGGGAGCTGGCGGCGACGATGGTGCTGGCGTTCCCGATCGACCAGTGGTCGCTGAAGTCGTCCGACGGCTTCCCCGAGGACCCCGACGACGACCGCGCCGACGACGCCTGGGCCGGGGTGGTGCCGCTGCGCACCGGCTTCGACGCCGCGCTCCCGAACCCCGACCTGCGGCCCGGCATCGCCGTCCCCGCGTCCGTCCGTGCCCTGACCGACCGCTGACCCGAAACCGGACCAAAAGGGGACAGTCCCCTTTCGGTCCGCCACGCCCTTCTCCCCACCGCAAAGTGGACCGAATCCGTCGATGACGACGGTTCCGGTCCACTTTGCGAGTTGTGGAGGCTCGGGGCCGGCGCTAGCGGGCGTCGTCCTCGTGGGAGGGCTCGAACTCGGCCACGATCGCGGTGCTGTCGTCGCCGAGGTCGGTGCCCCGGGCCTTCCCGACAGCCTTCATCAGGTGGTACAGCGCGAGCGCGGTGATCGTGCCGACGGTGACGCCGCCGAAGGTCATGCCGCCCACGGTCGCGCCGTCGACCACGGTGCCGCCGATGGTGAAGTTGAAGTTCGCGATGCCCATGATCAGGCCGATGGCCGCAGGGATCAGGTTCACCGGGTTGGTGAAGTTGACCTTGTTCTCGATCCAGATGCGAGCGCCGAGCAGGCCGATCATGCCGTACAGCACCGTCCCGGCCGCGCCGATGACGCCGGCGGGGATGGTCGCGATCGCCTGGCCGAACTTCGGGATGAACGACAGCAGGATCGCGATCGTGCCGGCGATCCAGTACAGCGCGGTCGAGTACACCTTGGTGGCCGCCATGACGCCGATGTTCTCCGCGTAGGTGGTGGTGCCCGAACCGCCGCCGAAGCCGGCGAGGGTGGTCGCGACGCCGTCGGCCAGCAGGGCGCGTCCCATGGTCTTGTCGTAGTTCTTGCCGGTCATCAGCGACACCGACTTCACGTGGCCGACGTTCTCGGCGATCAGCACCAGCACCACCGGCAGGAACAGTGCCGTGACGCTGAAGTCGACGGTCGGTAGGGTGAAGTGCGGCAGCCCGATCCAGTCGGCCGAGCCGACCGCCGCGAAGTCCACCTGGCCCTGGAGCAGCGCCGCGATGTAGCCGACGACCACGCCCAGCAGGATCGACAGCCGGCCGATCAGGCCGTGGAAGAGGACGGTGATCAGCACGATCGAGATCAACGTGATCCAGCCGGTCAGCGGCGCCGCCCAGAAGCCGGACTTGTTCGCCTCGCCCCAGGCCGCGCCGGCCAGGTTGAAGCCGATCAGCATCACGATCGTGCCGGTCATCACCGGCGGCATCAGGGCGTCGATCCAGTGCGAGCCGGCCAGGTGCACGACCGCGCCGACGATCGCCAGCAGGAGGCCGGTGAGCATGATGCCGAACAGCGCCTTGCCGATGTCGCCGCCGGCCTTGGACGCCAGGACCGGCGAGATGAACGCGAACGACGAACCCAGGTAGCTCGGCAGCCGGTTGCCGGTGATGAGCAGGAACAGGATCGTGCCCAGGCCGCTGAAGAACAGCGTGGCCGGGATCGGGAAACCGGTGATCAGCGGCACCAGGAAAGTGGCGCCGAACATGGCCACCACGTGCTGGGCACCGAGGCCCAGCATCTTCCCCCAGCCGAGCCGCTCGTCCGGCAGGACGACCGCCCCCGGTTCGATCGTGCCGTTACCGTGCAGAGTCCACAGAGCCATGAGAATCCCTTCGCGAGCCGTACGCCGTGCGCACTCTAACGGCGGTGCGGACGGACGCGGCGGCCGGGAATTTCTGGTGAGATCCCCGCTTCGCACACCGCCGTTGGACTAGTTTCTGAGGCGGTGTTTCCTCTGTTCCGGATCGCTCAGATCCAGGACCTCAGCCACATCCGGGCGAGCCAGTCCTTGTACAGCATCAGCTGGTCGGTCAGCACCGGGTAGATGTAGGCGAAGTTCAGCACCACCAGCGCCACCAGCACCCCGACGATGATCGCGCCCCGCCGCCGGTGCGGCCCGTCCGGCGGCCCCAGCACCAGCCCCAGCACCATCGCCAGGATCGTCACCGTGAACGGGACGATGCAGATCGCGTAGAAGAAGAACACCGGGCGGTCGGCGTTCGGGAACCACGGCAGGTAGGTCGACATCGCGGCGATGAACGGGACGCCGAAGCGCCAGTCGCGTCCGCCGATCCACCAGATGACGGCCACGAACAGCGCGATGAACGCCAGCCACCACAGGATCGGCGTGCCCATCGCCGAGATGACCCGGATGCAGGTGTTGTCGCCGGTGGCGGTGCACCCGTCCACACCGGGCTTGATGTCGTTGACGGCGTCGATGCCGATCGGGCGCGCCATGATCAGCCAGCCGATCGGGTGCGCGTCGTAGGGGTGGGTCTGGTTGCGGATGTAGTCGCCGGTGTGGAAGTTGTAGATGTCCTGGTGGTACTTCAGGAACGACGCCCACATCTCGCCCAGGTGGATCGTCCACGGGCTGTCCGGATGGTCGGAGCCCCAACTCCGGTCGTAGCCGCCGGAGGTGACCAGCCAGCCGGTCCACGACACCACGTAGATCACGCCGGACACCACGACCAGCCGGATGAACGCCGGGATCCCGTCGATCAGCAGCGCCTGCCAGGCCCGCCAGTCGGCGCCGGCCAGCCGGCGGGCGCCCACGTCCCACACCACGCTGAGGATGCCCATCGAGGCCAGTACGAAGATCGAGTTCCACTTCGTCGCCAACGCCAGGCCGAACATCACGCCGGCGGCGAGGCGCCACGGTCGCCACCACACGATCGGCCCGAACCGGCCGCCGAAGTCGGCCTGCCCGAGGTCGTCGAGCGCGTCGGCCAGTTTGCCCCGGTACCAGTCCCGGTCGGCGACCACGCACGCGACGGCGGCCACCAGGAAGAACGCCTGGAAGATGTCGAGCAGGGCGATCCGCGACATCACGAACGACAGCCCGTCGAAGGTGATCAGGACGCCGGCGATGCCGCCGATCAGCGTCGAGCGCGACAACCGGCGCGCCATCCGGATCGTCATGAACACCAGCAAGGTGCCGAACACCAGCGGCATGAACCGCCAGCCGAACGAGTTCATGCCGAACAGTTGCTCACCGACCCCGATCAGCCACTTGCCCAGCGGCGGGTGCACGACGAACTCGGCGGTCTCGCCGTACACGTTCACGTCGCCGGCGGCGATCTTGGCGTCCGAGCCGGACGGCCAGTCCCGCTCGTAGCCGAACTTCCACAGCGTCCAGGCGTCCTTGGGGTAGTACGTCTCGTCGAAGACCAGCTTGTTGGGGTAGCCGAGGTTGACGATCCGGATCACGAACGCCAGCGCGGTGATGCTGAGCGTCACCACCCAGCCGGTGAGGCGGTCGCGCAGCGCCGCCTGGCCGTCCCGCAGCCGCTCGACCGTGCTCAGCTCGTCGCGGTAGACCGCGCGCCGCAGCCGACGCCAGGGCGTCACGCCCGTCGAGGCCCGCGAGGACGGGTCCGGCTCGTCCCACTCGGGCACCTCGCCCTCCGCGGACGCGACCCCGCCCTCAGGCCCCCAGTCCGCTTCGGTCACGCCGACATCCTAGGTGGACGGCGGGCAGGCTCGGCCGGCAACGCCCCGATCGGGAATACTGCACAGGTGGAGAACGGGCGGGACGGCGGACGGCTGGTGCTGGCCGGCACGCCCATCGGCAACGTCGAGGACGCCTCGCCCGCGCTGCGCGAGGCCCTCGCCACCGCCGACGTGATCGCCGCCGAGGACACCCGGCGCCTGCAGGGGCTGCTGGGCAGGCTGGGCATCACCACCGGCGCGCGTGTCGTGTCGTACTTCGACGGCAACGAGGCGTCCCGGGTGGGCGCGCTGCTGGCCGCGCTCGACGAGGGCCGGACGGTGGTGGTGGTCTCCGACGCGGGCATGCCGACCGTTTCCGACCCCGGCTACCGGGTGGTGGCCGCGGCGGTCGAGGCCGGTCTGCCCGTGCGGGTGGTGCCCGGCCCGTCCGCGGTGCTGGTGGCGCTGGCACTGTCGGGGCTGCCGACCGACCGCTTCTGCTTCGAGGGCTTCCTGCCGCGCAAGGGCGGCGAGCGGCGCCGCCGGCTGGCCGACCTGGCCGGCGAGCCGCGCACGATGGTGTTCTTCGAGGCCCCGCACCGGCTGGACGAGTTCCTCGCCGACGCCCGGACGGCCTTCGGTGACGCGCGCCGGGCCTCGGTGAGCCGCGAGCTCACCAAGACCTTCGAGGAGACCCGCCGCGGCACGCTCGCCGAACTGGCCGACTGGGCTGCCGGCGGCGTCCGTGGGGAGATCACGGTCGTGGTCGCGGGAGCCGCCGCGTCCGCCCTGTCGGTGGACGACGCGGTGCCGCTGGTGCTCGAGCGGGTGGGTGCCGGCGAGCCGTTCTCCGCCGCCGTGGCCGCCGTCGCCGCGGACGCCGGGGTGGCCCGCAAGGCGTTGTACGCGGCCGCGCTGGCCGCCCGGAAGGAGCGGTCGTGACCGAGCGAGGCCTGATCGGGCGTGGCGTGGCCGAGGTGCCGGACGGGCTGCCGCCGCTGCCCGAGCCGCTGCCGGCGGCCACCACCGACGCCCACACCCACGCGCTGAGCGTGCACGAGTACAGCGGCCTGGGGGTGGCGGCGGCGATCGAACTGGCCGCGGCCGTGAACGTCACCCGGTCCGTCGAGGTCGGCACCGACGTGGCGTCCTCGGCCGCCGCGGTCGCGCTCGCCGAGGCACAGCCGTCCGTGGTGGCGGCGGTGGCGATCCACCCCAACGACGCCGCCCGGCTGGGCGACGGCCTGGCCGCCGGGCTCGACGAGCTGGCCGCCCTGGTCGGGTCGTCGCCCCGCGTCCGCGCGGTGGGGGAGACCGGGCTCGACCACTTCCGCACCACGGACGCCGAGGGCCGGGCGCGCCAGCGGACGGCGTTCGCCGCGCACATCGCGTGGGCAACGCAGCACGACCTCGCGCTGGTCATCCACGACCGGGACGCCCACGACGACGTCCTCGCCGTGCTGGACGCCGAGGGCGCGCCCGACCGCGTGCAGCTGCACTGCTTCTCCGGCGACGCCGCCTTCGCCCGGAAGTGCCTCGACCGCGGCTACTGGCTCTCTTTCCCGGGAACCGTGACCTTCCCGGCGAACGAGGCGCTGCGCGAAGCCCTCGACCTGACCCCGGCCGACCGTCTGCTGGTGGAGACCGACGCGCCCTACCTCACCCCGGTGCCGCGGCGCGGCCGGCCCAACTCCAGCTACCTGCTGCCGCACACCGTCCGGTTCGTCGCCGAGCGCCGCGGGGTCGACCTCGCCGAGCTCTGTGCCCAGCTCGCCGCCAACGCGTCCGCCCTGTTCGGGGAGTGGTGATCATGAGCCTCCTCGACCCCCGCACGATCCGGCAGCTGGCCGCCGAGCTCGACCTGCGTCCGACCAAGCAGCGCGGCCAGAACTTCGTGCACGACGCGAACACCGTCCGCCGGATCGTGGCCGCGGCGGGCGTCCGGGAGGACGACGTCGTGCTCGAGATCGGCCCCGGCCTCGGCTCGCTCACCCTCGGCCTGCTCGAACGCGCGGCGGGGGTCGCCGCGATCGAGATCGAGCACAGCCTGGCCGAGCGGCTGCCGCGCACGGTGGCCGAGCGCATGCCGGAGGTGGCCGACCGCCTCACCGTGGTGGAGGCGGACGCCCTGACGGTCGACACGCTCCCGGACCCGCAGCCGACGCTGGTGGTGGCCAACCTGCCCTACAACGTGAGCGTGCCGGTGCTGCTGCACGTGCTCGCCCGCTTCCCGAGCATCCGGGCGGGGCTGGTGATGGTGCAGGCCGAGGTGGCCGACCGGCTGGTCGCCGGGCCGGGGTCGCGGACGTACGGCGTGCCGTCGGTGAAGCTCGCCTGGTACAGCGCGGCGCGGCGGGTCGGCAGCGTGCCGCCGACGGTGTTCTGGCCGGTGCCCAACGTCGAATCGGGTCTGGTGGAGCTGGTGCGGCGCGAGCCGCCGGCGACCACCGCGTCCCGGCAGCAGGTGTTCGCGGTGGTCGACGCCGCGTTCTCCCAACGGCGCAAGATGCTGCGCTCGGCGCTGTCCGGGGTGTTCGGCTCGGGGGCGGCGGCGTCGGAGGCGCTGGAGCGGGCCGGGGTCGACCCGCAGGCCCGTGGCGAGGTGCTGACGGTCGCCGACTTCGTCCGCATCGCCGAGGTCGTCCCGGGCACGGTGGGATAGCCTCGCGTCCATGGCATCACCGGTGACCGAGGCTGAGGTCGTCCGCGTCCGGGTGGCCGGCAAGGTGAATCTCGCCCTGCGCAGCGGCCGCCGGCGTCCGGACGGCTACCACTCGCTCGCCACCGTGTTCCAGGCGGTCTCGCTGTTCGACGAGGTGGACGCCGCGTGGGCGCGGCCCGGCCAGTTCACGGTGCGGGTCGTGGGGGAGCAGGCCGCCCAGGTGCCGACCGGGGACACGAACCTGGCGGTGCGCGCGGCCCGGCTGCTGGCCACCACCTGGGGCGTGAACCTGCCGCTCGGCGCCGACCTGGTGATCCGCAAGTCGATCCCGGTGGGCGGCGGCATGGCCGGCGGTTCGGCGGACGCGGCCGGCGCGCTGCTGGCCTGCGCGGTGCTGTGGGACCTCGACGTGTCGCCCGACGAGCTCCGCGCGCTCGGTGCCCAGCTCGGGGCCGATGTGCCGTTCTGCCTGGCCGGTGGCACCGCGCTGGGCACGAACCGGGGCGACGAACTGACGCCGGTGCTGAGCCGCGGCAGCTACCACTGGGTGCTGGCGTTCAGCGAGGGCGAGCTGTCGACGCCGGCGGTGTTCGGCAAGTTCGACGAGCTCGGCCTGGGCACCGACACCCTCGGGGTGCCGGACGGGATGCTGAACGCGCTGGTCAGCGGCGACGTGCTGGCCCTCGGACGCACGCTCACCAACGACCTCGAGCCGGCCGCGCTGGCGCTGCGTCCGCACCTCGCGTCGGTGCTGGAGGCGGGCGCCGAGTTGGGCGCCGTCGCGTCCGTGGTGTCGGGGTCGGGGCCGACGGTGGCGTTCCTCGCCGCCAACGAGCCGGCGGCGGTCGACCTGTCGGTGCGCCTGTCCAGCGAGGGCATGTGCCGCGCGGTGAAGCGGGTCAGCGGACCCGTCCCCGGCGCGCGCCTCGTGGTCTGAGGAGGAGTCAGGCCGAGGTCTGCTCCGCATCGGCGACCGACACGCCCTCGCGTCCGGGAAGCACCCGGGCCAGGAAGATCAGGCCGGAGAGCAGGATCGCGGGCACGAACATCGTGGGCTGGATGCCGATGCTGCCGACCAGCCCGCCGATCAGGGCCGGGGCGATCAGGAACGTGGCGTAGCCGAACGTGACCACCACGGCGAGGCCGCGTCCGCCCGCGGTGTGGCCGGCGACGGCGTACACCTGCGGGGCGATCATGCCGATGCCCAGGCCGACGAGCGACCAGCCGATGAGCAGCACCGGCAGCGAGCTGCCTAGGGCGGCGATCAGGTAGCCGAGGGCCGAGCAGGCGCCGCCGAAGGTGGTGACCGCACGGCGTCCGAACCGACCGACGAGGAAGTCGCCGAGCAGCCGGATGACGACCATGAACGCGGCCACGCAGGTGAAGCCGAGCGCGCCGGTGGTCGGGTCGACGCCGGCGACCTGGGTGACGTGGTAGCCCGACCAGTCGTTCGCGGTGCCCTCGCCGAGGCCGAACGCGATGGCCATCAGGCCGAGCAGGTAGGCCGACTTCGGGATCGGGGTCTTCACGCCGCTCTCGTCGTGGTGCCCGACGACCTCGGTCTCCGGGATGATGCGCAGCGCGACGGCGATCGCGACCAGGCCGAGGGCGGCGACGATGCAGGTCGTGGCGAGCATGGTTTGCTCGGGGTCGCGGCCGAACAGGGGCGCCAGCAGCACGAGCGTGGCCGCGCCGGTCAAGCTGCCGACCGACCACATGCCGTGGAAGAAGCTCATGATCGGACGGGGACGGTGCTTCTCCACCTGGACGCCGATCGCGTTCATGGCCACGTCGATGCCGCCGTTGCCGATGCCGAGGACGACGGCGGCGGCGTACAGCAGCGGCAGGGTGGGCGCCAGGCCGATGCCGAGGATCGCCACGACCAGGATCGGCAGGATCGCGAGGCTGACCCGCCGGGCGCCGTGGCGGTCGGCCAGGCGTCCGGCGATCTGCATGGACGCGATGCCGGCGAGGCCCATGACGATGAAGAAGACGGACAGCTGCCACGGGGCGAGCTGGAACTTCGCCTGCAGCGTGGGGATGGAGGCACCGTAGGCGCCGATGACGAGCCCGTTGTAGCCGAACAACAGGACGACGCCGGCAGCGGCCTTCGGGGAGTCCAGGGAGATCACCGGGCAACTCTATGCCGAGAGCGCTTCCAACGGACAACGGCCCCGGGGTCTCTCACCCGTTGTCGCGATCTGGCCAGGTACGGCAGCTCAACGGGCACACGCGTCACAGCGGCGGCCATGGCTGGACGAATCGCGACGCCGAACGGTGCGCTAGGAGCGGGCTACGGCTGGATCCGCAGGGCGGGGGACGGGTCGAGGTTGCGCATGCCGTTCCAGGCGAGGTTCACCAGGTGCGCGGCGACCACCGGCTTGGGCAGGGCCTGCTCCTCGCGGGTGTTCATCCACCACTGGCCGGCCAGCGCGACGAGGCCGACGAGCATCTGCGCGTACAACGGAGCGGTGGCTGCGTCGAGATCGCGCTTGGCGAACTCGTTGGCGAGCAGGTCCTCCACCCGGGAGGCGATGTCGGACAGGATCGTGGCGAACGATCCCTCGCCCGAGGTGGCGGAGGAGTCACGGCTGATGATCCGGAAACCGTTGGGGTTGTCGTCGATGTAGTCGAGCAGCGCCAGCGTCCCCAACTCGATCAGCGCCCGGGGGTTCGCGCGCGGCGTGGTGATGGCCGTCCGGATGGCGTCGTGCAGCGTCCGGACCTCGCGGTCGACGACCACCGCGTACAGCCCTTCCTTGCCGCCGAAGTGCTCGTAGACGACCGGCTTGCTCACTCCGGCGTGGGCGGCGATCTCCTCCACGGAGGTGCCTTCGAGCCCACGCTCGGCGAACAGCGCCCGGGCGACGTCGATCAGCTGCTCACGGCGCTCACTGCGCGTCAGACGGACGCGGCTGCGTCGCGCGCGCGCGTTGATCGGGGCGGTGGGCATGGCCACAGTCTGGCCCTCGACGGGCGCGTTTGCGAAACGGTTCCGCGTATTCGCGGGTCTGGTGTCGGCGCGCGACCGCGTCCGGCTCGGCAGATGCAGGCGGCCGTCCGCCCCCGTAAAGTGGTCCCCGGCCGTCCTCGGACGGCCGTTCCCCGGTTGGTCTGCCGGCAGGGCCCGCCTGACTTTGAATCAGGACAAGCGACGCAGGTTCGACTCCTGCCCGGGGAGCGCGAGGGCTGGGAAACCGGCTCCTGACAAGGCCGGAGGCCGGTAGGTGCTTGCTTCACCTACCGGCCTCCGCTCTCGCTGGGGACAAACTCTGGGGACAAACCGTCAAAATCGGGCCTCAGACGACCGCGAAGAGCCGTCCGGCGACCTGCGCGGCAACGGCGGCTCCGTCGTCGTCAACGACTAGGTAGAAGCGCGTGTAGGTGGCCACATCGTGTCCCAGCAGTGCCGCAGCCTGGTTGTCCGGCACCCCAGCTTCCTTCAGGGCGCTCGCGAGGCTGTGGCGGGTGTTGTGGATTCGGGTCAGGGCTGGGACACCGGCCGCCTCGCAGAGGGTGACGAAGCGCCTGCTGTACGCGTCCGGCTGCACCGGGTCCTCAGCCGCGTCCCGAATCACCAGACCGGCCTCCGGACGGCCCTGGGCGAGCCAGAGTGTCCTCAGGGCGGCAGCGGTGCCCGGATGGATGGTCTCGGCCTGCACGGTCCGGCGGCTGTTCTCGGTCTTCGGCTCGTTGATTGTCGAGGTGTTCGAGCGCCCGTCTTTCGTGCGGCTCGCGACGATACGGACGGCACCGGTCTTCATGTCCACGTTGGACCAGTCCAGCCCCAGCACCTCGCTCCTCCGCAGCCCGCAGAGGGTCAACCGCATGCCGACCCGGAGCCACGGCTCCGCGGCCAACGGCAGGGTGTCCACGTAGGCCCGGAACGCCATGAGTTGCGCAGGTGTCCAGCGCTTCAGCGCCTTGACGTTGGCGGCGGTCGAGTTCGCGTGCGACTGCCCCGGTGCTTTGGCCTCAGCTGCCGGACTCGACTTCAGCCACTTCGACCGCAGGCCGTAGGCGAACACCTGGCGGAGTGCGCCGAGCGCGTAAACGAGCGAGCGGTGCGAGAGCTTCCGGCCCCGCTTGCCGCCCACGGACGCCAGCGTGAGCAACGCCGCCTCAACGTCGTCCGGTGTGACCTCGCGGGCACGCCGGTCGCCCAGCAGGTCCAGCAGCGAGGACAGCGAGGACCGATATCCGTTCAGCGAGCATGCCCGGATGCCGCCCGGCGTTCCGACTTCGGCTTCCCGCTTGGCCAGCCACCGGTCCGCCAGTTGGCGCACGGTGAGCTTTCGGGGGTCGTTGTCGTAGGCGGTCACCTTGGCGGCGTCCTCTCGGACCTCCACCACCCACTCACGGGCGTCCGAGAGTTCCGCGAACCGTCCCTTGTACTTCTTGCGCGTCCCGTCCTGGCGACGCACCCACGTCTCTACGAGGAACCGTCCGGATGCCTCCAGCCGGATGGGCTCTTCGTCCGTGGGGCACTCAGGGCACGTGAAGCCAACTACGGCTCCGGCGCGGGTGACGTTGGCCCAGCCCTTGGTCTTGGTCCCCCTGGCCGCGCCGCACGAGGCGCACGCCTTCATGGCGTTGTCAGGCAGCGCCTTGCGGTTGCCGGTGCTCACTGGTCCTCCTCCCACCACCGCGGCTGTTCGGGCCTGGGGGTGGTGCTGTAGGGCGGGTAGTCCTGCATCCGTGCCATCGCTGACCACGTGCCGTAGTAGGCGCTGTAGCGCTCGGCGTTGGCTGGGCTGCGCTCCAGAGCCACGTCTTTGAAGTGGCTCTGATAGCTGATGCCGCGGATCGTCTGCGCCAGCGTCTCCGCAACTGTCTCGCGAGCGATACGAGCCCGATACCTGTAGTCGGCACCAGTCATGGTGATGATCTCCGCGTCCGGGAAGTGCGCCCGAATGTCCGCGGCGTCGCGCCCTCGGACCTGAAGCTCCCCACTGTCGTCCTTGTCCTCCACGATGCTGAGGAAGCCGTGTTCGCTCACAATCCACATTTGCTGTTCTCCGTTCCGCTCACGCGTTAGTTCTTCTTCTGGTTGGCGCGCCCGCGAGGTCGCCCTGTCCGCGCTCGGGGGATCAGACCCCGTTCGCGAGCGCCGCGCGCCCACTTGTCGATCGCCCAGACGGTGACCCCGAACCGCTCGGCCAGTGCCTCCCTCCGAGGTGTTCCGTCAACGGTCCGCCCTGGTATCGCGAGCCATGCACGGGCGAACTCCTCGGGGGCGGGCGAGTCATCGCTCAGGCGCACCTCGCCGGGCTCAATCTCCGCGATGTCGAGAGCGTCGGACAGGTCGGTGCCCTCCATGAACTCCGCTAGCACCCGCTCGTGAAAGGCCATCGCCATGCGCGCGAGATCGGCCAGCGGTGCGTGCTTCAGCGCGTCCGTGTCAACCAGTCGGTGGCCGGTGTGAAGCATCCGGTAGTCCAGCACCTGGCCGTCCTTCACCACGAGGTGCCACTGCCATCCGCCCGGCTCGGTGATCTCCACCACATCGCCAACCACGGCGGTGCCATCCGCGTCGCGCTCGGTGCGCTTGTAGCCGCGGACTTTCCAGTTTCGATACCTGGGTGCCATGAGTACAAACTATCCGTTTGCGAGTTTGTACACAAGAGGAGAGTCTGGAAGCAACGAGAGGCCATCACAGACCAAGAGGAGGAACGATGGTTGACACGCTTGCGGCGGATCGGGCGCTGAGGGTGCCCGAAGTCGCCGTGCACCTGCGCTGCTCGGAGGGACAGGTCTACCGACTGGTGGCAGACGGGAAGCTCCGAGCGTTCAGGGTCGGTCGGATGCTTCGCATTCGAGAGTCCGCGATCGCGGAGTTCATTCAGCAGCAGGAGGGCTGACCGGTGTCCCGTGTCAACCACCTATCGACCGATGCCCTCACCACTACGAAGGAGTCACCGATGTCCACCTTCCTGCCTGAGACGAGCGGTGATCTCATCGCTGCTCTGGACTGCCCCAGTGGCCCGGGACGCCAGCAGTTGCACGACTTGGTCGGATGGGAGGTGCAGGCGGACGGCCAGCGGTTGCCGGTCGTCCTCCGGCGCTCCGGCAAAGCGCGCACTCTGCACCCCGCCGAGCCCTACGAGGTAGTGCCCGCGGCGCGAGCGGACGACTTCGACCTCGCTGGCTGGCAAGCGTCCTCGACGCGAGCCCTGGAGGAGGCCCGGGCAGCGGAGGAGGCGACCCGACTGGAAGCTGAGTTGTGGGCTGACCTGTGCCACTACTACGTCGTGCCCGAGACGATCCCGCCGCAGGACCACGGCACGACCGCGAAGCGCCGGGCCGCTGCTGAGTCTCTGGGTCGGAAGGGCAAGGCCCGCCCGATCGGCAAGGCCGAGAAGCTGACCGGTGCCCGCAACCAGCCAGTTGCCAAAGTCAGCACGCGGGTCTGGGTCCTGAACGCCAAGGTCGATGGCTTCACTCCTGAACCGGAGGCTGCAACCGTGCTGGTGGTGGGTGCTGCGGGACTGACCGATGGTTCGCACCGCCTTGTCGGCATGGTGGATGGGCAACCGGCGGTCCTGGTCCGCCACCCAGCCCAGCCGCCGAAGGTGGTTGTAGTGTGCGGAGGTCGGTGGCGTCGGCCCGGCGCCGAAGACCCGCGCCGCTGGGTGGAGATGACCCGCGAGCAGTTGCGGCGTGAGTCCCAGCGCGAGCCAGAGGACGTCCGCGCCGCCATGTTGGACCGGCTGGCCGTCGAGTACGCGATCACGCCCGAAAGCGACGGCGAGCGGATCGTACTGGAGGTCCTGGTCAGCGAAGGCTATGCCCGGCGAGTCGGTGACTCGTACGCATTGGCCGTAGAGGTGGGGCCGCAGGAATGACAGAAACGGACTGGTCCTCCCGGGAGTACGCGCCCGGGAGGACCAACCTCGGCGGCAGCCCAACACCTTCGGAGGTAATCCAATCATATCCCACCGAAGAGGTTGTGAGGGCCGGTTTTCACGTAGGAACGCGCCTCCTCAACGGAGCCATTGTCACGCAAGTCATTGAGGACAAACTGTCACAACGACTTGCCGAACTGCTGAATAGAAGTATGCTCGCCGCCCTGGCGAAGTGGGACCTATGCCCGCATGTCTCCAGCCAGCGCAATCTGGGCAATACCGATGACCAGACACCGCATCATCTGCGAGGACTGTTCCCGCTACGAGGACACCAGTTGGTGCGGTGCGCCGTGCAACGTCTGTGGTGAGCCGAAGGCGGTGTTCGTCGCCCACGTCCTCGTCGGTCGCTTGCCGGGCTGGCCTGGGCAGTGGACGACCTGGCTGCTCGGGAGTCTCTGTCCTGACTGCATCCGCCGGGAGACCGGCCTTGACGTGGCGCTCTAGAAGTAATGAATAGCAGGCGACACGAAGAAACACGGATATGCCAACTAACCGAGTCCATGATGTTTTCCCCAGTTCTCGCCATGACGCGCGCGGTTACCTCAACAGGCGGGAAGATTGATGCAGTAGTTCGGAGTCCGAATCCGAATCGAACTACCATGTAGCTAGCCCCGCAGGGTGAGTTGGTACTCGGACTCCCAACTCTCCCGCGGGGCTTTCTTATGTCAGGAGTACGCAAATGGACGGCTCGGATGAGGTCGGTGAGTTCGACCTCGCGGCGGCCTACACCGCGGTGGGGCCGATGGCCCTACCCCCAACCACCGACCTGACCCCCGCCGAGTGGGACGAGTGGCTGCGAATCATCACCGAGGACGAGACCACCGATACCCCACCCGAGCCCGGAGCCGCAGACGACACCACAGACCCCGGGCATGGCTGGCAGTACGCCGCCGGTCACGACGTGGACGAGGACCGCGAGGCCAAGCGCGCTCGGTGGCGCAAGGAGAAGGCTCAGTACGCCGACCTCCGAGCCGATGAGATGTTCGTAGTCGAGTTGGCGAAGCTGAAGGCCCAGCGGCTGGCACGTGAAGAGGACGAGAACAGCCGGACCGCTGGACTCCCTGCCCCGGACATCGCCACGCTGGCCGAACTGCTCCAGCGTCCGGCACCATCGGCAGACCGCATCCAAGGACTGATGCCGTGGGACGCATCGGTCACGGTCGTAGCCCAGAACAAGGTCGGCAAGACGACGTTCGTCCTGAACCTGACCCGGAGCCTGATTACCGGTGAGCCCTTCCTCGGACGCTTCGAGGTCCAGCCCATCGACCCCGATGCTCGGGTGGCGATCCTGAACTACGAGGTGTCCGGGGCTCAGCTTGCGAGGTGGGCCGCTGAAGTCGGCATCCCGGGGGACCGCCTGGTGATCGTGAACCTTCGCGGCGCACGCAACCCGCTGAGCACCAGCACTAGCACCTCGGCGCTGGCGGACCTGCTGCGCCCCTACAACATCGAGACCCTGATTGTGGACCCGTTCGGGCGAGGCATCGGCGGACAGGACCAGAACAGTGCCCGGGACGTCCAGCCTTGGCTCAACCGGCTGGACTCCTTCGCCCGGGATGGCGTCGGAGCCCTCGACCTCGTGCTGGTGGTTCACAGCGGATGGAACGGCGAGCGGTCCCGAGGCTCCAGCGCCCTGGAGGACTGGCCCGACGCCAAGTGGTACCTGACCAAGGACGCCGCGGGCCTGCGGTACTTCCGTGCCGAGGGCCGAGACGTGGATGTCGAAGAGGACCAACTGGCGTTCGAACCCGAGACCCGCCGCCTCACCTTGACCGGGCAGGGCAACCGTTCCACGGCTGGCAAGACCCACACTCTGATGATCCTGCGCACACAGGTCCTGGACTACCTGGAGGCCAACCCGGGCGCGTCCGGCAACGCCATCGAGGAGGCCATCTCGGCCAACTCGGCAGACATCCGGGTAGCGCTTCGTTCACTCGTCGGGACCGGCCAAGTCATCAGAGCCAAGCGCTCCGGCAAGGGCGGCGGGTTCGCATACATGGTGGTCTCGGCCGTGTCCGAAGGCGGTATCGCATGAACTTCGTCCAACCTCGTCCAACCTCGTCTGGACGCAGTTCTAACCTCGTCCGTCCCTATAGGGACGAGGTTAGGAGACGAGGTTCGGCGCGAGGACGGCTGGACGAGGTTCCAGCCGAGCCCGTCACGCGAGCTGTGATGCAAGCCAACGCGATGCTCGCCGCCGTCCTGGAGGTTCTGCGAGGTCTGCGATTCGATGGACAGAGCGGCGACCGATCCGCCCTCGTGGTATCAGCGAGCCCCAAGCGAGGAGCCAGCAATGGCCGAGAATGACGACGAACTTCCGTTCCCGGCACCCTGGTTGACCCCGGAGGTGCAGGCTTGGCTGGAGGCCGACGCCAAGGAGCGGGCAGAGGCCGAACACCGACGCAAGCACCCCGACTTCGCCACCCGCCGCCAGCGGGACCTGGCTGCGGCACGCGCAGCCCGCAGGGAGGCGCTGGAGCGCGGAGAGATGGTGCTCGGACCACCGAGACCCGGGGACAGGCCGGAGGTGGTGGCCGAGATCGAGACGCGCGTCGAGGGCATGCCCGATGCGCCGCGGTGGGCTCGGGACGCGAGGGCCGAGGCCGTCAGGATTCTCGTGGACGGTGCGCTCGCGATGTCCGGTTCTGGGCTGCGGTTGGAGGGCGAGCCAGCCGGAGCCCTCCAGCAGTCCGAGACGGTCGCCGCGGACCCTGAACCTGCCCGGCCCAAGCCAAGAGTCACCAAGGCCCGCAGGAGGCCCCAGAAGGCCGTGCAGCGCCGGAAGAAGCCGAAGGTCAGGCCAGCCCCGAAGACACGACAGGAACGGCCAGCGCCGCCGGACGAGGTGCGTTGCACGGCGACCAACTCGCACGGCTCACGCTGCCGCTTCGAGGCCGTCGCGGATGCCAGATGCCTGCTGCACGGATCGGCGGTTGACACGGGTTCACCCGGCGGAGGAGCGTGACCGCGTGAGCAGCGACATCGAGGCCCTGGTCCTCATCGACACCCGGATCGACGCCGCGGACCGCGCCGGGTTGCGGGGACGCTGGGAGTTCGGCAGGGCGATGCTCGCGGCTCGTGACGGGGCCGGTCGGCTGCCGAACGGCTTCCTGGCCGAGCTTGTGGTTCGCACCGGCAAGAGCCGTGCGGAACTCGGGCACCGGGCACGGTTCGCGGCACGGTACCCCACAGAGCAGGAACTGGCTCACGCCGTTAGCGAGTTCGGCTCCTGGCGCGAGGTGGTGGCCGCTCTGGCCATCGCCCCGGACGCTGGGGCCGACCCCGGGCCAATCCCGGCGGGCAGGTTTGCGACAATCGTCGCTGACCCGCCGTGGACATTCACCAACACCGCCACTCGGGCCGCAGCACAGCGCCACTACCCGACGATGACCCTGGAGGAGATCGCCGGGTTGGACGTTGCCCAGCACGCCGCTGACAAGGCGCACGCCTACCTCTGGGTGCCGAGTGCCCTCCTCCCGGACGGTCTTCAGGTGCTGGCAGCGTGGGGCTTCGAGTACCGAGCCGTGATCACCTGGGTCAAGCCGCAGCTGGGTCTCGGCAACTACTTCCGCTCCACGACCGAGCTTGCCCTCTTCGGTGTCCGTGGCGGCATGCGCACCCGCGACCGCTCTCTGCCGACCCACTTCACCGCCCCGCGCGGACGCCACTCAGCCAAGCCCGCGGAGTTCCAAGAACTGGTGATGCGTGCCAGCCCCGGCCCTTACCTCGAACTCTTCGCTCGGTGTTCCGGCCTCGCGGACTGCACCTGCTCCCGCTGCCGTCTCGGCTGGGCGGTGTGGGGCAACGAAGCCCTGAGCGCGTGACCGGCTCCTGCCTGCCTGCCCCCGGTTGACACAGACCCCACGGTTACATTGCGGGCCATCGGTCGAGCCTCCACCTGCCTGACAGACCAACGGGCTATGTTCGGGGCATGGCCCCCGCTGTCGATCCGATCCATGCCCGGGAGCTAGGCCCCCGCGGGTCGCGTCGCGAGGTGGCCTCCGCTGATCCGGCAGCTGAACTGACTCCGACCGCGGCCGCCGTCATCGCGGCTATTCCTGCGTGGTGGTCCGCACGGGCGAGCCAGTACGGACTGAGCGGGAAGTGGCTGGACGTGGCCGAGGCGATCGACTCCCTGCCGCCGGCCCCGATCCCGTCGCTGCCTCCACTGGAGGAGAAGTGGGGACCGCTGACCGCGGAAGAGGTCGGTCAGGCGTACGTCTCGGCGCTGGCACCGGCGACGCGGGCCCGCCACGGGCGGCACTACACGCCGTGGCACCTGGCAGACCAGCTGTGGGGGATGACGCGTGCCGCGCTGGGTCACGGACGGTCGCAGCAGGCCCTGAGTGGGCTCGTTCGGGACCCGGCCTGTGGTGCCGGTGCGCTGCTCCTGCCAGCCCTCCGCGAGCACCTGCACGCCAGCCATGGCGTTGACCCGCGGCTGGTCCTAGCGGGCCTGCCGAGCGTCATCGAGGGGGTGGACACCGACCCCGCGGCAGTGTGGGTCGCCAACGTCGTGATGGCTGCCGAACTGCTCCCGTTCCTGGCGAAGGTGCCGGAGGCGCACCGGAGGCTGCTGCCCGCCCTTGCGCATGTCGGGGATGGGCTCGCGCCGC
Source organism: Actinomycetota bacterium (assembly GCA_020161755.1). Classification (GTDB taxonomy): domain Bacteria; phylum Actinomycetota; class Actinomycetes; order Propionibacteriales; family Propionibacteriaceae; genus Propionicimonas. The sequence continues at coordinate 162,840 of JAIUOS010000005.1, forward strand.
AGGATGCTCCCGCGCTCGCGGTCGTGATGAACCCGCCATATGGCCGGGTGCGGCTGAGCGAGTCGGACCGCGAGCGGTTCAGCGATGTGCTCTACGGCCACGCCAACCTCTACGGGCTGTTCATGGCCGCGGCTGAGGAGCAGCTGTCCAAGGACGGCGTTCTCGGCGCGCTGGTGCCCACTTCGTTCACTGCCGGGCGGTACTTCGCGCCGCTGCGAGATCGGCTCTCATCGCGGGTACGTCTCCAGTCGGTGACGTTCGTGGAGGAGCGTTCCGGGGTGTTCACGTCCGTTCTACAGGAGACCTGTCTGGCGGTCTTCGGCCGGAAGCGCACCCGCCGCACGGTGGTCGCCAGCATGGGAGAGACCCTGACCGAGATCGCAACGGTTGACACGCCGCTGGGATCGAAGCCGTGGCTCGTGCCGCGTCGCTCGGACCTGGCCGCCATCGCAGTCACCGCCCGGGCGATGCCGCTGACTCTTCGAGACGCTGGCTGGAGCGCGTCCACCGGCCCGCTGGTCTGGAACCGGCGCAAGGAGGACATCGCTCCAGCAGGAGGAACCCCGATCGTGTGGGGCTCGGACCTTGTGGACGGCAAGGTCAGGCAGACCGAGCTTCGCAAGAGCCTGCGCACCATCCACCTTCACTCCGATTCTGACCGGCGCACCATGATCCTGAAAGAGTCCGCGGTGCTCGTTCAGCGGACCACCGCGCCAGAGCAGCAGCGCCGACTCGTTGCGGCCGACCTGGACTCCGCGACGCTCGCTACCTGGGGTGGGGAGATCGTGGTGGAGAACCACGTCAACATCCTGCGCCCGGTAGGCAGTCCGCTGGTATCGCAGCGCCTTCTAGCCGATCTGCTCGCGATGAAGACCCTCGATGCAGTTGCACGGTGCATCTCAGGTTCCGTCGCACTCTCGGCGTTCGAGCTTGAATCCCTGCCTCTGCCAGCCGCCGAGGTGCTGGCCCGGTGGGAAGCGCTCAACGGTCAGGAACTGGAGCGAGCGGTGGCAGAAACCTACCGGGGAGCCTCGCGATGAGGGCGCTCATCGACCCGCTCGAAGCCGAGCGACGGCTCTGCCTGGTCTTTCCGCGCAACTCCTTCGACACGGTGCTCTCCAGTGCTCAGGCGGGATGGGCTGTCGCGGCGATGATCTACGTGGGCGCGGTCGTGGACGACGAGGACCCGACTGTCTGGGCTCGTCCCACCACCGTCCTGTGGCAGCAGGAAGCCGTCCTCACTGGGCACACGACGGATGAGGAGCGCGTTGCCTGGCGGAAGGCCGCAGCACGCGGACAGGCACAGGTCCAAGCTCTCCTGGACAGCTGGGGGGAGCAGCACAAGGCCGCCTACCGGGATACGAGCCGTGAGACATTGCGTGACGAGACCTTCAAGAGGTGGAACGAGCTTGGCGCACTGCGACGGCTGTCTGGCGTACCGACCGCCTCCAGCAAGCCGACTTGGGCCCTCGAACCCCACTTCGCGGACCTGTTTGACCCCGACTTGGTGGACGACGCTCTGGACGTCGCGGTTGACACGTGGATCAGGAGCTACATGGAGCCCGGGCAGCGCCTGAAGGCCCTCCAAGCTCGTGACCTGGACAAGGCCAGTCAGGCGGTACAGGTAAGCCTCCCGGATGGAACCTCTCGCAACCTCGAACCCGGCCTGTCGTCCCTCATCATCAAGAACGTGGTGGAGGTCTGGGCACCGAAGGCTCTAGCCCAACCCGTCGTGCTGACAATCAGCGAGCCGGGCCAGAAGCTGTTCGTTGGCGATCAGCGGACACTCACGGCCATCGGGCTAAAGCTCGACGTGAACAACATCCTGCCGGACGCACTGATCGCAGACGTTGGAGTGACGCCCGTTCAGTTCTGGGTGATCGAGGCAGTCGCGAGCGACGGCCCGATCACCGACAGCCGCCGTCAAGCACTGCTCGATTGGGCGGAGCGACAGGGCATTGAGCCTGGCAACTGCCGGTTCCTCACAGCGTTCGAGTCCCGAGGAGCGAGTCCAGCCAAGCGGCGACTCAAGGACTTGGGCACCGGCACGTTCGCCTGGTTCACCGACGAACCGGAGCACGCGCTGCGATGGGACCTGCTGTGGCCTGGCGTCTAGTGACCGAATGCCCTGGTCACCAAGGGTCGAGAACGTCGTCATGCCCTCGGGGACACCAACCGTTGCCGTTCGAGACCGTCCAGCAGGTCAGGCAGTAGGGCTTGCGGCACGGGATACAGAAGCCGAGGTGGTCGTAGAACCGCCGCTGAACGGCGAACAGGTCGAAGGGCTCCAGCATCTCCAGCAGCCGCACAACACCTCCCTCGGTGATGGGGTCACCGACCGCCCCGCTGCCGCCGACGATCCCCCGGTACAGCCGACGCCAGCAGGTCGGGTCCGTGTGCTGAAGGTGCAGCGCACGGTCCTGCTCACTCCAGTCCGCCCACCGCTCCGGCAGCCCTCCGGGTGCGATGACTTCTAGCGTCGCGCCCTCCTGCCCGCACTCGGCGCATGGCGGCGCGAAGCGGAACGCCCTTGCCGCTGCGCTGCTCTGTTCCTGTTCGCTCATGCCGTCCTCCGTCTCGTCTTGATTGTTCCGCCTCACACCGACATGCCCGCGCCTGGCCCGCTCACGCCCGGGCAGACTGGTCACATGTCCCGAGGCCCCGGCTACCGTCAGCGAGCCATCCTGCGCGCCCTGGACCGCGTAGGGCCTCTTGGTGTTGTCCGGGTCGTCCCACCCGGCGCGACCTCCACAGACGCGAACAACCGCCGCGCGGCAGCGCGCCGGTTGGTCCTCGCCGGTCGCGCTCGGGCGATCTACCTGCGGACGCCGACCAGCCGCGGGCGGAGCGCACCCGTGCTGCATCTCACCACCCCGGACTCCCCGCTGGAGGGGGACGCCTGGTGCCGGGCATCGCGATCCTGGGTATCACCACCACCGCTGGGAATGCTCTCGCTTCCGGCCCGTCTTCAGGGTCCGGTTCTCTCGGCCTTCTCGGGCGTCGAGGTGTCCGTGTCAACCGCCCACCGCATCGCCCGTGCCTACCGTGAAAAGGCGGCGTAGCAGTGGCGACCGCAACCTGGCAGGAGTGCAAGGAGCAGGGCGACGGCAAGGAAGCTGACATCCCACGCCCCGCGAGGTACCGCACCTGCCCGGCTGAGGGCGAGGCTGTCCGGTTGACGCGCTCGAACCGCCCCGAGGTCGCCGCCTGGGTCCGTGCGAACGGCGGTACGGCTGTGCTGCACCCGGACGGGCTCGCTCTGCTGACGGGTCCGGGTAGGCCACCGATGCCCGCAGTAGCGGGTGATTGGCTGGTGCTGGTCGGCGTGACCTTCGCCGCTCTTCCGGACAGGGCGTACCGCGAGTTGTTCCGCGATGAGCCCTGAGCGTTGGGGACAAACTGGGGACAAACTGGGCGAGACGAAGCGAGACGAAACTGGGCCGAGTGCAACGTATGAGCGAGGGAACAGTGCCAGATAGGGTGAGATGCGACTCCCCGTGGGAACTTTGAATCAGGACAAGCGACGTAGGTTCGACTCCTACCCGGGGAGCGCGGTGGCGCCTCAGCCCACGGACTCCTGGCTGGGGTCGGCGACCTGGCCCAGGAACAGGCAGGTGCTGCTGGGCACGTGCACCAGCGCGTAGTGGAACGGCCGGTCGAGCACCAGTTCCTTCGGATCCACCGGTGCCCCGGCCGCCCGCATGCCGGCGGCCGTCGCCGCGGCGGCCTCGATGCCCTTGGCGTTCACCTCGATGGTCGCCTCGTGCACCACGAAGTCGAGCCAGAGCCGCTGGTCGTCGGTCATGCCGCTGAAGTCGGCGCGCTCGCCCTCGAACGCAGTGCGGACGCCGAGGTCCTGCAGCACCTCGGTGAGCATCGTCCGCAGCCGCAGCTTCCACGCCGGCAGCTGGACCGACACCGGCGCCACCTCGGCGAGGAGCACGTCCCGGAACACCGCGAGCGGCACCGCGGCGTCGGACGCCTTCGACTGCACCAGCACCAGCGCGAAGTCCCGGTTCTCACAGAAAAGCGCGGTGCCCCGACGGCCACCGCGGTCGTACCACGGCCGCACCTCGGAGTCCGCGAGCGTGGGGACGGCGACCTGCCGGCCGTCCGCGGTGGTGAACGGCCGCGTCCCCACCTCGACCAGCGGCGTCTCCCACGGGGCCTTGAAGTGGACGGCGTTGACCAGCACGAGGCGGGTGTCCGACGTCACCAGCCCGGGCGTGAGCAGTTCCGGGATCTTGCCTGCCGTCTGGGTGTCTACCCAGCCGTTGATCTCGCGCCGGGCCGCGTCCGGATCGGCCAGGAAGTCGGACGGGTGCAGGGGCGCCCGGTAGGTCGAGGCGAGCCGGGCCAGGAACGGCGCCTTCCAGGTCAGGTCCCGCTGCCCCCACAGGGCGTTGCCGAACCGGAGCCGGTCCGCCGCGGACTCCAGCGCCCGCTCCTGCGTGGCGAGCAGGTCGCCGAAGGTCGGCGCCGGCGCTCCCAGCAGCGCGTCCAGCTCGGACGCGGTCGTGCCCAGCGCGCCTTCGCGCACCATCGACAGCACCATCGCGATCGACCAGGGCGAGAACACGACGTTCGCCGGGGCCGGGGCGAGCCGTCCCATCAGCTTGCGGGCGATCCGGTCGAGGGCGTCGACACTGTTCTTCGCCGGGGCGTCGCCGGCTCCCGACGGGGACGGCGACGACGACGGCGATGCCGCCGGCGCAGCCGTCCGCACCGGGGACGCGCAGCCGGGCAGCGCCGCGCCGAGCGCGAGTGCTGCCGTTGCCAGGAACAGGTTCCGTCGGTCCATGTCGCCTCCGCGCGAGTCAGTGAATCTCGACCACTACACGCCGCAGAGCGCGGGTTCGTTGCAGCCGCCGCCGCTGCCGCGCGGGACGCCGTGGGCTCACCGGCCAGAACCCGCCGCGATTTGGCGGACGGGTGTCTCAACAGCAGGAAAACCAGCGCCCCGGCGCGGCTAGGATGAGCCGGTCTCCCCGGGTTCGCCGCCTCACCCGCACCGTCGACGCTGGTGCGGTACCGGGAGAGCCGAGACCACCGAACGCTGGGAGTGCCCGTGGCCGAGCAGGACGCAGACAACCGAGTGGCAGCCGTCGTCATCATGGCGGCCGGAGCCGGAACCCGCATGAAATCGGCCGTCCCGAAGGTGCTGCACCGGGTCGCGGGCAAGTCCATGGTCGCGCTGGCCATCGACACCGCGGACGCGTTGTCGCCCGACCGCCTCGTCGTCGTGGTCGGCCACCAGCGCGAGCTGGTCACCGAGCACCTCGCCGAGATCGCCCCCCACGTGACCATCGCGATCCAGGAGCGTCCGCTGGGCACCGGGGACGCCGTCCGCGCCGGCCTGGCCGCGCTGCCTGGTGTGGTCGGCGAGATCGTCGTCACCTCCGGGGACGTCCCGCTGCTCGAGGCCGAGACCCTGATCGACCTGGTCGCCGCCCATCGCGAGGGCGGCAACGCCGTCACCGTGCTCAGCGCGGTGGTGCCCGACCCGACCGGCTACGGACGCATCGTCCGCGACGGCGAGGAGGTCGCCCGGATCGTCGAGCAGTCGGACGCGACCGCCGAGGAGCTCGCGATCGTCGAGATCAACTCCGGCATCTACGTCTTCGACGCGGCCACCCTCGGCGAGGGCCTGGCCGCGCTCCAGGCCGCCAACGCCCAGGGCGAGCTGTACCTCACCGATGTCATCTCCCACGCCCACGACGCCGGACGCCGGGTCGGCGCCCGCGTCCTGGCCGACTACCTGCAGACGGAGGGCGTCAACGACCGCCTGCAGCTTGCCGAGCGGGGGGCCGAACTCAACCGGCGCATCCTCGCCCACTGGATGGCCGAGGGCGTCACCGTGCTCGACCCGGCCACGACCTGGGTGCAGGCCGGTGTCGACCTCGCCGAGGACGTCACGCTCCTGCCCGGCACGTCGCTGGAGGGTGCCACGTCGGTCGGCAGGGGGGCAACCATCGGGCCGGACACCACCCTGATCGACGTCGAGGTGGGCGAGAATGCGCGCGTGCTGCGCACCCATGCCGAGCTGGCGGTGATCGGCGACGACGCCACCGTCGGGCCGTTCAGCTTCCTGCGTCCCGGCACCGAGATCGGCACCCGGGCCCACATCGGCGCGTTCGTCGAGACCAAGAAGGCCGTGATCGGGGACGGCGCGAAGGTGCCGCACCTCACCTACTGCGGCGACGCGGTGGTGGGGGAGGGCAGCAACATCGGGGCCGGCACGATCTTCGCCAACTACGACGGGCTCGGGAAGTACACCTCGACCGTCGGCGCGCACTCGTTCGTCGGCAGCGATTCGGTGCTGGTGGCGCCGGTGCACATCGCGGACGGGGCCTACGTGGCGGCCGGTTCCACGATCACCGCCGACGTCGGTCCGGGGGAGTTGGCGGTGTCCCGCGGGCAGCAACGAAACATCCGCGGCTGGGTCGCGCGCAAGCGTCCCGGGACCGCGACCGCCGCGGCCGCCGAGGCGGCCCTGGCACCCACCGAGCCCCGCGAGCACGCGGCTGAAGGAACGGAGTCCGGCGAGTGAGCGGGATCAAGCGTCCGACCGAGAAGCACCTGATGGTCTGCACGGGACGCGCGTTCCCCGAACTCGCCGAGGAGGTCGCCGAGCTGCTCGGCGTGGACCTGATCCCGACCCGGTTGCTGACGTACGCGAACTCCGAGATCTACGTGCGGTTCGAGGAGTCCGTACGCGGCGCGGACTGCTTCGTCATCCAGGCGCACCCGGCCCCGGTCAACGAGTGGCTGATGGAGCAGCTGATCATGATCGACGCGCTGAAGCGCGCGTCCGCCCGGCGCATCACGGTGGTCTCGCCGTTCTACCCGTACGGTCGCCAGGACAAGAAGCACGCCGGACGCGAACCGATCTCGGCCCGGCTGGTCGCCGACCTGTACAAGGTGGCTGGGGCGAACCGCCTGATGTCGGTCGACCTGCACGCCGCGCAGATCCAGGGGTTCTTCGACGGCCCGGTCGACCACCTGATGGCGCTGCCGGTGCTGGTGGACTACATCAAGTCGTCCTACAACACCTCGGAGATGACCGTGGTCTCCCCGGACGCGGGCCGCGTCCGGCTGGCTGATGAGTACTCCGACCGGTTGGGGACGCCGCTGGCGATCATCCACAAGCGGCGCGACCCGAACAAGGCCAACGAGGTGGCCGTCGGCGAGGTCGTCGGCGACGTCGAGGGCCGGGTCTGCCTGCTGGTCGACGACATGATCGACACCGCCGGCACGATCTGCCAGGCCGCGGCCGCGCTGAAGGCGCACGGTGCCAAGCGGGTGATCGCGGCCGCCACCCACCCGATCCTGTCCGGGCCGGCGCCGCAGCGGCTGAACGAGTCCGACTTCGAAGAGGTCATCGTCACCAACACCCTGCCGATCCCCGACGGGATCAACATCCCGAAGCTGACTGTGCTCTCGATGGCGCCGCTGCTCGCCCAGGCGATCCAGGCCGTCTTCGAGGAGGGCTCGGTCGCATCCCTGTTCAACGGCGCGCACTGACTCCGGACCAAAAGGGGACTGTCCCCTTTTGGTCCGCTCCGACCGCCGGTCTGGCGGGACGGGGGCCAATCCCCTTTCCCGCGGCCGATTCGTCCGCGGCGGCGTCCGGCGATAGACTGGGCGGGTTGCCTCGGCGAGGGGCCGAAAACGGCCCGTGATCGACAAGGCGGAGCGCTGAGCGCCGCCGGTCCTCCCTCGTCGAGCCGTGAATCTGTACGAGGTTGAGGAGTTAGAGCAAAGTGTCTGAGAGCAAGATCGCAGCGGTTTCCCGCACCGAATTCGGCAAGGGCGCGGCCCGCCGTACCCGTCGGGCCGGTCTGGTGCCGGCCGTCCTGTACGGCCACGGGACCGATCCGGTCCACCTGTCGCTGCCGGGGCACGAGCTGCTGCTGGCCCTGCGCGTGGCCAACGCGGTGCTCGAGATCTCCGTCGACGGCGCGAAGACCCAGCTGGCCCTGGCCAAGCAGGTGCAGCGAAACCCCATCCGCGGGAGCATCGAGCACCTCGACCTGGTCATCGTCCGCAAGGGCGAGAAGGTCACCGTCGAGGTTCCGCTCGTCGTCGTGGGCGACCACCCGAGCGACCGCATGATCGTGATGGACCAGCAGACGATCAGCCTCGAGGTCGAGGCCACCCACATCCCGGCCGGCGTCGAGATCGACATCGCCGGGCTCGAGATCGGCGAGACCATCACCGCCGGGGACCTGAAGCTCCCCACCGGCGCGGTGTTCCCGGGCGAGGCCGACGACCTGATCCTCTCGATCGCCGCCACCCCGACCCAGGCGTCGCTGGACGCCGAGTTGGCCGGAGAGGGCGCCGCCGATGAGGCCGTCGAGGCCGAGGAAGAGGCCTGAGCCTCCGACATGTCGACCTGGCTGGTGGTCGGGCTCGGTAATCCGGGCCCGACCTACGCGTCTCACCGGCACAACGTCGGCTATCTGGTGGTCGACGAGCTCGCCCGGCGGGCCGGCGTCACCTTCTCCGGTGCCGGCCAGCTGCGCGCCGAGGTGGCGCAGACCCGGCTGACCGCGGCCGGCGGCATCGGTGGGGTCGGTGCCGAGGCCGAGAAGATCGTCCTGCTGAAGTCGCGGACGTACATGAACGACTCCGGCGCTGCTGTGTCCAAGGCGCTCGGTTACTACCGGATCACCCCCGAGTACCTGGTGGTGGTCCACGACGAGCTCGACCTGGAGTTCGGCCAGCTGCGCCTCAAGTTCGGGGGCGGCGACAACGGCCACAACGGCTTGAAGTCGATCCGTCGCAGCCTCGGGACGGGCGACTACTTCCGCGCCCGCTACGGCGTCGGACGCCCCCAGGGCCGCCAGGACCCGGCCGACTACGTGCTCAGCCCGTTCCCGTCCGCCCTGTCCGAGGACGTGGCCGTCGAGGTCGGACGCTGCGCGGACGCGGTCGAGTCGCTGCTCACCGTGGGGCTGGACGCGACCCAGAGCCGGTTCAACTCCTGACCCTGCGCAGGCACCCGCAGGCACCCGCGCCGTCCCGGTCGGACGGAGGATTCCGTCCCGCCGTTGCACCCGTCCCGGGTGTCGGTCGTGCTGGGTAAGGTGATGCGGTGATGCTGAACGGCCTGGTGGATCTCGTCGGCAGCGAGCCGGTCCTGGCCGAGGCCATCGCGGATTCCCGCACCGGACGCCTGCCCGCCCTCGACCTCACCATGCCCGAGGCCGTCCGGCCCCTGTTCGTCGCCGCGCTCGCCGGGCAGGTGCAGCGCCCGCTGCTGCTGGTCACCTCCACGTTCCGCGAGGCCGAGGCCGTCACCGCCGCGCTCGCCTCGCTGCTGGGCGACGACGAGGTGGCCTACTACCCGGCCTGGGAGACCCTGCCGCACGAGCGCCTCAGCCCGCGCTCCGACACCGTCGGACGCCGGCTCGCCGTGCTGCGCCGGCTGGTCGGCAACGACCCGCTGCCGATGCCCCGGGTGGTGGTCGCGCCGGTGCGCTCGGTGCTCCAGCCGCAGGTGAAGGGCCTGGGCGACCTGCTGCCGGTCACGCTGGTCGCCGGCGAGGACTACGACCTGGACGAAGTCGCCCGCGGGCTGGTGGACGCCGCCTACATCCGGGTCGACCTGGTCGAGCGGCGCGGCGAGTTCTGCGTCCGCGGCGGCATCATCGACCTGTTCCCGCCCACCCTTGAGCACCCGGTGCGCATCGACTTCTTCGGCGACACCGTCGAGGAGATCCGTCCCTTCGCCGTCGCCGACCAGCGCTCGTTCGACACCACGCTGCCCGAGGTCGTCGCGTCCCCGTGCCGCGAACTCCTGATCACCGAGGACGTGAAGGCGCGCGCGGCCGCGCTGGCCGCCGTCCACCTAAACGCGCCCGGCAACCTCGGCGAGTTGTTCGAGCGCATCGCCAACGGCCACGCGGTCGACGGCATGGAGTCGCTGGCCCCGGTGCTGGTCGACGGGCTCGAACTGCTCGTCGACGTGCTGCCCGCCGACACCCAGGTCCTGCTGTCCGACCCCGAACGCATCCGCGCCCGCGCGCACGAGCTGGTGGTGACCAGCGAGGAGTTCCTCAGCGCCTCCTGGGCGGCCGCCGCCGAAGGCGGGCAGGCGCCGATCGACCTCGGCGCGTCCGCCTACCGCAGCCTCGCCGACGTCCGCGCCCACGCGCTGGCCCGCGGCCAGGCCTGGTGGAGCCTGTCCCCGTTCAGTGCCGGCGACCTCGACGAAACGGCCCCCGAGGAGTTCGGAACGCCGGCGGCCAGTGGTTACACCGCCGCCGACGTCTCCGCCGTCGCCAGCCGCACGGTCGAGGCCCAGGAGGCCCCGGTCTGGCGCGGCGACACCGAAGCGGCGGTCGCCACGATCCGGGCCTCGGTGGCCGGGGGTCACCGCACGGTGCTGGTGGCCGACTCCAGCGGTCTGGCCGCCCGCATGGTCGAGGTCCTGAAGGGCGCCGACATCCCGGCCGCGCGTCCCGATGAGCTCACCGCGGCGCCGCCGTCCGGTCTGGTCAGCGTCCTGCGCGCCGAGCTGCGGCACGGGTTCAGCCTGCCCGCGATCGGGCTGGACGTGTTCACCGCCGGCGACCTCTCCGGCCAGCGGGACGCCGACAAGGCATCCCGGAAGATGCCGGCACGGCGCAAGAACCAGATCGACCCGCTCGAGCTCAAGGGCGGCGACGCCGTCGTCCACGAGACCCACGGCGTGGGCCGCTATGTCGAGATGGTGCAGCGGACGGTCGCCGGCGCCACCCGCGAGTACCTGGTGCTCGACTACGCGTCCTCCAAGCGTGGCCAGCCGGCCGACCGGCTGTTCGTGCCGATGGACCAGCTGCACCTGGTCACCCGCTACGTCGGCGGGGAGAGCCCCACGCTCGACAAGCTGGGCGGCGGCGACTGGAACAAGCGCAAGTCCCGCGCCCGCAAGGCCGTCCGCGAGATCGCGTCGGAGCTGATCAAGCTGTACGCGGCCCGGCAGGCGTCCCGCGGCCACGCGTTCGGCCCCGACACCGTCTGGCAGAACGAGCTGGAGGACGCGTTCGCCTACGTCGAGACCCCCGACCAGCTGGCGGCGATCACCGAGGTCAAGCAGGACATGGAGCAGGTCGTCCCGATGGACCGCCTGATCTGCGGCGACGTCGGCTACGGCAAGACCGAGATCGCCGTCCGGGCGGCGTTCAAGGCGGTGATGGACGGCAAGCAGGTGGCGGTGCTGGTGCCCACCACGCTGCTGGTGCAGCAGCACCACGCCACGTTCGCCGACCGGTACGCGGGCTTCCCGGTGACGGTCGCCGCGCTCAGCCGGTTCTCCAGCCCCGCCGACAAGAAGAAGGTCGTCGCCGGCCTGGCCGACGGCTCGGTGGACGTCGTCGTCGGCACCCACGGGCTGCTCGCCAACGACGTGACGTTCTCCGACCTCGGCCTGGTGATCATCGACGAGGAGCAACGGTTCGGCGTCGAGCACAAGGAGCAGCTGAAGAAGCTGCGGCTGAACGTGGACGTTCTGGCGATGAGCGCCACCCCGATCCCGCGGACGCTGGAGATGGCCATCACCGGCATCCGCGAGATGAGCGTCATCGCCACCCCGCCGGAGGAGCGGCACCCCGTCCTGACGTTCGCCGGGCCGTACGACGCGAACCAGGTGCGGGCGGCGATCCGGCGCGAACTGGCCCGAGAGGGCCAGGCGTTCTTCATCCACAACCGGGTGCAGACGATCGAGAAGACCGCCCAGCAGATCGCCGAACTCGTCCCGGAGGCGCGGGTCGCGGTCGCGCACGGCCAGATGAACGAGCACACGCTCGAGCAGGTGATGGTCGACTTCTGGGAGCGGCGCTCCGACGTGCTGGTCTGCACCACGATCGTCGAGGCCGGCCTGGACATCTCGACGGCCAACACCCTGATGATCGAGCGGGCCGACCTGCTGGGGCTGTCCCAGCTGCACCAGTTGCGGGGACGGGTCGGACGCAGCCGCGAGCGCGGCTACGCCTACTTCCTGTACCCGCCGGAGAAGCCGCTCACCGAGACCGCGCACGACCGGCTCGCCACGATGGCCGCGCACACCGACCTGGGCGCGGGCATGGCGATCGCGATGAAGGACCTCGAGATCCGCGGCGCGGGCAACCTGCTCGGCGGCGAGCAGTCCGGCCACATCGCCGACGTCGGTTTCGACCTGTACATCCGGCTGGTGGGGGAGGCGGTCGCCGACTTCCGCGGCGAGGACGCCGAGCCGGAGCCGGAGATGAAGATCGAGCTGCCGGTCGACGCGCACCTGCCGGCGGAGTACGTCGAGTCCGAGCGGCTGCGGCTGGAGATGTACAAGCGGCTGGCCGCGGTCACCTCCGACGCCGACATCGCGGCGGTCCGCGACGAGCTCGTCGACCGGTACGGCCCGCCGCCGGCCCCGGCGGAGGCGCTGCTGGCGGTGGCCGGGTTCCGGCTGGAGGCGCGCCGGTACGGCGTCCATGAGGTCGTGGCTCAGGGCACGATGATCCGGTTCGCCCCGGCCGACCTGCCCGATTCGGCCCAGCTGCGGCTGAACCGGCTGTACCCGGGCTCGCAGGTCCGCAAGGCGCAGAGCACGATCCTGGTGCCGCGGCCGATGACCCGTCCGATCGGCGGCCAGCCGATCACCGACGCGGCGCTGCTCGCGTGGGCGGCCAAGGTGATGGCCGACGTCTTCGTCGGAGCCGGCACCCGGTAGTATCCCCAGCGTTGGACCACGGATGGGACGGAACATGAAATCGGTGAAGCTCGCGGCGCTGGCCACCACGGCCGCACTGGCCCTGACCGGCTGTGCGACCGGAAGCCCGCAGAACGCCGCGTACGTCGGGCCGACGCCGATCAGCCTCGACCAGGTCACGCACCTGTCGAACCAGGTGGCCGCGTTCACCTCCGACACCAGCGACTCCGCGTCCACCTTCAACACCGCGGTGGTGCAGATCCTGATCAGCAGCAAGATCGCGCTGGCCACCAAGCTCCCGGTCACCGACGCCGAGCGCCAGCAGGTCATGGCCGCGGACGCGTCGCTGTCCGAACTCGCGAAGGACCCGGAGCTGGCCGACTTCGTCGGCGACTGGGTCGACGCGCAGGCGATCGTGTCCACCGACGCCGGCCGGGCCGCCTACCTCGCGCTCGCGGAGGAGACCACCGTCCGGCTCAACCCGCGGTTCGGCACCTGGGACTCCCAGAAGTTCGCGATCGCCGACGGCAGCACCGGTTCGATCTCCGAGGTCGCGCCGATCAGGCAGGAGTGAGCGAACTCGAACGACTGGTGGCGGTGATGCACCGCCTCCGTTCGGGCTGCCCGTGGGACGCCGAACAGACCCACGCCACGCTGGTGCGCTACCTCGTGGAGGAGACGCTCGAGGTCGTCGAGGCCATCGAGACCGCGGACGACGACCACCTGGCCGAGGAGCTCGGCGACCTGCTGCTCCAGGTGGTGTTCCACGCCGAGATCGCGGCCGAGACCGGACGCTTCGACATCGAGGACGTGGCGCGCCGGATCGCCGACAAGCTGGTCGCCCGGCACCCGTACGTGTTCTCCGACGCCGAGGTGCCGTCCGACCTGATCGGGTCGTGGGAGCGGGCGAAAGCCGCCGAGAAGGCCCGCTCGTCGGCGCTGGACGGGATTCCGGAGCGGCTGTCCGCGCTGACCCGGGCGCACAAGGTCATCGTTCGTGCGCGCAGCCACGGGTTGGAGCCGGCGGCGCTCGGCGTGGAGGCGTCCGGGCTCGCCGCCGACGAGCTGGGAGCGGAGTTCCTCCGCCTGGTCGCGCGCGCCGAGGAGCTCGGACTCGACCCCGAGCAGGAGGCACGAGCCGCCCTGCGCGTCCTCGAGGCCAGGGTGCGCACCGCCGAGGCCGGCTGACCGAAACCGCCGGGGCCGGCCGACCGAAGTGGGGACGGTTCCTATCTCGGTCCCGGACCGAGACAGGAACCGTCCCCTCTTTCGTCGGGGTGCCCCGTCCACGCTGCGGGACGGGGGCTTCCACGCTGACGCCCGCTGCTGCCACCGCGGGCCGTGGCCGCTAGGGTTGGGACCGATGACCACACCGTCCTGAAAGGCATGAATAGTGGCAAGTATCGAATTCGTAGACGCTCGACAGATCCTCGACTCCCGCGGCAACCCGACCGTGGAGGTCCAGGTCGTGCTCGATGACGGCGCAGAGGGTCGCGCTGCCGTCCCGTCCGGTGCTTCCACCGGTGCGTTCGAGGCCGTCGAGCTGCGCGACGGCGATGCCGCGCACTACGGCGGCAAGGGTGTGCTGAAGGCCGTGGAGAACGTGATCGAGCAGATCGCGCCCGAGGTCATCGGCATGGCCGCCGACGAGCAGCGCCTGCTCGACCAGGCCATGATCGAGCTGGACGGCACCGACAACAAGGGCAAGCTGGGCGCGAACGCGATCCTGGGCGTCTCCCTCGCGGTGGCGCACGCGGCCGCCGAGTCCGCCGGCCTCCCGCTGTACCGCTACATCGGCGGCCCGACCGCGAACCTGCTCCCGGTGCCGATGATGAACATCCTCAACGGTGGGTCGCACGCCGACTCCAACGTCGACATCCAGGAGTTCATGATCGCCCCGATCGGCGCGGCGACCTTCGCCGAGGCCCTCGA